>CALEYW010000014.1 GCA_937927945.1 uncultured candidate division WPS-2 bacterium | reverse complement strand
TCTTGCTGGTCGCGTTGTTGACGAGGTCGCGAACCGAGTTGACGGCGGCGATCTGCGCGGCCTGGGCCTGTTTGAGGGTCTCGAGGCCCTGGTTCTGGAGCTTCTCGATCGTGTCGGTGAAGACGGTGTTGTTCACGGTGGGGGTCCTGCGCTGAGCGCGGGTCGGAGGGGGTGTGCTAAGTATACCAAGCAACATGCTGGACTTGTCAAGCACTCCTCCCAATGTCACCCCGAGCTTGTCGAGGGGCCGTCAAGCGGTGGCCCGCTTGGCGCACCGCACCGCGGGCCATCCAGATCGGCGGACTGCGCCCGAAGCCTCAGCGCACGGCGCGCGAGCGAGGGCGGCTCAACAAGCTCGCCGTGACATAGGGCTCGCCGTGACGAGGCGCCTAAGAGGCCGCTGCGTAGGTGCGGATCTCGACGCGGTTTCCGTCGGGATCCCGAACGTACACGGAATTCGCCAAACCGCGAGCGCCGAAATTGTGATCGGCTTCTTGCTCGATCGCTATCGAGAGCCGCTTGAGCGCCGCGCGTATTTCCGAGATCGGCAAGTCGGTGACGAGCGCGAAATGGTGAAGGTTGTGCCCGTCGCCTTTCGGACGATCGTGCATCTGCGGCGGAAACACGTCGATCAACGTGTCTGCGCTGATCCGCAGCGACGGAAACTTCACCTCACCTCGTCGATACTCGTCGAAACGTTCCGGCTCCATTCCTAGTCCAGCATAGAAGTCGATGGATCGTTGAACGTCGGCAACCTCTAGGACGATGTGGTCAAGCGCTTTGATCATCATATTCACCTCTAGACCGAGAGACGGCCTTCGGCGACGACGACCGCGGCGCCGGAGATTTCAACTCGGTCTCCGTCGACCCGAACGTGAAGCGTGCTCGGGCGCCCCATGGCATGACCTTGCTCGATCGTGACGTCGGCGCCGGCGCTCCGATACTTTCGCAGGTATGCGGCGAGCGGGCCTGCGGCGCTGCCGGTAGCCGGATCTTCTTTGATGCCGACCGTTGGATTGAAGAATCGCGCGTAGGCGTCGTGCTGGACGGTATGCGGATCGCAGGAGAAGAGATAACAGCCTTGCGCACCGTGCGCTTTGAGAATTTCGCGCAGCGAAGATGCGTCGGGGACGGCGCGGTCCACGGCGGCACGGCTTGCCGCCGGAACGAGCAGATGCGGCACGCCGGTGGACACGGTCTGCGCCGGAAGATCGAGCTGGAGCTCGCCTTCGTCCAAGCCGAGTCCTTCAGCAAGAGGTCGTCGATCCTCGGGGATCGCGCCGAAAATGGGCGCGGACTGTTCCATCGTCACGCGCCGCGGCGAACTGTATTCAACCCTGATTTGCAGCGGAAGCACGCGCTCCCCAAGTTCCTGAGCGAAGCCGTTTACGCCATCGGTGAGAGCAAGGCGCCCCGAGTCGGCTAGCCACCACCATGCACCCAGCGCGTTGTGACCCGCCCCCACCACCTCGGCGCCGGTCGGCGTGAACGAACGCAAACGCCAGGTAGCGGACTCGTCGCGCGGCTGCACGATAAACGTCGTTTCGGAAAACCCGAACTCGGCAGCGATGCGATGCATGACCTCGACCGGCAATGCATCACCATTCGCTACGACAGCGAGCGGATTTCCCTGAAGCGGCGCATCGGCGAAGACGTCGACGATAGCGAAGGCAAGGCCATTCTTCACGAAGCTCCATACCCGGCAATGGCCGCCGGAGATGCACGCTCATTCGGCGATGACGATTTTGCCGAAATGCTGGCTCGCTTCGTAGTGTTCGTACGGCTGCGGCGTTTCCGTGAACGGGAAGTCGCGATCGATGTGCAGACGCTCGCGATGCACCGGCCGGTATATAATGGACGTCGCTCGGGTGGACGAAGACGGTCTGCTTACCGGGCGGCGGTGTCGTCGCGGTGATCGTCGCGGTGAAGAGGGAAGTCCCGAACTTGTGTTACGGATTCCGAATCATCACGCGAGTAAGCTGTACGTGCGAATTGACACCGAGCTTGTCAAAGATCGAGCGAACGTGAATTCGTATACGGCGTAGCGAAACCGCTAGGCGGTGCGCGCTCGTAAGCGTCGGCCACGCTTCATTAGCGGGACCCAGCCGGCGCTGACCGCCAAAAACGCGCGCGTGCAGGCGGTAGGCAGCGGGCGGCAACGGTTCGGCTGCCGGCGGAAGGCGCGTTCCGGAATCAGGTAGTCGATGCTGACGCGATCACCGCGACACGATGTCCCGCGCTTGCTCCTTTGCAGGTCACGGACGAAGTGCTAGGCTTCCCTTGGAGTGCGACAACTGCCCATACTTTCGTAGGGTCGCCTCGATTGGGTTGCCTCGATCAGCGTGCCACGCACAAGTCTGCTCAAGGGAGGCATCATGACAAGAGGGTTCTGGATCCCGTTGACGTTCGTTGGCGTCGGCCTTGCCGCTGCGCCGGTGTTCGGGCAAGGGACTGCGATGTCACAGCAGGACGCGACGCAAGTCGGCAATAGCATCGAGAACAAGTGGATGACCAGCTACAACGCGGGGAATGCAGCTGGCGTCGGAGCCTTGTTCGCGCCGGATGGAACGTTTGCGGCTTCGACCGGAGTACTGTCCGGAGCGCCGGCGATTACAGGCGCCGTTGCAGCCCGGATAAAGGCGGGCTGGCCCAAGATCACCACGACCGTGTTACAAGCGCACGGGGTAGGTGACGTCGCGTGGATTCTTGGAGAATACACCTATAGCGGGTCGGGTCCGAACGACGGAAAACAACAGAGCGGCAACTTTGCGAAGGTGCTCACAAGGGACGGCGGCGATTGGCGAATCCGCCTGCTCATCGGGAACACTGCGCCACCGACTCGTTGACGCCGGCGCTTGTTCGCGAGCGTTCCGCCGGAAAAGACGAACTACGACTCGATGAATTGATAGTCGCTCAGAATCCGTCCGTCGCCGTCGAGTACCAGAAACTCAAAGCCGCTCGCTTCGACGTCCCCGCCGGCGACGGGAACCATCTCCCACCGAAACGTGACGACATCGCGCAGCGACTGCGCTCCGGCTGCCGCCCGAAAAAGGTAACCGCCGTCGCGGACGTTCTTTTCGTGTGATCCCGTAATCCGCGTCTCGAGTGCGGCATACCCACGGGCCTCTAACGTCCGCGCGTAGTGAGCATTCTCAGGCGCCCACAACTTCGGGCTGGCGCTCGAGACGGCGGAACGCGGCTTGGGATCGGGCGTCGTCATCAGCCGGCTCGCGGACATCTTGTTCATTCAGGCGATTCGCACGCACGTCGCCTCACGCCTTCAGCAAAGCCTTCAAACGCATCATCGGCCAGCCCCCCGGCATCTACCGCCGCACCTAACGTCACCCCCAACGCCGCCCCGAGCTCGTCGAGGCGCCCTAAAACGACGGAGTGGGATCCGAGCGGCCTACAACGCGCCGATGCTGCGCAGGAACGTGCGCCAGGGCTCGGGCGAGATCGCCAGATCGCCGCGGAACGGGTAGTCGAGCTCGAAAATCAGCACGCACACGAGCGCGATCACGCCGGCGAGCGCGGCCGTCATCAACTGATGCACGCGCTGGCTCTGCAAGCCGAACAGGTAGCAGAAACCGATCACGACGGCCGCACCCGCGATCAACACCAGCCACTCGAACCACGAGACCCCGCTCGCGTTGTCTTGCAGCCGTTGGTGACGTGCGTCGTGGAGGGCTTCCACCCGGTCCAGCAGCTGCGCCTGGACGTTGGCCTCGCCCAGGTTGCGCGGACGGAATCGCGCGAGATCGTCGAGGGCGCCGACGACGAGCGCCTCGCCGCGAAGGCTCTCGCCGCCGTGCCGCATCTGCGGCCATTCGTCGCTCAACATGGTTCGCGCGAACGCGACCATTCGAGCCCGCGTCCGTACCCCGAGCGGCCCGGGCAGCCCGGCCGCCGTGTGCCAGACCGTCGCCCCGGCCGCCGCTTCGATTCCGACCCGCGTCTGGCTCGCGTCGTACTCTTGCCAGACGATCGCCACCACGAACGCGACGATCACGGCGTAGAGCGTCCCCACGACGGCGATCGTGAAGCCGCCGACTTCGTTGTGCTGGATGAAGTCGACCATACTGAACCGGCGGTGGACCCACGTCTGACCGCCGACCGCGACCGCCACCGCAACCGCGCACGCGAAGCACAACAGCAGCCAGGCCGGAATGGCATACAGCGCGTTGATCACGTCACGTCAACGGCTACGTCGATGCCCAGACGTCGAGGACGTAGCGGTTCGTGGCGGTGAGGTCGTCGAGCCAGGCGTTGGCGGCTTCCGGGGTGCTGCCGGTCTTGCGCTGGTGGAGCGCGCGAAATGCTTCCCGCACGTCGGGTTCCATGCGGCTGCCGTCGCCGCACACGTACACGATCGCGCCGGTTTCGAGCAGCGGCCAGAGCGCGTCGCCCTGCTCGGCGATCAGGTGCTGCACGTAGCGCTTCGCCGGATCGACCCGCGAGAACGCGACGTGCAGTTCCACGATCCCCGCGGCGGCGTAGCCTTCGAGTTCCTCGCGGTACAGAAAGTCTTCGTCGGGCCGGCGGCATCCGAAGTACAGCCGCGCTGGCCCGAGCTGCGCTCCGCCCTGCTTGCGCACGCGGCGCTCCTGAAGGAAGCCGCGGAACGGCGCGATCCCGGTGCCCGGACCGATCATGATGAGCGGACGCACCGGATCGTCCGGCAGCCGGAACCCGCTCTTCGAATCCTTCACGAACGCGTCGACGGCGACGCCGTCGTCGTGACGCCGCAAGTACGTCGACGCGACGCCTTCGTACGTTCCGATCCCCGACCACGCGGCGTCGCTCACGACGCCGACGGTGATGCTGCAGCGGTCGGCCGCGACGAGCGGCGACGACGAGATCGAATAGTATCGCGGCGTCATCGTCGGCAACATCGCGAGATACGCCTCGAACGGCAGCTCGACCGCCGGAAACTCTTCGAGCAGATCGAGCACCGAACGGCGTTTGGCTTTGATCTCGGTCTTGTAGAGGCTCGCCTCGCCGTCGTCCACCGCGAGCGCTTGCAGCCGCGGCTTCGTGCTCGGGCAGCGCGTGTTCTCCGAGAGCAGCTCGACGTGCTTGCGGGTCGCGGGGACTTGCAGCTCGACGAACCGCGCGAGCAGGCGTTCCACCGCGATCGGTTCGTCGATCGGCAGCGCCGTCGCGCGCGGTCCGGCGGCGGCGAGACGCACGTACGCGTCGGGCGGGAAACCGAACCGCTGCATCGCGCGCGCCACGACCGCCGGCGGATTCTCCGCCACGACGCCGAGGTGATCGCCGACGCGATACGTCGCGCCGTCGGGAACGGCGAGCTCGATATGACGGGTCGAACGCACGTCGGCCGTCTGCAGCTCGCGGTTGACGAGCACGCGGAGCGCGGTCGCGCCGTGCGTCGCGGCGAGCGGGTTCGCCTGCGGTCCGGCGACCAGCTCCACCGTGTACTTCGGACGGTTCTCGGTTTCGGCTTGCAGGTCGATCGCGACGCCGAGCTCTTTCGCGGCGGCCTGCCACAGCGCGAAGCGCCAGGCCCGGAACGCTCCGTCGAGATCGTCGCGCGCGTCGCCTTCGCCGCGCGCGAACAACCGCTCCGCGCCGAACTCCGCCAGCTTCTCGTCGAGGAAGCGCGGCACGGATTGGTACGTCGAGGCCCAGTTGGTGTTGCCGCAGCCGAACACCGTGAACCGCACGCCCGCAAGCGCGTTCGGCGCGAGGCCGTCCTGCAGCCATTTGTAGAAGCCGGCGGCGTTGTCCGGCGGCGCGCCGTTGTACGACGCGCACACGATCAGCACGCCGCCCTCGGTCGGCAACTTCGCGACGTAGTCGTCGAGCCAGCCGATCGTCACCACGAACCCTTGCGCGGCCGCGGCGTCGGCGACTTGTCGTGCGGCGTCTTCGGACGTTCCGAGGTTCGAGCCGAACAGCACGAGCAGCGGCGTGGCGTGCGTCGGAACGCTGGTGGGCGGGGCGACGACCGGCGCCGCGCCGTTCCCTTGCGCGCGCGACGGTGCGACGGCGATCGCGGCGGCCGGCGGGTGCGGTCGCGGGCGCAGCTTGATCTTCAGCCTCTCGGGCTTGATGGTCAGCGTCTCTTTGAGTCGCAGCGTGTAGCGCTCGTGATCGATCAGGCGGAAGCGCTGCAGCATCATCCCGATGACGAGCGTCGCCTCCTGCATCGCGAACTGGCGTCCGATGCACGCGCGCTGTCCGTTGCCGAACGGCTTGTACGCGTTGACCGGCCGCTTCTTCTCGTTTTCCGGCGAAAAGTTGTCGGGATCGAAGACGTCGGCGCGTTCGCCCCACACGCTCTTGTCGCGATGGAGAACCGGCAGCAGCACGAGCACTTGCGAGCGCGCTTTGAGTGCGTACTTCCCGCCGATCACTTCGTCTTTGTACGGCAGCAGCGCGAGGGCGGGCGCCGTCGGCCACAGCCGCAGCGACTCCTTGAGGATCTGCTGGACGTACACGAGCTGGTTGACCTGCTTCACCGTCGGCTTGACCGACGGATCGGTCCCGAACACGCGGTCGACCTCGTCGTACGCGCGGGCGAGGACGTCGGGATTGTTGAGCAGGTAGTACATCGTGAACGAGAGCATGCCGCTGGTCGTCTCGTGCCCGGCGATCAGGAACGTGATGATCTGATAGCGGATATTCGTATCGTCGAGCCGTTCGCCGGTCTTGCGGTCGACGCCGGCGAGCATGTAGTCGAGCAGGTCGGTCTTCTGCGACGGATCGCCCGCGGCGCGCTCTTCCTTGCGCTCGCGGATGATGCGGTCGACGATGCCGTTCATGAAGTCGGCGTCGGAGGCGAGCCGCTGCTGGCGGCCGCGCGTGAACAGATCTTCCAGCGGCAAGCCGCGCTGGCTCATCGCGATTTCGAGCGCGTCGACCATCGCGTCGACGAACGGATGGTTGTCCTTGCGGTAGAACGAGTTCAAGCGGTAGCCGAAGCCGCACAGCCCGATCGTGTCGAGCGTCATCGCGGTCATGTCGTGGACGACGTCGACCTCGTCGTCGGGGTTGAGGCGGCCCCACTTGAGCATCATCTGCTCGGCGACGTCGAGCATCATCGGGTGATAGCCCTGCATCGCGCGGTCGCCGAAGTTCGGCAGCAGGATGTTGTGGGCTTTCGACCAGTTCGGTTCGGTGGTGTAGGCGGTGAAGAGCCCGTCGCCGGCGATCGCGCGGGCGTTGCGCAGCGCACCCCGCACCGACTTGTCGAAGCGGTGCTCGTCGAACAGCTCGTCGGCCAGCTCGAAGCCCGAGACGACGGCAAACGGTTTGCCCATCATGTCGAGCTGGAAGATCGGACCCCACTCGCGCGCCAGTGCCATCAGCGCCTGAATCGGCGCCGTGCTGCTGACGTCGAACGCGTTGCCGACGACCGGCTTCTTGGGCGGGTTCGGGATCGGCACGAGCATCCTGCTCGGCGCTTCTTTCATGCGGTGATTCCGTAGGCGGCTTCGAGGTTCGCGAGCTCTTCGGGGAGCATGTCGGTGATGTGCTCCACGTCGGGGACGACGTTGGCGCCGGCGATCAGCCCGAAGTCCACACCCTCGACGTAGCCGTGCACGGTGATGTTCAGCGCTTGGCCGTGGATGGGGATCGACATCGGGAAAACGTGCTCGATCCGTGCGCCCGCCACGTAGAACGGCTTGCGCGAGAAGAAAACGTTCGAGACGACGACGTTCGTCGGCGGCGGCATGCTGTTCGCGAGCTGCGAGCGGCCGTAGAAGACCGCCAGCAACTGCAGCAGCATCGGCGTGCCGAAGGTCGGCATGTCGGCGAAGTGCGGCATGAGCGTGCGCATCGGGTTGGCCATCGCCTTCGCCTTCGCGGCCTCGGCGATGATCGTCTCGAGCCGCAGCTTCGGATCCTCGACGTCGCTGGCAAGCGGGACGACCATGCCGAAGACTTGATTCTTCAGCTCGGAGTTGCCCGCTTCGCGCGCCGAGATCGGCACGAACGCCGTCATCGTCTTCTTCGGCAGCCCGCCGATCTCGATGAGATAGCGGCGCAAGATCGCGCTCGAGAGCGCGAGGACGACGTCGTTCACCTTGCCGCCGGCCTTGGCCGCCACCGCCTTGATGCGCTTCATCGAGAGCGTGATGCCGGAGAAGCTGCGCTCCGAGGAGATCGCGACGTTGAGCGGCGTCGACGGCGCGCTGAGCGCTTCGAGCTGCTTGAGCGACTCGGGTTTGAACGCGTTGGCGACCGCGGCCGAGTAGGTGTTCACGATCTCGTTGAGGTTGGCGCTCATGCGCAGCGGCCATTCGACCGACTCGATCGCGGCGTTCATGAGCACCGAGGCGAGATCGGTCCCGCCGCTGCGCGGCAGCTCGAGGCTGCCGAGTTCGGATCCGGTCTTCAGCGGCGTGCGCCACAGCTCCGCATACGCCGCGAACATCGACGAGGCGACGTCGCGAACGTCTTGGCGGCCGGCGGCCGCAGCGGTCGCCGCGGTTGTGGGTCCGGCTGGCTGCGGCGTGGGGCTCGATTCGTAGAGGATCTCGCTCAACGCGGCGCCCGCGCCGCCGTCGATCAGCGCGTGGTGCATCTTCGAGTAGATCGCCGCTTCGTTGTTCGGCATCCCGTCGAACACGTAGATTTCCCACAGCGGGCGCGCGCGATTGAGCGTTTTGGCGTGCAGCCAGCCGGCGAGCCGCTCCGCCGTGGCCACGGTGCGCGGTTCCGGGAGCGCACCCCGCAGAATGTGCCGGCTCAGCTCGAATTGGTCGTCTTCGATCCAGCTCGGCCGGTCGAGGTCGAACGGCGTGCTGGCCAGCTTCCAGCGCAGGCTCTTGGCGAGGTGCAGCCGCGAGGCGACGAGGCTCTTGAAATCCTCGTAGAAGTCGCCGGTGTACCCGTCGGGCAGCTTGACGATCGTGAGGCTGCCCACGTGCATCGGACACTCCGGCGTCTCCCCGAACAAAAAGGCCGAGTCGACGACGGAGAGTTTACGGATCGTTGCGCTCATGGTGCGCCCGCTTTCAGGGGACCGGCGAAGTCGGTTAGCCTTAGCGATCTCCGCGACGCCCCCCTGGCCTCCAACCGTGCGACCCGGTCAGGGCGAAGGGACGTTCGCCTGAAACGACGCGCCGAACACCAGATTTCGCTCGACGAGCTCTTGCACGACGACGTTCGCGTGGGCCGCAAGAACGACGGCTGGATCAAAATGAGGCGTGCGCGCGGTGCCTTCCTGAAGTGCGGCCGTGAGGCGGAAATCCTCCGCCAAGAACGGCGCGATCCCCGCCGAAAACGAGTCGCCGAAGATCACCGCGACCCGCAGCGGCGCGTCGACCGCACTGGCATGAAAGCTGAACTGCTTCATCGCCGCTTTGCCCTCGAGTTCCGGCGACGCGGCCGGATGCGCGCGGTGCGGAAAGTCGACCTGCACCACGCGATCCATGATGCGCGCGCCGACCCCGCTCATGTTGAGCAGGTCTCCGCCGTTCGATGCGACCCGCGTTCCGGACGGTACGACCGCATCGCGAACACCGGCTCCGTCGAGCGCGCCGACGACCGCGCGGTAGGCGACGTACGCGCCGGCACCGTTCCAATGCGTGTCGCCGCGCGAGTACACTTCGCCCCGCTGTGCCGTATCGCGCAGCTGCGCGCGCACGTCGATCGCGGTGACGCCGGCGCGGTGCAGCATCGGCAGCAGCCGGTCGAGCGGCGTCGGTGCCGCGGGGCGATACCACGCGGGCGCTTCGTCGGAATAGATCGAGCTCTTGTTCGGCGCGATCAGGAACACGTACGTGACGCCGTGGGCGCGGCACCACCGTGCGCGCGCCGCGTACACCGACGCGATGTGCGCAAGCTCCGCATCCGTCGGCTTCCACGCCCCGGTGACGTACGGCGATTCTTCCGCGCCGTAGAACAGCCAGCCGTCGCGCCCGCGAATGACGAGCGGCGACGTCGATTCGCCGAGCCAGACGAACTTCGCGTAGTCGTACCCTTCGACCAGCGACGTGCGCAACGGAAACGCATCCGCGATCTGCCGCTCCAGATCGCGCTCATACCCGCCGGTCGCCAACGCCCCCGAACTCACCGCCGGAGCAACAAACGGATGCCGCTGCTCCTTCCCTTCAATAAACGCCACATCCGCCCGACCAAACCCCGCCAACGCCAACATCCCCGGCACAACCAACATCCCCAAAAACACGACGATCGCGATCGTGTCACCCCGAGAATGTCGAGGGGCCCCCTCTTCCGCGGACATCAGAACCGGAAGTAAATGAACGGATTGTAGGTCCCAGCAGCGAGCTTCGCCGCGGACGCCACGAACAACAACACCATCCCCGCCGGCACCGCACCCGCGCCCACCCACACTCGCCCCATCGTGCCACGCACCCCCTTCGCCACAAACGGCGTCGCCAACACACACCCGACCACAAACACCAGCACCGTCTCCACGTCGACGAACTGCCCAACCGTCAACGATGGCGCCGCGGCCCGCCCGCCGAGCGCCGCCAAGAACCCCAACGCCTGCGCGAACGAATCCGCCCGGAAGAACACCCACGCGAACATCACCACCGCCATCACGTACACATGCCGCACGACCGGCAGCGCCGTGACCCGCCGCAGCGCGCCAATCCGCTCGAGCACCAGAAACGCCCCGTGAACCAACCCCCACACCACGAACGTCCACTTCGCCCCATGCCACAACGCGCACAAAAAGAACACGATCAGCAAGTTGACGTACACCCGCCACCCCGGCCCGCGATTCCCGCCGAGCGGCAGGTACAGATAATCCCGAAACCAGCGCGAGAGCGAGATGTGCCAGCGCCGCCAGAACTCCTGAATCGACCCCGACACGTACGGAAAGTCGAAATTCTCCAGAAACCGGAACCCGAACATGCGCGCCAACCCGATCGCCATGTCGGAATACCCGGAGAAATCGAAGTAGATCTGCAGCGTGTACGCCGCGATCGCAAACCACGCCAGCGGCGCGGTCAGCGTCGCCGCCGGCGCCGCGAACACGTGATCGACGCTCGCCCCGAGCGTGTTCGCGATCAGCACCTTCTTCGCCAACCCGACGACGAACCGCCGCGCCCCCTCCGCGAACAACGCCGTCGTGACGACCCGCCGCGTCAGCTGCGCCGCGACGTCCTTGTACCGGATGATCGGCCCCGCGATCAGCTGCGGAAAGAACACGAAATACAACACGACGTCGAGCGGATTGCGCCGCGGCTCCGACGTGCGCCGGTACACGTCGACCAAATACGAGATCGCATGAAACGTGAAGAACGAGATCCCGAGCGGCAAGTACACCTGCGAGAGCGCGACCTGCCGCCCAATCGTGTTCCCGAGAATGAAGTTGAGATTGTCGCCCAGGAACCCGGTGTACTTGAAGAAGACCAGAATCCCCAGATCGACGGTGATCGCCGCCGCGAGCACGAGCTTGCGCGAACGCGTGCCGTCACCCTCGCCCCGGCCGAGCGCGAGCGCGAACCCGTAGTTCACCAGCGCCGAGAACAGCACCAGCGCGACGAACCGTCCCTCGCCCCACGCGTAGAACGCGAGGCTGGCAACGACGAGCACGACGTTCTTGAGCCGCGCCCCCGGGGCGAGGAAGTACAGCGCCAGCACGACCGGCAGGAAGCCGAAGAGGAAGACCTCGCTGCTGAAAACCACTGCGGCGGCCGTTTGGTGGGAGCGCGGTCGAGCCCTCCGGAATGTCGCTCACCGTGCGCTCCGTCTGGTCCCTCGCAACCGCGTTCCCGCTCACGCTGCTCGGCGCCGTCGTGCTGGTACTTGCATTCGATACGATCGGGGCGCTGATCTGCGCGCGCAATCCCCGGCTCGCCTACCGCAACTTGTGGCCGCTGCAGTTCGCGCTCTACCTCGTCATCGGGTTCGTCGCCGGGGTCACGGTGCTCGACCCGCGGTACGTCGGCGCGATCGGCGCCGTGACCGGCCTCGTCGAAGCGACCCTCGGCTGGGCGATCACCTGGCGCATCGGTCCCGGCCGCATCGAGGGCGCGAACACGGCGGCGTTCGTCACCGTGGCGCTCTCGATGACCGCCGTGGGGTTCGGCTTGAGCCTGATCGGCTACGTGATCTTCGCGCAGCTGGCCCGCGTGTTCATGGCCGCGCAGCACTGACTCACTTGACGATGACGGTGCCCTTCATGTAAGGGTGGTACGCGCAGAAGTACGTGTACGTCCCGGCGGCCGTGAAGGCGTGCTCCCACTTCGCGCCCTGGCTGAGATTGCCGGAATCGAACGACTTGTCGGTTGCCGTGACGGTGTGCGGCGTGTCGTCGTCCTCGACGAAGCGCACGCTCTGCCCGGCAAGAATCGTGACGGAATCCGGCCCGAACGCGAAGTTCTTCATGTGCACGACGGCCGCCGGCGTCGGCGGGCTCGCGCCGGGCGAGGTCGCCGGGTCCGGTGCGGCGAGGGCGATGCCGCCCACCGCGAACACGGCGACCAGCGAGAGAACCAGAGTGCGCATACCCCTCCAAACGAGGTTCCGAACGGAACAGTTTGACGAACCTACCGCGAGCACGTGATGAATTCCTGAAACCCGGATTCACTGGGGAGCCAGCGTCGCGACGAACGCGCGAACGACGCCGGTCTGCGCGCCGTCGCGCCACACCGCCCACCGTTCGAGCTCGGCATGCGGCTCGAGCACGCGGTACACGACGCCGCTCAGCGCGATCACGTCCACCGACGAGGGCACGATCGCGACGCCCAGACCCGCGTCGACCAGCGCGCAGATCGTCGCGATCTCGCTGGCTTCCTGAACGATCGCCGGCGCGAACCCGGCCTCGTGACAGAGCCGCATCGTCTCTTCGTATAAAGCGGCGCCGCGGTCGGCCGGATAGGTGATGAACCCTTCGTCCCGCAGATCGCCGAGCTGCACCGACGCGGCGCCCGCCAGCCGGTGCTGCGCCGGCAGCGCGACGAGCAGCGGTTCGGTCGCGAGGCGCTGGCCGACGAGTCCGTCGTTCCAAATCGGTCCGCGCACGATGCCGACGTCGATCTCGCCGGCTTCGACCGCCTTGAGCTGCTGCTGCGTCCCGAGTTCCCGCAAGCGCAGCTTCACGTTCGGATAGCGCGCGGTGAACGCGCGGATCAGCGGCGGGACGATGCCGAGCGCGGCCGAGTCGATGAAGCCGAGCGCCAGCGTTCCGGCGATCCCGTGCGCCACCATGTGCACGGCCTCGACCGCAACGTCCGCTTGCGCGAGCACCGCGCGCGCTTGCGGCAGCAGCGCCTCGCCGGCGTCGGTGAGGACGACGCCGCGGCTCGTGCGTTCGAAGAGCGGCGCGCCGAGATCGTCCTCGAGCTTGCGAATCTGCTCGCTCAACGCCGGCTGCGAAACGTGCAGCGCTTCCGCCGCACGGCTCATGTTGCCATACTGCGCAACCGAAAGGAACGAACGAAGATCGCGTAACTCCATAGGCCTGGCCTTTGCCTGCGATAGGCAGGCGGTATTTCCCCTGCACCGCGGTGTGCCGTATCATGGGGAACGGTGCGCGGAAGGCCGCGGCTTCGGTCGAGACCGAAGTGCAGGCACTTCCCCCAGAGACAGAAGGGTATCGACTCCGGAGATGGCTGTGCAAACGCTCGTGAACGTCACCCTGCCCGAGATGGGCGAGTCGGTCAGCGAAGGCTCGATCGTCGAGTGGCGCAAGAAGACGGGTGACTGGGTCGACGAAGGCGAGACCATCGTCGACATCACGACCGACAAAGTCGACGTCGAGGTCCCCTCCACCGCCGCCGGCGTGATCACCGCCCTCCACGGAGACGAGGGCGCCACCATCTCCGTCGGCGCCGTCCTAGCCGAAATCGATACCACCGCCACCAAACCCGTGGCCGCAGGCACGGCGGGTGGCGCTGTCACGGCGAGCTCGTCGAGCCGCCCCCCCGCGCGTAGCGCAGCAGCCCCCACCGCGGGCCCCGGATCGTCGCCCGCGGAGCCGACCCTCGTCACCCCCACCAGCTACGGCGCCCCCGGTTCCCCCGACGCACCATCCGAGCGCCGTGCCAACGGCAAGTCCGGCGGCGTCCTCTCCCACCACGCCCGCCGCCTCGTCGAGCGCCTCCACATCGACCCCACCAAGCTCGCCGGCACCGGCCCCGACGGCCTGATCCTGCGCGAAGACGTCGAGGCCGCGATCGCCTCCGGCAAGATCGCCTTCACCGGCGGCCTCGGCTCCGCGGCGCCGGCCCCGGCGATCCAGTACCCCGCGCTCTCCGCCGAGACGAAGGTCACCGACCTCAAGGGCTCCGTCGCGACCCTCACCTCCTACATGGAGCAGTCGCTCTCGATCCCCGTCGCCACGTCGTTCCGCACGCTGCACGTCGGCACGCTGGAACAGCGCCGCGCCGAGCTCAACACCGCGCTCAAACAGGCGGGCCGCGGCGAGAAGGTCTCGTTCACCCACATCATCGCCTTCGCGCTCGCCCGCGCCGCGGCCGAGATGCCCGGGATGACCGCGTCGTTCCGCCGCACCGACAGCAAACCGCAGAGGATCGAAGCCGGCATCCACCTCGGCCTCGCCGTCGACGCGCAGAAGAAAGACGGCTCGCGTTTCCTCGTCGTGCCGGTGATCAAGAACGCCGCGTCGCTCGACTTCGGCGCGTTCCGCAACGCCTACGAAGACCTCGTCGCCAAAGCGCGCGACAACAAACTCACCGTCGAGGAACAAACCGGCGCGACGTTCACGCTGACGAACCCAGGCGGTATCGGCACCGTCGCATCGGTCCCGCGCTTGATGGTCGGCCAAGGCGCGATCATCGCCGCCGGCGCGATCGCCTATCCGCCGGGCTTCGCGCACGCACCGCGCGCCACGCTCGCGCAGCTCGGCGTCGAGAAGGTCATGACGATGACCTCGACCTACGACCACCGCGTCATCCAAGGCGCGCAGTCGGGCGAGTACCTCAAGCGCGTCGACGAATTCCTCTCCGGCGCCGACGACTTCTACCAAACGATCTTCTCGCAGCTCGGCCTGAACGCCGACATCCGCGGCGCCGCCACCAACGCAAACCTCGCCGCGCCCGTCGTGCGCGACGCCGAAGCCGCGCCGGTCGCCGAACTCCCCGGCGTTCCGTCGGAAGAGATGCTGCGCGCGATCGCCGCCGGCATGGCGATCGTCTCGGCGTATCGCCGCCATGGCCACCTCGGCGCGAACCTCGATCCGCTCGGCACGAAACCGCCCGACGATCCGTCGCTCGACCCCGCCAGCTACGGCCTCACGCCGGCGATGATGAAGTCGATCCCGGCCTCGGTGTTGCGCGTCAAACTCCCCGGCAACACGCTCGCCGACGTGCTCCCGAAACTCAAAGAGACGTACTCGTCGACGATCGCCTACGAGATCGAGCACATCTCGAACACGCAACAGCGCGAATGGCTGCGCGAGTACATCGAGACGGGGATGCACCGCCGTCCGCTCACGCCGCAGCGCCGCGTGCAAGTCCTCCAGCGCTTGACGAAGGTCGAAGCGATGGAGCGCTACTTCCGCAAGCAGTTCATGTCGCAGAAGACCTTCTCGATCGAAGGCCTCGACGTGATGGTGCCGATGCTCGAAGAGACGATCTCGATGCTCGCCGAAGACGGCACGAAGACGGCCGTGCTGGGCATGGCGCACCGCGGCCGCCTCTCGACCATCGCGCACGTCGTCAACCGCCCCTACGAAGAACTGCTCGCCGAGTTCGAGTCGGCCTCGCAGCGCGAAGAGTTCCCGAACCCGGAGACGCCCGACGACGACGTCACCGGCGACGTGAAGTACCACCACGGCGCGGTCGGCGAGTACGTGACGCCGGTCGGCACGAAGATCAAGGTCGAACTCGCCAGCAACCCCTCGCACCTCGAGGCCGTCGACGGCGTCGTCGAGGGGATGACGCGCGCGCTGCAGACCGACCACGCGGTCAACCCGCCGACGCTCAACGTCGAGGTCGCCGCGCCGATCCTGATCCACGGCGACGCCGCGTTCGCCGCGCAAGGCGTCGTCGCCGAAGTCCTCAACCTGCAGGGCCTCGCCGGCTACTCGACCGGCGGCACGATCCACATCATCTCGAACAACCAAGTCGGCTTCACTACCGACCCGTCGGAAGCGCGCTCCACGCGCTACGCCTCCGACCTCGCGAAGGGCTACGACCTGCCGATCGTGCACGTCAACGCCGACGACGTAGACGCGTGCATCGCCGCGGTGCATCTGGCGATCGACTACCGCCGCAAGTTCTCGCGCGACGTGGTCGTCGACCTGATCGGCTACCGCCGCTTCGGCCACAACGAGCAGGACGAGCCGATGTACACGCAGCCGCTGATGTACGAAGCGATCAAGTCGCATCCGACCGTGCGCGAGCTCTACGCCGCGCAGCTCGTCGCGCAGGGCGTGCTCACGACCGACCAGGTCAAGGAGACGCAGGACGCCGCAACGGCACGCCTCGCCGAAGCGCACAAGAACGTCAAGAGCGGTCAGTACAAGACGAAGCTCGTCGAAGCGACGAGCGGCGCGAAGCTCAACGTGCGCGAGAAAGCGCCGAACACCGCCGTCGACAAGAACCACCTCTTGCGCTGGAGCGACGCGCTGGTCGCCGTTCCGGAAGGCTTCACGCCGAACAAGAAGCTGCTCTCGCAGTTTACGAAGCGCCAGCAGTCGCTCAAGGAGAGCGGCGAAGTCGACTGGGGCATGGCCGAGGCGCTCGCCTTCGCTTCGCTCTTGAACGAAGGGACGCCGATCCGGATCACCGGACAGGACACCGAGCGCGGGACGTTCTCGCACCGGCATGCCGTGCTGCACGACGCGCGCACGAACGAGAAGTACGTGCCGCTGCAGCATCTGGACGATGGGAAGTCGTCGTTCGAGATCCACAACTCGCCGCTGAGCGAGTATGCGTGCCTCGGCTTCGAGTACGGGTACGGCGCCGAGCTGCCGGAATCGCTCGTGCTGTGGGAAGCGCAGTTCGGCGACTTCAACAACGGCGCGCAGATCATCATCGATCAGTTCATCGCGGCGGGTGCGGCGAAGTGGGGGCAGACGACGCGTCTCACGCTGCTGCTGCCGCACGGGTACGAGGGCGCGGGCCCGGAGCACTCGAGCGCGCGGATCGAACGGTTCTTGCAGCTGTCGGCTGAGGGCAACATCCGGATCGCGAACTGCTCGACCGCCTCGCAGTACTTCCATCTGCTGCGCGCGCAGGCGAAGGCCGATCAGGCGTACCCGCTCGTGGTGATGACGCCGAAATCGCTGCTGCGGAACCGGGCGGCGTACGGGACGATCGACGAGCTCGCGACCGGAACGTTCCGCGAGCTCATCGACGACCCGCGCTACGAGAAGGTCGACAAGTCCGGCGTCACGCGGCTGCTGCTGTGCAGCGGGCACATCTACTACGACCTGACGTCGAGCCCACTCTACGCCGAAGCGAAGGAAACCGCGATCGCCCGCGTCGAGATGCTCTCACCCCTCCCCCGCCACGAGATCCTCGCCCTCATCGCCAGCTACCCCAATCTCGAGCATGTGATCTGGGCGCAGGAAGAGCCGAAGAACATGGGCGCTCGCGCACACGTGCGCCGGCGCGTCGTGGAAAATCTGCCGCCGCAGCTGGCTGACATTGAGTATGTGGGCCGGCCGTATCGGGCGAGTCCCAGCGAAGGGTACCCTGGGGCGCACGCTGTGGAGCAGGAGCGGATCGTTCGCGAGGCCCTGAGCGAGACATAACGCAGAGCGAGACCGATGCCGATCAGCGCGGCTCTTGGCGTTACAACGCTTGGTGCCGAGGATCACCACTTTCCAGTGGGCTGGCGGTAGCGACCAGCGCGCAACGGGATACTACACAGCTAGCGTCTACCCCGGGGAACCGTAGATGGCCATCTCGCGGTAACAGAAAGCGGCGTTCGAGGATCTCAGCGACGCCTAGGCCTAGGCGCCTACGTTTTAGAAACTACTGCCTGGTGCGTCAAGCAGAATGACTTAAATGAAGCGTTACGACCCTTGGCCGTGCTAACCGTAAAGCTGTCCAACATCTTGATCAAAAAGACTCGCCTGCTCTTACGGTATGCAAGGGGCATAGCTGCATTGAACCGCTCTTTGGTCAACGTGTCAGTGGTTCGCTCTGTGAACCGTATTCCTAAAGCCGCGAGCTTGCTAGGGGTCAGGCCGGCAACGTACCATGACTCAATTTCGGCGCAGACCATAACCACGTTTTCAGGCTTTACCGCGGGATACTTTCTGCATATGTGGCGCTTACACGCCGTAATGTCTTGATGCGTGTCGCGATCAGTTAAGAACAGATAGTCGAAGCTTTCAGTGCTCGCATTGAAGCCGGAGACCAAGCCATTTACGTCGCTGTCTTCCATCTGTGCGTATTCGATCGGCATCAGTGCCGAATAAGTAGCCTTCTTCATACGAGGTCGAAGCACTCGTTCAACAAATCGACGGTCGTCCGCGCCTTCGACGAAAAGCGCCAGAGATTTAGCCACGGTTATCCTAAGTAGGTCGAGAGTAACCCAGCTGAATTGAGCTGCCCAATCCCCATCGTTGTAAGAAACGATTGGAATTGCGGAGACTGGCTCGGCCGGAATACCGTCGAGTTTCCCTCGTCATTCCTCACGACACACTGGACGCTGTCTGGACGCACCGAGTTGATCAGCTCCGTGCTGTGCGTCGTAGCGATGACTTGACGCTGCTCCGACTCTTCAACCATCATGGCGCCAATTTTTCTTACCATTGCAGGATGCAAGCCACGATCCGGTTCTTCAAACATCGTAAGGAAGGCGTTCTGGAAATAGAGCGCTACAATAAATGTGATAACGTCGATTGTGCCATCCGACATAAGGTAACCCGGAATAACGCTTCGTGAACTATATGTCTCGCGAACCTGCAAGAACCGGGTCATGTCGGAAAACGACGCTACGTCTACTGATCTAACGAATGGCAGCGCGTCCGTAACAAGTGCAAGAAACTTCTCGCGGTCACCGCTGTGGCTTAGAATGGCCCGGAGCGCGGCCGGCAAATTATCCCCATCTTCCTCAAGTTCCGCGCGACCAGTGACCGGAAGAGCCGACTTGCCAAGGGTTGGATCGATGTCGTATCGAGGGATCTTTGATAGTGCTTGGATCGGTTGTAAGCCGAAGGGTACGGAATCTTGGTGGAGGAGTACTTCGCTGGAATCATAGCGGCCTAGATCGTACTCCGGACTCAGCGCCGGTGTAATTTCGACTTCGGTGGCCGTCGACTCGAGGTTGGTAGTCAGCTTTCCGCCGCTGACCGTCAACGTTAGAACTGAACGGTGCCAAACCTGATCATCACGAATGAGTCCCTTACGTTCTCTCGGAATTATGGCGAGCTCAAAGCGGATTTTCAGGGATTCTGACATCACGCGCGGATCGCGCGTTCGTTGCGCCGCTCCCAGTGCAATGTCGTAGCTCACTAAAGCATTTCGATATCGCAGATATGGTGGAAGCTGCGAAGCCGCCCCTCTCGCTCTAGGGCTATGCCTGATGAGATAGAACGGGCGCTCCAGTGAAGGCCATTCTAAATCAATGCCGAGGCGTACAGGGCTCGTCTTCGGTAGTCGCAAGTTGCGAATATAGTCAATGCCGCCTTGCATTGATACCGCATCGTCGATACCATGCTCAGCAAGGTTCCGGAAGAAGCTAATGGCGTCAAGTAGGTTTGACTTCCCTGCCGCATTCGGACCGATGAGAACCGTGAGATTCCCGAACTCTACGGTCACGTCGTTAAAACTTCGATAATTGCCTAAGCGGAGGGCCCTCAGCATCGGTATTTCGCGCCGTTGGAATTCGCTAGGTCGCTCGGTCATTGAATCCCCGCTCTTTGGCAGCGACGGATTGCGCCTCTCGAGTTCGGCACGGGCAACGCCATCGGTGCGGAACCTTCAAGCAAGGTCGATTGTGGTCCTCGCGACGCGAGGCTATGGCTGCATTTCGCGAAGTGCGAGGCTCGGCCACGCCGCGCTCTGCATTAGCTGCGCCGGGATACGTCGTGGCTAATTCGATTAATTAAGAGCGATCGATAAAGCATTTTGGGACCGCCTGCAAAGCGCGATGTACCTCAGGCCCTGGTCCTCTCAAGGGCGGTGGCTTCTAGGATCGTAAGAAGCCGGATCGCAGTGTCGGCGCTTCGCAGCACGCCGGAACTCCCCCGGTGGCCGCAACAGCGAGAAGCTGCCGCCTTGGCGATGCCACTCAATCTGTCACGACGCGAACCGCGGCCACGTTAGGCCGGTGCCAGGCGCACGCATCGAGACTGCTCGGGCGAAAGTTCCAGCTCAAATCCGAAGCGGGATCGTTCCGGCGCCCGTGACGTCGGGAGGCCTTGGGCTGACGGTCCCGCGAACAAGGTCGCGAGAGACAGTCAATCTGCACGAGTGATATTGCGGGGTTTATGTCACTTTACGACTATACGACGGTTTTCTACAGACTCAGTGTTGACGGTTTAGAGGGCGACGCGTCTAAACTCGGCCTTCGCATTTTGGAGCCGCGAATGACGAAGTGGAAAGGGGACACTTGGGCGATAACCGATGTTGAACATCACGTATTCGCTGGGACCTCAATTAGCGCTGCGCTGCTCAGTCGATCGAAGACGACGGATGTCTATAAACTGAGCGGGTCAGGTCTTGCATTGCATCTTGCGAGTGGGAAACTTGATACGAGCGACTTTATTCCGATCGTATTTTTGCGCAAGGCGCACGTTTTTGCAATTCCAAAGCGGCCGCGCTTTCCTGTATCGAAGGTGTTAGCAGTCCTGAAGGCATTTGCAACGCCAGTCCTCGGGACGATGACGCTATACCCGCTACTGCGGGATCAAAGCCTTCGCGAACGGTTACGATCCTTTCGTAAGATTGAAGAATTGAGCTTCAGCATTGTTCGGGCAAATCCTGAAGGTCGCGCAGACACGAAGCTGTTTACGAATTCTTTAGAGCAGTCACACGTACAGCGGGAGCTCCTTCGACTCGTCGGTGATCCCCGCGGGATCAACATTGATGGCGTTCTGGTTAGCAACCAGCTTGACTATGTTGAGGAAGGCCTTGGTGAACTAAAAAGCGGCAGAGGCATAAACCAGGCGGGGCATGCGGAACCTATATCGGGCAAGAAAGTCTCGCCGCTCAGCCTTAGCGTCCAAAGCACGGGCGAGCCCGCGGATTTTGCTGAAAAGTTGGCGCGCAACAATCCGATTGCAACCGAAACCGTCGACGAGCTTGAAGTGTAATGGCATCAAAGCTCCCCTCGGTTGAGCAGCAGACCTACAATGCTCTCGCGCTCTGGCGATATCTTCGGCCACGTTGGAGAGACTACGCTAAATCGTGGGACTTTAAGGCGGCGCTCTTGCTCGGTTGCGTATCAAACGTCTTCGCTTTTAGTGTGCCGCGCCCGCATGGAATGACCGCCGGATATTTCGCCCTCATTGTGTCGACATTTGCAATTTTAGGAGGTTTTTTCGGCACATCATTGAGCGTGTTAATCGGGCTGATTCCGAGACCGGTCGCTGCGCAAGATCGCTTGCAGTATTTGAACGTTATCGCGGACTTCTGTTTCAGCGTTGCTATCGTTTTCGCTACCGTAATCGGCTGGCTAACTTATATTAGCGCATTTGTTTCTGAGCCTGGCTATTCAATTGTGGGACGCGCCGTCTCTCGCACTGCGTTGTTGTTTCTCACCTGCTATGCAGCGATGCTGCCATTCTCTGCAGTGCAGCGTCTTTTCAGGATTTCGGGTGCCGCAACGATTGCCGAAGAGGTTGAAGCCGAAAATGCGAAGCGCATAGCGGATGGCCGACAACGATGGAAGCGAGGAGACGATCTGGGAGAAGAAGCTTAACGCTAATTAGATCTCCGTTGTCTGCCACAAATCGTGTCAGCGAAACAAATTCCTGCGCGAGCGAAAGATGACGCAGCCGGGGTAACGGCGGGCTCGCGCGGCGGGAGCATTCGGATCCCTAGCAGCAACGCGGTCGCAAGTCGCGGCATCAACACCGGCCGGAGAAGCCGACGGTCGACGCGTGCCATCATCGAGCGGTTCGCCTCGAGCGCTGCCGCGAGGAACGTCGCCGGTGTGATGTCGGCCGCTATGGAGTCGAAGAGCTCGTTTCCTTCCAACTTCGGCCATGGCACGTCAGCAGCTCCGCGCGCCGGGGCTGACGCCGTCTTGAGGTAATACGCGACTGACTCGAGCGTACGGCGAAGGACGCCGTCGCGACCCGCTCGGGCCTGCTCGTAGCGCCACCAATTGGTGAAAAACGCGATGTGACGCGCCTCTTCCCACATGAAGGTATCGAAGATGTCGAGGAGCGCCGCTGGGAAGAGCCGCTTGCGCCGCGCGATCGCGAACGCACCGAAGCCGAGAAACGAGTCCATGCACTCGCCGAACCCAAAGATTCGGAAGTCCTCCATGGTCCCGCGCGGTTCGGCGAAGGGTACCTCCGGAACGTCAATCCTGTAATGCTCCAGCACGTGGCCCATCAGCCGTCCGTGACGCGTCTCTTCCATGCCCTGCAACGCGACCGCCTCACGCATCAGCGGGTCCTCGATCGTCTCCGCGAACCCGCTCACGAGCTTCCCCGCGCGCCGTTCGATCGATCGTGCGTGGCTCCAGAAAGGGAACGCACGCAATCGCTCCACGAGCGCGACATCCAGCGGAGGCCAGGGAAGGTCTGCGGGTTCCCACGCGACGTGCGTTTCGATGAACCAGCGGCAGAAGAGGTCGCGGTGCTGCGTGCTCCCGACTCGCATGGTTGCGAGAGTCGGCGGCCTACGGTCCGGGCTCCTGCCGTCCAAGCGCGATGCTAGACCGGCTCGCCTTCGATCACGTTCCACCGTGTGCGGGTTGGGATGACGTTCGTGAGACGGAAAGCCGCTGCGGCGAAGAGTTCGGCGAACTCGTCCCGCGTGCGTTCCTGCCCGCCCGGTAAGACCAGCATGTTGAGGTCGCTGAACTTGATCTCCGGGGCTTCGTTCGGCGGTGCGACGACGCGCTCGATGATGAGGAGCTTTCCCTGCGACGCGATCGCGCGGCGACACACACGAAGGATTGCGACGGCAGCCGCGTCGTCCCAGTCGTGAATGATCGATTTGAGGATCAAGATATCGGCTTCCGGAACGTTCTCGAAAAAATCTCCGCCGACGATGTCGCATCGATCCGCAACACCGGCCGCTTCAAGGAAGACTCGGGCGTCCGCAGCGACCTGCGGTTGCTCGAAGAGAACAGCGCGTGTGTTAGGGTGTGCTCGGAGAATCTCGGCGAGAAGCGCGCCGTTCCCGCCACCCACGTCGACGATGCGTTGGACCGCGCCGAAATCGTAGGCTGCGCCGACGGCTGAACCAGCTCCACAGGAAAGGGCTGCCATCGCGCGGTTGAAGATGTCGCTCTCCTCGGCTTTCCCAGCCAGGAATTCCCAGACATTCATACCGTGCAGGCGCCGAAAAGCGCTCTCCCCGGTTCGGACGCTGTGCAGCAGGTCTCCCCACGCATTCCAGAAGTGTGGACGGCCGATGAACGCCGCCAACGGACCGGCGGGCTGCGGCGCGTCGGAGCGCAAGCACTCTGCCATCGGAGTGAGACCGAACCGGCAATCTTCGGTTTCGCGAAAGATGCCGGCGGCGGCGAGCGCACGTAAGAGTCGATAGAGCGCGCTCGGATCGGTTTCCGTCGCCGCGGCGAGGTCCTCGCTGCTGCGCGGCCCGCTCGACAGCAAGTCGGCTATCCGCAGCGTCGCGGCGACCGATATCGCCTGCGATACTTGAAACCCGCTGATGAGCCGCATCAGGTCGGAATAGGCGTCACCTGTTTGCACCATCAACTCCTTTACGCTTCAAGCCGAACGCTCAGGTCGGGACCTAGCGAACGAGCAATCGGCTTCTAAGCTGCCGTGCAGGTGGTGTTGTCTTGCACGGTTCGCGAGCGGCGGCGCACGAACATTGCGGCGTAGCTTGATCGCATCACTTCAGCGGGGCGCAACTCGGGCGCGTTGTTTTCGTGTTCGGGGAGGCTATGGAACGACGCACGCTTGGAAGTTCGGGGATCCCGGTCGGTGAGATCGGGTATGGGGCGATGGGGCTCACGTGGGCATACGGGGAGCCGATCGCGGGGGACCAGGAGAAGGACGCGATCGCGCTGATCCACCGCGCGATCGAGCTCGGCGTGACGCTCTACGACACCGCCGAAGTGTACGGACCGTTCACCAACGAGACGCTGCTCGGGAAGGCGCTCAAGGGGAAGCGCGATCAGGTGATCGTCGCAACGAAGACAGGATTCGTGCCGCAGCCGGCCGGTGTGCCGCTGAAGCGCGACGGCCGCCCCGAGACGATCCGAAAAGCGGTCGAAGGATCGCTGCAGCGGCTCGGGATCTACGTGATCGACCTGTACCAGCTCCATCGCGTCGATCCGGCAGTCCCCGTCGAGGAGAGCGTCGGCGCGATGGCCGAGCTCGTCGCCGCGGGGAAAGTGCGCGCGATCGGGCTCTCGGAAGTCGACGTCCCGACGCTCGAGCGCGCGAGCGCCGTTCATCCGATCGCGACGTTGCAGTCGGAGCTCTCGCTCTGGACGCGCGACGCGCTCGCCGAGATCTTGCCGTGGTGCACAGCGCACGACGTTGGCTTCCTCGCGTTCTCGCCGCTCGGCCGCGGTTTTCTCACGGGCCGCCTGACGCAGGGTGACATCGCGTCGACCGACTTTCGCGCATCGCTCCCGCGCTTTCAGGGCGAGAACTTCGAGCGCAATCAGCGGCTCGTCGCGCAGGTGCAGTCGGTCGCGCAGCGTGTCGGCGCGACGAACGGTCAGGTCGCGCTTGCGTGGGTGCTGGCGCAGGGCGGGAACGTCGTGCCGATTCCGGGGACGCGGCGCATTCCATATCTGGAAGAGAACGTCGGCGCCGCCGGAGTCCGGCTGAGCGCGGGCGACATCGCCGAGCTCGATGCGCTCGAAGAACCGGTTGGCGGGCGATACGCCTAGGCCGGGGCCGATCTCGTCGGGTGTGCCGGCGCGATTGAGCGGGACGCCGGCGATGAGACCGATCTTGTTGTCCGCGGTGCCGGTGAAGCGCGGGGGCTCGACTTTCATGCTCAGGTACTCTAATATAGTTTAGGGGCCGAAACTTTAATCGACGCCGGCTCCATAAGGACAACTTCCATGGATCCGGCTCAATTCGTCGAGGCAGCGCCTGGTCGGCTGGTCGACGTTACGGACGCGTGCGGAAACGCGGGCAAGGCCTTCGTACCTTGCGAGCTGCCGCCCCCGGGCGACTTCGGCGCCAAGGCTCTACGCCTTGCGTTGTCCGACGCTGACCGCGCCCTTGCCCGTCTGGACGGCGTCGCCGGACAGATCGAGCGCCCGGATCTGCTCTTCCGCAACTACCTGCGGCGCGAGGCAGTGCTGTCGAGCAAAATCGAGGGCACCCATACGACGTTGCCGGACCTCATTCTCTTTGAGGCGGCGCATGAGGCGGGACGCGGAGCCGGCGGCGACGACCAGGTCGTCGCAAATTACGTCGACGCATTTGATTATGGTCGCGGCCGTTGCGAGCAAATACCCATTGGCCGGCGCCTCTTCAACGAGCTCCACGAGATTCTCATGCGAGGCCGTGATCCGCTTGAAACGACGCCGGGTCGCACGCGAGACTGCCTTGTTTCGATCGGTCGCGGTCCGCTCCGCGATGCGAGGTTCGTACCGCCGCCCGACGTCTTCGTCACCGATCTGCTTGAAAATCTGGAGCGGTTTCTCGACGGCGACGATGAGCCCCCGTTAGTGAAGCTCGCCGTCGCACACTACCAATTCGAAACGATTCATCCGTATCGAGATGGAAATGGACGATTAGGCCGTCTCCTGATATCGCTATGGCTGCACCGCGCGCGCATTCTCACAGAGTCGCTGCTGTATCTCAGCGCGTACTTCGAGCAATACCAGACTGCGTACTATGACGCGCTGCTTCGTGTCAGCACGCACGGCGATTGGGATACTTGGATCACCTTCTTCCTCGAAGGGGTGCGAACGCAGTCGATCGACGCTGTCCTAAGAACTCGGCGTCTCGTACAGCTCAGAGCGCGGTACCATCAGATGCTTACCGGCCCTCGCGTGTCACAAAACCTCCATCGTCTCGTCGATCACTTGTTCACGATCCCCGCGATTTCGGTCCCGATCGCGCGCACGGTGACCGGTCTGACCTATCCTGCCGCGCGAGATCTGATCGAACGTCTCATTACGGCCGAGATCCTCGGAAGCGAAGCAAAGACGATCCGTGGGACGGCATTTTACGTCGCAAACACTCTCGTTCGTGCCCTCGACTCGCCGGTTGAGGAAGTGGAGTCCTAGCCGGGCCGGGGGGTGTTACGACCCAGCGAACGTGGGAACGAGGCAATCGATGCCGCCTCGTGTTACCGCGGTCGTCTGTGCCGCCATCCCCGTCCTCGCCCTGACCCTGGGAGTCGTGCTGGCGAACTGGCTGGAGCCGCGTATCCTCGGGCTGCCGTTCGTGCTGGCCTGGATCGTGGCGTGGGTTCTCCTCACGCCGGCGTTCATGTGGGTCGCGTACCGGAGCCGGACCTCGTGAACGCTGCGGTTGCGCTGGGCATCGTGGCCCTCGTGGTGGTCGGCACGGTGCTGTTCGGGCTGCGTGGCGTGCGCGGCGTCGTGATGGACCCGCAAGAGTACATCGTCGGCGGGCGGCGGATGGGCGCGCTGCTGCTGTGGCTGCTGCTCGCCGGCGAGATCTACACGACGTTCACCTTCCTGGGCGCCGCGGGCTGGGCGTACGGCAAAGGCGCGCCGGCGTACTACATCCTGTGCTATGGCACGATCGCGTACGTCATCTCGTTCTTTCTCGCACCGGCGATCCATCGCATCGCACGCGAACGCGGGATGCTGACCGGGCCGGACTTCTTCACCGATCGGTACGGCAGTCGTCCGCTCGGCGCGCTCGTCGCGCTGCTCGGCTTTTTGATGCTCGTGCCGTACGTCACGCTGCAGCTCACCGGCTTGCAGATTCTGCTGCAGATCGCGGGTTTCGGCACGATCAATCCGCTCGCGGCGGTCGCGATCGGATTTTTCGTCGTTGCGATCTTCACGTTCGTCACCGGCTTGCGCGGCGCGGCCTTCGCGAGCATCATCAAGGACGCGCTCGTGCTGCTCGGCGTGATGTTCGCCGGGCTCGTGCTGCCGGCGCACTTCTTCGGCTCGCCCGCAGGTGCTCTCGATGCCGTGCTGCGCGATCATCCGAACTGGCTCACGATCGCGGGGCCGAGCGCGCCGAACGGGATCACCTGGGTCGTCACGACGACGATCCTCACCGCGTGCGGCTTCTTCATGTGGCCGCAGTCGATGGCGGCGATTTACAGCGCGCGCAACGAGGACACGCTGCGCCGCAACGCGATCTTTCTGCCGTTTTACCAGGTGATGCTGCTGCTCGTGTTCTTCGCCGGGTTCACGGCGCTCGAGGTGATCCCCGGGCTGCAAGGTGCGGCGGCGGATCAGTCGTTCATGCTCGTCGTGCAGAAGTATTATCCGGCGTGGGTCGTCGGTGGGGTCGCCGCCGCGGGAACGCTGGCGGCGCTCATTCCCGCCTCCGCGCAGCTGCTCGCGGCCGCGAGCATCGTCGGTAAGAACGTGTTCGCGGATTACGGTCTCGTACGCGACGCGGCGGCGGAGACGCGTACGACGCGCATTCTCGTGCTCGTTGTGGCGCTGCTAGCCTTCGCGTTCTGGGCGCTCGCGCGCACGACGCTCGTCGGGCTGCTGCTCATCGGTTACAACGGGATCACGCAGTTGTTCCCGGGCGTCGTGCTTGGGGTGATGTCGCGCCGCCCGCCGGCGATTGCGGTCGGGTCCGGCATCGTTGCGGGGCTGATCGTGCTCGTGTACTTCGCCGCGATGCAGCAGGGTCAGGTTGCGGGGATCAACACGGGGCTCGTGGCGCTGGCGGTCAATGCCGCGGTGCTTGGGGTCGTTGCTGCCGTGCCGCGACGTGGTTCGGTTGGCGCGATGCGTGACGAGGGCCCCTCGACAAGCTCGGGGTGACGCCGGTAGAGCGACCGCGTGATCGCCGGAGTAACCTTGGCCGCTCCTACTTGGAAATGTCGCCGCGCTTGAGATTGATGCGAAAAACCGGCGAGTTCAGATTTGCCTGCTCCTGCACGAAGACTTTCACCGGCGTGAAACCATCTTTGATGAGGAAACGAAACGACTGATGGAACGCGCCTCCAGGCGGGAGAGAGTAGGAACTTTCCTCAGGGTCGCCGCCGGATGAATCGAGCACGATACCGTCGGCATCAACGAGCTTTGCATTGAGATATCCGACGCGCGTCGCTTTCGTGCCATTCGAGACGATGCACGTGAAGACGACTGCTTTCTGACCCGCCTGCGGATCCATGTGGTCGTTCGGCCCCGGTGCGCGGAACGTCATTTTGCGGATACGAATCTTCCCGTTGAAAAGGGTCGATGCAAGCGTCCCGCTCGTGCCCCTCAGTTGGTTCGCGCCACCCGGCATCGGAGTCGGCGCAGCCTGCGCACCTCGCTGGACTGCCGCGGTAACGAGCGCCGGGACCACGAGCGAAAGGGCGACGAAACGAGCGATAGGATGCATTGTTTCCCTCCGGTAGAGCAATGGGGTAAGTCTACCGTAGGTCCGCTGGTATTACTAGAGCGGGGAGCGGCTTACCGGCCGCTGCCACTTCGCGGCTGCGGCGGGCTTCGTATGTTGCGAGGTGACCGTCGTCCTGCAGCATCGTCACGACCGCGCACATTCCGCCGAGAACGTGATCTCGGCCGAAGCGCGCGTCGAGCACGTCGAGTTGGCGCATGCCGTTGAGGAGCGGCAGGATCGCGGTGTTGGGACCGTACCCCTTGCAGCTCAGCAGCACGACGTCGAACGGATCGCGCCGCCGACGGCGCCCGCGCCGACCACCAACGTTTTCACGCGTGCGCCGCGATGCGGACTTCCGCGTCTCCGACCTTGAGCAATCGTCCGTCTTCGGCACGTAATTCGAGCGTGCGCACGGGGCGGCCGTGCGCGCGATCGACCAGCGTCGTGTGGATCTCTTCGGGCTTGAAGAGATGCGCGTGCGCCCACTGTCGCAGCGCGACGAGCACGGGGAAGAGGTCGCGCCCCTTGTCGGTGAGCGCGTACTCCTGATAGGCGCTGCCGTCCGAGGCCGGCACCATCTCGAGGATGCCCTCCGCGACGAGCGCCCGCAGCCGCGCCGCCAGGACGTTCTTCGCGACCCCGAGGCTCTTCTGGAACTCGCCGAACCGGCGCTTGCCTGCCAGCGCGTCGCGGACGATCAGGAGCGTCCACCAGTCGCCCATGACGTCCAGGCTCCGTGCGATCGGGCAGTGCGCGGCCTCGTGACTCGTGCGTTTCATGCTAGTTGCATTATGCAACCAACGTGTGGTAGGGTGCAACAGTGGTTTCGTAAAGAAACCAGTTGCGGCGAAGCAGAAAGTACAAATTCACGTGCGGTTACAGAACAAGACGGCCCTCATCGCCTTCGTCGACGGCGGACTCACCGGAACGCCGCTCGGCGCGCCCATCTACCGCATCGCATGACCGCGACCGCCGCCGCGCCCGCCCCTGTCGAGCACAGCGCGCGCACGCGCGTGCTTCTCGACGGCCCGATCGCGGCGACGCTGCTGCGGCTCGCGTGGCCGAACGTTCTGGTGATGTTCGCGCAAGCCGCGACCGGGCTCATCGAGACGTTCTGGGTGAGCCGCCTCGGCATCGACGCACTGACCGGCATGGCGCTGGTGTTTCCCGGGATCATGCTGATGCAGATGATCTCGAACGGCGCGATGGGCGGCGGGATCTCCTCGGCCGTCGCGCGAGCGCTCGGCGGCCGGCGCCGCGACGAAGCAGACGCGCTCGTCATCCACGCGATCGTGATCGACGTCGCGCTCGGCGCGCTGTTCACCGTGCTCGCGCTCCTCTTCGGCCGGCAGCTCTACACCGCGCTCGGCGGTCACGGCGCGTCGCTCGACGCCGCGCTCAAATACTCGAACGTCGTCTTCGCCGGAATGGTGCTCGTGTGGTTGAGCGCCGCGTTGACCAGCGTGATTCGCGGCACCGGCAACATGCTCGTCCCGGCACTCGTGATCTGCGGCGGAGTCGTGCTGCTGATCCCGCTCTCGCCGTGCCTGATCTTCGGGATCGGCCCGTTTCCCGCGCTCGGAATCGCAGGCGGCGGCGTCGCGCTGATCGCGTTCTACGCCGCCGCGAACGTCGTGCTGGGCTGGTACTTGCTCAGCGGGCGCGCGGGGCTGCGCGTGCATGCCGCGCGGTTGCGCTGGCCGCTGTTCCATGAAATTTTGCGGATCGGCGCCGTCGCCGCCGTCACGACGGTGCAATCGAACCTGACGATCGCGATCACTACCGCGTTCGTCGGCCATCGCTTCGGAACGGACGCCGTCGCCGGGTACGGAACCGGCGCGCGCCTGGAGTATCTGTTGGTGCCGCTCGCGTTCGGTGTCGGCGGGCCGCTCGTCGCGATGGTCGGCGCCAACATCGGCGCGGGGAATCGCACGCGCGCGGTCCGCGTCGCGTTCACCGGCGCCGCGATCGCCTTCGCCATGACGGAAGTGGTGGGAATCGCCGCCGCGCTACGGCCCGACGCGTGGCTGCGGCTGTTCGGTGACGAGCCGCGCATGCTCGCCGCCGGCGGTGCGTACCTTCGTGCGGTCGGCCCGTTCTTCGGTTTCTTCGGCGCCGGCATGGCGCTGTATTTCGCCTCTCAGGGTGCGGGACGGCTGGCATGGCCGCTGCTCGCCAGCACGACCCGCTTTCTCGCGGCGACGGTGGGCGGCTGGGCGCTGTTGCAGCTGACGGGCTCGATGAGCGGCCTGTTCGCCGCGCTCGCGGTCGGCCTCGTGCTGGTCGGCACGGTGAACGCGCTCGCGATCGCGCGCGGTGCGTGGTTTCCCGCCGCGCGCGCCGTTCTTCCGGCGAACAGCGTCTGACGTAACGCGCTCTCGCTGGTCGGTTGCATTGATCGGAGACCGATCCGGCGTCTCTGGCTGCGCTCTGGCGCCGTGGCTACGCTGGCACACATGAATGTACGCGAACGAACCACGATAACGGCGGCCGCGTACGCCGCGGCCTCTCCCGAGGCGCCCCTTGCTCCCTTCACGATCGAGCGACGGGCGCCCGGGCCGCACGACGTGCTGATCGAGATCCTCTACTGCGGCGTCTCCCATAGTGACATCCACCAGGTGCGCGATGAGTTGGGCGACTCGGCGTTTCCGATGGTACCGGGCCATGAAATCGTCGGCCGCGTCGCGCGCGCCGGCGCCGACGTTCGGAGGTACGCCGTGGGCGACTTCGTCGGCGTCGGCCGCGTCGTCGACTCGTGCCGCGAGTGCTCTCCCTGCTCGAGGGGCGAAGAGCAGTATTGCGAGCGGCGCACGAGCTTCACGTACAACAGCTTCGAACAGGATGGCACGACGCCGACGTTCGGCGGGTACTCGACGCGGATCACCGTCGACGAAGCCTACGTCGTGCGCATTCCGGAGAATCTGCCGCTCGATGCGGCCGCACCGCTGCTGTGCGCCGGCATCACGGCCTACTCGCCGCTGCGGCGCTTCAACGTGCAGGCCGGCGACAAGGTCGGAGTCATCGGGCTCGGCGGCCTCGGACATCTGGCGGTCAAATTCGCGAACGCGATGGATGCGAACGTCACGGTCCTCAGCCACTCTCCTTCGAAACGCGAGGACGCGCTGCTGCTGGGCGCCGACGACTTCATCGTCACCACCGAGTCGGACGCGTTCGAAAAGAATGCCGGGCGCTTCGACCTCGTCATCGATACGGTCTCCGCGGCGCATGATTATGGTGCATGTCTGGGCCTGCTGCGCCTCGGCGGAACGATGGTGGTCCTCGGCCATCCCGCTCCGACACCATTCGACGCGACGTCGCTCATCGCGCACCGCTGTCGCCTCACGGGCTCGATGATCGGCGGGATCTGGGAAACGCAGGAGATGCTCGACTTCTGCGGAGAGCACGGGATCGTTGCGGACATCGAGGTGATCCCGATCGATCGAATTGCCGAGGCCTACGAGCGGACGGTCGAGAGCGACGTGCGCTACCGCTTCGTCGTCGACATCGCCAGCCTCAAATCGTAGTCCCGGTGGAAATCGCTACGCCGCCAACTGAAGTCGGTACGGTCGATGCGCACGCGCCCGCGGTGGTCGCCTCACCCCGCTTGTCCGGCGGTCTGATTGCCATATTTGCCGTGGCGTGCGGACTCGCCGTCGGCAATCTCTATTACGCGCAGCCGCTGCTGGAGACGATCCGCCGGACGTTCGGGGTCGATGAGGCGGCGTCCGGGCTGATCATCACGGTCTCGCAACTGGGCTATGCGTTGGGCCTGGTGCTGCTCGCGCCGCTTGGCGATCTCTTCGAGAACCGTCGCCTGATCGTGACGATCCTGTTCGGCACCGTCGCCGCGCTGATAGCGGCGGCGTTTACGGAGTCGTTCGGCGAATTCGTAGCCGCAATGCTGGCGATCGGGGTCACGTCGGTCGTCGCGCAGGTCCTCGTCCCCTTCGCAGCGGCTCTGGCGCCTGCCGAAGCGCGCGGACGCGTCATCGGCCAGGTCCAGGGCGGTGTGCTCCTGGGGATTTTGCTTGCGCGTGCCGGTTCCGGGATCGTCTCCGATGCGCTCGGCTGGCGCGCGGTCTACGTGATTTCCGCCGTGCTGCTCGCAGTCATGACCGTCGTCCTGTACCGGGTGCTTCCGATTCGCCGACCCGCCTTCGCGGAGGGTTACGGGCCGCTCATCGCCTCGCTCGGACGGATCTTCCGGGAGGAACCGATTCTCCGCCGGCGCGCATTCTATCAGGCGGCGATGTTCGGTACCTTCAGCGCGTTTTGGACGAGCATCACCTTTCTGCTTTCGGGGCCGCCCTTCCACTTCTCGGAAACGTGGATCGGCGTCTTCGCGCTCGTAGGCGCGACGGGCGCGCTGTTTGCGCCCATCGCCGGACGCCTGGGTGATCGCGGTTACGGACATCGGCTTACGGGTGTCGCGTTTGTCTTGGCCGGCGGCGGCATGCTGTTGACGTTGCTTCAAAGCCGGCTCTGGGCATTGATCGCCGGCGCCATCCTCATCGATCTCGGCGTGCAAACGACGATGGTCCTCGGGCAGCGCATCGTCTTCGCTCTGAAACCGGCTGAACGCAGTCGCCTCAACACGCTCTATATTGCGACGTTGTTCGCCGGCGGCGCCGTCGGCTCGGCGGTCTCCGGCATCGCGTACGCCCACGCCGGCTGGACCGGCGTCGTGGGTTTCGGCGCGGCGCTTCCGCTTGCGGCGCTGCTGTTCTGGCTCACCGAGCGCCGAGTGCGCCCGCGGCCGAACTCACACGGCGATCGCCTGGGGCTCGGCGCCCTTGCGCATCGAGCGGTCGAGCATCTTGGTGAGGCCGTAGACGTCGCGCGTCGTCGAGACGTCGACGCCTAAGAGATCGCCCAGCTCGACGACCGCGCCGATGATGCAGTCGATCTCGAGCGGGCGGCCCGCTTCGAGGTCTTGCAGCGTCGACGTCTTGTGATCGCCGACGCGGCGCGCGCCGTCGATGCGGCGATCGATCGAGACGTCGATCGTGATGCCGAGCGCATTTGCCACCGCGAGCGATTCGTGCATCATTCCGCGCACCATTGGCGCGAGGCGCACGTCGCCGGCGAGCTCGCCCAGCGTCGAGCGCGTCAGCGCGCTGAGCGGATTGAAGCAGACGTTGCCCAGGAGTTTCGTCCAAACGTCGACGCGGATCTCCGCGGTCACCGGCGCCTTCAGGCCGCCGGCCTGGAGGTCTGCCGCGATCTTCTGCAAACGCCGCGTCGTCGCGCCGCCCGGGTGGCCGAGCACGTAGCGCGTGCCTTCGATGTGGCGCACGACGCCCGGTGCGGTGATCTCGGTCGAACAGTAGACCGCGCAGCCGACGACGCGCTCGGGATCGAACATCCGGGCGAGGCGCCCGCCGGGATCGACGGTGTCGAGCGCGTGTCCGTCGAGCGGTCCGCCGTGCTGCTGGAAGTACCACCACGGGACCCCGTTCTGCATCGAGACGATGACCGTGTCCTCGCGGACCAGGTGCGCGATCTCGTCGAGCATGCCGGCGATCTGATGCGCCTTTAGCGCGACGATCACCACGTCGACCGTGCCGATGTCCGCACAGACGTCGGTGCAGCCCGGGGCGACCGTGTACTCTTCGCGCGGTCCGACGATACGCAGCCCCGATCGCCGCATCGCGGTCAGGTGCGCGCCGCGGGCCACGAGGACGACCTCGGCTCCGGCCCGGGCGAGGGAAGCTCCAACAAACGCGCCGATTGCCCCGGCGCCGACGACAGCATATCGCACCTGAGACCCCCTGGTTCGCCCGTGAACGCCGGGCTGGCATATGGGATGTGGTATGTGGTATACCAGACGCATCCGACTTTTGTCGATACCCCCAGCGGCACAATTTTTTCGGGTAGGTCCGGGACACGGCTCTTGGCCCTTGGCCCTTGACCGCGTGGGAAGGACCTGCTAAGGTCCGCAATACGGTATCCCGTATCCCGTAATTTTGCCCGACTCGACCCGGTGAGGAGCGTAGACCATGGCCAAAATGACGGCAATGGAAGCTGCAGTGCGCGTGATGCAGAGCGAGGGCGTGGAGCTCGTTTTCGGCGTGCCGGGCGCGGCGATTCTGCCGCTCTACGACGCGCTCCGCAAGCACGGCGGCATTCGCCACGTCCTCGTGCGGCACGAAGAGGGCGGGACGCACGCGGCCGAGGGGTATAGCCGCGCGCGCGCGGGCCGCATCGGCGTCAACATCGGCACCTCGGGGCCGGCCGGAACGAACATGGTGACGGGACTCTACTCGGCGATGGCCGACAGCGTCCCGATCCTGTGCATCACGGGTCAGGCGCCGCGGGCGAAACTCCACAAAGAAGATTTTCAAGCGGTCGACGTCGCCGCGATCACCGCGCCCGTGACGAAGTGGTCGACGACGGTGATGGAAGGCGCGCAGGTGCCGTACGTCTTCCGCAAGGCCTTCCAGCTCATGCGTTCCGGCCGTCCGGGTCCGGTGCACATCGACCTGCCGATCGACGTTCAGCGCGAGATCATCAACTACGATCCCGACGCCGACGAGCCGTTGGAAATCACGCGTCCGCGTCCGGGAGCGAAGGCGATTCGCCGTGCGCTCGATCTGCTGCTGACGGCGAAGCGCCCGCTGATCGTCGCCGGCGGCGGCGTGATCAACGCGGAAGCCTCAGCCGACCTCGTCGCGTTCGCGGAGCTGACGAACACGCCGGTGATCCCGACGCTGATGGGTTGGGGCACGATCCCCGACGATCATCCGCTCAACGCCGGCATGGTCGGCTTGCAGACGCAGCATCGCTACGGCAACGCCACGTTCCTCGAGAGCGACTTCGTCATCGGCATCGGCAACCGTTGGGCGAACCGGCACACCGGCAGCGTCGACGTCTACACGCAAGGCCGCACGTTCGTGCACGTCGACATCGATCCGACCCAGATCGGCCGCGTCTTCTCGCCCGAGCTCGGCATCGTCGCGGACGCCGGCCTCGCACTCGAAGCGCTGGTCGCCGAAGCTCGCGCCCGCAAGGCCGCCGGCACGATTCCCGCGCGCGACGAGTGGGTGGGCGACGTCCAGGAGCGCAAGCGCACGATGCTGCGCAAGACCGACTTCGACAACGTCCCGATCAAGCCGCAGCGCGTGTTCCAGGAGATCAACGACGCCTTCGACGACGACACGCAGTTCGTCACGGCGATCGGTCTGTACCAGATCCTCTCCGGACAGCTTCAGAAGATCAACAAGCCGCGCAACTACCTGATCTGCGGTCAAGCCGGACCGCTAGGCTGGGAAGTCTCGGCCTGCACGGGCGCCAAGCTCGCGAACCCCGCCAAGAACGTGGTCGGCATCGTCGGCGACTACTCGCTGCAGTTCATGATCGAAGAGCTCGCGGTCGCCGCGCAATACCAGGTTCCGTTCGTGATGGTGCTGCTCAACAACGCCTACCTCGGGCTGATCCGCCAGGCGGAGAAGGCGTACGACATGGATTTCGAGGTGCAGTTGAGCTTCCAGAACATCAATGCGCCCGAGATCGGCGAGTACGGCGTCGATCACGTCAAAGCGGCCGAAGCGTTCGGCTGCCGCGCCGTGCGCGTCTTCGAGCCGGCGAAGATCGCCGAGGCGATCGCGTGGGCGAAGCGCGAGTCCGAGTCGCTCAAGGTCCCGGTGATCGTCGAAGTCATCACCGAACGCGTGACCAACATCGCGATGGGCGGCGAGATCAACGCGATCAAGGAGTTCGAACCGATCATCGACCTGCCGCGCAAGGACGCGCGCGAACCCGCCCTGGTCTGACGCGCGCGGCCAGGGTTAGCGTCCACTCGGTTGGAAGCGCCCTGGCGAACGCCCGCGGAATGCCCCCGGCTGGAACGCACGCGTACAGCGCTCGTGAGAGGCAGTCGACATGGACCTCATCACCGACATCTCTGAAGCGGATCTGGTCGGAATCAAGCTGGTCGCCGAGTCGAATCAATTCGCGATCTACGCCACGGGCGTGGAGACGTATCTGCTGGTGCAGCGGCACGCCGGGATGCCGTGGACCGGCGTCCGCTTTTCGGGCGACGCGGTCTTTCGCGTCAGCGGGCTGCTGACGGAGGCGACGCGCGATCTGTATCGCGACGTTGCCACCCGGCTCTCGCCGATCAACCGGCCGGACCCCGCCTACGAATCGCGCGTGCTCGATTCCGCAGAGTACGACGAACCTCCCGACACCGCGACCGAACGGCGCGACTTGTATGCCGACGATCTGACCGAAGAGCGCCAGATCTCGCCGGTGAAACGCGACATCCTCGCCGCGACGCTCATGCTCGATCCCGACATCGCGTGATCTCAGCGAGGCTGACGCGACACCTCATTCCGGGCGGCGCTCGTTGGGCGCTCAATGGGCGCGCACTTCCCCAGACGTTCGGTCTGGATGCGCTGCTCTCGCTGGCGAGTCCGCAGCTCTCGGCGTTCCTGGAGGATCTGCCGACGTTCGAAGCGCTCGCGGCGCCGCTGCTGCCGCCGCTCGAACCGCATCAGGAAGTCTGGGCGAGCGGCGTCACGTACCTGCGCAGCCGCGAAGCGCGCGAGCACGAGTCCTCGAGCGCCGACGTCTACCAGCTGGTGTATTCGGCCGCGCGGCCGGAACTGTTCATGAAGTCGATCGGCTGGCGCGTGAAGGGCGACGGCGAACCGGTGCGCATCCGGCGCGACAGCGCGTGGAACGTCCCCGAACCGGAACTCGTGCTGGTGCTGAACAGCCGCATGGAGATCGTCGGCTACACCGCCGGCAACGACATGTCGTCGCGCGACATCGAAGGCGCCAACCCGCTCTATCTGCCGCAAGCGAAGATCTACGACGGATCGTGCGCCGTCGGCCCAGCGATCATTCTTGCCGAGGCCCCTGCGATGCGCGACCTCGAAATCCAGCTCGACATCGTGCGCGGCGGCGCGAGCGTGTTCGCCGGAACCGTGCGCACGTCGCAGATGAAGCGCTCGTTCGAGGAGCTCGCGCGGTGCCTCGGCGAGGAGCTATCGTTCCCCGGCGGCGCGCTGCTCATGACCGGCACCGGCCTCGTCCCCAGCGACGAATTCACGCTGGCAGTGGGCGACGTCGTTCACGTGACGGTGGGTGAGCTGCGGCTCACCAACACCGTCGCTTCCTGAGGAACGGTTCGGGTTCGCCCAGCGCGGCTACCGCGCGAACCGCTCGACGACGTGCGGATCGCGGAAAAGGGTCATGGCCGCAATTGCGGCGCCGTCGAGCGTGAGGACGTGCACGGCATGAGCGTGTCGCTCCGATCCGTCCGCGCTTTCCGCGTAGTGCACGAAGGCTGGTTGGCCGTTCGCCGATGTCGGAAGGAGGATGAAGGGGCCGTCGAGTTGTGTCCAAACCGAGGCGAGAGTTGCGCGAATGGCTTGCACGCCGCAATACCATTCTGGAATCGGCGGCATGCTCAAGACCGCATCCTCGCGCAGCAGCGCGACCAGCGCATCGAGATCCGTGTGTTCCCACGCGCGCACGTAGCGCTCGATCAGCTTCCGCTGCTGCGCGGTCGGCGCCGGTCTCGCTGGGCGCGCGCCGGGTCCGCTCTGCGCCTTCGTCGTCGCGCGGGAACGCTGCAAGGCACTGTTCACCGACGCGACGGTCATGTCGAGCATGCCGGCCGTCTCCGCCGCGGAGCACTGCAGCACGTCGCGCAGCAGCAAGACGGCGCGCTGTCTTGGCGGTAGGTGCTGAACCGCTGCGACGAAGGCGAGCTCCACGGCTTCACGCGTCTCGTGCAGCTCCTCCGGCTCGGGCGACGCGTCGGCGATACGCTCGAGTGCCGCATCGGGATAGGGTTCGAGCCAACGGATCTCACGTAGCGTTTCGCCTTCAGGCGGCTCGCTCGACGGAGGTCCCAGCCGTTCGGGCAGCGTTCGGAGCGACCGCTTGCGCGTAGCGAGCGCGTCGAGGCATGCGTTCGTCGCAATGCTGTAGAGCCAGCTGCGAAAGGACGATCGCCCCGCGAAACCGTCGATCCCGCGCCAGGCGCGAAGAAACGCTTCCTGAACGGCGTCGTCGGCGTCGGCGAGCGAGCCGAGCATGTGATAGCAATGGACGTGCATCTCGCGGCGATACCGCTCGGCGAGCAGCCCGAACGCCTCGCGGTCTCCCCGCTGGGCTTGGTTTAGCCACTCCGATTCGTGCGTCGCCACGACGCCTGTGTTGCCTGCGTGCGTTCTCGGCCTCCTCTCCTCCTGACCGCCGGGCGGCCGCGAAACTCATCGGTATGCGGTCGCGCCCGTTCGGCGATGAGTTTTCGCATGCGCCGCGGTCTGTATCGACGATGGATACTCTCAAGGACAAGAACGTGGTGGTCATCGGCGGCAGCCGCGGCGTCGGGCGTGCGATCGTCGCCGCCGCACACGCCTCCGGTGCGCGGGTACTCGCGGTAGCAAGACGGCGCGAGTTTCTCGACGCGCTCGCGGAAGAAGTTCCCGGGATTCTGACGCTGGCCGCCGATGCGGCGCACGAAGCTACGGCAACGCAGGTGCGCAAGACACTCGAGCCCGACGTCCTCGTGCTGTGCGGAGGTGCGTTGCCCCCCACGGCGCCGGTGCACGAGCAAACGTGGGAAGAGTTCTCGCGCAACTGGGATTCTGACGTCCGCGCGTCATTTCTGTTCTGCCGCGAAGCGTTGCGCCAGCCGCTGCGCCCCGGCTCGGTCGTGATTCTCGTCTCGAGCGGTGCTGCGCTGGGCGGTTCGCCCATTTCCGGTGGCTACGCGGCCGCCAAGCGCGCACAGATGTTTCTCGCGCAATACTGCGAGGGGGAAGCCACCCGCTTGAGCCTCGGCGTACGATTTTTTGCAGTCTTGCCCCAACGCATCATGCCGGATACCGATCTCGGCAAGATCGCCGTCGCCGGCTACGCGCGGTATCTCGGACTCACCGAGTCGGCGTTTCTCGCCGATATGGACGAGTCGCAGACCCCGGATGATGTCGCTCGCGCAGTCATCGCGCTTGCCGCCGTTCCCGGCACGGGGAAAGAAACGGCGTTCGTCGTTTCGGCTCACGGCGTCGAGGCCCTCGGATAACCCGAGGGCCTCGCCCGTTGCGGTTATTTCGGCGGCGTGCCGAGTTTGAAGATCGCCAGCGTGTCGCCGTACGGGAAGCCTATTTGGAAGTTTCCGCCCGCTGCGACCGCGATGTACTGCACTCCGTTCACCGTGTACGTGATCGGCGGCGCGTTGACGCCGGCACCGAGATTGTAGCGCCATAAGCGTTTTCCGGCCGTCGCGTCGAGCGCGTCGAACCAGCCGTTCCCCTCGCCGAAGAAGACCAGGTTCCCGCCGGTGGCGAGCGCGCCGCCCATCAGCGGCTGCGGCGTCATGTAGGTCCACGCGATCTTCCCCGTCTCGGTGTCGATCGCGACGAACCGTCCGTCCTGGACTCCATGCGGCTCGACGTTCGAGAACGCGCTGCCCAGACGAATGCGGCCCTTCTGGTACGCTTCGGGCTGGGTCGAGAACTTCATCAACTGATCCATGCCGAGCACGTATGCGAAGTGCGTCAGCGGCGAGTACGCGGGCGGCGACCACTCGGCGCCGCCGTTCGCGCCGGGGAGCATCACGACGCCTTTTTTCGTCGGCTGCGAGAACATGTTCTTCGACATGAGGACATACGGGTCGGACTTGCGGATCAGGTGTCCGTTGCGGCGGTCGACGATGTAGAACCAGCCGACCTTGCCGGCCTCGCCGGCGGCGGGGATGGTCTGCCCGTTTTGATGGACGTCGAAGAGCACGACGTTGCTTACCGCGTCGTAATCCCACACGTCGTGTTTGATCTGCTGGTAGTACCACTTCAACTTGCCGGTGTGCACGTCGAGGGCGACGATCGAATCGCTGTAGAGGTTGTCTCCCGGCCGATACGTGCCGTTGAGATCCGGATTGGGGTTTCCGGTGCTGAAGATGACCAGTCCGAGCTGCGCGTCGATGGCCGGCGTCGTCCACGCCATCGCGCCGCCCCGCTTCCAGGAATCGCCGCCGTACGTCTTCGGATCGGTGGAATCCCAATGCCAGCGCGCTTTGCCGGTCTTTGCGTCGTACGCGGCGACGAAACCGCGGATCGGCCACTCGCCGCCGGCGCTGCCGACGACCACCATGCCGTCATATATTTGCGGCGTCATCGTCTCGGAGTAGCCGACTGTCGCATCGGCGACCGTCGCCGTCCAGCGCGTCTTGCCGGTGGCGGCATCGAGTGCGAAGAGTTTGTCGTCGAGCGAGAGGACGTACACCATCCCGTAGCCGATGGCAACGCCGCGATTCACCGGGCCGCAGCAGATCTGGAACGTGCCCAGGTTATAGGTGCTGTCCCAGATCGGCCGTCCGTTGGTAGCGTCGAGCGCCATCACCTTCATCGAGTTGCTGACGGTGGGCGTGGTGATGTACATGACGCCGTTGACGACGATCGGCGTCGTCTCGAAGCTCGCCGTCATCCCTGTCTGCGCGATCCCCACCAGCGAGAGCGAGCCGACGTTCGTCGTGTCGATGTCCTTGAGCGGCGAGTAGCGCGCGTTGTCGTACGTGCGTCCGGTCAGCACCCAGTTGGCGGTGTCGCTCGCCGCGCCGCTCATCATCGCGTCGGTGACGGTGACGTCCGCGTTGCCGGGGAGTTTCTGGTAGACCACGTTCTTCGGCGGTGCGCTGCGGACGATCTCGTTGGTGTTCGCGGCAATGACCGGCCCCTTCGCCCCGCCCAGTGCGACCTTCGGGAGCGTCGCGACGGTCAGCGGGGACGTCCCGGCCGGATAACCGTTGCGCGCGAGAATGTACGCGGTGACGTCGAGATACTGTTGTTGGGTGAGCGATCCCGGTGCGTTGGCGGGCATCTGCTTGCTGGTGAAGTCGTAGAGCGTCGCCGCCGTGCCCTTCGGGCCGACGTATTGGCGGAAGACGGACCCGACCAGCGCGGGACCCGCTTGCCCCTGCAAGTTCATGCCGTGACACACCAGGCAGTTCGCGGCGTAGACCGTCGCTCCGGACGCGGCTTGCGCGCGGGTGTAGTACCCGGCGGCTTGCGCGGCGGACACCGCCCCCGCCGCCGTTAGCGCGGCGATCGCGGCGATTGCCGCGGACCACAGAATGCGTATCGAACCGGAACTCGCCTGACGCATGGTTCCCCCTGGCTTGCGGTGCAAGGTGCGTAACCGGCGACTTGGTTCGTGCTCATGCACTCCCCTGCGGGAAGTAAGCGACCGCAAGGCGGGTGCGCGCTACCGGTTCTGTTTGAAGCGCCGGAGATATTTCCGCACGGACGTCATCGCGTCGCCGGCCGAGACGATCCCGAGGACGTCGATCGCATTGCCTTCGGCCTCGGAATAGCCGACGAGAAACGTTTGAATCGCATCGATCTTCGCTTCAGGCAGATCGCGGATGTCGTCATAGGCATCGGCGCTCTGGACCGTGCCGCGCATCTTCACGGGCGCGCCGATCACGCGGTCGTTTTCGATACCGTTCTTCTTGAGCTTGACCGAGCCGAGAACCCGCGCTTGCACCAAGCATCCCGGAAAGGTCGGCTTGTCGACGAGGAACAGGATGTCGAGCGGGTCGCCGTCATCGGCGAGCGTCTGCGGGATGAAGCCGTAGTCGTACGGCCACGTGCGCCCGTCCGCCAGCACCTGATGCAATGCGATGATGCCGAGATCGTTGTCGAGCGCGTTCTTGTGCGAGCTGCCTTGCACAGTTTCCATGACGGCATGAACGATCCGATCCTTCCTCTTCGAACCCTTGGGGAAGCTCGGAATGTTCTCGTAGTGCGTCGCGTTGAGACGTTTGCTCATGCATGCTTCCCTTGTTCGGCCGCCATACTCACTCTTGTGATTCCAATCGCGTGCCGTTCCCAAACGACCCAAGGCAAGCAAGACACCCCTGGTCCGTTCGCGAATCCCGATGTGACGTGAAGATCGCAGTTTGGGGATCCGGCTCGATATACGAGGCCGCGATTCGAGCGTGCCTGCGGCACGAGATCGAGATCACCGAGGATCCGGCGGACGCCGACGTGCTGCTGCTCGCCAACTATACGAAGCTCGTGAAGAAGGCCGATCGCGCACTCCCGCGCGTGGGTGCCCTGTGTTTCCATCCGAGCGTGCTGCCGCGCCATCGCGGCCGCGATTCCGTCTACTGGACGGTGAAGATGGGTGACCCGACCTGCGGCGTCTCATGGTTCTGGATCGACGCGGGGATCGATACGGGCGACGTCGCCGCAACCGTCGAGGTCGCGCGGCCCGACGTCCGGCCGCGCGATCTGTACGAAGGGACGCTCGTTCCGCTCGGCGAGCTGCTGCTCGACGCGCTGCTCGCGCAGTTCAAGCGCGGCGTGTACTCGCGCTTCCCTCAGGACGAGCGCTTCGCGACCTACGAACCCCCACGCGAACGACCGGCCGCGGCGGCCACCGAGCGATAACCGGGGCGGAACATCGCGCGCTTCGGCTCAGAATCGCTCGATCGCCGGCTGAAGCTCGCGGTCCGATTCGATCCATCGTAAGTGCCGCGCGGCGGCCGCGTCGCGGACAGCCCAGATCGCGACCCCGAGCGCGAGCAGGCTGAGGAACCAGGAGAGCATGCCGTGCGACGCCGGCGTCATGCCGGCCGGCAGCCGAAACCACTTCGCCATGCCGGGCGCGATCAGCGCCAGAAACGCACCGTATCCGATCGCGATGATCGCGTGCAGCGCGCGCTCGCCGCGCGGCAGCTTGCGTGTGTCCCATTCGACGATGAAATCGCAGGCGGTAATGACGACCTCCGCGGCGAGCACGATCGCAAAGGCGACGATGATCCAGCCGTGCGGTTCGAACCATGCAAGCGTGGTGAACAGAATGAGATAGACCACGTCGCGCGCCGCGTGCAGCCGCAGCTCGCGCCACGCCGCGGGCTGCGCCGCCAGGCGCGCGACGAGCTCGTGGAACACGATCGTGTCGTACGCGCCCATGGCGCCGATCGCGGCGAGCACCCATAGCGGCGCATCCATGAGCCTCACACGACGGCGAGCGCCTGCACCGAACGCGCCCACGCGCGATGACGCCCGAGTTCGGCGATGAACGTCTTGCTGACCGTCGCGATGCGGTCGCCTGCGACGACGCCCGCGGGCGCGGAACCGTCCGAGCCGAACGCGCGTGCTGCCTGGAGCAGCTCGACGCCGTCGCCCGTCGCCGCGATCGCCTTGCAGTGGCGGTATGCTTCGTCGATGAACTCGACGGCTTCGCGCGACGCCGCGAGCGCGGCTCCGCCCGCCGGAACGAAGACACCGTCGAAGGCAACCGACGGCATCGTCGCGATCGTGTGATCGACCGCGACCACCGCTCCGCCCGCGGCCTTGAGGATGCCGAGACGCGCCGCGAGGACCAGCCCCTTCGCGCCGCCCTTCGTCAGCGCGGCCTTCATCGCGTCGATCGCGGCGCCGTCGACACCGTCGGCGGCCAGGATCGCCACCTTGCGCGTCTTGATCCCTTCGACCGCCGCGTTCATCAAGCTCAGCGCCGGCGACGCTGCCGTGCCGCGTGCCGCCGGCCCGTTGCCGCTCTTCGCACGAGCGGTTTTGGCCGGAGCGGGTGCGGTAAGGCCGATGTTCGCGCAGACGCGCTGGGTCAGCACCGGGTCGATGTTGGCAAGGATCGCACTCACCACGCGCTCGCGGATCGCCGGCCGCTCGACCTTGGCGAGCTCGAACGAGAACGCTTCGACGATGTGATCCTTCTCGACGTCGGACATGCTGTTCCAAAACATCGTGGCTTGCGAGAAGTGGTCGGCGAACGACGCCGAGCGCACGCGCCGCTTGAGCCCCTCGAAGCGTTCCGGAAAGCTGGCGAAACCGCCCTCGGCTTCCGGGACTTCGGCCGGCAGACCGCCGTCGAGCGAGTTGGGATCGTACGACGCGTTGCCTGTGTCGATCGTCATGCGGTGCATGCCGTCGCGCTGGCCGTTGCTGAACGGACACTTCGGCCGGTTGATCGGAATCTCGTGAAAATTCGGACCGCCGAGGCGTGAGATCTGCGTATCGAGGTAGGAGAAGACGCGGCCCTGCAGCAGCGGATCGTTGGTGAAGTCGATCCCCGGCACGACGTGCGAGGCGCAGAACGCGACCTGCTCCGTCTCGGCGAAGAAGTTGTCGGGATTGCGGTCGAGCACCAGCTTGCCGACGCGCCGCACCGGTACGAGCTCTTCCGGGATCAGCTTCGTCGGATCGAGGATGTCGAAATCGAAACGGTCCGCTTCCTTGTCGCCGAAGATCTGCATCCCGAACTCGAACTCGGGATAGTTGCCCTGCTCGATCGCTTCGTACAGGTCGCGCCGGTTGAAGTCGGCGTCGCGTCCCATGAGCCGCTGCGCTTCGTCCCACACGAGCGAATGTGCGCCGAGCACCGGCTTCCAATGGAACTTCACGAATCGCGACTGGTTCTTCGCGTTCACCAGCCGGAACGTGTGCACGCCGAACCCTTCCATCATCCGATACGATTTCGGGATGGCGCGGTCCGACATGAGCCACATCATCATGTGCGCCGTCTCGGTCGTCAGCGAGACGAAGTCCCAGAGCGTGTCGTGGGCAGAAGAGGCTTGCGGGATCTCGTTGTGCGGCTCGGGCTTCACCGCGTGCACGAAGTCGGGAAACTTGACCGCATCCTGGATGAAGAAAACCGGCATGTTGTTGCCGACGAGGTCGAAGTTGCCTTCCTGCGTGTAGAACTTCACCGCGAATCCGCGGACGTCGCGCGGCGTATCGGCCGAGCCGCGAGAGCCGCCGACCGTCGAGAACCGAACGAAGACCGGAGTTTTCACCGCAGGGTCTGCTAGGAAGGCGGCGCGCGTGAACTGCGTCAGCGGTTCGTAGACCTGAAAATAGCCGTGGGCGGCGGCGCCGCGGGCGTGGACGACGCGTTCGGGGATGCGCTCGTGATCGAAGTGCGTGATCTTCTCGCGCATCGCGAAGTCTTCGAGCAGCGTCGGGCCGCGCTCGGAGGCGCGCAGGGAGTTCTGGTTGTCGGCGATCGGAACGCCTTGGTTCGTCGTCAACGCTTCGCCGGGCGCGGTACGAAATGCGTCGAGATCGGAACGGCCGGATCCGTTTCGCGAAGTGCGCTTCATGGTGCCTCTCGGATGACGCGGTGCTCACCGCAACGGTACCCAGCATCCGCCGCCTCACAGCGGGGGAGCGACGCCCCGGTAGGCCCCCACGCCGGGCGCGAAAAAGGGAACGGTATGCCGCGTACCGTTACCGCCGCCGACCTGCGCGCCGACCACGTCGGGAGCTTCCTGCGAAGCGCCGAGCTGCTCGAGGCACGGCACGGCAGTGCGCCCGCCGAGCGCCTCCGCGAGATCGAGGACCGCGACATCCTGCGCGTCCTCGCGAAGCAGAAGGACCTCGGCTTTCGCATCTTCACCGACGGCGAGTTCCGGCGCAGCGGCTTCATGAGCGACTTCAACGATGCGGTCGACGGCTTCGACTACAGCGACGCGGTCCAGCGCAACTGGAACGCCGGGGGAGCGGCCCAAACGGTCGCGCCGAGCGCCGTCAAAGGGATCGTCACCGGCAAGCTGCGCCGCATGCGCCGGCTGGCCGAACATGAGACGGCGTTCCTGCGCGAGCACAGCCCAGGGCCGATCAAGATGACGCTGCCGAGCGCCACCCAATTCCCCGCGATCTCGTACAAGAAGGGGATCAGCGACGGAGCGTACGCGGATCACTCCGCGTTCTTGCGCGACGTCGTCGACATCATCCGGGATGAGACCGCCGCGCTCTCGACCGAAGGCGTCTCGTACATCCAGATCGACGCGCCGCGCTACAGCTACTATCTCGATCCGAAGTGGCGCGAGCACCTGCGCACGGAGTTCGGCCAGTCGCCCGAGCAGCTCCTCGACGAGGCGATCGTCGCCGACAACGCGTGCTTCCGCGCCGCTCGCAAGCCAGGCGTCGTCCTCGCGATTCACCTCTGCCGCGGGAACAACCGCAGCCAATGGTACGCCAGCGGCGGCTACGACGCGATCGCGGAGAGGCTGTTCAACGAGCTCGAGGTCGACCGGTTTCTGCTCGAATACGATGACGAGCGCTCGGGGACGTTCGAGCCGCTGCGCTTCGTGCCCAAGGGGAAAACCGTCGTGCTCGGACTCGTCAGCACCAAGCGCGGCGGCTTGGAGGACGCGGCGTCACTGCAGCGCCGCATCGACGAAGCGGCGAAGATCGTTCCGCTCGACGTTCTCGCGCTCAGTCCGCAGTGCGGCTTCGCATCGATGGCCGAAGGCAATCTGCTCACGGAAGACGAGCAGTGGGCCAAACTCGAGCTCGTCGCCGACACCGCCCGCACTGTCTGGGGGTAGCTCTTGCACCCGTCGGGATGACGAATGCACGTTTACTTTCGGTAGCGGTTGAACCAGTCGGTCATGATGTTGAGGCGGCGCGGAGGCGCCCTTCTCCTCGGGGGTCGTCGCGCGCGGCGCGCTCGCGGCGGCGGCGCGAAGAACCAGCACATCCCCGAGCTTTCAAGCAAGGATGGCGGGCCAACCTCCGCAGCATGCCGTAGGACTCGGGATGCTGGCCTCCGTGATCCTTGCGGCCGCGCTGGCGGCCCCGACCGCGCAGCCTGCGGCGGAACCGACACCCACGCCGCAGCGACTGCTCGGGTTGATCCGCTTGCAGTTCCGCTCGCACCGTCCACCGCCGCCGTACGAGACCTACACGCTCGTGCGCAAGCAGATGGCGACGAACGGCTACATCGACCCGGTCGGAAGCTACACGGTGCACGTCTGGGTGCGCAACAGCGACCGCGCGGCGCTGACGCGCCTGGTGTTTCGCGACTTCGCGCGCGGCGACATGACGTTCGACCGGCCGGCGTTCAACGAAGCGCGCGATCCCGGTCCGCCGACCGCCGACGTCTTCGAACCCGCTCCTGCGCGCCCGCATCCGGTCAGCGAGGTGCCGACTCCCGAGCCTCGCTACACGCAGCTCCCGATCATCGGCGGCGTGCGTACGCTGGTGGAACTCGACTACAACGTGCAGTCGGTCGAGGTCGAAGGCGACGAACTGCACCTGCACATCACGCCCGTGCGCGATGTCGAGCGCAACCGCTTGCGCGAGATCTTCGTCGACCGCAAGACGCTGGAGCTGCACAAGCTGATCGCGACCGACAAGCTCTTCTACGGAGGCAACAGCCGGAACGCGAAAGTCTACCCGGTCACGTTCACGATCACCATGGGCAACGTGCAGGGGTATCCGGTCGTCACGCGTCTCCACGGCGACGTCGGCGGCGGATACAACGACGACGGTAAGGAAGTCGACTTCACGTTCAGCGAGATCAAGTTCCCCGACACGTTGCCGGACTGGTATTTCGACGCGCGCCAATACGCCCAGCACCTCACGCAGGCACCGCTCTAACGGCGGTTACTGCGCGGCTGCCGGTGAGTGTGCGGAGCGGCGTTGGGCGAGGTGGTGGTCGTCGAGGAAGAGCGGCGAGGAGATCAGGAAATCGGCCGTCGAGCGATTGCACGCGATCGGCACGTTGTAGAGCACCGAGAGGCGTAAGAGCGCCTTGACGTCGACGTCGTGCGGCTGCGACGTCAGCGGATCCCAGAAGAAAACGACGAGGTCGAGCCGCGCGCCGACCAGCAGCGCGCCCACCTGCGCGTCGCCGCCGAGCGGGCCGGAGAGTAGCAACTCGATCGGGAGCCCGGTCTCCTTGGCGACCGTCGCGCCGGTGGTGCCGGTCGCGACGAGGTCGCAGCGCGCGAGCGTACCGCGATTGAACGCTGCCCACTCGGTCATGTCGGCTTTGCATGCATCGTGCGCGATCAGGGCGATGCGCGGCGGATGGCGGCGCACCTGCTGACGTTCCATACTTGGTGCAATCGGCAAACGCCGCCACAATTTGCGTGGCGCACATTTCTTCCGCACTGCGTCGAACGCGATGAAAGAAGATCCGTTCGTCACAAATGATTCAGTCCTCCGCGCGAACGCTAACCGATCGTCTCGTGCATCGTTCCCACCAAACATAGTGTCATGGTTGAACGATGTCCAACTTTGATTCGCTGAACGTCGCCGCTCGCAGCGACGACCTCCATCCCATGCGGAGCGCGATCGCCGCAATAGCGATTCTCGTCCCGTTCGCCGTCATGTTCGCCTTCGCACCGCCCGCCAATCCGGCAAAAGTCGTACAAGGATTGCCGTGCTCGGTGCTCGCGGAGAACGATATCAGCGCCGTGCTCCGCACGACGATGCGCTTGATGCCGACGAGCGGGATGGTGTGCCAATACGCCTCGACCTCGGAGCCGAACGCCGCGAGGGTTTTCGTGGTCGCGCATCGCGCAGCCGGTACGGCTCACTACGCGTACACGTTCGCGGTCGTCCCGCCGAGCGGCGACCGCCGGACAAGCGCTGCAGAACGGCGGCAGCTCGAGCGGCTCTCGCACCGTCAACTGGTCGCGCAGAATCGCTGATCGTTCCGTCAGCGTGGGGTGACGCGCCGGAGCGGAACCTCAGCGATCGCTTCGCGCAGCTTGCGCACGCCGAGCCGAATCTCGCCCGGTGACGCGACGCCGAAGCCGACGAGCAGCCCGCTGCGGCGGGCGCGGCCGAAGTACAGCGGTGAGAGCGGCACGACGGAGATCCCGCGCCGCGCCGCAGCGGCGCACACCGCGACGTCGTCGCGGCCGTCGAGGGCGAGGATACCGTGGATTCCGGCGCGCGGCGACGTGTACGCGAGCGAGGGCAGATACTCGTGGAGGCGGCGGCGGAGCGCGTCGCGTCGCTCGGCATATACCTCGCTCATCGCGCGAAGGTGGCGCAGGTAGCGGCCGGAGAGCATGAACTCGGCCAGCACGGCTTGTTCGAGCGTCGCGCCCTGCCGGTCGATGGCGGCCTTCGCCGCCACGAACGCGTCGACGAGCCCGCGCGGGACGACGATGTAGCCGATGCGCAGCGCCGGAAACGTCGTCATGCTGAACGAGCCGACTCGCAGCACGCGATCGCAGCGCGCGACGCTGCGCACCGAGGCCGGTGCGCCTTCGTCGTAGCGGAAGACACCGTCGTATTCGTCCTCGACGATCCACGCATCGGCGGCGTCGGCCCACGCGACGAGCGCCGCGCGGCGCGCGGGCGCAAGCGTCACCGTCGTCGGCCATTGGCTGGCGGCGGTCACGTGGGCCAAACGCGCGCGCGGCGCGGCCGCTTCGCCTTCGGCGACGATCAAACCGTCGGCATCGACCGGCACGGGGACGACGCGCGCGCCGCCCGAGATGCCGAGCGTGCCGCGAGCGAGCCCGGTTCCTCGAGCCACACGGCATCGTCGGGATCGAGCATCAGCCGCATGATCAGATCGAGCGACTGCTGCGAACCCGTCGTAACGATCACCTCGTCGGCGTCGCACGGAACGCTCTCGCGATGCCGCAGGTGCGCGGCGATCGCTTCGCGCAACGCACGCAGTCCGGCCGGATCCCCGTACGAGACGAGCTCGCGCGGCGGCTGACGCAGCAGCGACGCGGCGATGCGTGACCAGCTCGCGAACGGGAACACGTCGATCGCCGGAACGCCGGGCTGAAACGCCTGCGGCTCTTTGCTGACATAGCGCGAGCGGGTGGTGAGGTCGGCGAAGAGCTTGCCGCGGCGCGACACGCGCTCCCACGACGTCGCCGCCGTTCGAGCGATCGCGGGCGGCGGCGGTACGCGCAGCGCCGGCGAGACGTACGTTCCGGAACCGTGCCGGGCGATCAGCATTCCCTCGGCGATCAGTTGATCGAACACTTCCGTCACGGTCGTGCGCGAGATGCCCAGGGACGCCGCGACGACGCGGCTCGACGGCAGCCGAGCGCCGGAGGGTAACCGCAGGTCGAGGATCGCGGAGCGGATCTGCGCGACCACTTGGGTGCGGATCGTGCCGCGCCGCCCGATGTCGACATCGAGCGAAGCGAGCGCCGCGAGCCCGGGCGTCCCTCTCATGGGTGGCGGGTTCGCTGCCGGCGAGTGGACCACTTCGAGAAAGTGGTCCACCTGCGCGCCCCGACTGGACCTTGCGCGGCGACTGCCGCACAGCGATGATGGGGCCATGAGCGATTCGTCCGCCACCCTGCCCCGCACGATCGACGTCGAGCTGGTCGCCGCGTTCACCAAGGACGGCGCCGGCGGCAACCCGGCCGGCGTCGTGCTCGAGGCCGCGGCTCTTTCGACCGTCGACCGGCAGCGCGTCGCGACGGCGGTCGGCGCACCCGAGACGGCCTTCGTCGAGCGCGCCGCCGACGGAGCGTTCGTCGTCGAATTCTACACGCCGACCAAACAGGTTCCCGACTGCGGCCACGCGACCGTCGCAACGTTCGCGCTGCTCGCGCGGCGCGGCGAGCTCGCCGGGACGACCGCCGTCAAGCGGACGATCATCGGCGACCGCGCGATCCTCCTCGAAGGCGAGCACGTGTTCATGGAACAGCCGCGTCCCGCCGTGAGCCCGTTCGGCCGGACGGCGGAGATCGCCGCGGCCCTCGCGATCCCGGCCGATGCGATCGCCGCCGAACCGCTCGTTGCCGATCACGGCGTGCGCTTCATCCTGGTGCCGACGAATCGCGCGGCGCTCGCCGCGATCGTTCCGAATGCGCCCGCGCTCCAATCGCTCGCCGATGAGATCGATGCGATCGGGTTCTACGTCTACGCGCCCGGCGAAGACGGATACGATGCGACGATCCGCATGTTCGCGCCGAGCTACGGAATTCCCGAAGAACCGGCGACCGGGATGGCGGCGGGACTGCTCGCCGGAACGCTCGCGCAGGGTCGCGAGACCGCGGCGTTCCGGTTCTTGCAAGGTGCGCTCTCGCCCCAACCATCACCGAGCGAACTGCTCGCGCGGGTCGAGCCGCAGCGCGTCCTCGTCGGTGGAACGGCGACGCCGATGCGCACGCTGCGCGTCTAAGGTGACACGAGCTCGAGGCGCTGGATCACGGCGCTGACGGTCGGGTATGCTTCGACGATGCGACGATTCGCCGCATTGATGAAGCCCTTGTGGGCAGCGCCGTCGATCAGGGCGATCAGCGCGTCGAAGTATCCGTCGACGTTCGCCAGAATGCACGGGGCGTAAATCAGCCGCAGCTGCACCCACGTCACGATCTCGAAGAACTCCTCGAACGTGCCGAAACCGCCCGGCAGCGCGACGAACGCGTCCGAGAGGTCGGCCATCAGCGCCTTCCGCTCGTGCATCGATTCCACGACGCGCAAGTCGACACCGACGTGCGCGACCTCGCGCTCTTCGAGGAAACGAGGAATGACGCCGATGACCTCGCCGCCCGCCGCGAGCGCGGCATCCGCAACGGTGCCCATCAAGCCGACGCGTCCGCCGCCATACACGACGCCGATGCCGGCCTCCGCCAGCGCCGTACCGAGCGCTTGCGCCGCGACGACGAACCGCGGGTCGTGTCCCGGCGACGATCCGCAATAGACGCAGACGCGCACTAGACGATCAAATCGTCCTGGACGGTGGTCCGCCGCCTCGCGAGCGGGCGCACGTCCGCCCGGTCTTCGGGGAACGTGTAGACGACGGAAATGACGTGCATCGTCCCGTCTTCGACGGCGTCAGGCCGCGGCGCTTCCCAACTGCGAGGTGCAGGCCTTGCAGCGCGTCGCGGCGGCCGGGACGACCTCGAGGCAGTACGGGCAGGGCTTGACCTCGGGCACCGGCTCCGCCTTCGTGCGCATTGCGATCGCCCGCTGCAACGGGACGACGACGAAGAAGTAGATCGCCGCCGCGACCAGGACGAACGAGACGAGCGCATTGACAAAATCACCGATCAAAAACCGGCTGCCGTTGACGGTGAAGACAAGCCCGGAGAAATCCGGCTTGCCGACGAGCGCCGCGATGATCGGCGTGATGAGGTCTTTGACGAACGCGGTCACGACGGCGCCGAACGCGCCGCCGATCACGACCGCGACGGCCAGATCCACCACGTTGCCGCGGAAGAGAAAGGCGCGAAATCCACTCAACATGGCGCCGGCTTCGACGTCGTCCGGGCGAAGTCTGCCGCCGCGCAGCGTCACCCCTTCGAGCCGTGGGTTGCGGTCAGGAGATGGTCACCGACTTCGTGACGAGGTAGCCGTCGAGGCCTTCGGTTCCGCCTTCGGAGCCATAGCCGGATTCCTTGACGCCGCCGAACGGGATCTCGGCGAACGCGATGCCGAAGTGATTGATGCCGATCATCCCGGCTTCGATCTCGTTGCCCAGCCGAATCGACTCCGCCACGTCTTGGGTGAACGCGTAAGCGGCGAGGCCGTACGGCAGCGCGTTGGCCTGCGCGATCGCCTCGTCGAGCGTGGTGAACTTGGTGATCACGGCCAGCGGTCCGAACGGTTCTTCGCTGAGAACGCGCGCGTCGGGCGGGACGTCGGTCATGACGGTCGGCGCGTAGAAGAATCCCGGCGAATCGATCGGCGCGCCGCCGGTGCGCAACTGTCCGCCGCGCTGGGTCGCGTCTTCGATCATCGAGTGAATCGCGTCGCGCCGGCGTTCGTTCGCCAGCGACCCCATCTGTGTTTGCTCGTCGAGACCGTTGCCGACGCGCAGCGATGACGCCTTCGCCGTGAACTTCTCCGCGAACGCCTCGTAGACCGACTCCTGCACGAAGAACCGGCTCGGCGAGACGCACACCTGTCCGGCGTTGCGGTACTTCGCGGAAGCGGAGACGGCGACGGCTTTGTCGAGATCGGCGCGCTCGCTCACGATCACCGGCGCGTGTCCGCCCAGTTCGAGCGTGGCGCGCTTCACGCCGTGCTTCGCGGCCAGCGCCGCGAGGTGCTTGCCGACGGCGGTCGAGCCGGTGAACGAGATCTTGCGAACGATCGGTGAAGCGATCAGGGTTTCGGAGACGTGCGGCGGATCGCCGTACACGACGTTGACCACGTCGTCGGGCAGTCCGGCGTCGCGCAGCGCGTCGTAGAGCGCGAGCGCGGTTCCCGGCGTCTCTTCGGAGGGCTTGATGATGATCGAGCAGCCCGCGCCCAGCGCGCCCGCGAGCTTGCGGCCGGGCGTGATCGCGGGGAAATTCCACGGGGTGAACGCCGCGACCGGACCGACCGGTTCGCGCAGCACCGTCTGCCGGATCGACGCGCTGCGCGCCGGCACGACGCGGCCGTACGCGCGCCGCCCTTCTTCGCCGGCCCACTCGATGATGTCGGCGGTGGCCAGCACTTCGAGCCGCGCTTCGATCAGCGGCTTTCCTTGTTCGAGCGTCATCACGCGCGCGATCGCGTCGGCCCGCTGGCGCACGAGTCGCGCCGCGTCGCGCAGGATAGCGGCGCGATCGTACGCCGGCGTCGCGCGCCAGCGCGCGAAGCCGCGCGCGGTCGACTCGAGCGCGCGGCGAAGGTCGTCGTCGGTCGCGATCGGCACGCGGCCGATCGTCTCGCCGGTGGCAGGATCGTGCACCGGCAGGGACTCGCGCTGGTCGGCCGAGATCGTCTCCGTGCCGATGACGAGCCGCAGATCGGCGTAGGCGGTCGGGGCGGTGGTGGTCATGGTGGCTGGGACCCTCGAGATGCGGGAGGAGTGGCGGACGCCGTACGCCGCCCGAGAGGGCGAGGTCGCCGGGGGGTCGCAACGAGGCGACGTGACCGCGGCAGAACTCACGATCGAAACGGGGGACGGCAAAACGTTCGCCGCCTACTTCGCCTCGACGGGCGCCACCCCCGCGCCGGGGATCATCGTGCTGCCGCCGATCTTCGGCGTCGATCGTCAGATGCGCGACCTTGCCGATCGCTGCGCGCAACGCGGCTATGCGGCGGCGGTGATGAACCAGTTCTGGCGCGATCCGCAGCCGCAGACATACGAGCGCACCCCCGCGGAGCGGCCGCTCGCCCTAGAGCGGGCCGCGCGCGTCGACGTCGACCAGCTCGTCGACGACGTTCGCGCGACGATCGCCGCGTTACGCGCGCGCCCCGAGTGCAACGGGAAGATCGGCGTGATGGGATACTGCTTCGGCGGCCGGTATGCGTTCCTGGCGGCGGCGCGCCTCGACGTCGACGTCGCGACGACATTCCACGGCACGCAGATCGGGATCAGCCTCGCCGACGCGCCGACCGTCGCGGCACCGATGTCGCTACACTTCGGCGGCGCCGACCCGCTGACGCCGCCCGACGAGATCGACGCGATCCGCACGGCGCTTCACCACCGTTCCGACGCGGAGATCGTGGTCTATCCGGGCGCCGGCCACAACTTCTCCCAGCCCGGGTGGCCGGGTTACGATTCCGCCGTCGCAACCGCATCCGAAGAGCGCGCGTTCGCGCTGTTCGATCCGCTCAAAGACCGTCTATGACGCAATCGCGCCCGTCGCTCTACGCCAGGACGGTGACTTTTCCGCCGGCGCGGGCGATCGCGTCGGCGATCATGCGCTCCTGGATCGCCGGGACGGCCCAGCGGGCTTGCGCTTCCGGCGAAAGCGTGTCGATCGGGTCGAAGTAGAGGAACGACTGGCCCGGTTTGACGCTCGGCGCGCTGTAGACGACGATCCCGTTCTCGCGGTCGTAGTATTCGAACGAGTGGACGTCGCGCTTGCCGCCGCCGCCGGGCGCGTCGCAGATGAACAGCGGCGTGTTGAAACCGGCGGTCGTGCCGCGCACGGCCTTCTCGAGGTCGATCGAGGTCTGCACCGACGTGCGCATGTCCTCGACGCCCTTCACGAGGTCGTGCATGTACACGTAGTACGGGTGCACGTTGATCCACGAGAGGCGCTTCACCAGCGTCGTCATCGTCGCGACGTCGTCGTTCACGCCGCGGATGAGCACGGCCTGATTGCGCACGGTGATGCCGCGCTGGAAGAGCAGGTCCATCGCCTGCTGCGTGATCCACGAGATCTCGTTCGGATTGTTGAAGTGGGTGTGGATCACGACGTCTTTGTGGATCTTGCGGCCGCGTTCGACGACCCCGGTCAGCGCGTCGGTCCAGGCCGGATCGGTGAGGATCTTCATCGGCATCACCGCCGGGCCTTTGGTCGCGAAGCGCAGGCGGCGCACGTGCGGGATCGCCAGCAGCGCGTCGCCGATCAAGGTGATGTTCTTCGCCGCGAGCTGATACGTGTCGCCGCCGGAGATGACGATGTCCTCGATCTCCGGTCGCTCCGCGATGTACGCGAACGCCTGTTTCCAGAGCTCGGTCGTCTTTGCGAGCGGCGCCTTGTCGACGTTCTGGGTATCCGGTCCGATCGCGTACGAACGCGTGCAGAAGCGGCAGTAGACCGGGCACGTCTGCAGCGGCAGGAACAGCGCCTTGTCGACGTAGCGGTGGATCAAGCCCTGCACCGGCGAGTCGTCCTGCTCGTGCAGCGAATCGAGCGTGAGACGCGGATGGTCGGGCAGCAGGCGCGACGCGACGGGGATGAACTGGCGGCGGATCGCATCTTCGTAAGGACGCGTCCAGTCGATCGACGCGATCATGTACGGGGAGACGCGCACCGCCATCGGCGCGCGCCGGAAACCTTCGCGCGCGTCTTCGAGGAACGTCGGGTCGACGATTTCGCCGATCGTTTCGAACAGCTCGTCGGTCGTCTTGACGGACTTGCGCCCCTGCCAGATGTGGTCGAGGAACGTCTTCTCGTCAACGTCGGCGTAGGCGGGGACGGCGCGCCAGAACTCGCCTTGGCGCAGGTTCCGATGCTCGAGCTCGGCCGGGTCGACGGGCGGTTTGAGATGGGACACCACGGCGGAGCTCCTAAACGCGCGCCGCGCCGTAGCGCGAGGCGAAGTACTGGTTGATCGCGGGATGATCGCGCAGCGTCTGCAGCGCGACGACCGCGTGTCCTTTCGCATACCCGTTGCCGACCATCATGTTTACATCTTTGCCGATGCCTTCGGCGCCTAGTGCGGCGGCCGTGAACGACGTCGCCATCGAGAAGAAGTAGACGGTCCCATGGTCGCGGCAGCAGAGGATCGAGGCGACTTCGGTGCCGCTCACGTTCACGCAGTTGACGACCAGATCGGCGAGCGTCGGCAGTGCCTCCGGGAGCTGCTCGAGCACCGCCAGCGCGTTGCGCGCGTCGGCGACGATCAGGTGGTCGACGTATCCGTGCTCGACCAGCAGCCGGGCGGCAGTCGTCGTCCCGTCGGGTACGATGCCGACGACGGTGCCGGTCGCACCGACGCGTTCGCGCGCCTGCGCGCACGACAGCAGGCCGGACTTGCCGTCCGCACCGATGATGCACACCGACGCCCCCGGCTGCGCGAGGCGGCGGACCTGCGCCGGCGCGCCCGCGACGTCCAGCACGGCGAGCGCGACGTCGATCGGCAGATCGTCGGGCAGCCGAGCGTAGATTCCGCTTTCGAACAAGATCGCCGTACCGCGCACGCGCACTTGCCCGGTCGCGACGTCCATGCCGTCGATCCCTTCGAGGCGCAGCGGCGTCAGCGTCAGCGAGACGAGCGAGGCGATGCGGTCGCCCACCGCAATGTCGTCGCGCGCCGCGAGCGCCGCGCCGATCTCGCGCACGCGTCCGATGAACATGCCGCCGCTCCCCGTCACCGGGTTGTGCTGTTTGCCGCGTTCGCTCACCGTTGCGAGCATGTGCTCGGCGATCGCGTCCGCATCGCCGCCGCATGCGTCGCGGATCTGCGTGAAGGAGGCCGAGTCGATGTTCAGCGTCTCGACGTCGCACAGGATCTCGTTCGCGCGCGCGACCGGCGTGTTGTCGACCTTCCAGGCGCTCTGCGGCAGCGCGCCGAGGGGTTCGAGCACGCGGTGCGAGCCGAGCTGGCAGAGCGGAACGATCGCCGCCGGCCTCACAACAGCGCCTCGACCGGGAGTCCGCCGCGTTCGAACGGCGTCGACAGCACGATCGTCGTGCGCGTACGCGCGACGCCGGGGACGCGCTTGATGCGGGTCAGGAAATCGTCGAGATGCGCGGTCGACCGGGTGACGACTTTGAGGAGATACGTCTCGTCGCCGGCGACGCTGTGAATCTCGATGATCTCGGGAAACGCCTGGACCGCCGCCGTGAAGGCGTCGTAGTCCAGGTCCGAGGTGCAGTACGCGCTGACGAAAGCGGTCAGCTCGTAGCCGACCCGGCGGGCGTCGAGCTGCGCCGAATAGCGGGTCACAAAGCCGCGGTGCTCGAGGCGCTTGACCCGGTCGTGTACCGCCGGCGGCTTCAGCCCCACCAGAGCGCCTAGCTCGGCATACGTCGAGCGAGCGTTCCGTTGCAACGCAGCGAGCAAGTGTAAGTCGATACGATCCAATTCCGGATGACCGTTGGGAATTCGCGGGTTTTTGGCATCGATCGGTTCGGGCTTCGCGATCATTTACCAAGGATTTCTTCGCCGCGCCCCTTCGCACCTCGCGCCGCACTCCAGGCCTGGCGGGGGGGCGGAAAGCCGGCGCCCGAACGGTGCGCCGATGCCGTCCGTCTCCCGGCTTCGTGCCGCGTCGCTGGGTCTTGCCATGCTTGCCTTCGCCGCGTGCTCGCACGCGGAGGGGACGGCAGCGACCCCGACACCAGCTCCAGACACCGTCCGCTTCTCACTGGCTGCGGATCCGCAGACGCTCGATCCGCTCTTCGCCCACGTCGACGCGAACAGCGTGGAGCAGCAGGTCGCGCGGCTCGCCTTCGAACCGTTCATCGACGTCGACGAGCGCGGCCGGGCCGTGCCCGTCCTGCTCGACCGGATTCCGACCGTGGAGAACGGCGGCCTCTCGCGCGACGGGCGCACGATCGTGTACCACCTGCGCCCTGGCGTGCGCTGGCAAGACGGCGTCGCCGTCAGCGCGCACGACGTCGTCTGGACGCTGCACGCGATCCTCGACGATCGCAATCCCGTCCGCTCGCGAGCCGGGTACGACCGCGTCGCGAAGGCCGAAGCTCTCGACGTGCATACGGTGCGGGTGACCCTGAAAGAACCGTGGGCACCGGCCGTCGCGACGCTGTTCTCGTACGGAACAGCGCCGCAATACGTTCTGCCGGCACATCTGCTCGAACGCGAAGCGAAACTCGAGACGAGCGAATTCGGCGCGCACCCGGTCGGCAACGGCCCGTATCGGCTGGTCGCCTGGGCGCGCGGCGATCACCTCACCTACGAGCCGAACCCGTCGTATTGGCGCGGCGCACCGCGCGTGCGGCTCGACGTGCGCATCGTTCCCGATCCCGGCACGAACTTCACGATGCTGCAGAGCGGCGGGCTGGATTGGAATCTCGTCTCGCCCGCGCAGCGAGCGTCGCTCGGAACGGCGGCGGTCGCGTTCCGCACCGTCCCGCTCACGCTGATCGCGGGGATTGCGGTCAACACCGCGCACCCGCCGCTCGACGACGTCCGCGTCCGTCGCGCGATCGCCGCATCGATCGACCGCGACGCGATCTCGCGCAAGATCACCTTCGGCCGCTATCCCGTGGTCGACACCGCGCAGCCGCTCGGCTCGTGGGCCCGCGATCCGTCGGTCCGCGAACCGCACTTCGCTCCCGCCGAAGCGGACCGGCTCCTCGACGCAGCCGGCTGGAAGCGCGGGGCAGGAGGCGTGCGCGCGAAGAACGGCCGGCCGCTCGCGATCACCTACGTGCAGTTCCCGGAATCGCAGACGGGCGTGCGGGTCGCGACGTTCGCGCAGAGCGAGCTGAACGCGCGCGGCTTCAGCGTCACGATCAAGTCGCTCTCCAACGCGCAGTTGTTTCTGCCGAAGGCCCAAGGCGGCACGCTCGCGACCGGCGCGTTCGACCTCGCCTACGTGCCGTGGCCGATGGGCGCCGATCCGGACGACTCGTTCCTGCTCACCTGCGCCGGGTCGTCGAACGTGATGCGCTGGTGCGACCCGGCCGTCGACGCGCTGGAGCAGCGGGCGCTGACCGCGCCGAGCCCTGACGAACGCAAGCGCCTCTACGCGCAGATCGAACGGCGCGTCGCCGCCGTCGTGCCGATCGTCTACCTGTTCAACCCGTCGTACTCCTATGCATACCGCGCGCGCCTCGCCGGCTTCTCGCCGAACGCCTTCAACCCAACCTGGAACGCCTACCAATGGAGCGTCACGCCGAAGGGCGGTTAGCGGCGCGCGCGAAGGCGGTTGGCGTGGATGCTTTGCTCCGATCCGGGATACCGTTCGAACTGGGCGGGCTCGTCTATTTCGTCTTCTACCTCGTGATGTCGCGCAACCGGTTCGGCCGCTTCTCCCGGCGCTCGAAGATCCTCACGCTGATCGCGGCGATCGCGATGGTCGCGTCGGTCCCGCTCAACTACGGAGCCAACGGCCTGGCCAGCATCGGCATGCTGGGCCTGGCGGCGCTGGCATTTCTCTCGAACATCCTCGACAGCTGGGGGCGCTAATCGAGCGCGACGATCTCGAGTTTGTTGCCGTCGAGGTCTTCGAAGAAGCAGGCGTAGTAGCGCGGGCCGTACGCTTCGTGCGGCATCTCGATCGCCCGTGCGCCGATCACCGGCAGGTACGTCGCGATCGCGTCGACCGTGCCGCGCGACGGCGCGAGGAAGGCGATCCGATGCTCGTTCGGTGAGGTGTTCGGGTCTTCGACGATCCCGAACCAGTTCGGCGCCTGCCAATCCTCGGGCGCGTCGGCGGGGCGGATCTCCCAGGTCGTGAACGTCGGACCGACGTCCATCACGGCGCCCAGCAGGTTCAAGAAGGCGTCGTAGAATTCGGCCGATTTGACGCGGTCGCGGACGCGCATGTCGACGTGCGAGAGCAGCATCGTCAGCAACTCACCTGACGGTGCGAGAGCGTGCAGCGCCTGCGCTCGATTCCGTTCGGGTCGCGCAGCGAGATCGACCAGCCGGCGAACGTGCGCGTGTAAACCGCGAAGCCGAATTGTTTGCTGGCGAACGGGTCGGGCTTGGCGAGCGCGAACTTGTTCGCGGCCACATACTCTTGCGTCGCGTTCGCCTCGTCGAGCTCGTCGCCGCCCTCCCCGTTCACGATCAGCGGCGGGTAGCCGCTGAGGTTCATCGCGGCGAAGTCGTGAACGTGACCCGCGAGCACCGCGTCGAACGGCGTGACGTCGGCCGGCTTCGGCTGGATCACCGCCGTTATGTTCGCGTTCGCGTACGGTGGGCGATGAGTGACGATCCAGGAGTTGCCGCCGGCCGGCGCCGCGAGTCCGGGCGCCGCATCGAACGCGCCCTGATAGTATGCGACACGTGCCGGATCGGCCGTCGCGTCGCTCGCGTCGGTAGCGGAATCGATCATGACGAGCCGCAAGCGGTCGAGCGCGACGGCATACGGCGGCGTGCCGTCGGCGGCGGTGAGCGGGTTCGGACAGGCGAGCCGCTCGCTCGGCTCGAGGTACCGGAACCAGGCGGCACCGCCCCGGTAACAATCCTCGTGGTTGCCGCGCGTCAGGATCAGCGGGACGCTTGCGAACAGCGGCGCGGCGGGTTCGAACCAGTCCGCCATCCACGACGTGCTCGTGTCACCCCAGTAGTTGATGCAGCCTTTGATCTCGGTCGGACAGTTGTCCTCGCGATAGTAGTAGTCGCCGACGTGGATCGCGAGGTCGGGGTGCATGCGCGCGATCGTGCGCGCGATGCGCGGAAAGGGCCACGACGCGATGTCGCCGCAGTTCTGCTGCTCGCCGCCTTTCATGCGGCAGCCGGTGTCGCCGAACACGACGATGGTGTTCACCGTTTTCGGCGGCGATGGAAGGCGGTGCCCTTCGATGCGCACGTTCGTCGCGTTCGCCGGCAGCGTCGCTTCGCAGACGGCGTCGTCGAAGTCGTGCGCCATGTCGAGCGGTGCGCGCTGGTGCATCGGAAGTGTTCGGCTTCCGAGCGTCACCACGGGACACGTCTGGGTGACCAGCGCGCGCGCGTGCGGCTGGCCGTCGGCGGCATACTGCAGCCACACGGAAAGAACGGCGGCGAGGATCATGAGGCGGCCTCCGGGCGGCAACGAACGACGCGGTTGGCAAGGGCGCAGCGCGCGCGTTCGATACCGGCAGGATCGCGCAGCGAGATCGTCCAGCCCATACCCGTTCGCGTGTAGACCCCGAACCCGAACTGCGCCGTGCCGAAGATCTCTCCTGCGACCTTGAGGTCGCCGATGCCGAAGGCGAGGAGCAGGCCGAAGTACGGTGTGAGCGGTGCCCCGCCGGTCCCGTTGATCAGCAGCGGCGGGTGGCCGTCGACGTTCATCGCCGTGAAGTTGTGGATGTGTCCGGCGAGCACGGCGTCGAACGGCCCGAGCTCCTCGCCAAGCGCGGCGCGTTCGTCGGCGTTGGTGTACGGCGGCCGGTGCGTCACGAACCAGGCCGCCCGCGCGCCGCCGGCGAGTTCGCGAGCGCGCGCGAACTGCCGCCGGTAGAGCGTCGTGCGCTCCGCGTCGACGCTGCGATCGTCGGCGACGGCGGAATCGAACGCGACGAGCCGCAGGCTGCCGAAGTCGATCGCATACGGTTCGGTCGCGTCGGCGCACTCGGTCGCCGGGTGCGGGTCGAGGTAGCGAAACCAGCCGGTACCGCTGCGCCGGCACTCTTCGTGATTGCCGCGGATCAGCACCAGCGGCGCGGCGGCGAACAGCGGCTCCGCCGGCGCGAACCAGTCGGCGTTCCAGGCCGCGGCGTCGTCGCCGTGCGGGCTGCCCTTGCAGTCGGCCAAGAGCGGACACGCATGCTCGCGGTAGAGGTAGTCGCCGACGTGGATCACCAAATCCGGATGCAGCGCCGCGACAGTCCGCGCGACCCCGGCGAACGGCCACTTCACCGGGTCGTCGCAGGCCTGCGCGAGGAGCGGACCGATGCTGCAGCCGGTGTCGCCGAACACGACGACGGTGCGCGGGTCGTGCGCCGGCGCCGGCAAAGGGCGGTCGCCGACGCGAAGATGACGAACGCCGGGCGGGACTTCGACGTCGCACACGAGGTCGGGGAACGCGTCGGTTGTCGCAGCGCGCTCCCGCATCGGCAACGTGCCGCGCTCGGTGACGGCGCTCGGGCAGGCCGCGGTCGCGATCGCGCGGACATGCGGTTTCCCGTCGGCCGCGTATTGGAGCCAAGCGGAGAGGACGGCGGCGGCCAGCATCCCCTCTGGAGTGCGGAAATGTTGCGGGTTTTCCCCTATTCCGGCTGCGGGCGATCGTTGTTACGCTCGCGGCATCGTGAAGTCACCCTTCGTGCTGGCCTATCTGGCCGCCGCGCAGATCCTCCCGCCGGTCCGCTTCGGCGTCCATCCGGTCGGCGGGGAGCGGCCGGTCAACGCATCGGATCTCGCCGCGACCCTGTTTACGGCGACGTTGTTCGACCTGCGCGAGCGGGGCGTGCTGACGCTCGCGCTCGCCCATTCGAAGGTGTTGTTCATCACGTCGACCTGGGCCGGCGTGGCGCGCACGACCCAGCCGTATTCCGCCGGGGAAACGGACGCGGCCGCACGCGTCTACGCCTGCGCGACGTCGAATGCGCGCAGCGTGAGCGACGTCGTGAAAGCCTGGATCGGCGCGCGGTCGCTGGACCCGTGCACCGTCGTCCTGAGCGCTGCCTACACCGAAGCACTCGCGCTCGGTCTCATCGTGCCGCACGAGCAGACGGGCTTGCTCGGCACGATCGGCACCTCGCTGCACGGCGGCGTCGCGCGCGCCGACCTCGCGCCGGTGCCCGGCCTCGCCGACACGGTGGCCGGCTGCGCCCGCCGCGTGAACGGCTGGGCGCAGAGCGACGCCGTCCTCTTCACGCAGGTGATGAAAGACGCGGCCGGCGGGATCGCCGCGATGCGGGAAACCCGAGACAACGAAAATTAGTCAGTAACCGTCACCCCGAGCTCGGCGTGACGGGGGCGCGCATCCCGACGTTGGGAACCTACAGCGCCTTCACCCCCGCGACGACGCCGTCGATCGACTTCTTCGCGTCGCCGAAGAGCATGACGGTTTTGGGGTCGTCGAAGAGCGGGTTGTCGATCCCGGCGAAGCCCGAGGCCATCGAGCGCTTGAGGACGACGACGTTGGCGGCTTTGTCGACGTCGAGGATCGGCATGCCGTAGATCGGGCTGTTCTTGTCGGTGCGCGCGGCGGGATTGGTGACGTCGTTCGCGCCGACGACGAGCGCGACGTCGGTGCGCTCGAACTCGGGATTGATGTCGTCCATGTCGTAGAGCGACGTGTACGGCACGTTCGCTTCGGCGAGCAGCACGTTCATGTGGCCCGGCATGCGGCCGGCGACCGGGTGGATCGCGTACTTGACCTCGACGCCGCGCTTTTCGAGCACGTCTTCGAGCTCGCGGATCGAGTGCTGCGCCTGCGCGACCGCCATCCCGTAGCCCGGGACGATAATCACTTGATTCGCGTAGGCGAGCATCGCGGCGACGTCGCCGGCGGTGACGGAACGGACGTTGTGCTCCTTCGCCGCGCCCCCTGCGGTCGTCGTCTTCACCGCGCCGAACGCGCCGAAGAGCACGTTGGTGACGGAGCGGTTCATCGCTTTGCCCATCAACACGGTCAGCAGCGTTCCCGACGCGCCGACCAATGCGCCCGCGATGATCAGCACGTTGTTGCCGAGCACGAACCCGGTCGACGCTGCGGCGAGACCGGTGAACGAGTTGAGCAGCGAGATGACGACCGGCATGTCCGCGCCGCCGATCGGCAGCACGAAGAGGATCCCGAGCACGAACGACGCCGCCAGCACGATCCAGAAGTATTCCAGCGAGTTCGGAACGTTGGCGACGACGAGGCCCCAGCCGACCACGATCACGAGCGCGATCAGCGCGTTGACGATCTGCTGGCCGGGATAGGTGATCGGACGGCCCGTCATCACCTCTTGCAGCTTGAGGAACGCGATGATCGAGCCGGCGAACGAGATCGATCCGATCACCGCCGAGAGCACCGACGTGAACGAGACGTCCTGCGTCGGCGTGCCGCCCGCGTTGAAGACCTTGAGCAGCTCGCCCGCCGCGACCAGCGCGGCCGCGCCGCCGCCGGCGCCGTTGAAGATCGCGACCATCTGCGGCATCGCGGTCATCTTCACGCGCTGCGCCGAGACGATTCCGATCGCCGCGCCGACGATCAGCGCGGAGCCGAGCACCCACCAGTTGACGATCCCTTGGCTGAGGGTCGCCACGACCGCGATCAGCATGCCGACGGCGCTGATCCGGTTCCCCAGGCGCGCCGTCTTCGGCGAGCTCAGAAAGCGCAGGCCGAAGATGAAACAGATCGCGGTGATCAGATACGCGACGTCGACCCAACTCGCGGCCGTGGTATCGACCGTCACGGGGTACCGTCCGTCGGCGCCTTGGACGCCTGTACTTTCGGCCGGAACATCTCGAGCATTCGTTCCGTCACCGTGTAGCCGCCGAAGACGTTCAGCGATGCCAGCAGCACCAAGATGAAGCTCACGATCGCGTTGAACGGCGCGTCGGCCGTGCCCGCGACGAGGATCGCCCCGACGAGCACGATCCCGTGGATCGCGTTCGTCGCCGACATCAGCGGCGTGTGCAGCATGGTCGGTACGCGCGAGATCACTTCGAGCCCGACGAAGAGGGCCAGGATGAACACTGTGAGCTCGGTCAACAGATGGACGGTCACGCGGCTCCTCCGGTCAGGGCGGCTTTGGTCGGTTCGTGCACGATCTCTCCGGAGCGCACGATCGTCGCGCCGCGCGCGATCTCATCGTCCGCATCGAGCGCGAGCGCTCCGTCGCGAATGAGATAGGTCAGCAGCGCCTGGATATTGCGGGCGTAGAGTTGGCTCGCGTGCGTCGGAACGGTCGCCGGCAGGTTGAGCACGCCCAGGATGCTGACGCCGTTCTCGCTGACCACCGTCTCGCCAGGCCGCGTCAGCTCGGAGTTGCCGCCGGTCTCCGCGGCGAGATCGACGATCACGCTTCCGGGCGCCATCGCGGCGATCGCCTCGGCCGTCACCAGTACCGGCGCCTTGCGTCCAGGCACTGCGGCGGTCGTGATCACGACGTCGGATCCGCCGATCGCCTTGACCATCGCGGCGCGTTGGATCGCGATCTCTTCGGGCGTCAGCTCGCGCGCGTAACCGCCCTGCCCGGTCGCTTCGATCCCCGGTATTTCGAGGAATTTCGCGCCGAGGGATTGGACTTGTTCTTTCACCGCCGAGCGCGCGTCGTATCCGGTGACGGCCGCGCCGAGGCGGCGCGCCGTGCCGATCGCTTGCAGTCCGGCGACGCCCGCGCCGATCACGAGCGCTTTCGCCGGCTGCACCGTCCCGGCGGCGGTCGTCAGCATCGGGAAATACTTCGGCAGCGTCTCCGCCGCGAGGATGACGGCCTTGTAGCCGGCGATCGACGCCTGCGAGGAGAGCGCGTCCATCGCCTGGGCGAGCGTCGTGCGTGGGATCAGCTCCATCGCGAGCGCGGAGAGTCCGGCGCGCGCGTAGCGCTCGACCGACGCGGGGTCACCGAGCGGTGACAGCAGCCCGATCAGCGTCGCGCCGCGCGGGATCGCCGCGACCTCGTCATCGTTCGGCTTCGCGACGCGCGCGACGATCTCGGCTCCGTCGTACACGGCGTTGCCGTCGGCGAGCGCGGCGCCCGCATTGGCGTACGCCTCGTCCGGGTAGAACGCGGCGCTGCCCGCGCCGCGCTCGACGGTGACGGTGTGCCCGGCGGCGACCAACTTCGCGACGACGTCGGGCACGAGCGCGACTCGGCGCTCTCCGGGCGCGCGCTCCTTCGGGACGGCGATCTTCATCCCGGGCTTTATCGCAATCCGACCGGCCGGTCCCTTTCGGGACCTACCGGAAAGGCGAATCGCGAAAAATCCTCCACACGTTAGAAGCGGGCGACCAGGCGGACCTCATTGAGGGGCGGGGTGTACTTGAGAATGTTGTCGGCGAGGAACTCGCGCTGCATGTCCTCGAGCGTTCCCTGATCGATGCGCAGGTCGGGTTTGAAATCGTAACGCGGCGCGGATTTGATCAGGTCGACCGGCTGCTTCGTGTACTTCGCGTACGTCTCGAGGTTCGCGGGGTCGTAGAATCCGTTGCCGGCGATCTCCGCACCCGCCTTGCGCAGGGCGGTCATCACGGCGCTCGCGGCTTCGTGATTGCGCAGCAGCGAGGGGCCGAAGAAGACGCCGGACGCGGCAATGCCGTGCGGCGGCGACGCGACGATCTTGCCGAGATGCTTCTGTTCGAACAACTCGGTGAACGGCGCAGACGTGAAGACCGCGTCGATCGCTTTGCGGTCGAGCGCGACTTCCTGATCGGGATTCGCCACGTTCACCGCCTCGATGTCGGTGAGGCGCAGCCCGCTCGGGCGCAGGATGCGCGCGACGTAATACGCCGACGCCGCGCCCATGTTCCCGATCCAGCCGATCTTCTTGCCGCGCAGTCCCGCGACGCGCAGGCCCGCGTCGTAGAGATCCTGGCGAATCAGCAGCGCCGAGGGCCGTCCACTGCGCGGCTGATACCCGGTCGCGGCGACGAACTTCACTTCGAGCCCGCGGTTGACCGCGTTGTAGAATGCGGCGGAGAGCGCCGCCGCCGCGACGTCGATCTGACCCTGCGCGACGAGCGACATCGAATCGGCGCCGGCGACGATCGGCGTCAGCGTCGCCTCGAAGCCGGCGTCACGCAGATACCCGCGCTCGACCGCGACGAAGACCGGCGCGAACAACGTCGAGGGAACGTAGCCGATCGAGAGCGGCTTGCGGGTCTGCGCGAAGATCGCCGTCGGCCACGCGCTCGCGGCTATGCCGCCGGCGACCGCCGTGAGAAAACGCGCACGAGTGGTTAAGGGCACACCGGACTCCTTGTTGGATCGAGTGCGAGAATGGCGTCCTGGCGGAGCAGTTCGCCACGTACGGCGTGCACCTCCGCCGCGCCGCGATCGGCGAATAGCGCGGCCGCCACGCCCGCGGCGTGGCCCGTAGCGAACGCCGTGCCCATAACGCGGACCGAGCCGAAAGCGTCAGCATCGGCATCGATCGCCCGGCCGGCCGCGAACAAGTTGCGGTGCGTTGCGCTGCGGAGCGCGTCGAGCCCGATCCCGTAGGCGCCGTCGTCGCGCAGCCGCTTCCAGATGCTCGGTGATCCCGGCGCGGGATGGAGTTCGACCGGCCAGCCGCCGAGCGCGACCGCGTCGGGGCCGATGCGCGCGTCGAGCACGTCCTCGCCGCGCAACTGGGTGCGGGCCACGACGTGGCGCGACTCGCGCGTCCCGATCGCCGGGCCCGTCGCGACGAGATACGCACGCTCGTGGCCGGGGAGCAGACGAATCGCCTCGACGATCGCCCAGGCCCCTTCGCGCCCGCGCCGTTCCGCGGCGGCGGTCGAGCGCGCGTCGCGCGCGTCGTAACGTTCGTCGGCGAGGAACGCGAGGATTTCTCCGCTGAGCGGCAGCCGCACGACCAGGCCGTGCTCCTTGGTCAGGTGCCCCACGCCGCGCGCTTTCGCTGCGCGCAGCGCCCCGGCCCATGCGTCCCGCGAGACGTCAGCATTCCGCGCGATGCCGCCCACGCGCATGGCGAGCGTCCCGCTCTGCTGGTTGCCGGAACCGTCGCCGTAGCGCGTCGCCGCGCCCGCGCGTTGGGCGAGATCGCCTTCGCCGCTCGCGTCGACGAACGCCGCGGCGTAGAGCGTGAAGTTTCCGCGATGATCGAGTGCGATCGCACCGTGCACCTCGTCCACGTTGGATTCCGCGTCCGCGAGCCGTCCGTGCAGGATCACCTCGACCCCGGCCTGTGCGCACAGGCGATCGAGTGCGAGCTTCACCGGTTCCGCTTCGATCAGCGCGATCACGACGCGCGTCCCCTCGGTGCGCAGCGGTCCCGTGATCCCGCCGAGCGGCACAAGCGCCGCGAGGACCTCGGCGCCGACGCCGCCGACGATCGGCTGCGCGGGCGCGCTCTGCGTCCAGAACCCGCAGTACGTCAGCACGCCGCTGCGCGTTGCGGCACCGCCCAAGAACGGACCCTGCTCCAGCAGCGCGACCCGCGCGCCGCAGCGCGCGGCGCCGATCGCCGCCGCGACGCCCGCAGCGCCGCCGCCGCACACGACGACGTCATAGAGTTCTCGACGTTGCGGTTCTCGAGACGACGGCATCGCGTTCTTTCTGCGTCGATGGGGCGCGATTGCCTTCCGAGCGCGGCAAGTCTGATTGCCCCGTGCCGCGAAGCGTCGCGGATGCGTGCGGCGACGGCCGGAATCGGGCTCGCGAGCGACGCGCTCGTCACCGCTGGGATCGTCGAGCGGCGGCGCGTCGGTGACCTCGTCGTACTCGATACACCTGCACGCCGCGACTTCTGGTTCGGCCACGGGTTCGTTCTCGATGCGCCGCCCACGCGCGCGGCACTCGATGCGCTGATCGCCGAGGGCCGTGCGCGGTTCGCGGGGACCGGAGCGCAGAAATTCGTGGTGACCTGGGAACGCGTCCTGGGAACGCGTGAACCGTTCGGAATTTGGCCCGGCTCTGCCGAACAAACTCGCTCCGTCGTACAAGTCTACGCCGGTCCGCCGCCGCTACCCGATCCGCGCATCGTCGACGTGCACGGCGACGCTCTGTGGCGCGCGGTCACGGCGCTTGCCGTCGCGGAATACCCGCAGTTCGCCGCGTTCACCGCCCGCCGATTCGCGGATTTTCGTGATGCGGTACGAGCCGGGCGAGCGCGCTCCGTCGCGATTCTCGATGAACGAGGCGAACCGGCCTGCACGGTGACCCTCTACCGCGGAGATACGCTCGCGCGCTTTGGGACGCCCGTGACGCGCCCGGACGCGCGCGGGCGGGGGCTGTTCTCGGCATGTGCGAGGACTCTCGTTGCGTGGGCGCTCGCCGACGCACCACGCGCCGTCGTCATCATGGCGGATCCGGAAAGCGGACCGGTCCCGCTCTACGAGCGCTTGGGCTTCCGGCCCGTCGCCTTTGACGAGGCGGCGCTGGTCATGCTGTGACGATTGCGGCCCGCTGCTCGGCGCGGGGCACCCACCTTGACAAAAAGATCTATTGCTCGGCCGACCACCTAAAGTCGATGGTAAGGCTGGCGCGGAATCCAGGTAGCCGAGCTTCACCGTCGTCCCGGGCGCGGCGATCGCGTGCGGCGAGAAGACGGTGGAAGCCCCGGCTGCCGCGGACGCGGCGAGGAACCCGCCGCGTTTGATCATCTCAGCGCGCGGCGGCGACCATTGCGCGGATCGAGACCGGGCTGCGCAGGAGGCCGACCTTCGAGATCTCGACCTCCATCACGTCGCCGTCCTTGAGGAATTCGGGCGGCGTGCGCGCGAAGCCGACGCCTTCCGGCGTCCCCGTCGCGATGATATCGCCCGCCTCGAGCGTCGTGCCCGCCGAGAGGTACGCGATGATGCGCGCGATGCTGAAGATCATCACCGACGTGCTGGCGTGCTGCTTCACCTCGCCGTTCAGGCGCAGCGTGACATCGAGCTTCTGCGGATCGCCGACTTCGTCGGCGGTGACGATCGTCGGTCCCAGCGGGCAGGTGTCGTCGAGCGTCTTTCCTTTGAACCACTGCGTCGTCGCGTTCTGCAGATCGCGCGCGCTCACGTCGTTGAGGCACGTGTAGCCGAAGATCACGTCGAGCGCGTCGGCCTCGCTCACGTCTTTGCAGCGCTTGCCGATCACGACGGCGAGCTCGGCTTCCCAGTCGTATTTCTGCGAGATCGTGCCGTTGAGGTTGAGGGTCGCGTCGGGGCCGGTGATCGAGGTCGGTGCTTTCGTGAAGATCGTCGGCACTGCGGGGAGCTTGAGCTCCTCGCCGCGGTGCCGGGCGCCTTCCTCGGCGTGCGCCAGGTAGTTGCGGCCGATGCAAAAGACGTTCTTGCGTGGGGCGAGCGGCGCGAGCAGCGTGACGTCCGCCAGTGGGACCGCCGGACCGAGGCGCGCAGCCGCCGCCGTGCGGCCTGCCGGGTCGAGCGCGATGAAATCTTCGAGCGACGAGAGCCCTTCGAGTGGGCGAAGGTTCGGGCCGTCGACGATCGCCGGACGCGGGCCGGTTGACTTGGTGCTGAACAGGGCGAAACGCACGAGGGGGACCTCCGATTACGGATTGCGAAATGCATGTTGCGATGCAGAGGGAATCTCTCCCTCCGAAACGGCTACCGGGGAGCGGCGACGTCCGAACAGGCCGCCGTAAAGGCTTCGATGGCGCGTGCCGTCGTGCCGTCCCACGCGAGGTCCAAGACACCCGGTCGCCCCACGATGGTGACGGCCGCGGCGAGCCGTCCGTCCTGATGGAAGAGCGGCCCGGCCATCGCGCAGACGCCGACCAGGAACGCTTGGTCGACCCGAGCCAGCCGCCGCGCGCGGACCTCTTCCCGCAACCGCTCGACGGCGGGGTCCCCGGCCGGCACGCCGGGCGCCTCGACCGCGCCGAAGGCGAGGAAAATCTGGCCGGTCGCGGTGGTGAGCACCGGGTACGTCGTCCCGGTCCGCACCGCCAGAGTCACCGGATGGCGGCTCAGCTCGATCCGCGCGACCGTCGGGCCGGCGTCGGTCCACACCGAGATCGACGAGGTCGCGTTTGCGGCGTCGCGCAGCTCGCCGAGCCGCTCGCTGGCGACCCGCACCACGTCGAAGCGCTCCATCGCCGCCAGGCCCACCCGAACGGCGAGCGGCCCGAGATCGTAGCCGCCGCTGCGCTCGCTCTGTACGACGAGTCCTGCCTGCACGTAGCTGACCAGATACCGGTGGGCTTTTGCCGAAGACATCCCCGCGGCGCGGGCGAGCGCGCTGAGCGACTGTGGGCCGTGGGCGTCGGCCAGCGCCCGCAGGAGCGACGCTCCGACCTCGACCGACTGCACCCCGGGGCGCCGGCGCGGGTTCACGGGAACGCTAGACTCACTCGGCACGCGGAAACCCCCTTCGACACGCCCACGTCGACCTTTCTTCAGGAGTTCCACTGATGATCGCCACGGACTCTCTCGAGCGCCTCTTCAGCGAAGCCGCCGCGCAGGACGCGCAGCCGCTCTGGACCGTGATGGAGGCGATGGTCCCGCCGCATCCCGAGCCCAAGGCCGTGCCGCACGTCTGGCGGTACGCTGATATGCGGCCGCTGCTCGAACGATCCGGCCGGCTGGTCGGCACGGACGATGCCGAGCGCCGCGTGTTCATGCTGGTCAACCCGGCGTTGAAACCGCCGCAGACGACCGACACGCTCTACGCCGGGCTGCAGCTGATCCTCCCCGGCGAGGTGGCGCGCGCGCACCGCCACGTCGCGTTCGCGCTGCGGTTCATCATCGAAGGGGACGGCGCGTTCACCGCGGTCGGCGGCGAGAAGGTGACGATGGCGCGCGGCGACGTGATCCTCACGCCGTCGTGGGAGTATCACGATCACGGTCACGAAGGCGCGACGCCGATGGTCTGGCTCGACGGCCTCGATCTTCCGGTGTACCAGTTCTTCCCGGCGAACTTCGCACAGCCGTATGCGGCGGACCAGTTCCCCTCGCAGGCCGGTCCCGAAAATTCGCATCTCAAGTTTTCGTGGGCCGAGATGCAGGCGCGGCTCGATGCGGAGCCTGGTCCGTACGCGTTCGCCGAGTATCTGCACAGGCACACCGGCGGGCCGGTGTCGCGCGTGATCGGCGCGGCGGCGGAACGGCTGGCCGCGAAAACGTCGTCGCCGCAGCGCCGCGAGACGGCCGGCGTCGTGTACCACGTCTTCGAAGGGCGCGGCGTCACGCGCGTCGGCGACCAAACGCTCTCGTGGGAACAGGGCGATACGTTCTGCGTCCCGTCCTGGGCACCGTATCGGCACGACGCGCAGCGCGACACCTATCTCTTCCGCTACGACGACCGTCCGGTGCTCGAAGCGATCGGCGCCTATCGCGCGGAATCATCAGCGACGTGAACTCCGACGCGACGCTGCCGTATCCCGACGCGGACTTGCGCGCGCACCCGCCGCGCAGCGCACGCGCGACGCTCGGCGGCCTGTACTTTCTGCCGCGCACGATCGACAAGACGCGCGCGAAACTGCAGGGGACCCTCGGACCCTACAAGATCGGCCCCGGGATCTCGATGTATCTTTTCGAGTGGCTCGGTATCACCGAGGACGAGTTCACCGAGGCCGTGCGCGCGGCGACGTCCGACGACGACGTCGTGGCGTGGATCTACGAGCGCTGCGATCCGCACGTGTTCGAGTCGGTCAACGAACGCCTGGTGAACCGCGGCATCCGCGACGACGCGCACTTCGCCGAAGTCCTGCCGCGCTATCCGCTCTTGGCCGAGCACCCGCACCTACGCAACTGGTTCGAGATTCTCGACCTCGACGACGCCTGGATCTTCGACGCCGCCAACGCCGCCCTTCGCGGGGCGAAGAGTAACGGAAGCTAGTTCGGCCTGCGGGTGAGGTGCCAGAAGCCGCAGTAGCGGCACTCGTAGGAGAACAGGACGTCGCCCATGCCGTTCATCAGCGCGTGGGCGCGCGCGTCGAGCTCGTCGGCGTACTGCTGCTTCGACGTGCACGAGCGTTCGACGTCGAGATCGGTTTTCGGATCCGGCTGCTGGCGCTGTTTGACGTACCACTCCATCAGCGCGTCGACGCCGGCGCTCGGGTCCGGTTTGGGCGGACGGCGGCTGCGCGGCATTCCCCAGACTAGGGTGAAGGAGTCTTCATCACCTGCGGAAGGTCCGGCATGTGCCGCACGCTTGGCGCCGGGTTGGCCTCCGGCGTCACCATTGCAGCGGGGGGCGGCGTTCGGTTGCGATTGCGGCGCGCGATCTCCATCATGTCGTTGGCGGCGCCCTTCGCGTTCGGGTTGACCCCGCCGGTCTTCACCAGCGCCACGTCGCGCTTGACCGCCTGTGTCGCCGGAGTGTAATCATAGGTCAGCCGGTAGACGCCCACCACGACGTGTCCGTCAGGCGTCCGGATGAACGCCTGGAGCGCGTTGCCGTACGCATGCGCGTCGAACTGCTCGTCGTGCGACGGCTTGATCGAGCGCACGCGAGCGACCTGGCCGTATTTGTTGATCTCGACAACAACCTCGACGTGCAGTTTCTTCTTCGGGAAGATCTCCTTGGGCTGCAGCTGCTCGACGTTGATGCGGACCGGCGCGGTAGGCTTCGGTGGCGGGGAAGCGGCGGACGCGACCGCGCTCGCCGCGAGCAGCGCGGCGACGATCAGGGCGGGGATCCGCATGTCAATTCCTCGAGAGCGCAGCGAACGCCGCGCCGCAAGACGCGCAAGCGACGATCACCTGAAAGGTTGCGGCGCGCTCGCGCAGGTCGCTCGAACGCTGATCCGTCTCATGGCTCCCGCAGTAACGGCAGCGGGTCGAGGTCGAGTTCCCCCTCGAACGTTCGTCATCCACGATCTCCCTGTTCCCGAATTTGACGATGACCCCCTCGGCGCGGGACGAGACCCCAAATCCGCCGAACGCCCGGCGGTCATGTTTGCGCGTCCGGCCGCCGTCTTGGTCCTGGCTTTGGGTCTGGTTGCCTGCAAGGAGAACGACCGCACTCCCATTGGGGCCCAGCTCTTCCAAGGGGTCGGCGACGTGAAAGTGATCAACGCGCAGGTCGTCGCGTCGTCGGATGCGTCCGCCCAGACCTCGGGCGGCACGCTCAGCTACGTCGTCGCGCGGGTCGAGTTCACCAACGATCTCGGCGTCGACCTGGTGCCGCAGATCGACCACTTCTCCTTGATCGATCAGAGCGGGACGCGCTTTGCGGCGAAGGACGGCGGCTCCTCGGTGTTCACCGGCGTGAGCAATTCGCAGACGGTCCTCAAGAAAGACGAGAAGCGCGAGTACACGATCGGCTTCCGAACGACCGGCGCGAGCTCGTTTGGAACGATCCTCTACGAGCGGTAGCATGATGCGCCGCTTCGGAGCGGCGTGTGCCGCCCTGCTGCTGCTCGCGAGCGCCGTCCCCGCGCGCGCCGCGCGCCCGCTGCCCGACTCCGGGAAATGGGATCGCACCTTCGCCCTCTACGCGCGGGACGCGGTCGTGCCGTGGAAGCGAATCGCCGTGCGGCTCGATACCTACAGCGGCGCGCCGGTCGATTTCGCGGCGTACGAAGTCGATCCGGCCGACGTGCTCGTCGCGGGATCGGCGCGTTCGCGTCCGATCGACACCGCGCATCGCACGGCGGTGGCACGCTGGCGCTTCACGCCGCCTGCCGGACTGCGCTACACGCCGAACGACGTCGAGGTGCCGTTGCAGAATCGCGAAGGCTTCTTCGTCGTCGAGGCTCGGCGCGGCGACGCGGTGCAGCAGGCCTGGCTCGACCTCACCCGCATCGGACTGCTCGCCAAAGAATCGGCGGGCGGAATCGTCCTGTACGGCGCGGATCTGGGCAGCGGAAAAGCGCTCGCGGGGATGCGCGTCACGTTTCTGGTCGGCGCCGCGTTTGCATACGCGAAAACCGACGCGCACGGCATCGTGCGCTGGTCCGCCTTGCCGCGCCCGCGCTTCGCGCTGGCGGAGTGGGGCAAGAGCAAGACGTTCGTCTCGCTGCTGCCGCAGCCGCCCGTCCCGGCCGCCGTGGTCGGCGTGCGCGCCGAACGCGCGAACGTGCGCGCCGGCGAGCACGTGCGCGTGGTGGGCTTCGCGCGCCGCCGCGTGGGAACCGCCTACCGTCCGGCGACCGGCGACGCCAAAGTCGTCGTGCTGGCGCGCGGCCGCACGCTGGCCTCGACCTCCGCGCGACTGGACGGCGCCGGCGCGTTCGGCGCGGACCTCGCCTTGCCGGCCGATGCGCCGGCCGGCGACGCCGCCATCCTCGCCACCGTCGGTGCGGCCAGCGGCGGCGCGGCGCTGCATGTCGAGGGCGTCGGCAACGTCATCTTGTCGATCGCCGCGGCCTGCGGCAGCGCGTGCCCGCCCGGAGCGACCATCCCGGTCGGCGTCACCGCGAAGCGGGCGGACGGCTCGATCGTCGCCGCCCGCGACGTGCGCGTACGGGTCGTGCGCTCGCCGCACGTTCCCGTGCCGGGCGCCGCCGAGGACGGAACGGCGTGGGGCACGGCGCAGATTTCGGACGTGCGCGAGCCGACCGACCACAACGGTCTCGCACTGATCACCATTCCCGCGCCGACCGACGGGCTGCCGTCGACGTACGGCATCGTCGCGACCAGCGGCGCGTCGACCGCGTCGGCGCGCATCGTGACGCCGACCGCGCGGGTCGGCCTCGACGTGCACGCCGAGCGCAGCGATCTCGACATCGGCGAGCCGGCGTCGATCGACGTGCGCGGGTTCGACGCGGTCGACGGCCACCCGGCCGCCGGGCTCGCGGTGCGTTTGCGGCTGGTCCACGGTCCGACCGAACAGAGCACGCAGGTCGCGCTCGATGCCGACGGACACGGACACGCGATCTTCCGCGACGTCGTCCCGGGCACGAGCTTGCTGTACGCACAAGCCGACGTCGACGGCAAGCCGGCGATCGACGTCAATGCCGTGACGGTCGCGCCGCAGGCGCTGGTCGGCGCGCGTTCGCGCCGCAGCGTCGAAGCCAAGATTACGACCGACAAGGATCGCTACCGGGTCGGCGACCGGCTGAACCTCGACGCGTCGCTGACCGGCGCCGCCGGCGACGCCTTCGTCGACCTCGAAGCCGCGCGTTCGATCGGCGAGCAGACCGTGCCGGCGAACGGCGGGCGGGTGACGGCCTCGTTCGTCCTGCCGGAGACGGTCGGCGACGCGGCGATCGGGGTGGCGTTCGTGCGCGACGGTGCGCTGGAATATGCGACGCGCGGCATCACGGTCGATGGGCCGGGGCACGCGCGCGCGACGACGCTCGCCGCGGATCGCTCGACGTACGCGCCGGGCAGCGTCGCCCACATTCGGATTGCGGACGGCGACGAACGCGCCGGAGCGACGATCGCGATTCGCGTCGGCGACATGCGCGCGGCAGGCGGCGCGTCGTTCGACGACGCGGCAGCGGTGCTGAGCGGGACCGGAACGACCACCCAGAACCCGACCTCGTCGGAACCGGCGTGGCACGCGTCGGTGACGCCGCGCCAGTCGACCGCGGTCGACCTCGCCGCCAACGAGCGCAGCGCACCGTCGGCCGAGACGCTCGGGGCGCCCTCGGAACGATCGCTGCTCTGGCGGATCGCGCGGGCCGAGAGGGAAGGCTTCGACGTGACGCTTCCGCAGACGCCCGGGCGCTACGTCGTCTCCGTGCTCAAGGTGTCGGACGACGGCGACGTCGGTGCCGCGACGCTCGCGCTCGAGGTGCGGTGATGGCGACCCAGACGACGATGTCGCTCGCGCGAGAATCCGGTTCCGCGCGGCTCATGCTGCTCGACACGTACGGTCTGGTCTATCGTGCGTTCTTCGCGCTGCCGGCGCTGACCACGACGCGCGGTGTTCCGATCAACGCGGCGTACGGGTTCACCATGATGGTCACCAAGATCATCAACGACGAAAAGCCGACCCACGTGATCGCGGCGTTCGACAAGGGGTTGCCCAAGGCGCGGGTCGCGCTCTATCCCGGCTACAAGGCGCAGCGCACCGAAACGCCCGACGAGCTGCGCTCGCAGTTCGCGCTCGTGCGCAAGATCCTGGCGACCTACGGTATCCCGGTGGTCGAGATCGACGGTGAAGAAGCAGACGACGTGATCGCGACGCTGGCGCGTCAGGCGGAAGCCGATCGCCAGAACGTGCTGGTCGTCACGGGCGACTTGGACTTGCTGCAAGTCGTCGACGACCGCACGACGGTGCTGACGACGCGCCGCGGAATCACCGACCTCGGGCGCTACGACGCCGCCGCCGTCCGGGCCCGCTTCGATCTCGAGCCGTCGCAATTGCCCGACTACCGCGGGCTCAAGGGCGATCCGTCCGACAATTTGCCCGGCATCCCGGGCGTCGGCGAAAAGACCGCGATCAAACTGATCAAGAACGCCGGATCGCTCGACGCGCTCCTCGCGAACCCGGAGTTGGCCGGTTCGGCGAAGCTCGAGACGCTGATCCGCGAGCACGGCGAGACCGCGCGCGTCTGCCGCGACGTCTCGCTGATCAAACGCGACCTGGCGCTCACCCTCGATTGGGAAGGCGCGCGCTACGCGCAACCGTCCAACGACGCGCTCTACGCGCTGTACCGCGAGCTCGAATTCAAAGGGCTGCTCTCCCGGCTCGAGCCGCCGGCGGAGCCGCAACCGGTTCCGAGCGAAGAAGTGCTCTCCGGCGACTACCAATCGTACACGGCGGTGACGGAACCGTCGGACTACGCGCGCGTCGCAACGCTGCTCGGCGACGCGGCGTCGCGCGAACGGGTTGCCGTCGCGCTGCAGGGCGACGCGGTCGCCGTCTCGGTCGCCGACGGGAGCGCGTTTGCGTTCCTGCGCTCGGCGCTCGACGTCGCCGCGGTCGGCGCCGCGTTCGCGCACCTGTGGCGGACGGTCCCGCAGCTGATCGCGTACGACGCGAAGACGATGATCGGCGCGCTGGGCCTGCCCATCCGGATGCTGGCCGACGATCCGATGCTCGCGGCGCACCTGCTGAATCCGTCGCGCACGTTCGCCGACATCGGGCAGGCCGCGAGCCAATACTTGGAACGCGTGCTGCCGGAGGAAGCGGCCGCGGCGGCCGACGCAGCGGGACTGCTGGCGCGCACGACCCGCGCCGAGCTCGAGCGGCGCGGTCAGCTCGGCCTCTACGCGGACGTCGAGCTGCCGCTGGCGTCGGTGCTCGCCGGCCTGGAGCGGGCAGGCATCGCCGTCGACGGGGCGACGCTGCGCGAACTCGCGGTCGAGGTCGACGCCGACGTCGCGCGCCTGCAGGCCGAGATCTACGCGCTCGCGGGCGAAGAGTTCAATCTCGGCAGCCCGCAGCAGCTGGGCCGCATCCTCTTCGACCGCCTGAACCTTCCCGCCGGGCGCAAGAACAAGACCGGTTACGCAACCGACGATGCCGAGCTGCAGCGCTTGCGCGGCTTTCCGATCGCGCAGAAGATTCAAGAATACCGCGAAGTCTCGAAGTTGAAGAACACGTACATCGACGTGTTCCCGACGCTCGTCGACGAACGCGGCCGGCTGCACACGATCTTCCGCCAGACCGCGACCGCCACGGGCCGGTTGTCGTCGATCAACCCGAACCTGCAGAACATCCCGGTCCGCAGCGAGCTCGGGCGTCAGATCCGCAAGGCATTCGTCGCGCCGTCTAGCGACCGCGTGCTGCTCGCGGCGGACTACTCGCAGATCGAATTACGGCTGATGGCGCACTTGAGCGGCGATCCCGCGATGCGCGCCGCCTTCCATGAAGGCCAGGACATTCACGACTTCACCGCGCGGCAGATCTTCGACGTCGGCCCGTTCGCGGAAGTCGATCCGAACCAGCGCCGCATGGCGAAGTCGGTGAACTTCGGCTTGCTCTACGGCATGTCGGACTTCGGTTTGGCGACTCGGCTCGAGATCGACCGCGGCGCGGCGAAAGCGATGATGCAGGCGTATTTCGATCGCTTCCCCGGCGTGCGCGGCTTCATCGACCGCTCGCTCGAGGAGGCGCGTGAGCGCGGCTACGTCGAGACGATCCTCGGCCGCCGCCGCTACATGCCCGACTTGCGCGCGAAGAACTACATGCTGCGCGCGGCCGCCGAACGCGAGGCGACCAACGCGCCGCTGCAAGGCTCGGCGGCCGACCTCATGAAGCTCGCGATGGTGCGTCTGGAACGCCGGCTCGCGGCAGAACTGGTCGATGCGATCATGCTGTTGCAGATTCACGACGAGCTGATCTTCGAAGTCGGCCGGGCCGACTTGGACGCCGTCGCCCGCATCGTCAAGCACGAGATGGAGCACGCGCTCGAACTGAGCGTCCCGATCGAAGCGACGCTCAAGACCGGCGCGAACTGGTACGACGTCGCGTCGTTCGATCTCGAGGAGATCGCCGCGGATCCGGCCTGACCCCGAACACGTTTTCAGGCAGAGTCCGGCCGGGCTTTTTCGCGGCGCATGCGCTCCAGCAAGGACGCGGCGACACGTGAGGTTTGCGCCGCGTACATCATGTCCGAGGCGAGCTGCACCAGGGTGGCCTCGACGAAATGCTCGCAGCAGACGTTGCTCGCCTGCAGCGCCGCTTGGTACAGGGCCTCCTCACGGTAGGCCGTCAACTGCGCGCTTGCGAAATCGCGCAACGGAACCGACTCGGAGCCGAGCGCGACCTCGAGCAGAATCGTCAAGCCTGACGGGAGATGCAGGCGCTCGAACTGCGAGAGCTTTGCAGCCTCCTGCGTGCTCTGCGGGCCTCTCAACGTGTCGCTCCTGGCCGGCGCTCGGCAGGCGAGACGACGATCGCGCGCTCGCCGTATTGCTCGCGCGTGCAAATGATCGAACCATCCGCGGTACAGCCTGCGACGCGGAACCCCGCGAGGAGCGCGTCCTTGAGCGAGTAGAACACAATTGTCCGCCGAAGATCCTTTGTGAGATCGATCTTCGGCCGGTGGACTTTTCGTCTCATCTCACGCGAGCATACGAATGCACGGCGTTCGCGTCTATGCAAAATGACACAATCATGCCCCCGATATTGGGTTTCATCCCCAGGCCGGCCGCACGGCAGGGTGGCGAGACGGCGGGCGACAGGAAGGCCGCTCCACGCGCGCGTTGCGGTCACTTGCAGCGCCGTGCGCGAGCGTTTACCATAAGGCTGCGCCGGGTGGTGCGGAGGCTGAACGCATGGAGTTCCAGCAGTTCTTCCTTTCCTGTCTCGCGCACGCGTCGTACCTGATCGGCTCCGAGGGCATGGCCGCAGTGGTCGATCCGCAACGCGACATCGGCATCTATCTCGAGGAGGCCGAGCGGCGCGGCTTGCAGATCGCGTACGTCATCGAGACCCACTTGCACGCGGATTTCGTCTCGGGCCACCGGGAGCTCGCGGCGATCACCGGCGCGTCCATCTACGTCAGCGCAGCGGCCGAGGCGCGGTTTCCGCACGTCGGCGTCAAGGACGGCGACGTGCTGAGCCTTGGGACCGCTCACCTCACGTTCTTGGCGACCCCGGGGCACACGCTCGAGAGCATCTGCGTGCTGGTGACCGATCTCGCGCGTTCGGACGAACCGATCGCCGTGCTGAGCGGCGACACGCTGTTCATCGGTGACGTCGGTCGCCCCGATCTCTCCGGCGACCGGACGCCGCAGGAGCTGGCGGGGATGCTCTACGACAGCCTGCACGCGAAGCTGCTGACGTTACCGGACGCCGTGGGCGTCTACCCGGCGCACGGTGCGGGATCGCTCTGCGGCCGGCAGATGCGGCCGGAACGCAGCTCGACGATCGGCGAGGAGCGGCGCTCGAACTACGCCTTGCGCGTGGCGAGCCGCGACGAGTTCGTCCGGCTGCTGACCGCCGAGCTGCCGGAACGCCCGAGCTACTTCGCGCGTGACGTCGAGATCAATCGCGCCGGCGCCACGCCGCTGGGCGATCTTCCCCCGCCGGCGGCCTTGCGCCCGGGCGAGGTGCTGACCAAGCAAGAAGCCGGCGCGCTCGTTCTCGACACTCGGATCGAGACGGACTTCGGGGCCGCGCACGTACCCGGCGCGGTGAACATCGGCTTGTCCGGCAGTTACGCGTCGTGGGCGGGAATCGTGATCGGGCTCGACCGCGATGTCGTCTTGGTGGCGGAGGACGACGAGCGGCTACGGGAATCGCAGCTTCGGCTCGCCCGCGTCGGCATCGAGCGCGTCGTCGGCTCGCTGGCGGACGGTATGGCGGCGTGGGCCCGCGAGGATCTGCCGGTGGAGCACGTGCCCCGGATCACGGTGGAGCGGCTCGCGCGGCTCACCGACCGCGACGAAGTGCAGACTATCGACGTGCGCCGCGCGCTCGAATGGGAACAAGGGCACGTCGCCGGTGCGGCGCACAAGCCGCTCAACACGCTTCCCGCGACGTTGCTCGATCTCGACCCGGCGCGGCCGACGGCCGCGTACTGCAAGGGCGGGTACCGCAGTTCGATCGCTACGAGTCTTCTCCAGCGCGCCGGATTCGACGACGTCATGAACGTCGTCGGCGGATTCGACGCGTGGCTCGCCTGCGAGCTTCCGTACGCCGTTGAGAAGGAACGCAGCCATGTCTGAATACGCACATCCTGAGACGTTGGTGAGCACGGACTGGGTCGCACAGGCCCTCGACGAGCCGAACGTGCGCATCGTCGAGGTCGACGTCGACACCGCTGCGTACGATGAAGGCCACATTCGGAACGCCATTCCCTGGAATTGGCACACGCAGTTGTGCGACACCGTTCGCCGCAACATCCTCTCCAAAGCGGAGTTCGAGGCGTTGATGCAGCGCTCGGGGATCACGCCGAAGACCACCGTCGTGCTCTACGGCGACAACAACAACTGGTTCGCTGCGTGGGCGTTCTGGCAGATGAAGATTTACGGGCACAAGGACGTCCGGCTGATGAACGGCGGACGCAAGAAGTGGATCGCCGAGGGACGCGAGGTGACGACCGACGTGCCGACCATCAAAGGTTCGGAATACGGCGCGCTGCCGGCCGACCTCTCGTTGCGCGCCTTTCTGCAAGACGTCCGAGAGGCGGTCGACGCGCACGGCGCCGAGCTCGTCGATGTGCGCAGCCCGCAGGAGTTTACCGGGGAGATCCTGGCGCCGCCGGGCTTGCCCGAAACCTGTCAGCGCGGCGGACACATCCCGGGCGCGCGCAGCATTCCTTGGGGTCTGGCGTGCAACGAGGACGGTACGTTCAAGTCGTTCGACGATCTCCATCAGCTCTACGACTCGCAGGGCATCGACGGCTCGACGCCGGTCGTCGCCTATTGCCGCATCGGCGAGCGCTCGAGCCACACGTGGTTCGTCCTCAAGGAACTGCTCGGCTACGATCGCGTCACGAACTACGACGGCTCGTGGACCGAATGGGGGAACCTCGTCGCAGCACCGGTCGAAAGGGGCATGCCCTTGTCCTCGTCTGCGGGCGCGTCGTGAAGCCGGAAGACTACGTCGAGCACGTCGTCGACGTCGACGGCTGGCCGGTGAACCTGACGTCCTACCGTTTCGGCGAGACGTTCCACTGCAAGGCCGACAACGTCTCGCCGGGAGCGTGGCTCGCGCGCGAATCGGGCGCGACTCGAGAAGCCGCCGAACAGAAAGCCCTCGACCGCGCCCGCCAACTGCTCTCGCGCACGCGGCGGCACCCGGTCTCCTAGCAACCCGGGGGATCCGGGGCATTGTCGGCTTGACTCGTGCATTGCCAAATAGTAATATAGCCTTATGGCGATGAACGTAGCCACCGATCCTCTCAGCCTGGCCTTCGCCGCGCTCGCGGATCCTACGCGGCGCGCGATCCTCGCACGCCTGGCGGCGGGAGATGCGGACGTGTCGGAGCTCATGAAGCCGTTCCCCCTGAGTCAGCCGACGATCTCCAAGCATCTCAAGGTGCTCGAGAGAGCGGGCCTGGTTACCCGCGGGCGTGATGCGCAGCGCCGTCCGCGCACTCTCGCGACCGTTCCGCTCAAGGATGTCGCCGACTGGGTGGAGCCCTATCGCCGCCTCTGGGAGCAGAAGTTTGCCCGTTTGGACGGCTACCTCAACGAGCTGCAGCAAAAGGAGAAATGAGGTGCTCGAAAAGCTGAGCTCCGGCGCGGACCCCGCAACGACGATCGTGATAACGCGCGTCTTCGATGCGCCGCGCGCCGTCGTTTTCGAAGCGTGGACGAAGGCCGAGCACGTCACGCAGTGGTGGGATCCGAACGGCGAGCCGCTCGCCGAATGCGAAATCGACCTGCGGCCGAACGGAACGTTTCGATGGGTCAATCGCGACGGAGCGGACTACCCCTTCACGGGCACATATCTCGAAATCGCGGCGCCTGAACGTCTCGTGTTCACGGTGCAGTCATTTCCCGGGAGCCCTGAATCGGTCGGAACGCTCGTCTTCAGCGAAGACGGGAAGAAGACGAAGCTCACGATGACGATCGAATGCACGTCGATCGAGGATCGCGACGCTCTGCTAGAGATGCGTGTCGACGTCGGCACCGCGCAAACACTGAAGAACCTCGCCGAATACCTTCACACGATCGCGTAAGGAGGCAGCGACCAATGTCCACCAAGATTGCGCCGTCAACGGCGACGTCCCGAAACATCGTGCTCTCGAAGGACGGCACGGAGATCGCGTTCGACCGACTCGGTCACGGACTGCCGATGATTCTGGTCGACGGCGCACTCTGCTATCGCGGCATGGGCCCGAGCGAGCCGCTGGCCGAACTGCTCGCACAACACTTCACCGTGTTCACCTACGACCGTCGAGGTCGAGGCGGCAGCGGCGATACGGCGCCGTATGCCGTGGAACGTGAGGTCGAAGACATCGAGGCGCTCCTGACCGAAGCGGGTGGTACCGCGTTCGTCTGGGGCACGTCGTCCGGCGCGGTTCTTGCGCTCGAGGCGGCGAATCGACTCAGCGGCATCGAGAAGCTGGCGTTGTACGAGGCGCCGTTCATCGTCGACGACAGCCGTTCCACAACCCAGGACGGTTGGGCGCGGATCGGCGAGGCGGTCGCGGCAAATCGGCGCAGCGACGCGGTCAAGCTCTTCATGAAGACCGTCGGCGTTTCCGACCTCTTCATCGCCCTGATGCGGCTCATGCCCGTGTGGTCGAAACTCAAAGCCGTCGCGCACACGCTCCCGTACGACGGGGCGATCGTGAAGGACAACCAGCGAGGCGAGCCGCTGCCGGCCGGCCGTTGGGCGTCCGTCACGGTCCCCACACTCGTCATGGACGGTGGAAAAAGCCCCGCCTGGATGCGTAACGCGAACCGCGCGCTCGCGAGCGTATTGCCGACCGCGCAGTACCGCACGCTCGAAGGGCAGACCCACATGCTGAACGCGAAAGTGCACGCGCCGGTGCTGATCGAGTTTTTCAAGGAGTAGAACGAAGGGCAACCGCGCGGAGACGCTCGAGCGCGCTCTGGACGTCGAACACGCGGGCGCCCGTGACGCGCGCCAGCACGTCGCCGTCGCGGAGGACCCCGATTCCGATCCGCACGCCCCCGTCGGCGTCGGCGTCGGCTTCGCGATCGAGCGCGGCGATGTCGACGTTGCCGAAGACCGCGAGCGTTCCGAAGACCTCGACGCCGACCTCGTCCGCGTCGAGACGGATCACGTCGACGAGCGCGTGCCGCGCGCCGCGGCGGGCGATCGTGGCGATCGAAAGCGCGGCACCGCGGTCGCGGCGGATGAGTTCGACGACGACGGCGCGCGCGCCGGGCGCGAGCGCGAGCTCCAACCGAGCATCGTAGGCGGCTCCGCGCGATACCAGCGTCGGTTCCGCGATGAGTTCGAGCGTCGCGTCACGTTCGATGGACCACGTCGCGGCGTTCGTCACACGCTCCGGTCCGGAGAGCACCCGGGTCGCCATCTGCCCAGCGACGATCAGATGTGCGCCCGCTGCGACCGTGCCGCCGACGGCGAAGGCATCGCCGCGCACCATCCCCGGACCCAGGTGCGCGACGACGATACGCGCCGCTGCGCCCTCGCGGAACGGCCGGCTCGTGCGGAGCAGACCCGAGGTGCGGATCCGGGAGACGATCGTTCTTCCCCGCTCGGTCCGCGCTTCGATCGCGAGCGCGTTCGCGATCACGCGATCCCGTCGAGCAGCGCCGCACGTTCGACGAAGCGCACGACCTCGTCGACGCCGACGCCGTGGCGCAGGTCGGTGAAGACGAACGGCCGCGTGCCGCGCGCGGCCGCTGCGTCGCGGCGCATCCGTCCGAGATCGGCGCCGACGTGCGGCGCGAGGTCGATCTTGTTGATCACGAGCAGGTCGGCGCGCGTGATTCCCGGGCCGCCCTTCGCCGGGATCTTGTCGCCGCCGGCGACGTCGATCACGTAGATCGTCACGTCGGCGAGATCGGGGCTGAACGTGGCGGCGAGGTTGTCGCCGCCGCTCTCAACGATCGCGAGCGCTAGCGCGGGAAAGCGCCGTTCGAGATCGGCGATCGCCTGAAGATTCATCGAGGCGTCCTCGCGGATCGCCGTGTGCGGACAGCCGCCGGTTTCGACGCCGACGATGCGGTCGGCGGGGAGGCAGCCGCTGCGAACGAGGATCTGCGCGTCTTCCTGCGTGTAGATGTCGTTCGTCACGACCGCGAGATCGAGGCGGGGGTAGAGCCGGCGCGCGAGCGCTTCGACGAGCGCGGTTTTGCCGGCGCCGACGGGACCGCCGATGCCGACGCGGACGGCGCTCACGACGCGAACAGTCTTCCGTCGAGCCGGCGGTGGCGCAAGCCGTCGATCTCGATCGCGGGCGCCGCCGTCGCGAGATCGTCGATGCCGCGTACGCTCGCCGCGCGCGCCACCGCCGCGTCGAGCGCCGGTCGCAGCGACCAGCGCGCGTGCGCGACCGCGCGCTGCCCGAGCGGGACGGCGCGCGCGGCGACCGAGGCGAGGGTTGCGACCGTCGTCGTGACGTGCGCGGTGAGCGCGGTGTGCCACGCGATCCCGCATGCGTCGTAGCCGAGCGCCGCGGCGAGGACGTGCTGCCCCTCGCAGCGTCCGGCCGCGATCCCCGCGCCGTAACGCGCGAGCGCGGGCGACGTCAAGCCGAGCGCGTCGAAGGTCGCGAGCGTCGCGCGCGCGAGGTGCGCGTTGGCGCGGCGCAGCTCGGCGTTCGGCTGCGCCGCGGCCAGCCGGTCGTCGAGGATTTCCGGGTCGACGCCGTCGCGCGACGCGAGCACGAACGCGCTGCCGTCGAGCGGTGCGAACGCGCCGTGCAGATACGCGCGCAGCCAAGCGGCGAGCGAGGGTTCGTCGCGCACCCGGCCTTCGACGATCGCCGTCTCCAACCCGAACGAGTGGGCGAACGCGCCGGCCGGGAACGCGGCGTCGGCGAGCTGCAGCAGCGCCGTGAGCTCACTCATGACGATGCGGCGCGTGCGCGTGGCGGAACGGTTCGGGGACGACGCGCACCGCGCGCGTCACCGGGACGTCGTGCTCGGCGAACAGCGCGGGGAGAAGCGGATCGTAGCGGACGACGACCTCGCCGCCGTCGATCTGCACGGGCAGATGCCGATTCCCGAGCGCGTGGCCGAGCGCGAGCGCCGAGGCGATCGTGCCGGGGTGGCCGACCAGCACGTCGTCGGGCGAGACGGCGACCGCGATGACGACGCGCTCGTCGGCATGGATGACGTCGCCGTCACGCAGCCGCCGCGGACCGGAGAATCGCAGGCCGATCTCACCGCAGCTCGTGGAGAGGCGCAGCAGCCGCTTCGCGCAGTCGTCGCTGTGGACCGGGATGCGCTCGATGCGGCGCGCAGCGACCGGAAAATCCCGCAGATTGCCGAGCGGCTCGTCGCGAATCATCAGAAGAGCGCATACCGCTGCGCCAGCGGCAGCACGTCGAGCGGCTCGCAGCGCAGCAGTTCGCCGTCGGCGCGCACATCGTAGGTCGCGGGGTCGACTTCGATGTGCGGCAGCGCGTCGTTGCGCAGCATGTCGCGTTTGCCGAGCGCGCGGACGTTGCGCACCGCGACGAATCGTCTGCCGCCGGCCGATGTCGCTGGCAGTCCGGCCGCGAGCGACGCGCCGGAGACGAAGGTCAGCGCGGTCGCCTGCGGCGCCCTGCCGTAGGCGCCCCACATCGGGCGCATCCGTACCGGCTGCGGCGTCGGAATCGACGCCGCGGGATCGCCCATCGCCGCCCACGCGATCGCACCGCCTTTGATCACGAGCTCGGGACGATAGCCGAAGAACGCCGGCTTCCAGAGAACGAGATCGGCGAGCTTGCCGGCTTCGACCGATCCGACGTGATCGGAGAAGCCGTGCGCGATCGCGGGGTTGATCGTGTACTTGGCGATGTAGCGTTTGACCCGTTCGTTATCGGACCGGAACGCATCGCCCTCGAGCGGTCCCCGCTGCAGCTTCATCTTGTGCGCGGTCTGCCAGGTTCGCGTGATCACCTCACCGACGCGACCCATCGCTTGAGAGTCGGAGCTGATCATGCTGATCGCGCCGAGGTCGTGCAGGATGTCTTCCGCGGCGATCGTCTCGCCGCGGATGCGCGAGTCGGCGAACGCGACGTCTTCGGGAATCTTGGGATCGAGGTGATGGCAGACCATCAGCATGTCGAGGTGCTCGGCGAGCGTGTTGACGGTGTACGGCCGCGTCGGGTTCGTCGAGGACGGCAGGACGTACGGCTCGCCCGCGACGCGGATGATGTCGGGCGCGTGGCCGCCGCCCGCTCCTTCCGTATGATACGTGTGGATCGTGCGGCCGGCGATCGCGCGAATCGTCTCTTCGACGAAACCCATCTCGTTGAGCGTGTCGGTGTGGATGGCGACCTGCACGTCGAGCTCGTCTGCGACGCGCAGCGCGGTATCGATCGCGGAGGGCGTCGAGCCCCAATCCTCGTGGAGCTTGAGGCCGCACGCACCCGCGCGAACCTGCTCGCGCAGCGCTTCCTCGCCCGATGCGTTCCCTTTGCCGAGGAATGCGACGTTGACGGGCAGCGCGTCGGTCGCCGCGAACATCGTCGCGAGATGCCAGGCGCCCGGCGTGCAGGTCGTCGCGTTGGTCCCCGACGCCGGACCCGTGCCGCCGCCCAGCATCGTCGTGACGCCGCTGGCGATCGCGCTCTCGACCTGCTGCGGACAGATGAAGTGCACGTGCGCGTCGACGGCGCCCGCGGTGAGCAGCAGCCCCTCGCCGGCGATCGCCTCGGTCGATGCGCCGACGGTCATCCCGGGCGTGACGCCGTCCTGCAGCCAGGGGTTTCCGGCCTTGCCGATTCCCGCGATGCGCCCGTCTCGCAGCCCGACGTCGGCTTTCACGATGCCGGTCACGTCGATGATGACGACGTTCGTGATCACCGTGTCGAGCACGCCCTCCGCGCGCGTCGCGGTCGGATGCTGGCCCATCCCGTCGCGGATCACCTTGCCGCCGCCGAACGTGATCTCGTCGCCGTAGTGCGCGTGGTCACGTTCGATCTCGATCCAGAGTTCCGTGTCGCCCAGCCGGACGCGATCGCCGGTCGTCGGGCCGTACAGCCGCGCGTAGGCAGCGCGGTCGATCACGCGCGCGGCTCTGGGACGCGCCGCTCGCCGCCGGTCGCGACGAGTTGGACCGGACGTTCGATCCCGGGCTCGAAGCGCACCGCGGTCCCGGCCGGGATGTCCAGACACATCCCCGCGGCGACGGTGCGGTCGAACCGCAGCGCGGCGTTGACGTCGGCGAAGTGCGCGTGCGAGCCGACTTGGATCGGACGATCGCCCGTGTTCGCGACCACGACGCTCGCGCGGTCGCGTCCGGCGCGCAGCGCGAGCGTTCCCGGCGCGGTCAGAATCTCGCCCGGCGTCACGGAATCGGCTCGTGGATCGTCACCAGCTTGCTCCCGTCGGGAAACGTCGCCTCGATCTGCACCTCGCCGAGCATCTCCGGGATCCCGTCCATCACGTCGTCCCGGCTCAGCACCGTGCGCCCCCGGTCCATCAAGTCCGCGACGCTCGCGCCGTCGCGGGCCCCTTCGAGAACGAACGACGAGATGACGGCGATCGCCTCGGGATGGTTCAGCCGCACGCCGCGCGCGCGGCGGCGCCACGCCAACTCAGCGGCATAGCTAAGGAGCAGCTTGTCCCGCTCGACGTCGGTCAAACGCATGCGGCTCGCTTCCAAGCTTGGCGTCTGCATCCCGCGCACGATTGCCGTCGCGGGCCGAGGATGCCTGGGACATATGGCCAATCGAGCGGCGCATGCGCGTCTTGCTCTGGGCTTCGGTCATTCTGCTCACGGCTACGACTGCTGCCCACCGAGGCCGCCGCTCGTCGCGCGCGGACTGCTCGACGAGCGCGACGAATTCTCTCACGTGATCGCGCAGCAAGAACCCGTGCAGTGAACGTCGGGCGGATGTTCCGGAGATACGGCGTGCCGGCACTGATGGTGCTCTTCGCGAGCGCGCAAAGCCCCGCGCCGGGCGACCCGGCGCAGGTGTGGTGCACCACGGTCCCGGTGCCGCGCGCCGACTTGCCGTCGTTGTCCAGCAACGTCGACACGCAGACGATCCACGAGCAGCGTGCGCTGCCGTGCCGGCCGCTGGACGTGCGCACCGCCCGCACGACGCTGCACCTGGCCCTCGCCGACGATGAGGCGCGGCGCGAACACGGTCTGATGAACGTGCCGTTCGTCCCGGCCGGTCAGGGAATGCTCTTCGCGTTCGCGGACGGCGATCAGCGCCGCTCCTTTTGGATGAAGAACACGATCGCATCGCTCGACATGCTCTTCGTCAATGCCGACGGGACGATCACCTCGATCGCCGCGAACGTTCCGGCGACGGCGCCCGGAACTTCCGACGACCAGGTCGCGCGCCGCGAGGGCGTCGGCCGCTACGTCATCGAGCTCGCCGCCGGAGACGCGGCGCGGCTGGGCCTCCGGGTGGGAGACCGGCTCTCCATCCCACCCGTCGGCGCGCGATGAGCGCGGCGCGCGCGCTGGCGGCGGTGGCCGTCGCGTTTGCGTGCTGCGCCGAATCGCCCGCGCCCGAAGCGCTCACGGGCGAGCAGATCCTCGGTCTCGCGAAAGCGGCGTTTCGCGCGCACGAACGGCCGAAATACGTCGTGTACACACTGGTCCGGCGCGACACGCACGACAACGTTCCCGACTTGGAGAACAGCTACACGCTCAAGGTCTGGTGCCGTACGACGGACCGCTCGGCGCTCAGTCGATTCGTCTGGAACGGCGCGGCCTACGGTGCGATGGAGAACATCGTGGTCGGATTCGACGGCGTCGTCGATCCCGGCCCTCCGACTGCGGACGTCTTCGAGCGCGCGCTCTACGCGCGCGCAACCCCGTCGCCGGCCGCGCTCGGTACGGAGCTGCCGACGATCGGCAGCGTCCGCGTGCAGGCCGACTTCGATTACCGCGTCCGGCGCCTGCGGCGCGATGGTGACGCCTGGCATCTCGCGCTCGAACCCAAGCGCGATCCGCAGCGCAATCGCATCGACGACCTGTGGGTCGATGCGGCGACGTTCGAGATCCGCCGCTTGCGCGTGCGCGACCATCTCTTTCTCGGGCTGTCGGGCCCCGCGCTCGACGACGAGTTCGACGTCGCGTTCGTCATGCGGGAGGGGCTGCCGCTGATCGCCTCGATCCGCGGTGAAACCTTCGGCGGCGAGTACCGGACGAACTACGCCTTCGCGGCCATCTCGTTTCCCGAAACGCTCCCGCCGTGGTATTTCGAGCCGAACACGTACGGCGCACACCACGCGGAGGCGCCGACGTGACCAACATGCCGTCCGGCCTGCCGGATCACGCAGCGCTGGCGATCGCGGATGCGATGCCCCACATCGTGTGGCTGTCGGGCGCCGACGGAACATTCGAGTGGTTCAATCGCGCGTGGTACGCGTACACGGGTCTTTCGCACGAAACGACGCTGGCCATGTTCGGAACGGCTTGGGCGAACGTCGTGCACGCGGAAGACTCGTCCGCCGTGCTGAACGCCTGGCGCGAATCGCTGCGTCTGGGTCGACCGTACGACGTCGAGGCGCGCTTGCGTGGTGCCGACGGTTTATCTCGCTGGTTCATCGCGCGCGCCGCGCCGCTGCGCGACGAGTCGGGCACGATCGTGCGCTGGCTGGGCACGTGCACGGACATCGACGATCGCCGTCGGGCCGAGGCGCAAACCCGCTACCTCGCGGAAGGAAGCGAGGTACTCTCAGGATCGCTCGACGTCCACGCGACGCTGCGCGAGCTCGCCAAGCTGGCGATCCCGACGATCGCCGATTGGTGCGTCGTGCTGCTGACCGGGACGGACGGCACGCTGCGGCCGATCGCATTCGCCCACGAGGATCCGGCCGAGGCTGCCCGCGGCGAAGAGATGATGCGGCGCTATCCGCCGCGCGAGGACACGATCGCCGTCCAGGTCGCGCGCACCGGCAAGTCGCGTCTGGTCGCGCAGGTTCCACCCGAGATGGTCGAGCGGGCGGTGCACGATGACGAACAGCGCGAGCAGGCGGCCCGGCTCGATCCGCGCTCGATGCTGACCGTCGCGCTCATCGGGCGCAGCCGGATCTACGGTGTGATGCAATTTGCGTGCGGACCGTCGGGGCGGGTGCTCACCGCGGCGGACATGCGGATGGCCGAAACCCTTGCCGCGCGCGCCGCGGCGGCCATCGAGAACGCGACGCTGTACGAGCGTCTGCAATTCGCCGCACTCGCCGGCGACGTGCTCTCCGAATCGCTGAGCGTCGAGGGGACCATGCAGCGGCTCATCGGTCTCGTCGTCCCGCGGCTGGCCGACTGGGCCGCGATCGACATCTTCGACGAGAACGGTCGCACGCGCATCGCGGCGGTCGTGCATGCCGATCCCGCACGCAGTGCGCTGGTCGAACAGCTGCGGGGTGCGTATGCGGCACGGCCGGAGTTCGAGCCGATCATCGCCGCCGCGTTGCGTTCGCGCGCCCAAGTGAACGCGCACATCGATCCGGGCGTCCTCGCGTCGGTGACGCCGCCCGAGCTGCTCGAGGTGGTGATGCAGCTCGCTCCGCGCTCCTCGATCACGGTGCCGCTGCGCTCGCGCGGCCGCCCGCTCGGCGCGCTGGTCGCCTACTGGGCGGAGACGGACCGCACGTACGGCGACGACGACCTGCCGCAGTTCGAAGAACTGGGTCGCCGCGCCGCGGTCGCGATCGACAACGCGCAGCTCTACGAGCGCGAACACCAGGTCGCGAGTGCCTTCCAGCGCGCGGCACTCCCCGTTTCGCTGCCGCGGGTCGCGGGCATCGAATTCGACGGCGTGTACGTTCCGGCCAAGAACGAAGCGCAAGTCGGCGGCGACTGGTACGATGCGCTGCGCCTCTCCGACGGGCGCGTCGTGATCTCGCTCGGCGACGTGTCGGGAAGCGGGCTCGAAGCGGCCGTCATCATGGCCGCGATGCGCCAGATCGTGCGCGGGGTGGCACACGTCTATCCCGACCCGGCGACCATTCTCGACGCCGCGGACCGCACGCTCAAGGCGGAACATCCGGAAGGCATCGTGACGGCGTTCGTCGCCGTCTACGATCCGATCGCGCGCACGCTGGCCTACGCCGGCGCCGGGCATCCGCCGCCGTTCGTGCGCTACGCCGACGGCCGGGTCGAACAGCTCGACGTGCACGGACTGCCGCTCGGGTTGCGGTACCGCAGCGAGCCCGACGGCCGGGTCGTCGATATCCCGGACGAGACGCTGCTCGTGTTCTATACCGACGGCTTGACGGAGTCGACCCGCGATCCGCTCGAGGGCGAGCGTCGCGTGCGCGCCGCGCTGGAGCGCGATACCGTCGCGCTCGACGACCGGCCCGCGCAGCGGACGTACGACGAGGTGCTGCACGACGGCGCGAACGACGACGTCGTCATCCTCGCGATGCGGGTGCGGGCAAGTTCGAAGAGCGTGCGGCGGTCGTGGAAATTCGACGCGCTCGACGGATCGAGCGGCCACGCAGCCCGGCTCGGGTTTGTCGCGGAACTGGAGTCCGGCGGCGTGACGCCGGACGACGTCTTCACTTCAGAGCTGATCTTCGGCGAACTGCTCGGCAACGTCGCGCGCCACGCGCCCGGTCCGATCGAGATCGTCATGGACTGGACGCTCGGGTCGTCGCCGGTGCTGCACGTGCTGGACGAAGGCGCCGGGTTCGTGGTCGTCCCGCGGCTGCCGTCGGACCTGCTCAGCGAGCGCGGCCGCGGGCTGTTCCTGGTCTGGTCGCTGGCAGAGGAGTTCAACGTCACCAAACGTACCGGGCCCGGCTCGCACGCCCGCGCCGTCCTCCCCGCCCATCTCGGCATCCGGCGAGCGGCGGCACTCCGCTAGCGTTCTGCCGCGCTACCGCGACTACGCAATTCGATTAGCACACATTGGTTCGCGGAGAAGCTGACGACTTCGAATAGAACTACAGCGGTCCAAGCCCGATGCGCCTCGGTAATCTCACTGTGGCGCATGTGAGATGGGCGGCGCGTCGATGTCCGCGAACCCGTCGATCTCAATCGGCTCAGCACCGGGAAACTCGGCGAGGATCCGTAGGCGACCGCCGGCCGCTTGGATGTATCGGCGCAAGGTCCGAACGTAGACGTCCGTGCGCCGTTCCAACTTCGAGATGTCACCCTGTGCGATTCCGAGAATATCGGCCATCGTCTCCTGCGAAAGGTGCCGAGCACGACGCAGTTCAGGAAGTTTCATGAGCCGAATCGCTGACCGGCGCGGATCGAAGGCGAAGAAAATGCGCAATGGTCGGCCCTGCGCCTGCACCCGCAGTTCTTTCATGTGCGCGAACTTGGAACCATAAACGGTGTCTGCGTACGGTCGAGTCAGTTCTGGTCCAATCGCTTCGAGCCGGTCGACGCTCAAGTTGACGGCACCGATTGCGCCGTCGTCGAGAGAACTGTACTTCTTGCGGTGTCCATCCGCAATTGACGTAACGATTCTTAGGCATCGTCAACAGCCTGAGGCCGCCCGCCGTGCGACAGTCGGCTTCGACGGCAACGCTGCTGGTCAAAATAGTGTTGTAAGCTTCGGTGCCCGAGCTCCCTGAAGTCGAGACGATCGCCCGCGGCCTGGCCAACGCCGTTGCCGGCAAGACGATTGCCTCGGTCGTCGTTTCCATGCGCAAGATCGCCGTCGCGCCGGAGGGAGAGGCGTTCGAACAGGCGCTCGCTGGTCAGACGATCGGCGCGGTCGGCCGGCGAGGAAAATACGTCGTCTTCGAGCTCGCCTCGGGACGGCGCCTGACCGTCCACCTTCGGATGACCGGACGCTTGATCGTTCAGGCCACCGGCTATACCGAGCCATACCCCTATACCTACGTCCGCCTCGTCTTCACCGACGGGATGAGCCTCAGCTTCGCGGACGTTCGGCAGTTCGGCCGGATGCGGCTCTTGGCGGCGAACGATCCGTGGGACGCCGATGGGGGACTGGAGCCGCTTTCCGAGGGGTTTACCAGCGAGGCGTTTGTGAGTATGCTGGACGGGCGTCGCACGCCGATCAAAACCTTCCTGCTCGACCAAAGCAGGATCGCCGGTGTCGGGAACATCTACGCATGCGAGGCATTGTGGGAATCGGGGATCCGGCCGAGCCGCCCGGCCTACAAGATCAGCCGGCCCGCAAGACGCCGGCTGCATGGCGCGGTCCGAGACGTACTCCAGCGGGCGATCGAAGCCCGGGGGACCAGCGTCGACGACTACGTTGATGCTGAGGGGCTGAAGGGCGGGTTCCAAAACCAACTCGCCGTTTATGGCCGCCTCGGCGAGCCGTGCCCCCGATGCGGGAAACCCATCGTACGCACGGTCATCGGTCAACGCGGAACCTGGTGGTGCCGCGGTTGCCAAAAATAAAATATAAACGATAGGAAGTTACTCCACCATCACTAGCACACTCGATCTCGAACCGCAGGAGCCGCAGGCTCAGGCGGTCACTACCGAAGCCCAGGCGGCCGCACCGGTTGCCCCCGTCGTTCCGGAAGAAGAGGACCAGCTCGCTCTCGAGCAGCGCCTGTACGAAGAGAGCCTCAAGGTTCTCGACGAGGGTCAAGTCCTCACCGGCGTCATCGTCGCCAAGTACCAGGACGAGCTGCTCGTCGACATCGGCGGCAAATCCGAAGGCATCCTCCCGTTCCGCGAGCTGTCGCTTGCGATCGAACCGAAGGAACTGAAGGTCGGCGACACCCTGGAAGTCATGATCCACCGGATCGATGACCAGGACGGCCAGCTCTATTTGAGCGAGCGCCGCGCCCGTGCCTTGAAGACCTGGGAAAAGGTCATCGAAGCGCACGACAACGACGAAGTCATCGAAGCGACCGTCACGCAAGTCGTCAAGGGCGGCGTTCTCGTCGACCTCGGCATGCGCGGCTTCGTCCCGGCCTCGCAGATCCGTCGCCAGCCCGTCGGCAACCTCGACGAACTGGTCGGCAAGAAGCTGCGCCTCAAGGTCATCGACCTCGACCACAAGCGCCACCGCGTCGTCCTCTCACAGCGCCAGGTTCTCGAAGAAGAACTCAACGCGAAGAAGCAGGAGCTGCTCGGCACGCTGCAGGTCGGTCAGATCCGTGAAGGCGTCGTCGTGCGTCTCGCCGAGTTCGGCGCGTTCGTCGACCTGGGCGGCATCGACGGCCTCATTCACAACTCCGAGCTCTCGTACGCACGCATCAAGCATCCGTCCGAAGTCGTCAAGATCGGCGACACGGTCTCGGTCGAAGTGATGAAGTTCGATCCCGAGGCGAAGAAGGTTTCGCTCTCGCTCAAGCACGCGCTGCCCGACCCGTGGGTCGAGCACGCGGATAAGCTGTTCGAAGAGAACAAGCTCGTCGCGCAAGTCGTCAAGGTCACCCCGAACTATCTCCTCGTAGAGATCGTCCCGGGGGTCCTCGCGATGGTGCCGAAGGGCGAGTTCGACGCGGCCGTTCAGTACTCGCCGGGCCAAGAGGTCGACGTCACGCTGCTGACCATCAACCACGGCACGCGCCGTATCACGGGCTCGATCCAGCACGTCGCCGACGTCGCTCCGGAAGAGTTCGAACAGCTCGTCTCCGAGGACGGCTTCGGCCCGCTCGGCGCCGAGCTCTCATCGACGACGCTGTAGCCGCGCGGGCCCTCGCGGGCCTCCGCCCTACGACAAGCTCAGGGTGACACAGACGAGGGAGGCGGAAACGCCTCCCTCGCTGCTTGTGCGCCCGGCATGGACGCTTGACTTGGAGGTGAGAGTCCTCTACGGGGC
>CALEYW010000013.1 GCA_937927945.1 uncultured candidate division WPS-2 bacterium | reverse complement strand
TATCGTCGAAGACTTTCACTTCGTATTCCTTGCCGGTCTCCCGGCGCACGGTTCAGTTTTCACGAGCGCAGGGGTTCAATCTCTCACGAGCGTTGCCATTGTCCACTTCACGCCGACGAGTTCGTCCTGGCTCAACGCGGCCGAGCGATTCTTCGCTGAAATCACCACCAAACGCATCCGCCGTGGGACCTTTCGTAGCGTCCGGCAGCTGGAGCGTGCCATCACCGCTTTCGTGCGCGAGCATAATTCGAACGCGAGGCCATTCGGATGGACAAAGTCAGCTCGCGCCATCCTGAGAAAAATCAAGAAATGCCAGTCGACTTACGGGTCGGCACACTAGCTACCCGCCGTCGCGCTGAGGCCGGCTTGCATCGCTAAAGTACAATCGCCAATGCTGTTTCGCAAGTACTCGACAGCAGTCAAGAAGCGCTGCGCGTCTTCTTCAAAGAGCCCGGTTGCGGTATTGCAAGCGTTACAAAGCAGACCGCGGACGGAGCCGCTTTTGTGATCATGATCGACGCACAAGTGTTGGAGAAAGATCGATTCATGAGCCGTGCGCTTCGCGGGAGTGCAAGCCTGCCAATGCCGCTGACAAATCGCGCATCGACTCTGCTGCTCATGGAGGAGACGTTCCAGATCCTCCAGAGACGCCCCATATCGGCGCATCAAGTAGGTGCGTCGCATTGTCGCTCGCCGCAGCGCGCTCTTTCGATAGTATTCGCGAGTATTCGCGCCCGAGTCGCGTTTGACAAGGCATGCAACGTGATGCTCCGTTTCGCATCACGACTTTCAGTGAACCGCACTTCGCGCAGTTCGACGAGCGCGGCTTCGCCATTACGTCATAGTTCGCTAAGCACGAGCATCTGCCTGCGATCGCACTTTGATACGTGCGGCTCCCGATGCGTTCCGCGCACTCGTCAAATATCGGGCACCAGGAGCTCTGGCATCTATGCCACGCTTTGCAGCGTCACAATGTGTTTGTGCGAACGTGGGTACCGGGTACGATGCGGCATAACTCGGGTCCATCAGCGCACTGCCGCGGTGACCTCGATTATGTCCTAACGGTACGCGAAAGATACCACGCGACGATAAGCCCATAGAAGACGACGTTCGTAATGAGACCAAGGATCACGGAGGTCGGGGTCAGCGGTCCAAGCACACCGCGGAAGGCTTCGAACGCGTCCATGCAAACAGTGACGACGATGCCCCAAACGATGCCGCCGAGAACCCAGTTCCGCATCGAGTTGACCCTGGTCCAGACGAATGTGTAGAGATACGCCCAGAAGAGAGCCGTGATCAGGTGCAACACCAGGCCGATCGCGGCATACTGTGGCGAAGCGTATGCGACCGGTCCGAACACCGCCGATGCAATGAATTGCCACACCTTGACGGGCGACGTCTGATGGACAATCGATATGAATGCGTCGGTGCCGATGGCGCCGATAATACCCGCGACGAATGTGTGAAGAGCCGGCGAGGCATCCTCGGTGCGCGTAACCTGTGTGCTCATCTAATTTGTCCTCGGCAACCTCAGACGGCTCTGTGGCCGGCGGAGTTGCGTCGGAAGCACGTCATGCACGCACTCCAAAACAAAAGTACGGACACTCCGAAAAAAAGTTCTACGCGCACGTTCTCCCGGAGTTGAGGGCGACGCTGGGCGACCGCTTCGAGCAACGTCTCAACCCGTATCAGACGCCAATAGGGAAGCAGTTGGGGAAGCACTACCCCCTGCCGACTGTTCCGGGAAGCAAGAAACCCCGCCAAAACACTGTCATGACGGGGTTCCTCAATGTGCCGAGAGCGAGAATCGAACTCGCGACACCAGGTTTTTCAGACCTGTGCTCTACCGACTGAGCTATCTCGGCGTGGGCGACCTACCCGGGTTCGGCGGAGGGGGTTTGGGCCCTTCCCTCGCTTAGACCGCAGGCACCATTGCGGCGAGGATCGGGGTGCAGGCGGCCGCCGGCAGCGGGTGGCAGAGCAGGAAGCCCTGCACGACGTCGCAATCGAGCGCGCGCAGCCGGTCGAACTGTGCCTGCTCCTCGACGCCCTCCGCCACGGTCCGCACGCCGAGTCCGCGTGCCAGCGTGGTAACGGCACGAACAATCGCGCCGTCGAAGGCGCCGCCCGCCACGTCTGCCACGAAGGTGCGGTCGATCTTCAGCTGGTCGACGGGGAAGCGCTTGAGGAAACTGAGCGAGGTGTAGCCCGTGCCGAAATCGTCGATCGAGACGCGCACGCCCAGCTCGCGCAGCGCGCGCAGCAGGCGCACCGCGGCCGGAACGTCGCGCATGATCGACGACTCGGTGATCTCGATCTCGAGACACGTCGCGGCGACCTGGTGCTTGGCGAGCAGCACGGCAACGAGCTTCGGCAACGCGTCGTTCTCGAATTGACGCGCCGAGACGTTCACGCTCACGCGGATCGCCGGGATTCCGATATCCGCCCACGCGCGCACCTGGGCAAGCGCCTCATCGACGACCCACGCGCCGATCTCCTCGATCAGGCCGAACTCTTCCGCGACCGGGATGAAGCGGTCCGGCAGCATCAGGCCGTGCACCGGATGGCGCCAGCGCAGCAAGGCCTCGACGCCGTGAATCGCGCGGGTCTCGATGTCGTACATCGGCTGATAATACAGCTCGAACTCTGCGCGCTGGATCGCACCTTGGAGATCGCGCCGCGTCAGGACACGCTCGAGCGACGACGACGTGCCCGGCGAGCGGTACCAGCGCACGGTGTTGCGTCCCATCCGTTTCGCTTCGAACACCGCCGCCTCGGCCGTCCCGATGAGTGCGGCGACGTCGGTCGCATCGTCCGGTGCGTGGGCGACGCCGATGCTGGCCGTCAGGAACACCGGTTTCAGCGCGACCGTAAACGGCTCGGCGAACGCCGCTACCGCGGCCTCGACCGTCTGCGCGGCCGCCGACGGCGTATCTTCGAGCCGCAACAGGACGAACTCGTCGCCGCCGAAACGTGCGACGTACGCGTCGGGCAGCGCTTCGCGCAGCCGTGTCGCGATCTCGCGCAGCACGGCGTCGCCGGCGGTGTGGTCGGCGATCTCGTTCACGACGTGGAAGCGATCGACGTCCAGAAACAACACGACCGCCGACGTACCGTCGCGCTCGGCTTCCGCCAGCGCGCTTTGCGCCATCCGCTCGAAGGCGGCGCGTTGCGGCAGGCTGGTGACGGGGTCGCGTTCGTCGAGGGTCAGCGCACGCCCGCGCTCGAGCGTGATCGCGACGTAACGCCGATCGTACGGCGGCGCTGCGAGCGGTTCCACCGAGACGGTCCCGGACCCGAAGTTCAAACGCGCCGGGCGCAGCGCGTGCACGCACGCCGCGAGGTCTTCGGCTTCTTCCGCGTCGCGCACGAACGGCAGCTCGGCCAGCGGCCGGCCCACCAGATCCGGCCGCGTCGCGTACACCGTGGCGATCGTGGTGTCGTCGATCGCGACGACGGCGAGTTCGTCGCGCGTGCGGCGCAGTGTCTCGTCGAGCAGCGTCGTCTCGGCGCGCGTGCGGCGCAGCAGCGCGGCCATCACGGCGTCGCGCAGCGCGCGTGAAATCGCCGGGCCCAGTCGCACCAGATCGCTGGACGCGATGATGTCGATCGCTCCGAGCGCGAGTGCGTCGCGCACCGCGTCGTGATCGAGCGCGCCGACGACGATCACCGGCAGATCTTCGCGCGTCATCTGGAGCGCGCGCAGCAGGTCGCGGTACGAACCGTCGGAGACGCCAGACGAGACGACGGCGACGTCGAAGTTCCGCTCCTCGACGAGTGCCAGAGCTTCGGTCAAGCTTCCGGCATAGCTGGCGTCGAGAGAGAGGTCTTCTCGGGCCGCATCCGCCCACAGCGACGTCTCCGCGACATCGGCTGCGACGAGCACTGCCCGCGCATGCTTCCTTGCTTGCGTCGCTCCGTCGGCCTCCACGGACTTCTCTGTTCGCCAACCAACCGAGGTCACGCCTTGGTGATTGCCTACCAGATCAAGCGATCTTTGCGTTTCCTACGCCCGCCGGCGGTCGCGCCAGGGGATCGCAACCGACTCGACGCCGTCGACGATCGCGGCCAGCGCGAAGCCGAGCAGCGAGACCGCAACCAGCGCAGCGTACAGCCGCTCGACCTCGAGCAGTTGGCCGGCGTTGAAGATCGCGAAGCCGAGGCCGACGCGGGTCAGCTGATATTCCGCCGCGACGGCGAGGACGATCGCGATGCCGATGCTGAGCTTGAGCCCCGCGTAGATGTTCGGCAACGCGCCCGGCAGCAGCACACGGAAAAAGAATGACACCGGCCGGATTCGGTACGCTCGGGCCACGTCGAGATAGATCGTCTCGATCTGCCGCACGCCGGCCTCCGTGTTGATCGCCATCAGGAAGAACACGCCGACCGCGACCGCCGCCCATTTCGCCGCCTCGCCGGTCCCGAAGAGGAAGTAGAACAGCGGCAGGATCGCGATCTTCGGAATCGGGTACAGCAGCGCGATCAGCGGTGCGAAATAGGCCCGCACCCAGCGGTTCATCCCCATCCCCAAGCCCACCAGCGTGCCGGGTACTCCGCCGATCACGAGACCCACCAGCAGCCGTGTGAGCGTCCAATACGCGTTGACGGCCAATTCGCCGCTCGCCGCGTAGGCGACGAAGTTCGCGAAGATCGCGCTCGGCGGCGGAAACAATCCGGGATTCAGCAGGTGCGTCGACACCGCGGCTTGCCACACCGCGATGATCGAGAGCGGCGCCGCGACGCGGACCGCCCGTTCTCCGAGCGTCACCGCAACAGGTCCCAGATGTGCACGACGTGCTCGCCGAAGGCCGGCTCGCCGCGCACTGCGATCGCGTCGCGCGGGCGCGGAAAGGCGATCGGAACGATCTCCTTCACCGTGCCGGGACGCGCGCTCATCACGACGACCCGGTCGGCGAGCGTGACGGCCTCTTCGATGCCGTGCGTCACGAACACGATCGTTTTCGGCGACCGTTCCCACAGGCGCATCAGCTCGTTGGCGAGGCCGACGCGCGTCTGCTCGTCGAGTGCGCCGAACGGCTCGTCCATGAACAAGATCGGCGGATCGGTGACGAACGCGCGCGCCACCGCGACCCGCTGCTTCATCCCGCCGGAAAGTTCGTGCGGCCACGCGCGCGCGTACTCGGCGAGCCCGACGAGGGCCAGTACGTCGCGTACGCGCCGGCGCGCCTCCGCGGCGGGCACGTCGAGCGAGTCGAAAGCGAACGCGACGTTCTGTTCGACCCGCATCCACGGGAACAGCGACGCTTCCTGAAACACCGTCGCGCTGGGCAGCTCGTCGCGGCGCGGTTCGCCTCCGGCGACCGCGATCCGGCCTTCGGTCGCCACGTCGAGTCCCGCCAGAATGCGCAGCAGCGTGCTCTTTCCGCAGCCGCTCGGACCGACGATCGCGACGAATTCGCCCTCGGCGATGTTGAGATTGGCGTCGTCGAGCGCCACGGTCCCGGTGGGATACCGTTTGGTAAGATGCTCGATCGCGATCGACGCCACGCCCGGGCCTGTTCGGAAAGGCGAACGCCGGACCTCGTTTCCGAGATCCGGCGTTCGTGTCTGGCGACGTTGATGGGGCTCGAACCCACGACCTCCGCCGTGACAGGGCGGCGCTCTAACCAACTGAGCTACAACGCCATCGAGTACATGGTGGGCACGGTTGGGATTGAACCAACGACCCCCCGCGTGTGAAGCGGATGCTCTCCCACTGAGCTACGCGCCCACGCCACGCCCTCGACGGACGAACCGAGTTATTCTAACGGACGGGGTATTGGCCTGTCTATACCAATGACGCTCTTCACCATCGGACACGGCACCCTCGACGAAGCGACCTTCGTCGCACGCCTCGAGGCGGCCGGCGTCCAGCGCGTCGTCGACGTGCGCCGTTTTCCGGGCTCGCGGCGCTGGCCGTGGTTCAATGCCGCGGCGATGGAGGAGTGGCTGCCCGAGCACGGGCTCGCCTACGTTCCCGCACCGGAACTCGGCGGGCGCCGCACGCCCCGTCCGGACTCACGCAACGTCGGGCTGCGCGAGGCAGGCTTCCGCGGCTATGCGGATTTCATGGAAACCGAGCCGTTCCGCGTCGCCTTCGACGTCTTGCTCGCCGGGGCGAGCGAAGCGCCGACTGCCGTCATGTGCTCCGAGACGCTGTGGTGGCGCTGCCATCGGCGACTGATCGCCGATGCGGCGATCCTGCTCGGCGGAGCCGAGGTGATTCACCTCATTGGCGCCGCCCGGCAGCCCCATCGGGTGACTGCCGGAGTCCGCCGGACCGGGGACGCACTCGTCTACGACGCGCAGGACGGGTAAGGAAGGGGACGATGCTGTCGACCGAGGGTGGTCCCGAAGCCGCGAAAGCCGCGGGCTTGCGCTACACGACCGACGCGCTCCCCGGAATCCGGCGGGTCAAACGGCGCCGCGGCTTCGCGTACGTCGCCGCCGACGGGAAGCCGATCACCGACAAGAACGAGATCACCCGGATCGCGTCGCTGGCCATTCCGCCCGCGTACACCGACGTGTGGATCAGCCCGATCGCCAACGGCCATCTGCAGGCGACCGGGCGCGACGCGCGCGGACGCAAGCAATATCGGTATCACAAGCGCTGGCGAGCGGTCCGCGACGAGACGAAGTTCCATCGCATGGTCGGTTTCGCGAAGGCCCTGCCCGACGTGCGGGCTGCGGTTGCGCGCGATCTCGCGCTGCCCCGCTTGCCGCGCGAGAAAGTGCTCGCCACGGTGGTCTCGCTGCTCGAAGTGACGGCGATTCGCGTCGGAAACCAAGAATACGCGCGCGACAACGACTCTTACGGCCTCACCACGCTGCAAGACGAACACGTCAAGGTGAAGGGCACGACCATTCGCTTCCACTTCCGCGGCAAGAGCGGAAAAGAGCACGACGTCGAGGTGCGCGACAAACGCATCGCCCGGATCATCAAGGCGAGTCAGGAACTGCCCGGCCAGAACCTCTTCGAATACCTCGACGACGAGGGTGCGGCGCACCCGATCCGCTCCGACGACGTGAACGACTACATCCGCTCGGCCGCGCGCGACGACTTCAGCGCCAAAGATTTCCGGACGTGGGAAGCGACGATGTATTGTGCGCTCGAGCTCGCGGCGGTCCACAGCCAGGGCAAGGGCGAAGCGAAAGCCGCGGTGGTCGAAGCCGTCAAGCGGGTCGCCGAAAGGCTCGGCAACACTCCGGCCGTCTGCAAGAAATCGTATATCCATCCCGGCGTCATCGAGGAGTTTCTCGCCCACGGCGCGCTCGAACTGATCGAGAAATCGGTGCGGCGCGAAAACCCATACGCCTTGAGCCCGCACGAGAGCGCCGTCGTTGATTTGGTGGAGCGGATCGTTGCCCGCGAGAGCCAGCCGCTGGGCGATTTGCTGGCCAAGTCGGTGCGCGCGGCGAAGCGCAAGCGAGCGGCTTAGCCGGGTAAGCGGGCGCCAGAATGGGTAGATGGTGCGCATGCGTACTCTTCTGCGCGCCGCACGCCTTGCGGCACTTCCCCTCGCCCTCGCGATCGGTTTCGTCACGGTCACCTCGGTGCAGCCCGCCGCGGCCGTGCCGGTCGGATCGTCGTGGGTCGAAGGCACCCTCGTCCACGTCTCGACCAACAACATCAAGGTCAAGGACGACAAGACCGGTTCGTCACTGAGCTTTCTGCTCGTGCCGCATTTCGATCGGGTCTTCTCCAGCGACGGCAAGACCACGGTTCAGATGAGCACTCTCCATCCCGGGGCACTCGTCAAGGTGTTCTACGATCAGAAGGCGCTCGGCATTCGCCACGCCGATCGGATCCTGGTGCTCAACCGCAAGCAGAGTCCGGTCAAGATGCAAAAAGGCTGACGCGACCGTCAGGGGGACAGGCGGGACGCGAAAGTGATCGCGTGTCCGCCCGGTTCCCGCACCGTGATCTCGTGCATGCCGTAGAAGGTCTTGCGCAGCGGAACGATCACATCGGCGTCGGCGATCGCCGGCACCACGAGTTCGACGTTGCTGACCGTCACGAACAGCACGGCGGCGCCGCGGCCGGAGAGCGTTTCGTTCACCGCGCGCGCCGCGTCGGCGCCGACGTCGTCGATGAGGCTGCCGTGCGACTGCACCATCACGACGACGTCGCCTTTTTGCAGGATGACGAATCCGAGCGTGTCGTCGTGCATGACGACCGAGGTTTGCTCGAAGCCAAGCCGATCGCGAAAAAAATCGCGCGTCGGCTCGACCCGGTCCACGATCAGGACCGGGGCGACCGATTCGTAGGACAAGTGCATCAGGTTCGCCGTCACGTCCGACTCGGTTCTCTGAAGAGTTCGATGCCCAGCGCGATCATCACGAACCCGGCGATGCAGTCGAGCACGCGCACCGCTCGAGCGTTGCGGAGGAGCCGCTTGCCGATGGCGCCGGCCGCGAACGCGATCCCGACGTCGCAGAGGAAGCCGATACCGGCGAATGCCGCGCCGAGCGTCAGCAATTGCAGCGGAATCGGGACGCCGTTGGGCACCACGAACAGCGGCAGGAACGCCGCGAAAAAGACGATGACCTTGGGGTTCGTGACGTTGGTCAGAAATCCGCGGCGGAACGCCTCGCGCGACTCCGTGCCTGCCTCGGTCGCGAGGACCGAACCGCCGCGCAGCGCCGAGATGCCCAGCCAGATCAGGTAGAGCGCGCCGACGACGCGCAGCACGCTGAACGCCGTCGCCGAAGCGGCGAAGAGGGCCGAGAGACCGAGCGCCGCAGCAGTCACGTGCAGCACCATCGCCGTGGTGATCCCGCCGACCGCGGTCAAGCCGGCGCGCGCGCCGCCGCGCGATGCGGACGTCACGACGAAGAGCATGTCGGGGCCCGGCGCAAGACAGATCCCGAGCGTCGCAATCAAAAAAACGAACCAGGCATGAGCGTGCACGTCATCGTGGACCGCACGCTCAGCCTGGTTCGTTGCGAGGCCGCTGACCGGCCTCGTCTAGCGGCCCGTGGGGGTCGGGGTCGCGGTCGGGACCGGGGTCGGCGTGTCGGTCGGCGTCGGTGACGGCGACGGCGACGGGGTGGCCGGGGCCGCGACGGTCACCGGGATGGTCAGCGAGGCGCTGCCGTGTTCGGTTTCATGCTCGGCGGCGTCGTCGGAAGAATCGCCGTCATGCTTCGAAATCGTGATCGTGCACGTCGCGGGGCCCGCGCCGGCCGGCGTTACCGTGATCGTCGTGGGGGAATTGGAATCGTGATGACCGCCGTTGCCGTCGCGGCCGTGGCCGCGGTCGCGCTCGCGATCGCCGCCGTCTTCGTCCGTGCTCTTGAGATTGAGCGTCGCCGGCGAGACGGTCGGGCAGTTCCCCGTCCCGGCGATCGTCACGTCGAACTTGCCGCTCGCCTTGCTCGTAATGGTCACGGTCTGCGCGGCCGTGTCCCCCGCAGCAAACGCCAGGCTAGCCGGGCTGGCGCTCAGGGCAGACGTCTTCTTCCCGTGACTGTCCACCGTCCGCGCCGCAGAACTGAGGGTCGTGGAACTCGCGGTCTGCGAAACCGACTGCTGCGTGAGGGTGCCGCTCGCTGCGGGCGAAACAGGGGCGCTGCCGGTCGATGATCCGCACGCGGCAAGTAGCGAAGCCACCCCGAGCGCAGTCAAGGTCCGTGGGAGAACGAGGTTCACGGTGACCCTCCAAGGTCGGTCGAGGAATCTTTGTGGCCCGGCCCCATCCATGCGCGAAGCTCTCGCTTCAGCCGGTCGACCTGCCACCCGCCCCCATAGTATCGGCAAGACGTGGGTGCCGCTTGACCGCTCGGCGAGCGGACTTCGATCACGGCCGGAGAGGTGTTTGACGCGGAACCGCCGCATCGGCTACACTTCACCACGCCTTGGACGGGCGGCTAGCTCAGTGGGAGAGCGCTACATTGACACTGTAGAGGTCAGAAGTTCAATCCTTCTGCCGCCCACCACGTCCGAAAAGCGCCGCGATTTTTCGCGGCGCTTTTCTTTTAGGTGTGGGAGACGAGCCGCGCGAGACCGTACGCGGCGCCGGCGGCGAGTGCTCCGGTGAGCCAGGCCGCGAGCGCGCCCGTCACGAGCGGGGTCGACAGCACGCGCGCGCGCACCGCACCGAACGCGAACAGCGCGACGGACGTGAACGCGATCGACCAGAGCAGCGCGTCGTGCGCGACGGAAATGAACGCGTACGGCGCGAGCGGGAAGATACCGCCGAGCACATAGCCGCCGCCGACCAGCGCGGCGCTGCGCGGCGCGGCGCGCTCGTCGGGCTTTTCCAGGCCGAGCTCGTTGCGCATCATGAACTCGACCCATTGTTCGCGGTCACTGGTGATTTCGTTGACCACGCGGGTGAGGATCGGCTCGCGAACCCCGTACCCGTGAAGGATCTGAGCGACCTCCGCCCGCTCCTCGGCGGGGATCTCCTCGGTCTCGCGGATCTCCCGGGCGTATTCCTTGGCGTAGTGTTGGGCCTCGCTGCGCGCCGCGAGGTAGCCGCCCAACCCCATCGAGATCGCGCCCGCCACGATCTCGGCGAGCCCTGCGGTCAATACGATTCCGCTCGCCGCGACCGCGCCAGTCACGCCGGCGGCCAGTGCGAAGGGGACCGTCAGCCCGTCGGCCATGCCGAGGACGAGGTCGCGGATCGTCTGAGTTCCCATGCCGTGGCGCTCGTGGTCGGCAGCTTGAATCACCAGGGGACTGTAGCGAAGCTCGCCGATTTCGTCACGCCCGCGTTCGCTTGTGAGGCACGCCGAACCCGGTTGGCGAAGAGCGCCCGAGTGACGACCTCGACAACCCCCGCAACGACGGCGAAAAATCCCCCGGTGGACATCGCGCAGCTGCGGCACACGGCAGCCCACGTCCTGGCCTATGCCGTGCAGGATCTCTTCCCGGAAGCCAAGCCGACGATCGGCCCGGCGATCGACAACGGGTTCTATTACGACTTCGATCGCGCGACGCCGTTCACGCCGGAGGATCTCGCGAAGCTCGAGGCTCGCATGCGCGAGATCGTGGAGGCCGATTACCCGATGACCGGCCGCCGCGTCACACGCGAGGAAGCGGTGCAAGCGTTCCGCGACAACCCGTACAAGGTCGAGCTCGCCCAAGCGATCCCCGAAGACGAACCGATCACGCTGTACACGATCGGCGAATTCACCGACCTTTGCCGCGGCGGCCACGCCGAGGGGACAGGCGCGATCGGAGCGCTCAAGCTGACCTCGGTCGCCGGCGCGTATTGGCGCGGCGACGAGCACAACCCGATGCTGCAGCGCATCTACGGCACCGCGTTCACGACGGCGCAGGAACTCGACGACTACCTCGCGTTCCTCGAGGAAGCGGCGAAGCGCGATCATCGCAAGCTCGGTCAAGAGCTCGACCTCTATCACGTCGACGAGATGGCCGGCGGCGGGCTGATCTTCTGGCATCCCAAAGGCGCGCTGATGCGTGGGATCGTCGAGGGGTTCATTCGCGACGGCCTGGCCGAACGCGGGTACCTTCCGGTCGTCACGCCGCACATCGTGCACGAGCACCTGTACGAGACCTCGGGACATCTCGAGAACTTCGCCGAGGGCATGTTCGGTCCGATCGAAGTCGAGGGTCAGCGCTTCCGCCTCAAGCCGATGAACTGCCCCGGTCACATCCTCATCTACAAGGACGGCGCCCGCTCGTATCGCGACCTCCCGCTGCGCTACAGCGAGTTCGGCACGGTCTACCGTTTCGAGCGCAGCGGCACGCTGCACGGCTTGACCCGAGTGCGCGGCTTCACGCAGGACGACGCGCACCTCTTCTGCACGCCCGAGCAGCTCCAGGGCGAGTTCGAGCAGACGCTCGATGAGGCGCTGCGGCTGATGGACGCGTTCGGTTTCACCGGGTTCGAGTATTTCTTGAGCACGCGCGAGCATCGCGGTCCGACCGACGAGATCGCCGAGACGGCGATCCGCAACGCGCTCGAGTCCCACAACCTGCCGTTCGGCATCGACGAGGGCGGCGGCGCATTCTACGGGCCGAAGCTCGACATCAACCTGCACGATGCGATCGGGCGCAAATGGCAGCTCGGCACGGTGCAGGTCGACTTCGTGCTGCCCGAGCGCTTCGACCTGAAGTACCGCGGCTCGGACGGCGCCGACCATCGGCCGGTGATGATCCATCGCGCGCTCGCCGGATCGATGGAACGGTTCTTCGGCGTGCTGATCGAGCACTTCGCCGGCGCGTTTCCCGCCTGGATCGCTCCGGTGCAGGCGGTCGTCGCGCCGATCTCCGAGCACCAGCTCGACTACGCCTACGAAGTGCGCGACGCGCTGCGAGCGCGCGGCTTTCGCGTCGACGCCGATCCGTCGAACGAGAAGCTCGGCTACAAGATTCGCCACTGGAAAACGCAGAAGGTGCCGTACATCCTGGTGGTCGGGAAGTCCGAGCTCGCCGATCGCACCGTCAACGTCAACGAACGCGCCGTCGACGAAAAGCGCACGATCTCGATCGACGCCTTCGCCGACGAACTCGCAGCAAAAGTGATGGCCCGACGCTAACCCCCGGTGTCACCCCGCCTCGGACGAACCCACCAGACTGCGGCCACGAACCCGGTGCCGAGCTGTACCGCGACGATGAGGGCGACCGTCGCGGGCCAGCCGCCGCGAGTCCACACGGCCGCGGGCGCCATGGCTCCGAGCCCACCGAAGAGATAGTACACGGTCAGATAGAGGGCGGCCGCGATCGAGCGGCGTTCGGCGACGACCATCCCGATGTGCCCTTGCGAAGCCGCCTGCGCGGCGAACGCGCCGGTCGACATGACCGCGAGACCCGTGACGACGACCGGCACCGATGGGACGAGGGTCAGCAGAATGCCGCACGCGCTGGTCGCGACCGCGATCAACGCCGCGCGGCGCGGGCCGACGCCGTCGATCAGCCGTCCCGCGAGCGGCGTCACCGCAACCCCGACGAGGTAGACGAAAAAGATGTTGCCGAGCGCGACCGTGCTCAAGTTGAACGGCGGCTCGGCGAGATAGTACGTCGCAAACGTGAACGCGGCGGTCAGCGAGAACAACACGCTGCCGCCGGCGAAGTACGTCGCCAGCAGCGCCGGGTTGCGCACGAACGCTCCCACCGCTCGTAACGCGCCGCGGGTCGACGACTGCCGCACGAAGCGCTGCGCGCGCGGCAACGTCACGAGCACGACCGCACCGCCCGCAAGGTTGAGGAAGCCCAATACCACGAACGCGGTCTGCCAGTCCCAGCGGCTGGCCACGAGTGCCGCGACGTACCGCCCGAGAAATCCGCCGAAAACGTTGCCGGTGATGTACGCGGCGAGCGCGCGGCCGACCGTCGGCTGCGGAAACTCTTCAGCGATGTAGGCAACGGTCACCGCGAAGACCGCCGGCATGAAGAGGCCTTGCACGAAGCGCCAGACGACGAGTGTTTGCAGCGACGTCGCGGTCGCCGCGGCGAGCGTGACCAGCGCGAGCCCCGCGATCGCGCCGACGATGACGCGCTTGCGGCCGATCGCGTCCGCCAGCGATCCGACGAACGGCGCCGCGAGCGCGCACGCGAACGTGAGCGCCGAAATCGTCGCGCCGACCGCCGCCTCACCGGCATGAAAGGTGACGCGCAGCCCCGGACAGCGTACCACGCGCGCCGGCGAGCGATTGATACGGCGTATATGTGCGGCGGAGACGTCCGCGGCGTGCAACGTCCCGGGACGTGGGTCCCGACTGCAAGGCCGAGCCGCCCTTGGTACGGCCCGCTGCGTTCGGCTAGGATCGATTAAGCCTCCTTAACTTGCTTACGTCTTGCGAAAGACTCGGGGCGGCCATGCGTCGGGCGGACTTGCGAACCAGCAACATCAATGATGAGACGCTGTCGTCTGACGACAGCGTCATCGTCGACCATTTGACGAAAACGTTTCCGAAGAGCCACCACATCGCCACCTGGCTGCGGCATCGCGGCAACCCGCCGCGATTCCGCGCCATCGAGGACGTGAGCTTTCGTGTGCATCGCGGCGAATTGTTCGGACTCGTCGGCGCGAACGGTGCCGGGAAGAGCACCATCCTGCAGATTCTCGCGGGCCTCACCACGCCCGATGCTGGAACAGTGTTGGTCAACGGCGTCGACGGTGCCGCCGCTCCGCTGACGCTGCGCAAGCAGATCGGCCTGTGCAGCGCCGAAGAGCGCAGCTTCTACTTCCGGCTCACCGCGCGGCAGAATCTCGAGTTCTTCGGTAATCTGCATGGGCTGCGCGGCGGGGTCCTGCGGCGGCGAATCGCGGCGGTGACCGCGTTGGTCGACCTCGAACAGAGCCTCGATCGGCGTTACGAGGCGTTCTCCTCGGGGATGCGGCAGCGTCTCGCAATCGCCCGTGCGTTGCTCGGAGAGGCCCAGGTGCTGCTGCTGGACGAGCCGACCCGCGCCGTCGACCCGGTCCACGCGGCGGCGATCCGCTCGTTCGTGCGCACGATCGTCGTCGAACACGGCAAGACCGTCGTCCTGTGCACGAATCTCCTCGAAGAGGCGTGGGAGATCTGCGACCGCATCGCGATCATCAAGACCGGTCGCATCGTCAAGGTCGCGACGCCCGAGGAGCTGATCGCACGGTCGCGGCGGCGCCGCTACGCGATCGTTTTCGACCGCTGCGACGACGACGTGCTGGCGCGGGCTCGTGCGGTCCCCGGCATCGGCACCCTCTCGCTGCAGCGCCGGCACGACGGCGTACGGATGCAGGTCGAGCTGGACGACGAAGCCCGCACGCTCACCGAGCTGCTGCAGGCGGTGAGCTCGAACGGCGTCTGCGTCTCCCAAGTGCAGCCGGACGTCATGACGCCGCTCGAGATCTTTTCGGGGTTCGCGGCGGAGGCCGACGATGTTCGCTAGCGCCGGCGGCATCTTCGTGCGCGACGCACGGCTCGCGATGACCTACCGGCTCCAATTCGCTCTGCACTGGATCGGCATCGCCGCCTCCGTGGTCGCGCTCTCGTTCATGGCCAAGCTCGTTTCGGGCCGACACCTGGGCATCGGCGGCATGTCGTACTTCGACTACGCGCTGCTCAACGTCGCCTTTCTCACCCTCGAGGCCGGCGCGCTCGAGGGCTGTGAGAAAGTGATCCGCAACGACCAGCTCTACGGAACGCTGCAGACGATCCTGGCGACGCCGACGAGTCTGGGTGTCATCGCGCTGGGCTCCATTGCCTGGTCGTTCCTCTTCGCGCTCAGCCAGATCGCGTGTTTCCTCGCGTTCGGCACGATGTTCGGCTTGCGGGTCGACCGCATCGATCCGCTCTCGCTCGGTACGTTCGTGATCCTGGCCATCGCGGCGACTGTCCCGCTCGGCATCTTGAGCACGGCTATGGTCATCGTCTTCAAGCAGGGTGCCCCCCTGCAATTCATCCTGCGTAACGCCGCGACGATCTTGGCCGGCGTGCTCTTCCCCATCGCGTTGCTGCCGGGCTGGCTGCAGCACGTGTCCTGGCTGCTGCCGATGACACACGTGCTGAGCGGGGTACGCGGCGCGTTCAACGGCGTCGCGCTCACGCAGCTGGCGCCCGACGCGCTCTGGCTCGCAGCGGTCGCGTTCATGCTTCTCCCGGTATCCCTCTTCACGTTCCGGCTCGCCATCGCTCGAGCGAAGTTCGACGGAACGCTGAGCCACTACTGACCGACGGCGCTTCAAAAGGAGATCGAAGACGTGTCCATCTCTGAGAACCCAACGGAACGTGAGGTGCTGGTGCCCCGTCCCGATGTCGTGGCCACGATCCTCGACGACGGCGTCACTACTCAGGCCTGAAGGCTTCGCTTCATGTCGTTCACAGCGTAGGATATCGCCGTCGACTTCCCTGTGATACGCCCCGGACGGGGCTGGCCCGCAACCCGGCGGCAGCGCCGGCGGTCATTTCGAGGGTGCTGCTGCTGGGGATCGAGACGTCATGTGACGACACCGCGACCGCCGTCGTGCGCGACGGCGTACGCGTCCTCTCGAACGTCTCGACGAACCAAGACGAATTCCACGCCAAGTACGGCGGCATCGTCCCCGAGATCGCCAGCCGGCGTCATGCCGCGCTGCTCTCCGCGGCGGTCGACGACGCGCTGACCCGCGCGGGCATCGGGCTCGACGCGCTCGACGGCATCGCGGTCACCGCGGGCCCGGGCCTGATCGGCAGCCTCGTCGTCGGCGTGGCGGCGGCGAAGGCGCTGGCGTTCGCCACCGGCTTGCCGCTGTACGCGGTGAACCATCTGCACGGACACCTGTTCGCCGCGTTTCTCGAACGCGACGAGCCGCCGCCGTATCCGTTTCTGGCCCTGCTCGTCTCGGGCGGACACTCGCAGCTCGTCGAGGTCGCGTCGCCTTCATCGCTGCGCGTCATCGGCAAGACGCGCGACGACGCGGCCGGCGAAGCGTTCGACAAGACGGCACGGCTGCTCGACCTGCCGTTTCCGGGCGGCCCGGCGCTCGACGCGCTCGCGCGTGACGGCGATCCGCGCGCCTTCGCATTCCCACGCCATCGTCCCGATCCGGGGACGCTCGACATGAGCTTCTCGGGACTCAAGACGTCGGTGCGCTACTTCCTCGAATCGACCGACGGGAAGACGGCCCGGCGCGAAGACGTTGCGGCGTCGTTCCAGGCGGCCGTCGTGGACGTGCTGATCGACCGCGTGACGCGGGCGATCGACGCGACGCCGTACGAGGCGCTCGTGCTCAGCGGAGGCGTCGCCGCGAATACCGCGCTGCAGTCGGCGTTCGTCGCGCTCGGCGAGCGACGCGGTATCGCGACCTTCATCCCCGAACGGCGCTTCTGCACCGACAATGCGGCGATGATCGCCGCGGCCGCCGAACGCCGCGCGACCATCGCGAGGGTCGATCCGCGCGCGCTCGTCGCCGACCCGAACCTTCGCTTCAACTGACCGCGCGGACGGCCCGCGTCAGTTGATTTGGCCGTGCTCCAGCAGCCAGTCTATCGCCTGCGCGAGGCCGGCAAGGCTCACCTCGTCCTCGAACAGCACGCCGTTGAGGAACAGCGCCGGCGTGCCGGGGATTCCGCTCTCTTCGCCTCCCTCTTTCATCTCCTCGACGATCGGGCGATACGTCTGGTCGCGCAGCGCGATCGCGAGCGCTTGCGGGTCGACGCCGAGCGCTCGCGCGTGCTCCGGAAGGTGGCGCACGTCGAGCTGGTCTTGGTGCTCGTAGAGCCGGTCGTGCATCGGCCAAAAGCGTCCGGCGTCGGCGGCGAACTCCGAGGCTTCGGCAGCTTTCTCCGCGTGGGGATGCTGTTCGAGCGGAAAGTGCCGAAACACGACCCGCAGATCGCGCGGATAGCGCGCTTCGAGTTCCTTTAGGATTGGATATGCCTGCCCACAGAAAGGGCATTCGAAGTCGCCGTACTCGACCAGCGTCACGGGCGCGTCGACCGGTCCGCGAATGTGATCGTCTTCGCTGACCGGCACGGCCAGCCGAATGAGTCCGTCGTCTTCCATCGCGCGTCGCCTTCTAGCGCAGGGTGACGATCAGCCGTACGGCGGCGGGCTGCAAGACGAGCGCATCCTGACTTAGCGCCGGTCCCGACGTCGTAGCGTACGGCGTACCCAGTCCAATACGAGTGAAGCGGCCGCTGACCGCGCTCGTCAGGTTCGTTCCCGCGAGCGTGAGGTCCACCCGGTTCCAACGTTTCCCGACCGCTGCGTCGAGGGTCGCGTAGCGGCCTTGGGCGAGCTCGTTGTTGGCGCTCTTTGCCGTCAGGTTTACCGCTCCGTGCAGCGCGCTATGCACATAGCGGAGGCCGAACGAGAACGTTTGGATCGGGATGCCCGCGAACTGCTGTCCGATGACGAGCGACGCACCCGAGGTCGGGTTAGCAACGGTCGCCGGTAAGTTGGTCGGATACGCGGCGTTCACACCATACTCGGCCGTCGCCAGCAACGGACCGAAGCGGTGCACCAGGCGCATCGCTCCGCCTTGATAGATGACGTTACCGACGTTGATCGGCATCGATTGCGCGACGATTGGATGGACCCCGTCGCATTCGGCGCCGATCGGATAGGAGATCTCGATGGCGTCGCGCAGATTGGAACGGTACACCGACGCGTCAACGGTCGTCTGGCCGAACCGCTTGCCGTATCCCAATTCATATTCCGTGGCGTGCTCGGCGTGCTCGTTCGGATTTCCGTTCGAAGCGACGCAGTGTGCGTCAACCGGCACGAGATTGTCCGGCAGCACCGCCAACTCGGCAAGGAGGGGGGCTCGAAACCCCGTGCCGACCGCGAACCGCAAGGTTCCGTTCGTCCCGTCGTCGAGCGAAAGTCCGAGGCGGCCGTCGCTACTCGCACCAAATGTCGACCAGCGCGAATGGACGAGGCTCGCCGCTAGACGAACGCGCGGCGCGATGTCGGCGCCGGCACGAACCCAGGCGGAGGTCGCGTGCTCGCGCAGCGTGTCGACAAACTGATCCGGCGACGCGAGCGTTTCGGCGCGCGTCGACCCGCCAAACGCCAAGGTCGACGTGCCCGACGTGCGCGTCCACTCCAGCGTCGTCGTCGCCAGCCGGTCGTTCAGCGAAAAATCATATGGTGTCGCGCCCGTCGGCGCGATATCGCGTTCGAGCGATGTCCCAAGACTCGAAAAAGCGGTCGTCATCGTCAAGGTCCCGGCGCCGACCGGCAGGGTGGCGCCGAGCAGCGTCGCTCGCAGGCTCTGGCCGCGTGTCTGCGGTCCGGTACCGATGAAATCTGCGCCCGGAGCGTCGTTCGCCGGATCGACCGGCATCGTCTGCGCCGCGCTTTCGTCACGCCGATTGTCGAGTGTCAGCGTCCGCAGCCGCACCGTCGAACGGGTAGAGATGTCGTACGTGAAATTGGCGAGCGCCGTCGACGAATCGATACTCGAGCCCAGCCGAATCGCCGCCGCCTGATTCGCTCCGCTCGCATCCGTGTAGTCGTAGGTCACCGGATAGTCGTGAACGTAGCCGTCGGTGTGCGCCCGGCCCCCCGCGAGCGCATAACCGAGGCGGCCGGCGCGTCCCGTCGCGTTGACCTCGGCAGTCGACGTTCCGAACGATCCGTCCGAGATGCGCAGCATGCGGGTCGGATCCTGAGTCGGTTTCAGCGAGATGAGGTTGATCTCGCCGCCGATCGTATCGGCGCCGCGATGGTCTTCGGGTCCCAAACCCTCGCTGACGTCGAGCGCGCCGAGCGCCGCAGTCGGGAACAGCGCCAGATCGAGGTCCCCCGTATTCGCGTCGTTGAGCGGCTGCCCGTCCAAGGTGATCCGCGTCTCCGACGGATCGGGTCCGCGCAACGCAGCCACAGCCACCGCGCCGCGCGCGCCGCCGCCAGGCCGCGCGAGGGTCAGCGACGGAATCGTCGCGAGCGCGTCGACCGCGCGGTCGTATCCTAAAGCGTCGAGGTCAACGCGCGAAATCTCGCGGCTCGGCACCGTCGTTCGCGAAACCGTCAGCCGGCCGTCAACGCTGACGCGGCCGATCTCCCTCAGACGACCTCCGCCGATTGGGTCGAGCGAGACGTCGATGCGCTCGCCCTCATGGACGATCACCTCGGTCGCGGCGGCGGCATAACCCCGCGCTTCGATCGTGACCCGATACGCGCCGCTCGGTACTGTGATCGAGAACGTGCCCCGGGCATCGCTATCGACGTCGGCTTGCGTGAAACCGGAGAGATGGACTCGGGCACGGAGCGGCGCCCCGTCCGCCGAGCGGACGGTTCCCGAGACGGCGCAGCACCCGACCGCGGCGGCGATCAAGATCGGAAAGGGCATGCGCTACCGTTCGAAGCTCCAGCGACGAATCGCCTTCGCAACGGCCGAAAATTCCAGCGGGCGCACGACGTCACGCAGTTCGGACTCACTCGTTCCGGCCGCGACGGGAACCGGCGTGCGAACGAGCACCGCGCCGCGGTCCGTCTCGTTCGTGACCCGGTGCACCGTGACGCCGGTCCAGCGCAGCCCCAGCCGCACGGCGTCACGCAGCGCGTGCGCGCCGCGCAACGCCGGGATCGCGGTGCCGTCCGGGACGATCACCTCGTCCGCCGCCGGATCGAACGGCAGATACGACGGATGGACGTTGATCGTCTCGGGAAAACGCGTCAAGAACTCCGGCGGCAGCAGATGCATCCAGCCCAACAGCAGCACGAGCTGCGGTTCGGTGCGCGCGACCGCGTCGATCACGCGTGTGTCGAAGACGGCGCGGCGCTCGTTCGCGCGATCCCAGAGGACCGGGATCGCGTCGACCCCGTGATCGCGCGCCACGTCCAGAGCACCCGCCTGCGCGTCGTTCATCACGATCGCGGCGACGTCGAGCGGCAGCGCGCCCTCGCGCACGCGTTCCAGCACGTTGCGGGCATTCGTTCCGGCACCCGACGCGAGGATCGTCGCGCGAAAGCGTCCGACGTCGTAGCCGAACTCGTCGACGACGGTGGCGCCGGTGCGGCGAACGTACATCGCGATCAACCGTTCGCCGGCGAGCGCGGGGATCAGCGCGTGCGCGTAGCCCGCCTCGCGCAGGCTGCAGAGCGCGGCGGAGAGCAGCGGAGCTCCCGCTCCGGCTCCGCGAAATGCCGGACCGACGCCGAACGGTCCGAAGATGCCGACGTCGGCACGGTCGCGCCAGCGACGCAGCCACGGAAACCGCAGACCTTGCGGATCGAACCCGGCGAAGCCGGCGATCTCCCCGTCGCGCTCGGCCACCCACGCGTTCGCGACGCGCACCTCGGAGGACCAGAACGAACCCGGAAACGTGAAGTCGATCCACGCCGCCAGCCGATCGTCGCCGGCGCCGCGCACGCGTCGCAGCCGAAATCCGGCGGCAGCGGCGCCGGCGTGCGCGCGCGCGAGTGCATCAGCGCCGAACCGCTCGTCGTCGAGCGCGGCGAGCAGGTTGAACGCCATCGGGGCGGTGCGCTAACCGCGCGCGGGATGCACGACGACGCGCGGCTCGCCGTCGCGCCGCGGCTGTACGAACCCCACGACGCGCGCGCCCGGTGCCGCCGCGAGCGCGCGGTCGACGTCGGAGATCGGTACGATCAGCGTGTAGCCGACGCCCATGTTCAGCGTGCGATAGCGTTCCTCGTGGGCGAGGTTGCCGCGCCGCACGAGTTCGGCCATGATCGGAGGTACGTTCCAACGCGTCTGCTCGAACACCGCCGCCGCATGCTCGGGCAGCGTGCGCGGCACGTTCTCGAGCAGACCGCCGCCGGTGATGTGCGCCATCGACTTCACGTCCGCGACGGCACGAATCGCGCGCACCGGCTCCAAGTACGACGGGTGCGGCGCGAGCAGCGCGTCGCCGTACGTCGTACCGTCGAACGGCTGACCGTATTCCTCTTCGGCGATCAGCGCGCGCGCCAAGGTGTACCCGTTCGTGTGCATGCCGACGGCCGGAAGTCCGACGATCGCGTCGCCGGGCTGCACGCGGTTCGGATCGGGGATCGCGTCGAGGTCGACGATGCCGACGATCGTCCCCGCCAAATCGAAGTGGTCGGCACGGTACACGCCGGGCATCTCCGCGGTTTCGCCGCCGAGCAGCGCGCAGTGGTTCGCGCGGCACGCGCCGTGCACGCCGGAGACGACCGCCGCGGCGACCTCGGGATCGAGCTTCCCGACCGCGAGATAGTCGAGAAAGAACAGCGGGTCCGCACCGGTCACGAGGATGTCGTTGACGCAGTGGTTGACGAGATCGGCTCCTACGGTGTCGTACCGTCGCATCGCTGCCGCAATGAGGATCTTGGTCCCAACACCGTCGGCCGAGCCCACCAGAGCCCGCTTCGCGTCGCCCGGCAGCCGAAAGAGGCCGCTAAAGCCGCCGAGCGCACCAAGCTGCTCGGGATGCGTCCAGCCCGACGTCACGTCGCGGTACCGCTGAACGGCAGTATTGCCGGCCGCTATGTCGACCCCAGCCCGTTTGTAGGCGTCGTTGCTCATGATTTGGCGCGTTTCGAGCAAAGGGTCGCGCCTTTTGGGCGCTTAAAGCGAAACAGGTTGTCCATCACGGTCGCTCGACCGCTTCTGTCCTTCCGGAGGAATCCATGCAGGTCCACGTCTCGAACGACGCCGCGGCGGCGGTGGCGAGCGGTGCGCTCGTCGTACCGGTTTTTGCGGGCGGTGCCGTCGACGGCGTTGCAGCCGAGGTCGATCGCGCGCTGAAGGGCGCGCTGGCCGACGTCCTGGCCGGCGGCGAAATCACCGGGAAGACCGGCGAGACCTCGCTCATCCACGCGAAGGACGCGCCGTTCAAGCGCGTGCTCGTGGTCGGCTTGGGCGACCGCGAAAAGCTGACGGCCGGAGCCCTCACCAAGTACGCGGGTACCGCGGTGCGCTTTCTCGGCAAACGCGGCGTTGCGAAGTTCGCGATCGCTCTGCCCGAGGGCGTCGACGCGGCGCGCGCGGCGTCGTTCGTCGCCGAAGGCGCGATCGCGGCCACCATCGACACGACGATCTACCGCACCGAAGCCGACAAGCCGGTCGTGACGACCGACGTGACCGTGCTCGCCGGTTCGCTGGACCGCGGGGCCGTCGAAGCCGGTGTGAAACGCGGCAGCATCGTCGGCGAAGCCGTGAACGCGGCGCGCCTGATGGCCCTCACGCCCGCCAACGACATGACCCCGACACACCTCGCGCAGCGCGCACAGGACCTCGCGAAGGACGCGGGACTCGAATTCCACGTCCTCGACGAAGCCGAGATGACGGTCAAGGGGATGGGGGCGCTGCTCGGCGTCTCGCGCGGTTCGGACGAACCCGCGACGCTCTCGGTGATGAGCTACAAGGGCGATCCGTCCTCGAACGAAGTCCTAGCGCTCGTCGGCAAGGGCCTCACGTTCGACTCCGGCGGCATCTCGATCAAGCCGGCCGAGAACATGCACGAGATGAAGTACGACATGTCGGGCGGTGCCGGCGTGATCGGTGCGATGTGGGCGATCGGCAAGCTGCGTCCGAAGCTCAACGTGATCGGCCTCATCCCGTCCTCGGAGAATCTGCCGGGGCACCGCGCGATGAAACCGGGCGACGTCCTGCGCGCGATGAACGGCAAGACGATCGAAGTGCTGAACACCGACGCGGAAGGCCGGCTGATTCTCGCCGACGCGCTGTGCTACGCGACCGAACTCGGCGCAACGAAGATCATCGACGCCGCCACGCTGACCGGCGCCTGCGTCGTCGCACTCGGTCATGCCGCCAGCGGCACGATGTCGAACGATGACGCCTTCGTGGAACGCTTCCTGCGCATCGTCGCGGACTGCGGCGAACGGTACTGGCGCCTCCCGCTCTACCCGGACTTCGATCAGCAGATCAAGAGCGATATCGCCGACCTCAAGAACACCGGCGGGCGCGCCGGCGGAGCCGAGACGGCGGGCGCCTTCCTGAAGGCCTTCGTCGGCGAGACGCCGTGGATCCACCTCGACGTGGCCGGCACAGCCTATCTCGACGGCGAGTCCTCGCACATGGCCAAGGGCCCGACCGGAACCCCGGTCCGCGCCTTCGTCAGCATCGTCGAAGACCTCGCGGCCCACGGCTTCTCCACCAACGGCGTTACCGGCAAGGCCAAAGCCGCCGTCGTCTGAGCCTCGCCCCCGCGCCACCCTGAGCATTGGCTGGGGTGGCGCGATGGGTAGACGCGGAAAACATGCAGCCGCAAGAACCGATGCTGCCCGACCCCGACGTGCCGGGGCAGCAGCCGGGGGCGCCTTCGAACGACCCGCTCGATCCCGACGAACCGGAAGAGTACGACCTGCGGGCAGGCCGCCCGATGTAGGAGACGGGCTCTCCAATACCTAAGTTGTTACTTAAGTGTTGGATAAACGTTGGATCTCGCTGGTCGTGCTGTGTGTGGGCATGCTGATGATCGTTCTCGACTCGACGGTCGTGAACGTCGCGCTGCCGTCGATCCAGGCCGATCTCGGCTTTTCGCAAGCGAACCTCGCCTGGGTCGTCAATGCGTACATGATCGCCTTCGGCGGCCTGCTGCTGCTCGCCGGCCGCGTCGGCGACCTGATCGGCAGCAAACGCGTGTTCGTCGCCGGCATCGCCTTGTTCACGTTCGCATCGCTGTTGTGCGGCATCGCGTGGACGCGGGAGCTGCTCGTCGCCGCACGGTTCGTGCAAGGGATCGGCGGCGCGATGGCGGCTTCGGTCATCCTGGCGATGATCGTCACCATGTTCGAAGCGCCGCACGAGCGCACGAAAGCGATGAGCGTCTTCAACTTCACCGCGTCGGCCGGCGGTTCGATCGGCTTGCTGCTCGGTGGGACCCTCTCGCAGCTGGTCAACTGGCATTGGATCTTCCTCATCAACGTGCCGATCGGGATCGCGGCGACGATCGTGGCGCTGCGCCTCCTCGAATCCGCCGCCGGCATCGGGTTGCGCGCAGGGGCGGATGCGCTCGGCGCGGTGCTCATCACCGCATCGCTGATGCTCGCGGTCTATACGGTCGTCGAGCTTCCGGTCGCGGGCCTCGCCTCCACGCAGACGCTCGGCTTCGGCGCGACCGCGCTCGTCCTGTTCGTCGCGTTCCTCGTACGGCAGGCGACCGCGGCCAAACCGCTGCTCCCGCTGCAGCTGTTCCGCTCGCGCAATATTTCGGGAAGCAACGTCCTCCAGCTGCTGCTGGTCGCGGGGATGTTCGGCTTCTTCTTTCTCGACTCGCTCTATATGCGGCACGTGCTCCGCTACGACGCGGTCGCGACGGGGCTCGCCTTTCTCCCGGTGACCGTTGCGATCGGTGCGCTCTCGCTGGGCTGGTCGGCGCGGCTGAGCACGCGCTTCGGGCCGCGCGCGGTGGTGATCGGCGGCGTGGTCCTCTCCGCGGCCGGCCTCGCGGTGTTCGCCGTCGCGCCGCTCGACGCGTCATACGTCACCACGCTCTTCCCCGCGATGCTGCTGATCGGCATCGGGATGGGCGTGGCCTTTCCGTCGATGATGATGTTCGCGATGTCGGGCGCGACGTCGAGCGACGCCGGCCTGATCTCCGGGCTCATCAACACGACGGCGCAAGTCGGCGGCGCATTCGGACTTGCCGTCTTGGCGACGATCTCTGCCTCGCGAACGCGCGACGCGCTCGCGTCGGGCGCCGTCAACGCGACGGCACTAGCGGCCGGCTACCATCTCGCCTTCGGCATCTGCGCGGGCTGCCTCGTCGCGGCAGGCATCATCGCGGCGACCGTGCTGCAGCCCCCGTCCACGGAAAGAGAATCAGACATGGACGCCTCTCGTTCGACCGCCGCCTGAACCATCTGAAGGGACTGTTCGCGGGTGAAACGCCCGTCACGCAGAGCGCTCTAGAGTGCATGGTCTGCTGGCTCAGCCGGTCTTCCGGTCGAACGGTCCTTCCGAGCGAATCCCGCGAATCGTAGAAAGGGTGACAACAGTCGCGCGATTGACGACGTCGTTCGTACCAGAACGCAAAAGGGGGTCTCGTCACCTGCTAAGACTGCGGCGGCATACCGGGCTGCCCTGCATCGCGCGTCCAGAATGGCAGGCGCCAATTTCTATCGCCGATTTTTAGAACCCATTCAAACGTCCCATTTGGCCGCAATGGCAGAGGGCCAACATTGAAAGCGATCGGAACATTGATTGAGGTGCCCGCCTTAATTCCAGGCGGTCTGCCAACCTCGAGTTCCTGTTCCATGTGTATCTTCGCGAGAACATTTGGAGCCTGCGGAACAAGGACCGGTTTACCATCGCCGTCCATTAAGTCCAATTCCCACTTGAACTTTTTGTTAGTATCGGACCACGGGACGTGAAGGATAATGATGACTGCGGTAGGCGGCGTAGGGGATGACGTGTGTTGCCACCCTATTCCGAGGGCGTGGACTTTCCCATCCGGCGAGCCCTGCGCTGCATCGGCGAGAAGTAGCGTTGCTTCCACCGGCGCTAGGCGATCGCAGGCTGACGATACGGTGCCGTGTCTTTTCCGCCAACGCGCAACTCTGCACCATGCTGATCGTACAGGAGCAAATCGAAGACGTGCGGCGCCTCGAATGTGGCCGTCGAACTAGACCAGGCATCTCGGAACAGTCCGGATTGAAGCTGTAGCCCCTCGAGATGAAATGCGATCGCTTCCTCGATAAGCTTGCGCGTCTCTTCGTAACTGTCACCCGCCGCAATGACCCCAGGCAGCTCCGGTACATACGCGGAAAATCCCGTCGCTGTTCCTTCGATTTTGATCGCGTAATCGCTCATTTGAGGCCTGCCTGCTTTAGGATACTGTTATAAGTAGGCTTTACGTCGTGCGCGTACTGGCGATGTGAGCCGCGTGTCCGCCAAAGGCGCCAGCCGTCGCTTTGAACGAGCTTGATCGCGTCCCGCACTTTCTTCGGCATGATATTCCGTGACGACCGGAGCCGCGTCCTTGAGAACGGGCTCTGGCGTTCCGCGGTTTACGCTGACGTCTGAGCTACACCTGCCTCGTGTGCCTAGTAAGACAAGCTTAGACCCCGCCCGTTGTGAAAGCACGGGTGCCAGAGGAGTCCCGAAGAAGCGCTGTTCCGCAGGTTAATACAAGTCACTATTTGTACATGTCTTCATGAGTATTACCGATCGGACCGTCCCGCGGGAAGCTCTCGCGGTCGTCAATGCCTACCTGGACGCCTTCACGTCGTGGAGGGTCGAGCAAGCGCGAGCACTCGTCGCCGACGGGTTCGCGTTCGAAGGGCCGTTTATCCGCACGGACGACAAGGAGGCCTTCTTCGCCGGCGCGGCCGGTCTCGGCCGGATCGCGCGCGGGCACCGGGTGCTCCGGCAATGGGTGGACGGCGCCGACGTCTCGACCGTATACGAGTTCGAACTCGGCACGCCCGAGCGCCACGGGCCCATCGTGATGAGCGAGTGGCACACCGTGAAGAACGGGCTCATCGTGTCGGCACGTCTCGTGTTCGATACGGCGGCGTTCCGAGCGCTGGTGCCGGCTCCGTGACCGCTGCCGCGGCAGCCGAACTCGATGTGGTGCTGAAGGCGCTCGCCGATCCCAATCGACGGCTGATTTTGCGGGCGGTTCGGTCGACGCCACGCGCGGTCGGGGACCTCGCGAAGAGTCTCTTGCTCTCGCAGCAGGTGACGTCGCATCATCTCCGTGTGCTCCGTGAGGCCGGACTCGTGCATGCCGAGCGCGACGGCACCCGCCACCTGTTCGCACTGCGAGCCGACACGCTCGACGTCGTTGCAGACTTCCTCGAATCGTTCTGGCCGAAGCGGCTCGCGGCGCTCAAGAGTGCCGCCGAACACACCGCCCGGACGCGCGGCCGTGGCTGAACACGAGACGTCGATCGACATCGACGCACCTCCCGACGTCGTGTGGGAACACCTCGTGACGGTCGACGGGCTGTCCGCCTGGATGGGAGAGCGCGTGGACGTCGAGCCTACCGCGGGTGGACGTTTCGCGATGCACGTCCACGGCTCGGAGATTCGCGGGCGGTTCGTCGAGGTCGACGCTCCACGGCGGCTCGTGCTCACGTGGGGCGTCCTCGGCAGCGCCGATCATCCTCCCGGTTCGTCCGCCGTCGAATTCCAACTCGCGCAGCTCGATTGCGGCACGCGCGTCACGCTCAAGCACACTGGACTTCCGACGCGTTCGACGGCACTGCATGCCGCTGGATGGGCGTACTTCTTGCCGCGCCTCGCTGCCGTCGCGTCCGGCGTACGCCCAGAAGATGTGGATTGGAACACTGTCGTCGCACCGAATGACGCGCAAGCCGATTGAAATGCCGTTTCGGGGTGCGGCCCGAGCGTGCGCTCACAACGTAATTTTCAATCCGAGATGGGCACAGGCGGGCCCATGCAACTTCATCGCATGATGATGACCGGCACGCTTGCATTTTGCGCGCTTTCGGTCACCCCGTTCGTCGCATCCGCACAGACGACGCCCGCCGCTCCGCCACAGGGCGCTCCGCCACAGGGCGCTCCGTCACAAGGCTCTCCGTCTCAGCCCGCTCCGCCGGCTCAGACTGATACGCAGGTCACGACCAAGGCCGACGTCAGCCAACTCGCGTCGGCCCTCTCGAACATCGACACCCAAACCACCGCCCTCAAGTCGATGAACAACGTACCGCTCTCGAGCATCCAGCTCGTCAACGCGGGCGATCTCGCCAAGGGTAAGAGCGCCGCCGCGCTTACCGACGCGGTGACCAAGAGAGACGCCCAGATCCAAAGCTTGCGTCAGGCGCTCTCGGGCGTGAGCGTCACCGACACCGCAAATGGCAGCCAGAACATGAGCTTCACGACCGCGCTCGGCAATCTCAGCACGGCGCAAAAAATCAGCAGCCCCGTCACGCTCAATCGTGTGATCGCCGTCAACTCGAGCCCGAGCGGCTCGCTCACCGTCTTCTACAAGTAACCGTAATGTGCGGCAAAGCCTAGCTGCCCGCGGCTGCGGCGGCTAGGCTTTGAGCGCGGGCTGCCGGTCCGACTGCAGGTTGCCGTGCGAGACGGCCGGGATGCTCGGGTATTTCCCGTTGAGGCAGCCCAGGCAGAAATCTTGGCGTTCGCGGCCGGTCGACGCGACCAGGTTTTCGATGCTCAGATAGCCCAGCGAGTCCGCGCCGACTTTTTCGCAGATCTGTTCGACGGTCAGGTTCGCCGCGATCAGTTCGGCGTAGGTCGCCATGTCGACGCCGAGATAACACGGGTGAACGATCGGCGGTGAGGTGATGCGCAGATGCACCTCGCGCACGCCGACGTCGCGCAGCAGCGAGACGATGCGCGGCGTGGTTGTTCCGCGCACGATCGAATCGTCGACCACGACGACCCGCTGACCGCGCAGGTTCTCCACGACCGGGTTGAACTTGAGCCGCACGCCTTGATTGCGCATGCGCTGATCGGGGCTGATGAACGTGCGCCCGATGTAGCGGTTCTTGATGAGCCCTTCGACGTACGGGATCCCGCTCTCGGCAGCGTACCCGATGCCGCCCGGGATCGCGCTGTCGGGGATCGCCATCACGACGTCGGCGTCGGTGGGATGCTGGCGGGCCAGCGCGCGTCCCATCTCGTAGCGCGCCATGTAGATCGAACGGCCGCTGAGGACCGAGTCGGGCCGCGCGAAGTAGATGTACTCGAACATGCACAGCGCGGGCGGTTTGATCACCTCGGTGTGCTCGGTGCGGATCCCACCCTCGTCGACGACGACGACTTCGCCGGCTTCGAGCTCGCGCAAGTAGTGCGCCCCGACCGTCGCGAGCGCGCACGATTCGGAGGCGATCATGTAGCCGCGATCGCCGTACGTGCCGATGCACAGCGGCCGCACGCCCCACGGGTCGCGGAAGCCGTAGATCGCGTCGCGCGTGCACATCACGACCGAATACGCGCCTTCGGCGACGCGCATCGCGGCTTTGATCTTCTCGGTCCACGTCGCGCCCTCGGCGCGCGCGATGATCTTCGCCAGCACTTCCGAGTCGGACGTCGCGCTCATGCGGACGTCGGCGGGCAACGTGAGCGCGAGCTCGTCGGCGTTGGTCAGGTTGCCGTTGTGCGCGAAGGCGAACGGTCCGAGATCGGACTCTTCGATGAACGGCTGCGCGTTGACGACGATCGAGCTGCCGGTGGTGGAATAGCGCGTGTGGCCGATCGCGAAATCGCCCTTCAGCCGAACCAGAATCTCTTCGTCGAAGACGCCGGTGATGAGGCCCATCTCGCGATGGCTGTCGATCGTGCTGCCGTTGCCGACCGCGATTCCGGCGCTCTCCTGGCCGCGATGCTGGAGCGCGTAGAGGCCGAAATAGACGAGCCGGGCGACGTCTTCGCCCGGAGCGTACACTGCCGTGATCCCGCACGCCTCGTGCAGGACGTCACCGGCCGGTTGTACCGCTTCCGAGTCGTACGCCCGTGCCATATACCTCCCTCAACTTCGCCGGAGAGGGCGGGGATTCAGCCTTTGCGTGGCGCGGATCAATCGTCGCGGCTGGAGCGCATTCCGAAGAGCTGCAGCAGCGCGAGGAAGATATTGATCGCATCGAGGTAGATCGAGACGGCCAGCTGGACGGGCGTATTCCCGTCGCCGCCGGCCCGGATGCGACTGAAGTCGATCAAGGTGATGAGCGTGAAGACGCCGAGCGTGAGCCACGCATACGTGCCGGGGTGCAGGAAGTGCGTGAACGCCGAGATGATGCCGACGACGATCAGCGCGATCAGCAGGCCGAACGCGATGCCGGTGAAGCGCCGCCAGTCGACCGAGAACACGAACGCAACGCCGCCCAGGACGAGCATCCCGAAGCCGGTCGTGCCGGCCGCGTTGACAACGACGTCGGGCCCGATCGCGGCGACGTAGCGCTGGATCGTCGGCGCGAGGCCGATCCCCTCGAGGAAGGTGAAGGCATAGAAGACGAGCAGTGCGACCTGGCCGTTGTTGCGTACCGCCTGCATGACGAAGAGCAGCACGAAGCCGCCGATCAGCGCGATCAGGCCGCCGCCGGGCGAGATGCCGCGGAAGAGATATGCCGCAAGTGCGGTGATCAGGAAGCCGACGCCGGTGATCCCCAGAACCTGGCCGAGCAGAGCCGGCGTGTTGACCGCCGGGGCGTAGGCGCCGCGCGGCTGGTAGCGTGATTGGTACATCGCGACTCCTTCTACCGGCCGGCGGCCGCAAGGGTTACGCCCCAGCACCGACCCGGGCCCCGGCGAGGGGTCGCCCCCGGGTCGCGCCAACTTGCCACCGATGAATCTGGTCCGCGAGGGGCGTATCGCGACGATCGATGGGCTGCGCGGTATCGCCGTCCTCTTGGTCGTCTGGTATCACGTTTGGCAGGTGACGTGGCAGAGCGCCGTCGTCCCGTTCGTCAACGTCTCGTTGCAGCCGCTGGCGGAAACGGGCTGGCTCGGCGTCGAGCTCTTCTTCTTCATCTCCGGCTTCGTGCTGATGCTTCCCTTGGTGCAGGCGCATCTGAGCGGGACCGAGCCGCCGACCTGGCGGCATTTCTACGCCCGGCGGTTCCTCAAGATCGTCCCGTCGTACGTGTTGTGCATCGCGGTGATGCTGGCGATCGGGTACCAGACCTACGCGCACGGCTGGGAAGCGGCGCGCGACATCGCCTTCCATCTCGCCTTCATCCACAACTGGTTCGCCGTGACGCACGGCTCGATCAACGGGGTCATGTGGTCGCTCGGCGTGGAGATCCAGTTCTACGTGCTCTTCCCGCTGCTGGCGATCGCCTTCGTGCGCAGTCCGCTGCTGGTTACCGTCGCGATGTTCGTCGTCGCGAACGCCTGGCGCATTTGGGCGCTGCTCGCCAACCACTATTTCCTCGCGCAGCGCGAAGCGCAGCTGCCGGCCTACTTGGACCTCTTCGCAGCCGGCATGCTGTGCGCATACGGGTACGTCTACCTGGCGCTGAAGCGCCCGCGGATCGCACAGCGGCACTGGTTCTTCTCGGCGTTGACGATCGGCGGGCTGATCGCGTTCTGGCTGCTCGCGACCGACTGTTACGCGATCGCGCACAACCAACCGGATTGGCCCGAGCCGTGGAAGGTGCAGCACCGTTCGCTCGTCGCGCTCGCCATTTCAGCCGTTGCGCTCGGATCGCTGTTCGCCGCGCGGTGGCTGCGGCTCGTGCTCGCCAACCGCGTGCTGCTGTTCCTGGCCGCCATTTCCTACAATCTCTATCTGTGGCACCTGCCGATCACGCGCGAGCTGCTCGCACACCGCCTCACGCCGTACGTCGGCGCCGACCCGCACGACGACCATGTCTGGCAGCTCGCATCGTGGTTTGTCTTCATCCCGGTTTCGATTGCGATATCGGCACTGCTCACGTACGGCTTCGAGCAGCCGATCCTGCGCTGGCGCCGCCGTCAGCCGCGGGCGATCGTACCGGCCGCCGCCCCGGACCCGGTATGAGAGGGTCGTCCCCGCGGGCGCAAGAATGCGTCGGGCCGGCATGACGACCGCGCAGGCTCCTGCAATTCCCCGCATTCGAGCTCGTCTTGCGAGCGCGTTCGCGCGCTTTCGGTTCTCGCCGTGGATGGCGGCCTATTCCGTCATCGTGGTCGTCGCGCTCCTCGTCTCGTCGCACGGGCGAACCACGCCGTATAGCAACGACGTAGTCCTGGCGCAGGCGATGGCGCACGGTCATCTGTGGGTCGACCGTCACGATACGCTGATCGACTCGCTGAGCTACAACGGCCGCAACTGGATCATCGAAGGTCCGGTCCCGGCCGTGCTGCTGGTGCCCTTCGTCCTGCTGTTCGGAACCGCGAACCAAACGACGGAAGCCCTCGTCCTCTGTTTGGTCGCGCTCGCTGCCGCGTACCGGCTGCTGCGCAATCTCGGCCTCTCGGACCGGCGCGCGTTTCCGCTCATGCTGTTCCTCTTCGCCGGCACCGACCTGTGGTGGTGCTCGATGCTCGGCGACGTCTGGTTCATCTCGCACACGGCAGCCGTAGCCTTTACGATGCTCGCGCTCTCCGAGGTGTTCGGGCAGAAGCGCGGATACATGGTGGCGATCTGGGCGGCTCTGGCGATCGGGTCGCGCTTTCCGATGGCGGCCGCGCTGCCGTTCTACGGCGTCATGCTCGCCTCGCAGGATTGGCCGCGCGCTCGCCGCGATCTGATCGAGTTCGGCACCGTCGTCGTCGCGGGAATCGCGTTGTGGATCACCCGCAACCTCATCCAGTACGGCACGATCAACGACGTGGGCTACACGCTCTTCTACTTCACCGATCCGTGGGGCAGCCAGCCGGGCGGCGGACCGTTTCGGCTCTCGTACTTCCCGTACGAGTTCTGGTCGTATTTCTTTCAAGCGCCGGTGCTGGCCGAATGGCGGCAGCAGGCGATCTGGCCGATCTTCAAATGCGATTTTCACGGCATCGCGCTGACCTTCACGAGCCCGGCGCTCATTCTCGCCTTCTGGGCCCCGCGCAATCGCATCACGACGATGCTGTGGATCACGGCGGCCTTGGTCGCGGCGCCGTCGTTCTTCTACTACCTCAACGGCTGGGTGCAGTTCGGGATGCGCCACGCGCTCGACTTCGAGCCGTTCCTGTTCGTCCTCATGGCGCTCGCGATCCGCGACCTCAAGCGGATTCCGGCCTGGGCGATCGCGCTCATCACCTGGTCGTGCCTGGTCGGCATCTGGGGCATCTGGTGGTGGGACACGTTCGTTCGCACCGTCGATTGACGCACCTCGGTCCGGGAATTCCAAGAGGGAACCCTCCCGCTTAATCGAACATACGTTCGATGAACGGACTCCCCGTTGCACGGCGTCCGAGCGAGGTTCGCGCGGTCGAAGTCGCGGCGAAAAGCGCCCTCAACCGGGTGCGCGGGATGGGCTTCGCCTGGTCGCTCAACCCGTACACGGGCTGCCAGCATCAGTGCGTCTTCTGCTACGCCCGCGGGACGCACGCGTACCGCGAGCTAGACGGCGTCCGCGACTGGGGTTCCCAGCTGACGGTCAAGGTCAACATCGCGACGGTGCTGCGTGCGGAGCTCGCGCGGCCGTCGTGGCGTCCGGGGGAGATCGCGATCGGGACCGCGACCGACCCGTATCAGGCGCTCGAGGGCCGCTACCGGCTGATGCGCGGGATCCTCGGCGCGCTGCGTGACGCGCGCGCTTCGTTCCACATCACGACGCGCTCGGGCCTGATCGTTCGCGATCTCGATCTGCTCGTCGCCTGCGCGCGCCGCGCCGACGTCGGCGTCGCGATCAGCATCGCCACGCTCGACGAAGCCCTGGCGCGCGAGATCGAACCGACGGTCGCCCCACCGCGGCAGCGACTCCGCGCCGTGCGCGCGCTCGCGGATGCCGGGATCCGCGTCGGCGTGGCGGTCGCCCCGGTGCTGCCGGAGATCACCGACTTCCCCGACGCGCTCGCCGCCGTCGTGCAGGCCGCGGCCGAAGCGGGAGCGTCGCACGTGTGGCACGGCGCGCTCAACCTCGGTACGGTCACGCGCGATGCGTACTTCGCTTTCCTGAGCACGACGCGACCGGAGCTGGTCGAACGCTACACGCGGCTCTTCGCGCGCGGACGCTACGCCGAGCCGGCCTACGTCCGCGCGGTCGCCGAGCGCGTCCATGCCGCGTGCCGCGGAACGGCGTTCCCGAGGCGCCGGTCGCTGCCGCCCGACCATCGCGGAGCACAGTTGGCCCTGTTGTAGAACCCGGCGGTACAGGCGATCGTCCGGTCGCTCGCAAAGCGACGGCGAATGACGTGGACCACGTGTTCGTGCGCGTCACGATCAACGGCCGCGGTCTGGACTTCATGCTCGACAGCCGGAGATGAAGATCGGCAACCTCGTGATGCATGACTTGGCGGTCGCGGCGGCCTCACCATCGACTACGAGCACAAACGCGTCGTCGCGGTCTCGGAGCCCCAGTATCAGCCGCGGGCTGGAAAAAACGTCTTACCGCTCGACGTGCGGATCGGCGCCGGATCGCCCTACCTGGATGTCCTCATCAACGGAGCGCTGAGCGAACGGTTCCTGATCGACACCGGCGGGGCGGGGCGTTCATGATCTTCGATGCGTTCGCGCGCAAGCACCCCGAAGCGCTCACGGACGAGGGCGGCGGTGGTGACGCGCGCTATATGTCATTCAACGGCATCGGCGGTGACATCGAAACGCGGCCATACCAGCTCGCCAGCGTGCGGATCGGCTCGCTGAACTTCGTCGATTTCGTCGGCTACCTCGTGACGGCAAAGCACAGCTACGCCGGCGACATCGACGGTATCATCGGTGTCGATTTTCTCCGGCTCTTCGACGTCGGACTCGACTATGCGAGCAGCCGCGTTTACCTCGTACCCAATGCCCTGGGCCGCCGCGCAATGGGCATCAAAGGTTGATCTACAAACGCCCGATGTCGGAGCGGTACGCCAACGGCGTGCCGCCCGGAAAGCGCGCTTTGAGACCGGCGATCTCGCGATAGACGTGGTCGCGCGCGTCGGCGACCGTCTCGCCGCGTGCGGCGACGGTGAGGACGCGGCCGCCGGGCGACGACACGGTGTCGCCTGCGCGCTTCGACGTCCCCCAAAACGCCACCGCATCGGGGCCGAGGCCGAGTTCGGCCGGGAGACCGCTCACCGGCGTATTCTCGTAGGGATAGCGCGACGTCGCGAGCACGACGCCGACGCAAGCATCGCGCGACCAGGTTGCCGCGTCGATTTCGAGCGCGCCGTCGGCCGCCGACTTCAGGTAGCGCGCGAAGTCGCCGTTCACGCGCGGCATCAGGACCTGCGTCTCGGGATCGCCGAAACGCGCGTTGAATTCGATCACCGAGGGTCCGGCCTCGGTCTGCATGATGCCGCAATACAGCACGCCGCGATACTCTTCGCCCTCGGCGAGCAATCCGCGCAGGACCGGCGCCACGATCCGTTCGCGTACGACGTCGAGCAGATCGTCGGGAAAGCCCTGGGGCGGCGAGTAGGCGCCCATCCCGCCGGTGTTCGGGCCTTTGTCGTCGTCGCCGGCCCGCTTGTAGTCGCACGCCGCGGCGACCGGAACCATCGCGCGCCCGTCGGCGATGGCGAAGACGCTGACTTCGCGGCCGCTGAGCCGCTGCTCGATCACGACGTCCGCTCCGCCCCCCGGCACCTTGGCATCTCCGTACCACTGCGTCAGCACACCGAGCGCCCCCGCCGCGTCGTCGCAGACGACGACGCCTTTACCGGCCGCCAAGCCGTCGGCCTTCACGACCGCGCCGCCGCGCCAATCCTCGAGCGCGCGCTTCCCCTGGTCGAGATTGTGCACCACCTTGAAACGCGCGGTCGGAATGCCGTGCCGCTCCATGAAGCGCTTCGCGAAGACTTTGCTCGTTTCGAGCCGGCCGCCGTTGCGGTTGGGGCCGAACACCGCGAGCCCCGCGTCCCGGCACTTGTCGCCGACGCCGGCGGCGATCGCGGTCTCCGGCCCGAGCACGACCAGATCGACCTTCGCTTCGCGCGCGCGCCCGACGATCGTGCGGGCGTCCGTTGCGTTGACGGTACTCCAGTTTTCGCCGCGCGAGGCGGTGCCGGCATTGCCGGGTGCGTGGAAGAGCGCTTCGCACGAGGCCGACGTCGCGAGCTTCCACGACAGCGCGTCCTCGCGGGCGCCGCCCCCAACGATCAAGATTCTCATAGTGCGAGGGCGGTCGTGCGCCGACCCGCGACGGAATCCTGCCGCCCTGCCCGCAAGCGACCGGGAGCATGACCCACCGTTGCGCCGGCGAAAACGGCCCGGCATGAATCGGCACGTGTGGGTCCTTCTGTCGGCGGTGCTTTTGCTGCGTCCGGCGCTCGCCAGCGCGGCACCAGAGACGCTCGTCGCTGCCGCGCCGAACACGACGGTGACGGGGATCCCGCTCGACGCGCCGTGGAAGGCGACCGTGTACGCGCTCGCGCGCGCGAAGTTCCGACATCCCGCCTGGGGCTGGACGCATTCCGAACGTGACTACCAGCTCGCCGTCGAAGTCGCTAAAGGCGACGGGTTCGGGCTCGACCCCGACGTGCTCTTTGCGGCCGCGTTCTTGCACGACATGGCCGCGTTTCCGCCGTACGAGCAGCCGAAGACCGAACACGGCGACGTCGCGGCGGTGAAAAGCGAACCGATCCTGCGCGATGCCGGCTTCCCGATGGCGAAGTTTCCGGCCGTGCACGCGGCGATGCGCGAGCACATGTACTACTCGAAGGTCGGCACGATCCCGGAAGCGATCGCACTGCACGACGCCGACTCGCTCGATTTCCTTGGCGCGACCGGCGCGGCGCGCATGCTCGCGCTCACCGGCGACACGAAGCCGGACATCCAGCCGGCGATCAGATCCCTGCGCCGCTTCGTCGCCGACATTCCGCCCAAGCTCGTCACGAACACCGCGAAGCGGATCGGCGCCGACCGTGCCGCGGAACTCGCGCGGTTCCTGGACAGGCTACGCGATGAAACCTTCGATGCGACCATCTGAGGCACGACGTGTGCGCGTTATTCCCACTCCACCGTTGCGGGGGGCTTCGACGTGATGTCGTAAGCGACCCGATTGATCCCGGGGACTTCGTTGACGATGCGGGTGGAGATGCGTGCCAACAGCTCGTGCGGCAGGCGCGCCCAATCGGCGGTCATGCCGTCTTCGCTGGTGATGGCGCGGACCCCGACGAGATAGCCGTAGGTGCGGCCGTCGCCCATCACGCCGACACTTCTGACCGGCGTCAGCACGGCGAAATACTGCCACGGGCGCGGCAGGAGCTCGTGCGCGGCGGCGTCGATCTCGCTCGTCACGATCCAATCGGCTTCGCGCACGATCGCCAAGCGTTCGCGATCGACCGCACCGATGATCCGCACCGCCAGCCCCGGACCGGGGAACGGCTGCCGTTCGACGATCGCGTTGGGCAAGCCGAGGACGCGTCCCGCTTCGCGCACTTCGTCCTTGAAGAGCGCGCGCAGCGGCTCGACGAGCGAGAGCGCCATGCGTTCGGGTAGCCCGCCGACGTTGTGGTGCGATTTAATCTTGTGCCCGGCTTTCGAACCCGGCGTCTTCGATTCGATCACGTCGGGATAGAGCGTCCCCTGCACCAGGAACCGCACGTCGTCGATCTTCTTCGATTCTTCTTCGAAGATCGCGATGAACTCGTGGCCGATGCGGATGCGCTTCTCTTCCGGATCCTCGATGCCGGCCAATCGTGCGAGGAACCGTTCGGACGCGGCGACGTGGATCACGTTGAGGTGCAGTACGTCGCGGAATGCCGCGACGACCCCGGCCGATTCGTTCTTGCGCATCAGCCCGGTATCGACGTAGATGCAGGTCAGCTGCTTGCCGATCGCGCGCGACACCAGCGTCGCGGCCACCGCGGAGTCGACGCCGCCGGAGAGCGCGCAGAGGACGTTCGCGTCGCCGACTTGCGCGCGGACCTTCTCGATCGCGTCGTCGACCCAGGAGTCCATCCGCCACGTCGGCGCGATGCCCGCGATCGTGTGGAGAAAATTCTCGAGGATTGCCGAGCCCGCTTCGGTGTGGACGACTTCCGGGTGGAACTGCACGCCGTAGGTGCGGTGCTCGTCGTCGCCCATCGCCGCAATCGCGCAGCGTCCGGTGTGCGCCAGCGCGCGGAATCCCGGCGGCACCGCCGTGACGGAGTCTCCATGCGACATCCACACGCGCGATTCGCTCGGGACGCCCAGAAAGAGCGGCGAATCCTCACGGTCGAGGTGAAGCTGCGCCGGCCCGAACTCGCTGTGCTCCAGCGGAACCAGCGACCCGCCGCGATGCTTCGCGATGAGCTGCATCCCGTAACAGATGCCCAGCAGCGGCAAACCGCACGAATAGACGCGCGGGTCGCAGTCCAAGGCATCCGGGCCGAGCGTCGACTCCGGGCCGCCGCTCAGCACGATCGCGGCGGGTTCGCGCTTGGCGATCTCCTCCCACGAGACGTCGTACGGCAGCAGCTCCGAATAGACTTTCGCCTCGCGAACGCGGCGCGCGATCAATTGGCTGTACTGCGCCCCGAAATCCAGGATGACGACGGTCGCCGGACGGGCTTTCACCGAGCTGGTCATTCCGGCCAGAGTTCGCCGATCGGGAAGCCGAATCCGGGAAGGAGCTCCGGGACCTCGAACACGGCGTCCTCGGCGAGCACGGCAGGCTCGCTCCCGGGGCGATGAATCTCGACGCGGCGTTCGCCGGGATCGACGTACACGCCGACGGTGCAGCCCTTCGCCAGCAGGCTTGCGAGCTGGTTGCGCACCGAGCGGACCGATTGCGTGCTGGACCGCACCTCGATCACCAACTCCGGGATCGCCCTTGCGAATGAGCGCGGAACCGACGGCAGCCGCTCCCGCGAGACGAAGCTGACGTTCGGAGCACGCTTGTCGCCGTCGGGGAACTCGAAGCCGCCGTTCGACTCGAAGACGTACCCGAGCTTTCGCGGCCGTACCCAGCCATTCAGGAGCTCGACGAGGCGGACGACGACGCTCGACGACAAGAGATCGTGCGGTGACACGATCACATACTCGCCGTCCTGTATTTCCACGTCGCAATCGGGATATGTCCGCTGGATGACCTCGCGCAGACCCTCGTACGTGATCATGTCAGCACCTCCGCGAGCCGTCCGGCTTCGCGTGCCCAGACGAGCTCCATCGCGATGCGCTCGCCGACCGAGACGTCGCGGCCCCAGCGATATGAGGTGTACGGCGTGTACCGCGTGCCGGGCGAGCCTGGGATGCGCAGGCTCACGTCGTACACGATGAAGTCCTTCGGCGGCCCGCTGACGATCACACACTGCAGCGCGAACGGTCCGATCACGCCGACGCCGTCGACGGCCTTCGCTGCGCGCACGAACCGCTCGCCCAGATCGAACGCTTTTTCCAGCATCGACTCGGTCAGCGTCGCCGCGATGTGGCCGGCTTCTTCCATCCGCACCGGCTCGTCGGCCAGATCGCGCGCCTGCTTGTAGGGAAGGCCGGCGAACCCGTCACGGTTCGTCTGACGGCGCGTATCGGTTCCCATCAATTCGAGCTCGCCCAGCACGGGCGACCAGAAGAAGTTCAGGTTGATGGTCGGGCCGAGCGCGAACTCCTCGATCACCGCGCCGCGCAGCCCCTCGGCGGTTACGATCCCCGCTTCGATGAGCCCGGCAGACGTCGCCGCGTACTCGGCCTCGCTGCGGGCGAGAAAAAATGCGCGCTCGAACGACACCTTGGCATGCGGCGCCTTCACCATCACCAGCGTGTCGATCTGATCGGGCGACGCCAGCTGGCGCGGATACCGGATGCCGGCGCGCTCCATCAGCGCGTATTGGTTGTCGGCCTCATCGCGCTCCTCCGCTCGCAGCAGCCGCCGGTTGCCGAAGAACGGTACGGCCATCCGCTCTTCGATCTCGGTGTACGAGAATCGCTGGTGCAGGTAGACTTCGAACGACCGGTTGGCGACGAACACGACGTTCTCGGCGCGCAGCCGCTCCTGCACGCTCTCGTCGAGCACGTCGGCGAAGCGTTCGAGCTCGAGCGTCGCATCGACGCACCCGCGCGGGGGACCGTCGAAGCGCCGCGCGTAGTAGCGGTCGTACGTCGCGTTGCGGCCGCGCTCGGTGACGATGAGGTTGCGCAGGCCTTGCGCGCGCGCGCCGGATGCCACCTCGAGCGCGGAATGGCTCCCGATCGAACACAGCGTCAGCCGGTTCGCGTCGTAGGACGCCAGCGTTGTAGAGAGGTCGAAGGGCACCGAATCCCCTACGACGAGAAGAAGCTTCGCGCCTCGGTGGACGTAGGGTAGGCGACGATCAGGAGCCGCCGGACCTCGAGCCCGGCCTTCTTCGCCTCGGGCGTCTCCTCGCGCGCGAGCGTGTCGTAGACGCGCTTGTAGAGGCGCGGCAATTCGTAGTCGCGCGGGTACTGATGCTGCCAGTCGTTCAGCGAGTCGATGACGTAGAGCGTGTCCTTCGTCATCCGCCCGCCCCAGCCGGCGTCGAGATACTTTCCGATGCGCGCGATCTCGTTGCGGACGCCGATCGGCGAGAGTTTCGTCTGGCCGAAGTACTCGTCGGCCGGCGCGGTGATCAGCAGGTAGGTGTTGTGCGAGGTGACCCGCCCGATCACGGCCAGGCCATGAGCCGACGCCGCGTGCGAGGCGACGATCCGCGCGGCTTCGCGCTCGGCGGCGGAGTATCCGGGTCCCGCATTGCGTGCTGAGTCGACCATCGGGAAGAACGTCTTCTTCACGTCGCTCGGAAGCGAACCGATCGGGAACGTCGCCTGCGCGGCGCGTTGGAGCGCGAGAAGGCGCCACGCGGTGTCACCGCTGAGGTTGTAGGCGCGCAAGTCGGCTTCGAGCTGCCCGAGCAGCGCCTGCACGTCGCCGGGATATCGCTGCACCAGCAGCGCCGCGTCGGCATCGGCATCGCGCGCGAGGCGGGCCGGATCCGCGTCCTCCGCGTCGAGCTTGGCGATCAGCGCTCGCGCCGCGGGACCGCGATCGGTGTCACCCTGCCAGGCCAGCGCCGCGACCCGCACGTACCACTCCGCGGCGTCGTTGTTGACGAGCGGATCGTAGCCGAGCTGGGTCGCCATGTCGACGGCGACGCCCTGGATGGCGACGTTCTGCGGGTCGTCGCGCCGGCGCAGCTCGTACGCCCGGCCGGCCTCCAAGACCGACGAGAAATAGTCGAGCTGATCGGCCAGGTGCCAGCCGGCCGCCGCGCCCTTGTCGTACGACGCCTTCATCTGCCGGTAGAGCTGCGCCGGATCGATCTCCAGCGCGGCGTTCGCGGGGCTGAGCGGCGCGATGAGCGCCAGCGCCGCGAACAGCGCCGTGACGAGCTTACTGATGGGTGACGGTCGAGTCGTCGAGGACCGCATCGAGCGAGTTCGAGAGCAGTGCATTCTTGATCTCTCGGGCGATACGGCGGCCGGTGGACATCGGCTCGCTGTAGTTGAGGTACGAGTAGGGAGAACCGTCGATGAAGAGGTTCGTACCCGCGACGATGCGCGCGGAGATCTCCATGATGTAAAAATTCGTGTCGGGCGTGATGATCGTCTCGATGCAGAAGGCGCCGAATAGGCCCTTCGGGCCGCAGATCTCCTGGCTCACGCGGACCACGTCCTCGCCCATGCGGTACGCTTCCGCCAGCATCGACTCGCGCAGGCTGATCGGCTGGTTCCCGACGACGACGTACGAGGGGTCGACGTCCATCGAGGCCTGCGCCTGCGAGGGAATCCGTCCCAGCGAATCGACGTTCGTCTCATAGCGCCGGTCCATCGACATGATCTCGAGCTTGCCGGTGAGCGACGAGTAGAAATAGTGGATGTAGAGCGGAACGCCGATGATGTACTCTTGCAGGATGTAGTTCTGCCGCGCGAGCAGCGAGGCGCGCTCTTCGAAGTCCATCGCGTCGCGCAGGAACATGTAGCCCTTGCCGCCCTGCGCGCCGTACAGTTTCACGATCACCGGGCGATCGATCTCGGCACCGGTCTTGAACTGACGCGGCAATTTCAGGCCCGCGCGCAGCAGCCAGTCCCGCTGCAGCTCGCGGCTCGCTTCCCAATCGAGCACGGCCTTGTTCCCGAAGTACGGGATCGTCATCTTCTTGTGCTCTTCGAGCGACAGATACGCGACGAACGAGCCGTGCGGGACGATGATGATCTTGCGCTTCTCGAGCTCCGGGACGAGCCCCATGAAGTCGCTGTACTTGTCGATCGTGATCACTTCGTCGACGAAGGCGAAGGAGCGGTACAAGCGCTCGGTCTCGCGACTCGCGATCGCAAGCGTCTTGAACCCCTCGTCGTGCGCACCCTTGAGGATCTGCAGCGCCGAATGCGAGCCCAGGGTGGCGATCGTGTACATCTCACCGACGCCGTTGGCGCGGTGCTGGCCGTGAAGAAGCGGTTCTACCATCATTGTCATTGTGTAATTGCCACCTGGAACGCGGGATTGCAAAGAAATGTCTCGACCGCGCGATCCAGCACGGCTGGGGCGACGTCGCGGCCCTGGTCGTCGAGGAGCCGCCACGCGGTTCGGCGCAGGATCGCACGCACGCCGGGGAGCGCGCGGCCCGCTACGAGGGTCGCCGGGGCTTCGTCGCGCGTGGCGATCCACACCTCGCCGGGCTCCGGACGGTCGGCCTGCCGTTCGGCCAAGCGATGCTTGTTCGGGTTGTGGATCGATTCGATCGAGCCGATCGTCGCCGCGAGCCCTGCGTCGAGCTCGCCCTCGAAGATCCAGACGTCGGCGCGCACGACCCGCGAGCTGTCGATCCCGAGCCGCCCGAGCGTTTCGAGCGCCGTGTACGCCTCGTTGTCTGGGATGGTGAGCGACACCACAAACGTGCGGATCATGCGGAGAACCGCTCCCGCACGGCCTGCGCGAAGTGCTCGAAGAAGCGGATGCCGCCGGAGGGCGCCAACGTCGCAGCGGTATCACCGCGCGCCACGTCGCGCGAATCGTCGAGGTGCTGGAAGGTCCAGCCGTCGCGCTCGGGGTGCGGCATGATCGCCAGCACATTTCCGTCGCGATTCACCAGCCCCGCGCAGTCGAGCGCCGCGCCGTTTGGTGCGCTGACCGGATTGCCGTGCCGGTCACAGTAGATGAACGCTAAATGTCCGTCGCGTTCGATGCGCGCGAGTTCGTCTGCCGGTGCGGCGAGCCGGCCGTCGCCGTGCGATGCCCAGGCCGGAATCACCGCGCCGTCTTCAATTCCACCGAGAATCGGTACGCGATCCAGCGTGACGCTCAACTTGACGTGAACGTGCACGGACTGGAACCGTCCGCTGGCGTTCGGCGCGAACGCCGCCGTCGGCAAGCGCAACGGTCCGGTGCCGGGAACCAACCCGGCCTCGGCGAGAATCTGCGCACCGTTGCAAATACCCAGCACGAATTTCCCGGCCTGCGCGGCCTCGATCACCGGATCCATCACGGCGTCGTGCGCCGCGACGGCACCCGCCCGAATCCGATCTTCGTACGCGAACCCGCCCGGCAGCACGAACGCATCGAACCGGGCCAACGCTTCCGGCTGCGACCAATGCACGAGCTCACCCTGGAGCCCAACCGCCCGCACCGCCCGCAACGTCTCGTCTTCCGAGTTCGTCCCAGGAAAGACGACCACCGCAACGCGCGGCCCCGCCGCCATCTTTGTCACGAAGGGCCGCTCGAAGCGCCGTAGAAGTCGCGCAGCGGCGCGTCCCAGATCGACCGCAATTCAGCGATGGGCGCGCGTTGGCCGTTGTAGTCGAGCTCGGCGCGGCCGATCGTCTCACCGACCTCCCGCGCTCGCACGCCGTGCTTCGCAGCGAGCTCCGCGAATGCCGCGGCGCGTTCGGCGTCGACTTCGCATACGAAGCCGGGAAACTCGGCAAACCAGACGGCATTGTTCGTCCAGTTGCGCCCGCGGGCGTCGATCTCGACGAAGAACGCATCGGTGTGGTTGAGTTCCGCGCCGATGCCGGCGAGCGATCCAAAAGCCATCTCAGCGATCGCGGTGAGAACCCCACCGTCGCTCACGTCGCGTGAGGCAAGAACGAAGCCGCGCTCAAAGCCGGCTCGAACGACGGCGCACGCTTCCGCGAAGCCCTCGTAATCCATTTGCGGTAAAGCGCGGGTCGACAGCCCCGCAACCTCGGCGATGACGGTCCCACCGTATGCGAGTTGCGGCACACCCAGAACGAACAGCGCGGAGCCGGCTCGCTTCAAGGCCGCCGACGCCGTGTGCGTGACGTCGGCGATCGTGCCGACGCAGCCGACGATCGGCGACGGTGCGACGTGATTTCCCGACGACGAGCGGTTATAAAGCGATACGTTTCCGGAGACGAACGGAACGTCGAGCGCGCGCGCAGCCTCCGATAAGCCCTCCACGGCGGCGACGAACGCTCCCATCTGTTCGGGAATCGTCGGATCCCCGAAGTTCAGACAGTCTGTCAAACCCACCGGAAGCGCGCCAACCGCCGTGACCTGCGCGACCGCCTCGACGACGGCGAGCTCCGCCGCGCGGCGTGGATCGATTGCGCCGTAGCGCGGGTTCCCCCCAATCCCGACGGCGAACGCGAGCGGGGCGCCGGGAATCGGAACGAGGACGCCCGCGTCGGCGTAGCCGGGTGGGATCGCCGTACATCCGCGCACGACGCCGTCGTACCGCTGATAGATCGACGCGCGGGAACAGACGTCGCGATGCGCGAGCACCGCGCGCAGCCGTCCGATCAGGTCGCTGCCGCCAGGTGGAAACGCCGCTTCGACGTCCCGCACGCGCGCGTCGCGCGGTTCGATCTCAACGGGCGCGATCGTGTACGGTCGCGAATACCGCACCCCGCCGGTCAAGAACTCCAAGTCCACGTCCATCACGGTTTCGTTGCGATAGCGCGCGACGTAGCGGCGGGTGTCGGTCACCTTTCCGATGACCGCCGCGCAGGCGCCGCGCGCGACGCGCGGCAGAGAATACATCTCGTTGTAGAGCGCCAGCAGCGTCGGCGTGAACGACGGCGGGACGATCCAGCACAGGCGCTCCTGCGTCTCGCCGATCGCGATGACTTCGGGCGGCAGGTCGCGCTGCGCGGTCGAGACGCGCTCGAGCTCCACTTCGGCGCCCACGCCGCCGGCCGCGCACAACTCGGCGCTGCAGCCCGCCAGCCCACCGGCGCCGAGGTCCTTGAACCCGACCGTGAGCCCTTGTTCGCGCAGCGCGGCGAACACCGCGTACGACGCGCGCATGATTACGTTCTTCAGGAACGGATCGGGAACTTGCACCGCGCCCTTGTTGGCCTCGGCGTCGTCTTCATCCAGCGTCAGCGACGAGAACGACGCGCCGCCGAACCCACTGCGGTCGGTCGCTTTTCCGACCAGCACGATGTCCCACCCGACGCTGCCCTCCGGCGCCCGCGAGTGGATGATGTCCTTCTCCTTCACCAACCCGAGCGCGACGACGTTGACCAACACGTTGTCGTCGAAGGACGAGTCGAAGAACACGTCGCCACCGACGTTCGGCACGCCGATCGCGTTGCCGTAGGCGGCGATTCCGTCGACCACTTGCTGGGCGACGTACCGGCAGTGCTCGTTCTCGAGCCGCCCGAACCGCAGCGGATCCGCGACGCCGATCACCTCGGCACCCATGCACAACACGTCGCGCACGATCCCGCCGATTCCGGTCGCGGCGCCTTCGAACGGCACGACCTGCGAGGGATGGTTGTGCGACTCGTGCGCGACGACGATGCCGTACGTCTCGCCCTGCCACTCGCCCAAGCGAACGATGCCCGCGTCCTCGCCGACGCCGAGCAGCACCGTCGGACCTTCGGTCGGCAACTTCTTGAGGTGTTCGCGCGAGGACTTGTAGGAGCAATGCTCGCTCCACTGCGCGTCGAACGCGAACAGCTCGGTCGCGCTCGGAACGCGTCCGAGGTGCTCCGCGATGCGGCGGATCTCGTCGTCGGAGAGCGCGACGCCGAGCGTGCGGCCGAGCGCGACGGCGTCGTCGTGCGCGGCCGTCATCACGCCCGCGCGACTCCCGGCGGGAGCGGTGGCGGCGGCGCGTTGAGCCGCGCGTCGGCGGCGAGGACCTCGCTGCGCGCGTTCGCCTGCAGCAGGAGCACGCGCCCGAACACCACCGTGTCCTCGAGTGCGAATGCCTTGGCGCACTTCAGCGCCAGTTCTTCCGGACGCGGATCGGCGACGTCGACCGCGATCACCGGGTTCGGCGTCGCGTTGTCGACCATCGCGGCGAGCGCGCTGTCCGCCGCGCCGATCGCCACCGCGACCATGCGCGCGAACGTCGCCTCCAGTTGCGTGACGAGCTGCAGCACGTAGCCCGGCGTTCGCGCGACGGAGACGACGTGCCGCACGGTCGGCAGCCCGAAATTCGCCAGGGCCCGCCCAACGATCTCCGATGCGGCAACGTGTTCCGGCCCGTCGACCAAGAGCGCCACCATGCCCGGCCGCATCAGCGGAAACGAGCCGGCGATCTCGGCGACCTGTTCGTAGTTGGCCTTCACGCGATCGAGATCGGCCGGCGTCACCGTCTCGAGGTTCCGATACAGCTGCTTGTCCAGCATCAGATCCTCGCGGCCTTGCGGCCACACGCGCCACGAATCGTTGTCGATCACGTCGGCGATGACGAGTTGGCCCTTGCCCTCACCGCTCGCCAGCCGGCCGAACTCGATCTTGAGATCGACCAGCAGCGCGTCGCGGCGGCGCCAGGCGTGGGCGAGCACTTCGTACGTGATGCGCGCCAGCTCGGTCATCGTCGCGACTTCCTGCGGCGTCGCGATCCCCTGCGCGACGATCGCGTCGGTTTCGATCAGCGGATCGTGATTCGCGTCGTCTTTTATGAAGAATTCGATCATGCGCGGAACGAGCAGCGAGCCGCGCTGGATCCCCGGCCGGCGGCGCACGAGCGAGCCTGCCGCGACGCCGCGCACGACGACCTCTAGCGGGATCATCTGCGCGCGGCGCACGAGCATCTCGTTATCGTCGTCGTCTTCGCCGCCGGAGAGGTAGTGGGTCGGCAGCCCGCACAGGTTGAGCAAACGGAAGACCCGCGCGGTCGTCTTCGCCGCGATCCGCCCCTTCCCGTCGATGACGTCGCGCCGCGCGCCGTCACCGGCCGTGATCGCGTCCTGCTGCTGCACGACGAGCACGTCGGGCTGCCCTTCGAGCTCGTAGAGCACTTTGGTCTTGCCGCGGGCGATCTCGTGAGACTTCTTCACTTTGAAGGCGCTCCGCCCTGGGCTGCGCGCCCCCCGTGCTTTGCACGGGGCCCCCGGACGCGACCTCGCAACAACGTTGTAGTACAAGCAGGACGCTGCTGCACTCGGTCCATCATCATCACTTCTTGTTCTCGACGGTGTCGCGGATTCGTTGCGCGAGACGGCGGGCGCGCTCGGGGGCGTCGCCGACGTGGCCCGATGGATCGAGCCATTTGCGGACCTCGGCTGGATCGACCCAGCGTGCGATCCGCTCGTCGTCGGCAAGCAGGCGCGCCAGCGGGTTCGTTTCGCCGGCAGCGAGGGCGTCGTACGAACGCATCGCGCTCTCGCGGATCACCTCGTGGAGCTCCTGACGGTCGCCGCCGCGCTTTGCCGCCTCCATCAAGATCGCCTCGGTCCCTGAGAACGGCCCGTAGGTGCGCAGGTTTTCGGCGATCCGCCGCTCGTCGACGCGCAGTCCTTCGACGATCTTTTTCCCCAGCGAGAGAATTTCGTCGGTGCACAGCAGCGCTTCGGGCAGGATGGTGCGGCGGTTCGCGCTGTCGTCGAGCGTGCGTTCCAGGAGGTTCGTGGCGGCGTTCTGCCACGCGACGTCGGCGTAGGCGGGCAGCAGCCGGGCGAGCGAGTCGATCCGCTCGGCCATCACGGGATTGCGCTTGAACGGCATCGCGCTCGAACCGACCTGTTTGGCGCCGAACGGTTCGGCGATGTCACCGAACCCGGGGCTCGCCAAGATCCGCACGTCGAACGCGAACTTCGAGAGCGACGCGCCCAGGCCGGCGAGGGTCGAGAGCAGCAAGTAGTCGAGCTTGCGGGGATACGTCTGCGTCGCGACGTCACGCGCCTGCAGGCCGAAGCGCTCGAGCACGTCGGCTTCCTGCTCGTCGGGCGTGCGGCCGGTGCCGTCGAGCAATCGCGTGTACGACGCCGACGTGCCGACCGCGCCGCGAATCCCTTTGGCCGTCATCTGCTCGCGCGCGGCAAGCAGCATCGCGCGGTCGATGAGCAGATCCTGGCCGTACACGGCGAAGCGGTAGCCGAGCGTCGTCGGCTCGGCCGGCTGCAAGTGCGTATATCCCATGCACACGAGGTCCGCATGCCGTTCGATGGCCGCGGCAAAAGACAACAGCAACTCGTCGAGCGCAGCGACCAGCTGGTCGACGGCGACCCGCATGCGGAAGGTCTCGACCGTATCCTCGACGTCCATCGACGTGGCGCCGAGGTGCAGCTTGCCCCCGCCGACCGTCGCTTGCTTTGCGTAGACGCGGATCTCCGCCATCAGATCGTGGCCGATCTCCCGTTCGATCGCGAGCGCGCTCTCCAGATCGATCTCATCGGCGTGCGCGCGCAGATCGGCGACCTCCGCGCTCGTCACCAAGCCGGCGCGCTCTTGCGCTTCAGCGAGCGCGACCCAGACCGCGCGCCACAACTTGCGGCGTTCCCGTTCGGAAAACAGCTCGCGCAGCGACGGACGCGCGTAGCGCCACGAGAAGGGTGAGGCGTAAGTAGTGTCGTTCACGATCCGCGCGTCGGTTTCGCGGAAAGCGCGGGATCGGCCTCGACGAGAAAGGTCGGGTTCGCGGGCGAAGCAACGAAAGAGGGGTTAGAAGCCGAAGCCCAGCGTCGACTCGACGAGGCCGATCAGGCCCAGCCCGCCGGCCGGCCCGTCGATCACATGGAGTTGCACGACGTACGGTTGACCGGCAAGGGGCGCCACCGCCTTCGGGGCCGCGGCCAGGCGGGCGAGGGAAGTGCGCATGCGAGGAGTGACCTCTTTAGCGGGCCGAGGCGAGCGGCAACGTTGGATTCGCACGGGTGCGAATCCTCCGGTCGCTCAGCGGGCCTGACCGAGTCGCAGTGCCAGGTCCGCCGTCAGCAATTCGATCATCGCGCGCGGGTCATCGATGCGCCCGGTGACGACGGCCTCGAAGCCGCGAACCGCCGCTTCGTAGCCGTAGCGCGCGCGGCGTTCGCCGAGCCGGCGCGCGATCGGCCGCAGCGTCCGTTCGCGCCACCGATGGCGCGGCGGGAGCGGGCCGCCGCCCGGACGCGCGAGTTCCCACAGCAAGGCGAAGTCGTTCGCAAGCGCGCTGGCAAGGGGAATCGCTGCGCCGCGCGGGTCGTTCGCGAACAGCTCGAACGCGATCGCCAGCGCCTCGTCCGGACGCCCTTCGACGACTGCCTGCGAATAGTGCCAGGCCTTGGCGTCCTCGATGGTGAGGCTCTCGCGCTCGAGGTCCGCAACGGTGATCGTCGAGCCGCTCAAGGCGAGCTTCTCGAGATCGTTCTGGATCGCACCGAGATCGGCGCCGGCGTCGGCCAGAATCGCGATCACGCGCGGCTGCGCCTTCGCGCCCAAGCGTTCCAGGACTTCGCGCACGAACCGCTCGCGCACGTCGGCGTTCGGCGTCGTGTCGATGCGCAGCGCCTTGCGCCCGGCCTGCTTGCCGAACGGTTCCGGCTTCGTCGCTTTCGCCGGGGGAAAGAGATCCTCGAGCACCAGCGTGTTGCCGGCCGGGACCGACTCGGCGACGGCCCACAGATCGCGGCGCGGCTGCGCCCGCATGCGGTGCGTGTTGCGCACCACGACGACGCGCCGATCGGCCAAGAACGGCATCGCGTTGACGGCATCCCCGACGGCGCGTCCGATCGCGTCGGTCTCCGGTCCCTCGAACACGTCGCAGTTCAGCTGCCGCATATCGCGCGGCAACAGTCGATCGAGCACCAAATCCAACGCGCGCTGCGCCAGAATCGCATCCTCACCCTCGATGATGACGAGCGAATCGATCTTGGGCTGCTTGTCCGCAAACTCGTAGTATTTCATTTGCAAGGCGCTCCGCTCACGCTGCGCGCCCCCCACGCTTTGCGTGGGGCCCCCGGGTCCGACCTCGCAACGACATCATGTCGGGGCAAGATTCTGCTGCGCTCGGTCCATCACCGGGCGGCAAGGGCGGATAGATTCGGGCGGTGTTGCAGGTCCGGGATGCTGTCGGCGTAGGGCGGCGTCAGGACGCCGTACTCGGTGATGAAACCGGCGATCAGGCGGCCCGGCGTGACGTCGAAGGCGGGGTTGTAGACGGCGTCGCCGGCAGCGATGCGGATTTCGTCGGGCGCGCGCTCCTCGATCGGAATCTCTTCGCCGCTCTCGAGCGAGAAGTCGAACGTCGAGCGCGGCGCCGCGACGTAGAACGGGATGCCGTGATGCGCGGCCGCGATCGCGACGCCGTACGTGCCGATCTTGTTCGCGGTGTCGCCGTTGCGGGCGATGCGGTCGGCCCCGACGACCACCGCCCGGACGTTCTTCCGCTGCATCGTGATCGGGGCTGCGCTGTCGACGATCAGCGTGCACGGTACGCCGGCTTCGTGCAGCTCGAACATCGTCAAGCGCGCGCCCTGCAGCAGCGGCCGCGTCTCGTCGACGAAGACATGCAGCTTCTTGCCCGCGCGATGCGCCGCGACGAAGCATCCGAGTGCCGTCCCGTCGCCGCCGGTGGCGATCGGACCGGTGTTGCAGTGCGTGAGCACGTTGCCGCTCGCGGGAAGGAGCGCGATCGCCGCTTCGCCGATGCGTCGATCGACGTCGCGCTGCTCGTCGTGGATGCGCTGCGCCTCCGCGCGTTCCGTTCCGGCGGACGCCAGCACGCGATCGACTGCCCAGGCGAGGTTCACCGCGGTCGGTCGCGCCGCTCGGATGCGTCCCGCCGCCGCTTGGTAGGCGGCGCGATCGTCCGCGTACAGGCGCGCCGCGAGGGCGACGCCGTACGCGCCGAAGATGCCGATCGCCGGGGCGCCGCGCACCGCGAGCGTCGCGATGGCCTCGACGACGTCATCGATCGTCGCGGCGCGCGCGCGCACGACAGCGTGCGGGAGCGCCCGCTGGTCGAGATATCCGACGGCGTCCCCGTCGACCCAAACCGAATCCACCCCCGCGAATTCGGCGGGGTCAGGTGCTAGGCCCGCACGGCACCCATCGAGGAGTAGCACGACCTGCAGTAGACCGGGCGGTCACCGCGCGGCCTGAACGGCAGCGTCGTCGCCGTGCCGCATTGCGCGCACACCGCGTCGAACGTCTCCCGCAGGCCGGCGGTGGACGACGGCGCCCGAGTGCCCCCGTCGCGCTGGGATTTGCGGGCCGAACGGCAGTCGCGGCAGCGCTGCGGCTCGTTTTCGAAGCCCTTCTCCGCGTAGAACATCTGGTCGCGCGCGGTGAAGTCGAACGAGTTGCCGCAGTCTTTGCAGATCAATATTTTGTTTTCGTACACCGACCTCGGCCGGACAGCACGCCGTCCGGCCCCCCTTGGGAACGGATGTGAAAAGCGGCACGCGGCTAGCGCAGCACCGTACGGGGGAGTATACGGTAGCCAACCCGTCTTGGCAATCCGGGCCCTGGAGGGCCTGCCCGGATTAGCCGCCGTCGCCGCTGCGGACCATCACGGTGCTATAGATCAACTCGCGCCAAGCGGTGTCCACCTGCGCGGCCGAAAGCCCCGCTATTTTCGGACAGCCTTTACCGCTTATCAACCCGGCGCCGTCCATCTTCTTGCAGATCAGCGGGCTTTTACCGTCCGCCATCGCCGTCGCACGTTCGTCGGCCGCCGCCGGGCGACACAGCATCGTCGCTGCCCGTGCGTGATCGGTCGTGGCGTAGGCGTTGCCGGCCTGTGCGATGGCCGACGTGGCCAGAACGGTAGCCGTGGCGAGCGCAAACATCGTTTTCGTCATAATGGTCAACCTCATTTCAATGAACCGTAGTCTCTTCGTATGCCGGCGTACCGCGAGCGATGACATGATCTCCCGAGACGACGGCGATTTCGTCCACTTTGCCGGACCCGCGGATAAGCAGCGTCGCCGGGGCTTGCGCATTTAGCGAGCCGGCGTCGGCCGCGACTTGGTCGCCGAGCTCGACGTACAGGCGCGGGTGCTTATACTGCACGTACGCTTCGTAGAGCGCGTTGAGCCCGAAGCCCGGCAGCGAGTCGTCGGGATTCAACGCCGGCGCCTTCAGCTTTCCGCACGGAGGACTCAGGTGTGAGATCGGGCTGGTGCAGCCATCCGTCGGAGCGGCCACCAGGTACGATGCGCCGACGGAAAAGGGCGTGTTTCCGAACCGGTAGTCCCCGTGCGCGCCCAGACCGAGCTCGACCGACTGCTGATTGACTTTGCCGGCGCCGCCGATCCCTTTGCTCGCGTTCTGTCGCGTGAAGTCGTACGCGCGAAAGAAGCCGCGAAGCGAGAGGGGCTGCGGCGAGGGCGGCGGCGATGATTGCGCGCCGGCCGGTGCAGCGAGGAGCACGAGTGCCGCGAACAGGGAGCCGATGAACGGGCCGCCGCGCGGTTGCGAGAACGTGGTTTTCACTAACACAGCACCCAACGTACGCCGCCGGCACGGTCAACGGTTCGCGCTGATTTCGCCGCCCGGCGCGGTCCAGCGGCGGCCGTCGGCGAACGTGATCGCTGAGACGGCGCACGCAGTCGGACCGCTGCCGTAGGTGCCGGTGAAGTCGTCGAAGATGTGCTCGATCGGAACGCCCTTGCTGAAGTGGCCGCGGTCCGTCACGGTCGCATGCTCTCCGTCGTGCGTCACGTCGAACGTCACCTGCGTTGCGACCGTGTCCTCGGTGTTGAGAAAGGTGAGCTGCAGCAAACGGATCGGGATCGGCGTACCGTACTCGGCGAGGATCGCGGGATTGACGAGATCGCTGAGCGTGCAGGTGCTGACCGCGACGGGCGCCTTCGTTGCGATGTCCGTTTGCGGCATCGCCAGTGCACCGGCGGCGGCGATGATCGCGAAGATGTGTTGCATGACGAACGCAATACGCCGCCGCGGCGCGCGCAGGTTCGTGCGGCTCGTCAGGCTATGTCTTCGCTACCGAAAGCCGACGCGCGTTTCGTTCCGTTTTGCCGGTTCGATGACCGCGACGGTGGCGGCGGCGACGGCGGCCTCGTAGCCCTTGTCGCCGCGCTTGGGGTAGGCGCGCTCTTCTGTTTGTTCGCGTGTGTTCGTCGCGAGCACGCCGAAACCGATCGGCACGCCGGTGGCGAGCATGACGTTCATGATCCCGCGGGCGCACTCGCCAGCCCGGAGATCAGCCGGCGCGGCGCGACGGGAAGCTCGAAGCAGCCCGGGACGCGCACGACGTCGATGTCCTTCTCCACGACGCCGCACGCGAGCAGCCCGCGGCGCGCGCAGCCATCGGTTGAAATGGCAACCAGGTGCGATGCGCCGACGGGAAACGGGGTGTGTCCGAAGCGGTAGTCCCCGTGTAGGCCGAGACCAAGCTCAATCGACTGCTGATTGACTTGGCCGGCGCCGCCGATCCCTTTGCTCGCGTTCTGCCGCGTGAAGTCGTATGCCCGGAAGAAGCCGCGAAACGAGAGCGGGTGCGGCGCCGCCGCCGGAGGATTGGGGCGACGACGGCGCCGGTGACGGCGAGGCGGCCGGCGATGATTGCGCGCCGGCCGGTGCAGCGAGAAGCACGAGTGCCGCAAACAGCGAGCCGATGAACGGCGCACCGCGCGGTTGCAAGAACGCGGTTTTCACTAACACAGTAACCGGCGTACGCCGCCGGTAACGTCAGCGGTTCGGGAACACGCGCGAGCGCCGTCCTCTGAAATCGAGGCGCTCAAAGCACAGGCGCGCTCACGGGAAGCGCCTTTCGAGCGTGAAGACGTAGCCGCTAGATCCGGGCGACGGCGCGAGCGCTTCGAGCGCGAAGTTGGTCGGGCCGTTCGGTGCGGCGGGCGCTTGGATTCCCAACGTGCGCGGACCGCTGCCCGCGTCGAACAGCGTGAGCTGCACCGCCGACGCGGCCGACGCGTCGTAGGCGAGCGCCACGCTCTGGCGCGTGCCGGCCTGCGGATCGGTTGACTCCGCGAACGAGAACGCGAGCTTGTCGCCAAGCGCGCGCGACGCGCCGGCGGAAAAACCGCCGGTCAAACCCGCATCGAAGTTGAAGGTCGAGAGCCCGAGCGAATTCCCGAGCGTGCTGGAAAACGGCTCGAAGAGGCCGCGGGTGAACTGCTGATCGACGTAGCCGACCGCGGCGCCCTGGAGCGGGTTCGATCCGCCGCCGGAGCGCGGTGACAAAGCGACCCCGTGTACCGCGCCGAGCGCCTGCGCGTTGACGAGCAGCCCGATGATCTGCGCCTTGTCGTACGACGGACGTGACGCGAGATCGAGGGTAAGGCCGGTCGCGGGGCCGTGCGCATGGAGCAGCACTTGAGTCGAGGGATCCGGCACTTGCGTGGTCGCCGTGACGTCGACCTCCGGGATGAACCCGGAACTCGGGTCGAACGCGACCTCCGCCGTCTGCAACGTGAAGGTGCGATAGAGGCTGATCGTGCCGTCGGTCGCGGTGAAGGTGCCGGCCAGCGTGGGATGCGCCAGCGTGCCTGCGACGTTCACGCTGCCGCGCGCGCCGACGTCGACGTTCGCGCTCTGCACGCGATCGTCGGTCCTCGCCGCGACGGTGAGGTCGAAGGCGATCGGCAGCGGCGGCGCCGTTGGGTTCTTCGCTGCAGCAGTTGGGAGCAGCGCGTTGAGCGGCACGCGAACGTGCGAGAACGCGAGATCGCCGCCGACGACGAGCGGTGCGCCCGGATCCCGCCGCAACGCGAGCGTACCGTCCATCTTCCCGCGGAAATACCGCGGCAGGTCTAGCCCGAGATTCTTTTCCCGCGTTTCGATGCGCATCGCCAGCGAACGCGCGGGGTCGCGCAGGTCACCGATCGACGCGACGCCGCTCCCGTCGATCGCGCCGCCGCCGATGTTCGCGTGCAGTTTGCGGATCGCCGCGCTGGTGCCGGCGAACGCGATCTCGACCGTGCCGTCGCGCACTTGCGAGGCGAGCAGCGGCGAAACATAGGTGCCGTGGGCGAGTGCGAGCGTGCCGTCAAACCGCGGCGCGCGCAAATTGCCTGCAACGGCGAGGTCGCCGTTCACGACCCCGCCGAATTTCGTCCCCGGCGGGAACAACGTGTTGAACTGACCCAGGTCGACCGCGCTCGCGACCAGTCGTGCGGCGATCGGAGCCCTGCGACGGTCGACGAACGGCGGCACGTTCGATGCCGCGACGCTGCCGGTGAGGGTCAGCCCGCCCGCGGCGAGATCCAGCGTGACGTTGCGCGCGGTGAGACGCCCGCCGCCGAGCGCGACATCGGCATGCAAGTGGCGCGCGACGGTCCGGCCGTAGCGCGGCTGCTCGAGATCCGCCACCGCGTTGACCAAAGGCGCGCGCCGCGTCCCGGTCAAGCGCACCTGCGCGGTAAGCGCACCCGCGGCGTCGAGGTTCGCTCCGGTCGCGGAACGCACGAACGCGCCCGCATCAGGGGTCGACGCCGACAGCGTAAGATCGATCGGGGCGTTCGGCGCCAGGCCGAACGTGCCCGCGCTGGTCGCGAGCGCGTTGCCGGTGTCGAGCCGCGCGTTCGTGATGCGGCCGCGCCCGCGGTCATACGCCGCGGCGAGCGTCAGGGTCTTGATGGGAATTCGTCCGGCGATGCCGTTCTGCAACGCGGCGTTCGCTGCGAAGGCGAAGTTCGGCGCGCGGCCGCGCACGCGCCCGGAACCGTTCACCCGGCCGGTGACGGGTGCGGCGATCCCGGCCGCAGGCAGCCAGGCGGCGAGATCGAGCCCGGCGACGTCGGCTCGCACGTCGACGTCACTTGCGGCCAGATGCGCCGGCGACGCATCGGCGGGGATCGTCGCGATCCCGCGCGCGGAAAGCCTGCCGTGGGGGCCGCCGACCTGGCCGCGACCTGCTATCGTCCGGCCGTGCGAGGTCCAACGCGCGCTGACCTCGCCGAGCGGGAACCGGCGCAGGCGCGCGTCGAGCAGCGCCACGTCGCCGCTCGTCGCGAACGTGCCGGCGCCGAGCGCGACCGTCGCAGACAGGCGTCCACGCCCGGCGAGCGTATCGGCGGCGTCGAAGTAGTTGTCGAAGTCGGCCAAATCGGCATGGGCGGCACGCAGCGCGACGCGTGCGCGGCCGGGCGCTGCAGCAGCATCGAACGCGAGCGTCGTAGAACCAACGGTCGCGCTGCCGCCGCGAACCGCGATGCCGCTGCGACCTGCCTGCAGCGGGACGCGCAGGTCGCGGAATCCAAGCCCGTTGAGCGAGCCGGCCGCGATGCGCGCATCGCCGGCGACCGACGGATCGGATGCCGCGCCGCCGACGCGCACGTCGGCATCGATCGCTCCCTCGGGAAAGCGCAGCGGAAGGCGGAACTCCCGGGCAAGGGTCGCGACGTCGGCGGCGCGCACCGTCGCTGCGACGTCGACCCGCGCGCCGTTCACGCCGCCGCGCAGCCCGTCGATACGTCCCTTTGCGCGCGCGACCGCGCCGGCATAGGTTCCGCGGGCGTCGTCGATCTGCACTCGTCCGCGCGCGTACGCTCCCGACACGCTCACGTCGAGCGGCGCGCCGCCCACGCGCGCTCCACTCAGCGCAAGTGCGGCTTTGGCACGCGGAGCAGCCTGCGTGCCGGTCAATTCGGCGAGCGCGACGACTCTACCGCCCGAAAGCGGAATGCCGGCGGAGCGCAACACAGCAGCGTCAACGCCGCTCGCGCTGAGCCGCAACACGCCGCCGTTGCCGAAACTGCCATGCGCGACGATCGTGCCGCCGGCGATGTCGAGCCGCGCACCCTCGACGTCGATCGCGCGCGGGCGGAGCGCGAACGTTCCGTTTGCCCGCGTGAGTGCGACACCTTGCACGCGCGCACCCGTGAAACGCGCGTCGGCGAGTTGGACCACAGTGCTTTGTCCGTCGGCGACGAAGCGCAGTTGCGCGTCGACGGTGCCGCGCGCGCGTGCCCCGCGCAGGCGCGCGAGGGCGTCCAAACCGCCGGTGAAGCGGCCGCGGGCAGCCAGCGTTCGGCCGTCGTACGCGCCTTCGCCGCGCAGGCTGCCGAGCGGGCCGTGCACGTTCACGCCGGTCAGCGAAGTGTCGCCGTCCTTCTCGGCGAGGTGGGCGTCAGCGTCGCCGATCGGTATTCCGGCGATTCCGGCGCGGCGCAGCTGCAGCGCACCCGCGGCCGCTGCGACGGACGCGCCGCGGATCTCGGCCGTCAGATCGGCGTCGAGGCGGCCGGAAACCGCGGGCAGCGCCGCAGCCTTCACGCCGGGCAGTCGCACAAGTCCGGACGGATACAGCGTGAGCCGATGCGCACTGACGATCGCGTCGACCGTACCGTTGGGCCGGTCGACGCCGACGCGCGCGTAGAGTGTCGCGCCGTCGTTGCGCTCGAGCGCGACCGGGCCGATCGTTCCGGTTCCGTTCGCTTCGAGCGCGAACGGCGCATCGAGTGTTCCGGCGGCACCGGCGGCACCGACCGTGCCGTGCGCAGCGAGCCGCGCATCCGTGCCGCGCAGGACCACGATCCCGCGAACGGAGGCGCCCGGCAGCACCGCCGCGGCATAAGGAATCCCGCTCGCCGGCCCATCGACCGTCGCGACGAAGTCGCTGTCGACGTGGTCGGCCAGCGTCACGGCGCCGCGCGCGCGCAGTCCGATGGCGCCGTAGCGCGCCGTCGCGCCGACGACCTGCAGTTCGGCTCCGCCGAACGCGATCTCGCCGGCGACGTCTGAGAGCGCGTAGCCGCCGTACGCCACGCTCGGCGCGCGCAGCATTCCGCGCACGACCGGATGCCCGAGGTCACCGTCCGTGCGCAGGTCGAACGCCAGCGCACCGTCGAGGGGAAGGTGTGCCGTTTGCGGCGCGAGCGTGCGCAGCTGCGCGAGCGTCCCCGACCCGGTGAGCACGAATCGAACCTGCGGACGAGCGAGGCCATAGATGCCGCCGGCGAGATGCAGCGGAACGTGCGCGAGCGTGGCGTCGATGCCGGTCGTCGTGATCCCGTCGTCGTACACGCGCAGCGGGCCGTGCGCGTCGCCGACCGCGGCGCCGAGCTTCGCGACGAACAACTTCCCGTCGACCAGCTGCGCCTCGATCCCGAGGTGTGTCGTGGTCGTCCCGTCCTCGTGCAGGAAGCCGCCGATGCGTGCGTCGACGTCGCGCAGCCGTCCGTCGACGAGGTTGAGGTCGTGCGTCGCCATAGCGAAGTCCACCAGCGGGCCGATCGGGAGCTCGGCCGCGTGCCAATGCTGCGACGCGAACAGGCGGGCGTGATCGATTCGCCCGCGGCCCGAAATCGGATAGCGGCGCGCGCCGTCGTGCAGCATCCCATCGACGCGATAGTACGCCGGATCGCGCGGCTGCAGGACGGCGTCGACGCGTATCGCGACGAGCGACTCGCGCCGTTCCCGATTCTTCTCGACGAAGCGGTCGATCAGCGCGATCGTTCCGTTGCGCACGCGCAGACGCAGGTCGATCGGCGTCGCGTCGGGCCGCGCCGCAGCGCTGGCTCCGGGGGGCGAGACATTGTACGAGCCGTCGGCATGATGAATCAACGTCAGTTGCGGACGCTCCAGATCGACCGCGGTCAAACCGAAGCGGTGCCGTGAGCCAGGCAGCAGATCGCGCAGCGAGAAGCCGACGTCGACGCGGGCGGCGGAGAACAGCGGCTCGCCGGTCGCGGTGTCGACCACGGGTTCGAGCAGTTCGATCGACGACGGCGTTACACGGATGCGGCGGGCTTCCAGCCGGTAACCCATCGTGGACACCGCAGCGCGCACGGCGAAGGCAGCGACCGCCTCGTGTGCTGCGACGATGAATGCGGCGAGAACGACGACGGCGAGTGCTACGGCGAAGGGTGCTCGGCGTCCCGGCATGCGCGATCCTCCCCGAGGCACATACCCGGTATCGTCGATTCCATTACCCCCGCGTTCGTTCGTGTGAGCTCGTTCGCACAATCACCGAATCGAGCGAGCGAACTCCTGGGGCGGCTTAGCGAAAGCCGACGCGCGTTTCGTTCCGCTTTGCAGGTTCGATGACCGCGACGGTGGCGGCGGCGACGGCGGCTTCGTAGCCCTTGTCGCCGCGCTTGGGGTCGGCGCGCTCTTCTGCTTGTTCGCGTGTGTTCGTAGTGAGGACGCCGAAACCGATCGGCACACCGGTGGCGAGCATGACGTTCATGATGCCGCGGGCGCACTCGCCGGCGACGTAGTCGAAGTGCGGCGTGTCGCCGCGAATGACGACACCGAGTGCGACGACGCCGTCGATCTTGTCGCCGGAGATCAGCCGGCGCGCCGCGACGGGGAGTTCGAAGCAGCCGGGCACGCGCACGACCTCGATGTCGGTCGGCGCGACGCCGCATGCGAGCAGCCCGCGACGCGCGCCGTCTTGGAGCTGGGCCGCCATGTCGGCGTAGAAATCGGCGACGAGGATCGCGAACCGCTTGCCGCTCGCGTCCGGGAGCACGGGCGGCAGCTCCGGCTTCTCGACCTTCACGCTTCCACCGGATCCGGCCCGCCGAACATGTGTCCCATCTTGTCGCGTTTCGTCTCCATGTAGTGCGCGTTGAACGGCGTCGGCGCGACCTGAATCGGGACACGGCCGACGATCTTGAGACCGAACCCGTCCAGGCCCGCGATCTTCTTCGGGTTGTTGGTCAACAGGCGCATCTCGCGCACGCCGAGGTCGACCAGGATTTGCGAACCGATCCCGTAGTCGCGCTTGTCTGCCGGCAGGCCGAGCAGCACGTTCGCTTCGACCGTGTCGGCGCCGGCGTCTTGCAGCGCGTACGCGCGCAGCTTGTTGGAGAGGCCGATGCCGCGGCCTTCCTGGTGCAGGTACAAGAAGACGCCGCGCCCTTCACGCGCGATCTCGGCGAGCGCGGCATCGCGCTGCGGGCCGCAGTCGCAGCGCAGCGAATGCAGCGCGTCGCCGGTGAGACACTCGCTGTGCACGCGCACGAGCACGCCCTTGCCGTCGCCGATGTCGCCCATCACGAGCGCGACGTGCGCGGTCTTGTCGGTCTTCGTCTCGTACGCGACGCCGCGGAACGCGCCGTACGACGTCGGCAGCGAGAACTCGGCGATGCGCTCGACGAGTTTTTCGTGCCGCATCCGGTAGGCGATGAGATCTTTGACCGTGATCATGCGCAGGCCGTGCTTCTTCGAGAACTCCTCGAGCCGCGGCTTGCGCATCATCGTGCCGTCGTCGTCCATGATCTCGCAGATGACGCCGGCCGGATAGAGCCCGGCCAGCCTGGCGAGATCGACCGACGCTTCGGTCTGCCCGGCACGCACCAGCACGCCGCCGTCGCGTGCGCGCAGCGGAAACGTGTGACCGGGCCGCAGGAAGTCGGCCGGACCGCAGGCGGGATCGATCAGCGCGCGGATGGTGTTGGAACGGTCCTGCGCCGAGATGCCGGTCGTGATGCGACCGCGCGCTTCGACCGAGACCGAGAACGCGGTGCCCAGCGGCGCCGTGTTGTCGTTCACCATGTTCGGAATTTGGAGCGCGTCCAAGCGTTCCGAGAGCAGCGGCACGCAGATCAAGCCGCCGCCTTCCTTACGCATGAAGTTGATCGCTTCGGGCGTCACGGTCGCGGCCGCCATCACGAGGTCGCCCTCGTTCTCGCGGTCCTCATCGTCCAGGACGACGACCATCTTGCCCTGGCGAATGTCGGCGATCGCCGACTCGATCGAATCCATTTTGCTCCGTTCCAATGCATCGCTGCCCCCGAGTCCCGGGAGGACCGCGGACAGCGCGCGGACGGTCCGGTAGGACGGCTCGCGCCGCCCGCTGCGCAGCAGCGAGATCGCCGCCTCCGTCAGCCCCGACCGCTGGGCAAGCTCGGCGGCCGTCATCCCGGCCCCCGTCATCGCTTCCCGCAGCTCGTCCGCAAAAGACACCATGCCTCCAGAGACTGCGCCAGCAGCTTAACAGTTGTCAAGACGATGCGTTATCAAGTGCCGCGGGGGTGCGCCGCGATTTTGCTCGGTGGTCTGTTTGCCAGGCGGCGTATTGACTTATCGCGATATATCTTTTAGTATCGCGACATGATGAAACCATTCTTTGGCCGACATGGCCACCACTGTCATGGGGAGACCGAACACGGTGGGCCCCGCGGATTCATGCGGGGGTTCGACCGGAACTTCGAGCGCGGGTTCAACCGCGGATTCGGGGGCCATTGGAAGGGCCGCACCCGGCGCGGCGACGTGAAATTTCTCGTGCTCGAGGTTCTCACCGATGGGCCGCGCCACGGCTACGAGATCATCGGCGCGATCGAGGAACGCCGGGGCTTCCGGCCGAGCGCCGGCTCGATTTACCCGACCCTTCAGTTGCTCGAAGACGGCGGCTTCGTGACCGCGGCCGAAGTCGAGGGAAAGCGCGTCTACACGATCAGCGAAGCCGGCCGCGCGCTGCTGGCCGACCGCGCCGCCGACGCCGACGACGGTGACGACGACGGCGAGCCCGATGCGCGCCATCGCCTCAAGGCGTCCGCAATGAAGCTCGCGGCCGCCGTCATGGGCACACGCGGCACGGACGATCCGACCCTGGACCGCGTGCGCGCGATTCTCGACAAGGCGCGTAAGGAGATCTACGCGATCCTCGCCTCCGACGAAGCCTAGTCTTCTCCGCGGAGCGCGCGGGCGAGCGGATCCGGGATCCGCGTCGCGCGCATCGTGCGCTGGTCGAGCGCCGCGAGGACGAGCACGCCTTCGGCGAGCCGCGTACCGTCGGCGCGATCGATCGGGAACGCCAGGCGCAGCGACGAGCCGCCGACTTTGCGCAGTTCCGCGCGGCAGACGATCTCGTCGTCGAGCCGCGCCGGCGCGCGAAAGTCGATCTCCAGCCGCACGCGCGCGATCCACACGCCGAGCGTATCGCTCACGACGTTGTGCGGATAGCCGAGGTCGCGGAAGAACTCGTCTTCGGCGATCTCCATGAATCGCAGATATCGCGCGTAGTAGACGACGTCCATCTTGTCGACGTCGCTCCAGCGCACCCGGTCGCGCACTTCGGGACCGATGCGCAGCGGCGCACCCACGTCCACGCTCACCGGCTACCGTACGCGTCGAGTGCGCCGCGCACGTAGCGCGCGACGGGATCGACTTCGATGTTGACGCGGTCGCCGGCACCCTTCACGCCGAGCGTCGTGCGCCTCGCGGTCTCCGGGATCAGCGCGATCGAGAAGCGGTCGCCCTCGACCGACGCGACCGTCAAGCTCACGCCGTCGATCGTGACGTAGCCCTTCTCGACGATGTACGGCCGCAGCGCATCGGGAAGCGCGACGACGAGGCGAAAGCCTTGCCCTTCGCGATCCTTCGCGACGATCGCCGCGTGATCGTCGACGTGTCCGTACACGAGATGCCCGCCCAACCGGTCACCCAGGCGCAGCGAGAGTTCGACGTTGACCCGCTCGCCGGGACGCAAGCTCCCAAAACCGGTGCGCTGCACCGTCTCGGGTACGACGTCGAAGCGCAGCGTCCGTTCGTCGAACGAAACGACCGTGAGGCACGCGCCGTTGACGGCGATCGAATCGCCGAGCGCGACGCCGTCCGCGACGGCGCCGGGCGCCTCGAGCACGAGCGTCATGCCGTTCTGAAAGTCGCCTTCGAGGCGCTCGACGCGACCGACGAGCACGATCAGGCCGGAGAACACGTCGTCAAATCCGCCGAGAGCAACATATCGTCGCCGACGCGTTCGATGCGGTCGAAGCGCCACCCGTTCAGGCCGGCGAGTTTCGCTCCGGCCAAGACCGGTACCGCCTCCGCAGTGTGCAAGAACGTCGGCGCGACGAACCACACCGCGCGCTGGACGAGTCCGGCCGCGAGCAGTCTCCCCGCGAGCGTCGGTCCGCCTTCACAGAGCACGCTCGCGATGCCGCGCGCGCGCAATGCCGCGAGACCCGCGTCGAGATCGAGCGTCGCCGCGTCCGCGTTGCCGACGTAGACGACGTCGGCGACGGCCTCCAACTCCGCGAACGCCGCTCGCGTGCCGGCCGGCGCCAGCACGATCGTCCGCGCGTACCCGCCGGCCGGCGCATCGTCCGGTGCGGCGAGCACGCGCGATGTCTCCGGAATCGGCGCCGTCTCGCACGCGACGACTCGGACGTACGGCTTGCGCCGCGTGACGTGCGGACGCACGGTGAGCAGCGGATCGTCCACCCGAATCGTACCGGCGCCCACCAGCACGGCATCGTGCTCGCTGCGCAGCACGCGCACCCGCTCGCGCGCGGCCGCGCCGGTCAGCCACTGCTGCGCGCCGGGACGCGAGGCGACGTATCCATCCAGAGACATCGCCATCTTGAGCGTGACGAACGGCCGGTCGGGGTGCAAAATCGTCCAGGCGAAGCGTTCGATCAACGCTTCCGCCGCCGGAAACGCGATCGTGTCGACCGCGATCTCGGCCTCGCGCAACCGCCGCACGCCGCCCTGCGCCGTCTTCGGATTCGGGTCCAGCGCACCGACGACGACGCGCGCGACGCCGGCGGCGATCAGCGCTTCACTGCACGGCGGCGTTCGGCCATGATGATTGCACGGCTCGAGCGACACGTACGCCGTCGCGCCGCGGACGTCACGCCCGCGCAGGGCCGCGTCGCGCAGTGCCTCGACTTCGGCATGCGGCTCGCCCGCTCGATGATGCCAACCCTCGCCCAAGGTCTCCCCGTCGCGCGCGAGCACGCAGCCGACCGGTGGATTCGGCGAAGCGTCCGCGACGGCGCGCGCGGCGAGTTCACACGCGCGCGCCAGGTAGGTGCGGTCGGGGTCTATTGGGTGACCTCGACGCCTTTCCAGAACGCGACGTAGCCCGTGATGTTCGCGGCCTCGTCCTTGGTCTGCGGATAGAACCACGCAGCGTCCGGATTCTTCTTCCCGTCGACCTCGACGGTGTAGTAGCTCGCCGTCCCCTTCCACGGGCACACCGAGTGGGTATCCGACGGCTTGAAGTATTCGCGACGGATCGCCGACGGCGGGAAGTAGTGGTTTCCCTCGACGACTTCGGTCGCGTCGCTCTCCGCTAAGACGGTTCCGTTCCAAATGGCTTTCACGAGCGCTACGACCGCACCGGATCGTCCCGGGTTCCGCTCGTTCGCGCCAGCACGACGAGGCCGCCGACGCTGACGCCCGCGGCACGCAGGACCCCTGCCGCGTCGCGCAGCGTCGCGCCCGTCGTGCAGACGTCGTCGAGCAGGGTCACGACCGCCGGCAGCGGCGTCACCGGGCGCAGCCGGAACCGGCCCGCCGCCGCCAGCCGCTCCGCCCGGCCGAGTCCCGCTTGCGGCCCACCCCGCTTGGCGAGGAGTTCGGCGCACGTCACGCCGCGGCGCATGGCGACGAGCCTGGCCAGCGCGACGCTCTGATCGAAGCCGCGCTCGGCAACCCGGCGGCGCGTGGTCGGCACCGGAACCAGCGTCCCGCCGACCGGCGCGCGGTCGAGCAGCATCGCAAACGCCGTCAACGGGTCGCGCAGGCCGCGCTTCATCGCGACGACGGCCTCGCGCAGCGCGCCCTCGTACGGACCCAGCGCGAAGCCGCGCATTCCGTCCAGCGCAAAGTCCAGCGCGGCACTCGGCGCAGGCGCGCAGTCGGCGCAGAATGCCGCGCCGGGCCGGTCGCAGGCGGCGCATGCCGCAGGAAAGATCCACGTACGCAATCGGTCGAGCACAATGTTTCTTCACGACGAGCGCGCCCGACGGCGAGTGTTGCCGACGAATGTCGAATGACGCCGGCACACCGACGCGCATATGGTGAGGGATGCCACTGAACGGTTCCGCGTTGCGACTGGTGAAGGACGACGACGACGCACCCGCCGGGGACGCGCTCGATCCCCAGGTCGCCGGCGACTTGCGCGAGATCGCGCGTCTGACGAACGTGACGTCCAGCGGGATCGCTCGCAACGGGTTCTTCCTGGACCGCATCGCCGACGAGGCTGCCGCCCGTGCCGAAGGGATGGACGGCTCCGTCGCGATGCTCGGCGAGATGGTCGAGACGATGGACCAGGTGCTCACCTCCGCACAGCGTTCGTCCGAGATCGCGGAACGCACGGGCGAGACATCCGTCGCCGCAGGGACGATCGCCCGCGATGCGCTGGGCGAGCTCGACCGCGCCGCGGAGACGATCGTCCGGCTCACCGGAATGGTCGCGCAGCTGCGCGCGCGCGTCGAGGGGATCGGCGGCGTCATCGGAGCGATCGAGGACATCTCCTCGCACAGTCACATGCTCTCGATCAACGCCAGCATCGAAGCGGCGCACGCAGGCGAGTGGGGGCGCACGTTCACGGTGATCGCCGTCGAGATCGCGAAGTTCGCCGCGGCGACGAAAACGGCGACCCGGGAGATCGACGGGATCCTGCAAGACGTGCGCGTCCAGGTCGAAGCGCTCAGCAGCGCCTCGAGCGAGACGCTGCAAGCGACATCGCACCTGCAGGAGTCATCGCGCGCGATCGAGCGCGCGCTGGACGCCGTGCGCGTCGAAACCAACCTCAACCACGAGCATGCTGCGACGATGGCGTCGGCGGCAGCGCAGCATTCCGCCGCGCTGCACGGCGTCGTCGAGGCGATTCGTGAAAGCGCCGCCGGCGCGGCGTCGAGCCTGCGCATGGCGGCGCAAGCACGCGAGCTGCGCATCGGCGACTTGAACTCCGGCGTGCACGCGATTCTCGGAAAATACCGGATCGGCACGTTCGTCGAGGCCGCACTTGCGGTCGCCGAGGCGGCCGCCGCGGAGATCGAGGACGTCTTGGATGCGGCGCTTGCCCGCGGAACGTTCACGCTGGACGAGCTGATCGAGCCGGTCTACCGGGAGCTCCGCGGCGCCGAGGTGCGTGGACTGGGCCGTCTCTTCGACGTGCGGCGCGCCGGCGAAGCGTTCGACCCGCCAAAATTCGGCACGAGTTACGACGCGTCGGTCGACGCACGGCTGTGCGCGATCGTCGACGCGCACACGGACGCCAACCCGCAGCTCACGGCGCTCTGCCTGCTCGACAACAATGCGTTTCACATCGCGCACTACCGGCTGATGCGCGCCGCGATCACCGGCGATCCGGCCGTCGACCGCGCGCAGAACCGCATCAAGCGAATGTTCGACGACCGCACGAGCCTGCGCTGCGCGCGCGTCGGTCTCGACGGCGCCGAAGCGCTCGGCCCGCGCATCGGCCGCCGCGCGCTCGAGCAGGCCCATTTCAGCCTTTCGCGCCCGCCGGGGCCGCGACCGTATCTCGTGCAATCCTACGCGCGCGACACGGGCGACGTGTTCAACGATCTCTCGGTCGCAATCTACGCCGGCGGGCGGCACTACGGCGCGCTCTCCGTCGCCTATCCCGCGCAGACGTCTTAACGTGCTCGCCGCTCAGCCTGCCCGTACGTAAAGCACGACCTCGCGCAGACGTCCCGCTTCGTCGTAGCCGAAGCGGCGCCGTGCACACGTGTACGACACGTCGGCGACGAGCAGCTCGTCGCCGGCGGCCGGGATGCCGTAGGTGAGATCGAGCGGCGGAAGCATGTCGGCGTATGCCTCCGCTTCCACGTGGACCTCGGCTTTGATGCGCATCCTGGGGCCTTCGCCTTCGGGGCCGGAACGCGCCTGGGCTGCGGTCCGACCGCCGTAGGCCCGCCCAGAAGCCCGAACGAGTGCGCAACCAACCACTCGACGGGTCGCTTCTTAGCGCCCGCGAGGTTGTCCGCGACGGTCTGTGCGTCGAAGAGGACCAGATCCGCCGCGCAGCCTGCGGCGATGCGGCCGCGTCCGGCGAGGCCGAACGTGTCGGCGGCGAGCGACGTCATGCGGCGGATCGCCTCAGAGAGCGCGAGCACGCCGCTCGCGCGCACGTACTCGCCCAGGACGCGCGGGAACGTTCCGAACGTGCGCGGGTGCGGCTTTCCGCCGAGCCCCGGCGGCAGGCCGTCGGTGCCGATCGATGTGTGCGGGTCGGCGAGGATGCGTTCGATGTCGGGTTCGTCCATCATGAACGCGACCATCGAGGCGGCGAGCTCCTCCTCGAGCAGCACGCGCACGAGCGCTTCGACCGGATCGGTCGCCATCTCCACCGCGAGCTCCGCGAGCGTACGGCCTTCGAAGCGGTGGTCGCGCGTCGTCGCGATCAGGATCCCGTCCCACCCGGCATTTTTCGCGAGGTTCTCCCAGCCCGGCTCGCCGTGCGCGATGGCGCGACGCAGATCGTCGAGAACGCCGGGCGCGCGCAGCCGCTCGAGCAGCGCCGGTGCACCGCCGTCGTGGTAGCGCGCCGGCAGCGTCGCGGAGAGGTTCGTGCTTCCCGCGCGGTACGGATACATGTCCTGCGTCACCGCTACGCCGCTCCCGCGCGCCTGCGCGACGATGCGCAGCGTTTGCTCCGACTTGCCCCAATTCGCGGTTCCGGCGGCCTTGTGCTGGGAGACGTGGACGCGTCGGCCGCTGCGTCGCCCGATCTCGACGATCTCCTCGACGCTCGCGACGACGTTGTCGCTCTCGCCGCGAATGTGGCTTGTGAAGATGTGCTCGTCGCCGAGTACCGTCGCGAGCGCGACGAGCTCGTCGGTGTCGGAGAAGACGCCTGGCGGATAGATCAGTCCCGTCGAGAGTCCGAACGCTCCGGCCTCGAGCGCTTCCGCGACGAGCGCACGCATCCGCACGACGTCGCCGGCGCCGGCGGGCCGCGCCGCCTCGCTCATCGCCGCCGCTCGCACCGTGCCGTGCCCGACGAGCGGCGCGTAGTTCGTGACGTAGCCGCGCCGGTCGGCTTCGGCCAGCACGTCGGCAAAGCGCGGGCCGATCCGCGGGACGCCGGGAAAGAACGACGGCAGCTGGGCGAAGAACGCGTCGGCCGCCGACGGATCGTGCGGCCCGATGCTTATGCCGCAGTTGCCGACGACCTCCGTCGTGATCCCCTGGAGGATCTTCGCGGTGTCGTCGTCGGCGACGAACGGCGCGTTGTCGCCGTGCGAGTGCACGTCGATGAAACCGGGGCTGAGCACGAATCCGCTCGCGTCGATTACCTCGGGCCGGAATGCGCGTCGCTCGCCGGAGCGACGCGCTCGATCAGTCCGTCCGCGACGTACACGTCGGCGACCGTGGGCAGACCACCCTCGCCGTCGTAAACGAGCGCACCCGCGATTACCAAAGAATCAGAGCGCATCCATGACGGTTCCTCCTTGCAGATTGCTTCGCATCCCGGGTTCAGTGACGCGCGCCGAGGTGTGCGCTGAGATAGTCGGCCGTCTCGGTAAACCGCGCAAGCTCGTTCGCATACAGGTTGTACGCGTGCGTGTCGTTCGGCACGGCAGACTCCGTGATGTCGATCCCACGCGACCGCAGTTGGGTCGTCAAGTCGACCGACTGGTCGAACGGAACGTTGCTGTCGTCGTCGAACTGCGAGAGATACATCGGCGAACGCCAAGTGGCGAGCGACGCGTCGGGCGATGCCTCGAACGCGATCCGCCGCTGCGCGGGCGTGCCGACCGGCTTGCCGCCGTTCCAGAAATCGATCAGCGTGCGCCAGTCGCTGACCCCGGCCTGATCCGCGCCCGCCGCGAAAATGTCCGAGTTCCGCGCGAGCGCGAGCGCCGTCAGATAGCCGCCGTACGAGAGCCCGTAGATGCCGAGCCGCTTCGAATCGACGTCGCGACGCGCGCGCAATAGCCGCGCGCCGGCGAGGACGTCGCGGAAGTCGTGGCCGTACATGATCCCGCTGCGATAGTTGATCGACAGCACGACGAAGCCGCGGTTCGCGAGCGCCTGATTCAAGCTGATACAGGTTGCTGTACGGTTCCATGTAGTGATAGCCCGGCAGCATCTGCCGCTGCGCTGCGCGACGACGACGTGCTGCTGGTCGACGAGGCGCATGCGCTCGGCGCGTGTTCGGTCCCGGCGGCGCCGGCCTCGCGAGCGCCTACGACGATCCGCGCATCGTCGTGTTGGTGAGCCGCGCTGCGGCGCATCATCGCCGGCGACGACCTGCGCGCGGCACTGTTCGAGCACGTCGGCCGCGTCGACAACGCCTTTCGCCCGCTCGGGGCGTGCGCGCCGGTCCGGACCCCGATCGTCTCGATCGTCATCGGCGAGGCGCGCCACGCGGTCGAGGTCGCGGCTCGGCTGCGCGCGCACGGACTATACGTCCCGGCGATTCGGCCGCCGACCGTGCCGCACGGGACGTCGCGGCTGCGGGTGACGCTGCGCGCGAATCACCGCCGCGAAGAGGTCGATCATCTGTGCGAGCTCGTCGCGCAGACGCTGGACCGCGTCATGGCGACATGATGCCGCGACGCTACGTCACCGGCACCGATACCGACGTCGGCAAAACGCTGATCGCCGCGGCGGCCGCGCGCATTCTGCGGGATCGCTGCCGGGACGCGACGGTCGTGAAGGTCGCGCAGACCGGGCTCGACGCGGCGGCGCCGGGTGACGGGCAGCTCGCCGGCGAGCTGGCATCGTGCCGCTGGCTCGAGCTCGCGCGTTTCCGCAAGCCCGCGGATCCGTGGATCGCCGCGCTCGACGCCGGTCTGCCGCCGCTGCGCGCAGCCGACGCGGCCCAGAGGATCGACGCGGTGCGGGGACCGCTCGTGGTCGAAGGTTCCGGCGGCGCGGCCGTCCCGTTGAACGAACGCGAGACGATCACCGACGTCGCCGCGCGCTGCAATCTCGACACGCTCGTGGTGGTGGGCCTGCGCCCGGGCTGCCTCAACCACGCGACCCTCACGCTCGAATACCTCGAACGCCGCGACGTGCGCGTCCGCGGCATCATCTGCTGCGAACGCCGGCCGGCGGACCGATCGTATCCCGAGGACGTCCGCCGCGTCCTGGAGCGTTTCGGCGTCGACATCGCGCTGGTGCGTTTCGAGGCCCGGCCGGACGCGCGCTTCGACGCGGCGACCGCCGCCCTCACCGGGCTTGTTGGAATGACGATCCGCTTCAGCTAGAAGCGGCGCTTCCTCACGCTCGTAACGGAAACGACAAACGACACCTATCGTCACATTTACCGAAGAGAAGGAGCAGGGTCCTTTGTCGCCCGCGCTCGGCCTTTCGGCAACCGACGCTTCCTCGTTGGCGCGATACAATGACGTGGCGGCGTCGCCGTCGATGGCAGCGGGTTGATCGATGTGGTCGATTCCGGCAATGGTCAGCTGGGTTTTTCAAAGCATTGATATTTTCGCTGCAGGTTCCAACGGTAACGTTGCTCCCGTCACTAACGTCGGTGCCATCGGGTTCTTCGGACAGGTTGCGATCGTCGCGTGCTGACGGGGGCTCGGTGTAGTGACATGGATATGAAGCTCGGTACCAGCGGGCGCCTTTGCGTCTCAGATAAGAACAACAGCACGGTTCATAGGACCGCGACGCGCCCACGTGATCGCCGTAGTGAACGAGGCGAAAGAATTGGCGAGCTGCGATTCTTTGGGATCAGGGTTTACCACGGAGCGCACTTGGCCGGAGATCGTGGTTGCAATTGCCTCCTCGCCCGCAAATGTCACGAGTGGCCGACTGCTCGAGGTTTTCGTCTTGGCTCTTCTCCGGGAAGACAAGGGCACGCAACCGCGGCAGCGTCGCGTTGGCGACAGTGCGGTCGCGCAGCCGCAACGACCTCCTTGACGTTCGCTTCGTTCGGTGATTTACTCAATTCGCACCGACAAGGTGTCCAGGAGCGCCGTCCGGGGTGTCGACGCCCGCGGCCGTAAGCGCCGCCCGCCCGCGCTGCAAGGATGCTCCCTCGATAGCTCGTTCGGAACCTTTCCGAGCATCAATAGGGGCACCGATATGTCATTCAAGTTCAACGATCTGATGATCTCCGTGATTCCCCGTGCAGGAGCGGAGACGCAGGCGTTCGGCGGCGGGGTCTGTATTTGCGTAAGTCATCCGTTGTCGGCCTGTCTTTGCGCGAGCAGCCCTGCTCTGACGCCGTGCTTTTGCGCCAGCCATCCGGCGCTATCGCCGTGTTACTGCGCGAGTCACCCCGTCCTCACGCCGTGTTATTGCGCGAGTCACCCCGTCCTCACGCCGTGTTATTGCGCCAGTCACCCCGTCCTCACGCCGTGTTATTGCGCCAGTCATCCGGCTCTATCGCCGTGCTTCTGTGCGAGTCACCCGGCTGTGTCCCCGTGTTTGTGCGCGTCTCTCCCACCGACGAATTGCGGCGTGTGTTCGGTTCAGCCGACATTTGGTTGTGCGCCCGTAACGTGCGTTCCGACCGTCATCGGACCGGGAGGCGTCGGGCTGGGTGGCGATCCCCAAGCGCTCGCGGCGATGAAGACGCAGTTGCGCCAGCAGATCGCCGAGATCGAAAAGCAAGAGAAGAGCATGGAAGCGGCGATGCGGCCGACGAGCGTCGCCGAGGCCCAAGATCTCGAAAAGAAACTCGGAGCCGCCCTCGATGAAGTCCGCCGCCAGAAGACGGAGCTCGAGAACAAGGGCAAGGGAAAAGCGTAACCTCTAGGCATCATGCGGCCATGCTAAACATCACGGAGAAGACGTTCCGGGCCAGTCCGGACTACGAGCTCGTGCTCTACGATCGACTTAACGGCGAAGAGCAGAGCTCGCTGCACCATCTGGCTCTCGACGCGGACGCTTACGGGATCCTGAAGCCGTCGCGAGCGACCGGCCTGAGCATCAAGTCGGTCTCTCGAGACGCCGCACTCCTCTTCCTCACGTTACGGGAGCCGGGCCCGCTGCCGCACTACGTGCGATCGTCGCTCGGTTCCGGCTACGATGAGACAATCGCGACATTCGTCCTCGACGGCGTACTCGAAATCGAATTCGAAGGCCGGTTCGTGTGGGGTCCCGCGGCGTTGCGCTCACTGCGGACGACGCACGCGCCTGCGCATGGATCGTCGGCGATCGGGGCACTGTCGGTGGCCGCACTGCAGTACGCCGACGCCTTGGACTCGACGGATGTCGCCGAGATATCGACGCGCCTTTACACCTACAATCACGTTCCCGCAGGCCCGTTCTGGCGTTCGCGCATTCCGTCACGCGATGCGCTTCTGCACTATCTCGGCCTCCGGGATGCGGACGTCATCGCAGCTCGCCTCGCCAAGGCCTGGCGGAGCGACGCCGGTGACGGCGCTCATCAGGGCTGGGTCTCCTGGAGATCGCGTGTTATCGACGCAACGGCGTCGAGTGCATACAAGCTCTACGTCAGCCCGATGCCGGCAGCGTTGCGCGACGCGTTCGAGATCGTGACCGGCGTCGTCGTCGCTTCGTCGGCGACGGCGTTCAAGATCGGCAGCGACCTCTATGGCATCCTCCGTCCCGATAAGATCGTGCTGTACTTCGCGAGCTTCGAATCGTTGGCGGAGACGGCTGAAACGTTGCGGCAGCGGCTGGCCGGCATTCCTGCGCAGGGAGTGCCCTTCACCGCTGCCGTTGCTGAAGACGGACTCTTGTCGTGGGGCGTCGACCCGCCGGCGGGACGCGCGGGTCCGTGGTGGCAGGCGCGAGAGAGTTGGCGACTGTGGCTGACGAACCGGCTCGCCGCAGCGCTTGCGATCGCGAAGCGGCAGGGCGACGACGACGTCCCGACGTGGCAGTTCGCACTGGATCGCATCGCGCTCGAGGGGGTCGACCCGGCAACGTGGGCGCCGGCGACGTCATTGCGCCTAGAGGCGGAGAGCGCCGGATCATGACGGCAATCACCGACGAATTCGTTCTTCCCGAAGACGTGCTGGTCATTCCGGTGACGGAGCTCGCGCCCGAGGTGCGCGGACAGATCGATGCGGGTGCGGGGGATTACGCGGTCACGCGGCCACGCGGACGTACGCCCTCCCGCATCGTCGATGCCCAATTCGCGGCGTTGATCGAGCGCTTCCGCACGCCGATGAAGATCGCCGAAGCGATCTTCGACTATAGCCGAAGCAGCGACGTCGATCCGGGGCTCGTGCTCGATGAGGCGTTTCCGCTGCTGATGCGCTTGGTCGAGTCGCGATTTTTGGTGACTTCAGGCTCGCGCGAAGCCGACGCCGTCACGGCGGCGCTCACGCCGGGCGATCGGGTGCTTGACGGTGTCGTCGTCCTGAATCTCGTGCAAGGGTTCGACGACACGGAGCTCTATCAAGTGCGGCGAAGTGACGGTGTCATCGCCGCCCTGAAGATCGCTCGCGACGGCGCGGGTGAACGCGTCGCCCCGAGCTTCGAGCGTGAGGCGGCCATCCTGGCTCGGCTCGACGGGCGTGTGAACCCGGAGCTCCTCGCTTCGGGTCGGTTCGAGCGTCGCCCGTACCTGCTCATCGCGTGGCGATCCGGGGTCGACGCGGCGTCCGCGGCCGCCGAAGCCCGCGATGATCCGGAACGTGTTCGCGCGCTCGGCGTGCGCATTCTCGACGCCTACGCACATCTCCACACGCAGGGGATCGTCCACGGCGACGTGCACCCGCGCAACGTCCTCGTGGCACGAGATGGATCGATCACGATCTTGGACTACGGCCTCGCCGTCGACGACGAGGATGCGCGGAACCTGCCGGGGCGCGGCGGAGTCGGCTTCTTCTACGAGCCGGAATTCGTTCGCGGAACCGACTCGCTCTTGCGCCCGACCCAGCGCGGCGAGCAATACGCGGTAGCGGCGCTCCTCTTCAGCTTGTTCACGGGTCAGCACTACCTCGATTTCTCGCTGGAGCGAAATGAGCTGTTTCGGCAGATCGCGGAAGACGAGCCGCGTTCATTCGAAAGCCGCGGCGTGCGGCCGTGGCCTGCGGTGGAAGCCGCACTTCGCACGGCGCTCGCCAAGCAGCCGGACGCGCGCTTCATCTCGATGGACGCATTCGCGCGCGAGCTCGATGCCGCCGCACCGGTATCGCGTCCCGGCCCCGCCGGCAGTCCGGTTGCCGAGGAGTCCCGCCGCTATGCGGCGGCGGTCATCGCGCACGTCGGCCTCGGCTCGACCCTGCTGCGCTACGGCTTGCGAGACGCCCCGACATCGTCGCTGTCCTACGGGGCGGCCGGGATCGCCTTCGCGCTCTACCGGATGGCGTGCACACGCGACGACCCCGCGCTGCTCGCGCTGGCCGATCTCTGGTCGGTCAAGGCCGCGCACGACGTCGATCGCGAAGCGGCGTTCTTCAACGACGCCCTCGACCTCACGCCGTCCGTCGTCGGACGCCGTACGCCCTACCATACCGAGAGCGGCGTCCATGCCGTTCGTTTTCTCGTTGCGGTCGCGGGCGGCGACTTCCTGACGGCGCTGCGTGCGCTCGATTTGTTCGTCGCGACGTCGCGGATCGCGTGCACTTCGCTTGACGTCACGCTGGGACGATCGGGCACGTTGCTCGCATCGTCGATGCTCCTCGACGCAATGCCCCAGAGCGAATACCTCGGCGACGATGCGCTGCGCAGGCTCGGGGATGAGGTCGCCGCGGAGATTTGGTCGGAAGTCGATCGGTACGGTGAGATTCCAGCGTGTGGTGAAATCGAGTATTTCGGTGCGGCGCACGGATGGGCGGGCATCGTCTTTGCGGCGTTGTCGTGGTCGCTTGCATCCGGTCGACCCGTGCCACCGTCCGTTCGCAGCAGACTCGAGGAGCTCGCGGCCCTACGGGAGCCGTTCGGCTCGGGAGCGCGCTGGCGCTGGCACGTACACCGGTCAAACGTCGGTCCGGCGCCCGATTACATGACGGGCTGGTGCAACGGGAGCGCCGGCTTCGTTTTCCTGTGGACCTTGGCGCACGAAGCGTTCGGCGACGATCGGTATCTCGAGTTGGCCGAAGACGCGGCTTGGAACGCGTGGGAGGGCGGCGCGCCGATCGGCAATCTCTGCTGCGGCGATGCTGGGCGTGCCTATGCCCTTCTGAACGTCTATCGGGCGAGCGGCGACGCGCGCTGGCTGCGGCGCGCGGAAGAGCTTGCCGGGCGAGCGATGCGCGCCGGTGACGCGCCGTATCAGGCTCCGGCGGTTCGCAGCGAGAGCCTCTACAAAGGACAGATCGGAATCGCGCTGCTGGCGTGCGATCTCGCGGAGCCGCAACGAGCGCGGATGCCGTTTTTCGAGCGCGAAGGTTTCGCGCAGCGTTACCCGCGCTGATTTTCTGAAAGGGCAATCATGGCTGAGAAAGCTCCCGGGGGGATCCGCTTCGACGACTTCGTCGGCAACGTCGTGCCCGATCCCGCGAATCCGCAGGCAACCTCCGTACTTTCCGGTTTCGTCGGAAAGAGCGACGCGCCGGGTCGCGTCCGGATCTACCCCGACGTGTCTTTCAACACGTGGCACGACGTTGCAGAAAGCGATATCGTACACAGCTATCCGCTCCCGCCGGAATCATCCGCGCTCGGCGGCTCGTACGTATGGGTGAAGGCCCAAGCGGACGTGCGGCCCGGGTCGGCGGCTGCCGGCGCGGGCGGGGCGCCCGCAGCGCAAGCAGCAGGGGCCTTCCCGGCCACGCACGTCGCGCTGTGCCGGCGCACGGTGTACACGTGCGACGACTCGAACTGTCCGGCGTTTCCGACCGAGTTCGGTCACACGTGTCCGATCTGCATCAATCCCACACAGTCGGGATGCACGTATTTTCCGTGTCGGGTGGGGGGCGGCTTCGGCCAAGCACCATTCGGCGGGGCGGCGGGGCCGCAGGCAGCGGCTGCACAGGCCGCCGGCGCGTTCCCGGCCACGCACGCCGTGCTGTGCCGGCGCACGGTGTACACGTGCGACGACTCGAACTGTCCGGCGTTTCCGACCGAGTTCGGTCACACGTGTCCGATCTGCATCAATCCCACACAGTCGGGATGCACGTATTTTCCGTGTCGGGTGGGGGGCGGCTTCGGCCAAGCACCATTCGGCGGGGCGGCGGGGCCGCAGGCAGCGGCTGCACAGGCCGCCGGCGCGTTCCCGGCCACGCACGCCGTGCTGTGCCGGCGCACGGTGTACACGTGCGACGACTCGAACTGTCCGGCGTTTCCGACCGAGTTCGGTCACACGTGTCCGATCTGCATCCATCCGACGCAAGCCGGATGCACGTATTATCCGTGCGGAGTCGGCGGCGGTTTCGGCCAAGCTGCGTTCGGCGCGGCGCAGCAGACCGTGCCGCACTGCCAAGTCACGGCCGGAGCGCCGAACTGTCCGCAGACCTTCGTCGGCCACACGTGCGGTTTCTACGGATGCCCGACGCTGAGCGCCCAGACGTGCCCGGGCCGCGGGTGCACGCAAGACATTCAGTGCGTCGGGCAGCCCGGCGGCGGTGCGTACACGCGGACCGGCGTCTTCTGTCCATACGGCGGCTAAAGCACAGCGGATGTTGGACCGGCGCGATGCGATTCATCACCTGCTCCGGCTCGGATTGATCGGGCCGGAGGAACTCGTGAGCGGGACGGTCACGGCGACCGAATACATCGGACGCAACCATCTCATCCGCGTCGAGATCGCTCGCCGTGGAGGATACATCCTCAAACAGCCGCTCGATGCCGGCGCGCCGGACGCAACGACGATGTGGACGGAAGCGGCGGTGTTCTGGCTGTCGGCGAACGAGCCGGCGTTCGCCCCGCTCCTGCCGTGGATGCCGAAGTTCTACCACTATGACGAGCGAAACGCGATTCTGACGATCGAGCTCGTTCGATCTTCGGAATCGCTCTTGGCGAAGCTGGCCGCGGGGATCCCGCTCGATCCGACGCTGCTGCGCGACGTCGGCCGTGCGTTCGGCACCCTGCACGGATCCGTTTCGAGCATCCTCAGCGAGCCTCGAACGCGCCGGCTGTTCCGAACGGGTCCCGCCTGGGCGCTCACGCTGGGATCGGAGCACCAGCACTATCGGCCGTCGACCGGCGCGGCGCACGCGCTGCTCGGACAGGTGCGGCAACGGGCGGACGTGCTCGCCGCGCTGCAGCGCGCTCGGGCGTCGTGGCTCGACACGCACATCGTTCACGGCGACGCGAAGGCCGCGAACGTGCTCGTTTTGGACGACGATTCGATTCGCGTCATCGATTGGGAGATCGCGGCCCTCGGCGACGGCCTCTGGGATGTGGCCGGACTCGTTCATTCCTTGCTCACGCCCACCTTGATCGGCCCCGCGGACCCGCTGCCGGTCGCACAACGTCGCGCGCGTCCTTTACTCGACGCGTTGTGGACGGGATATCTCTCGGCGCTGACGGACGTCGCGAGCGCGGGCGACCGGCGCGTCGACCTTTTCCGTCTGACCGGAGTGCGGATGCTTCAGACGTGTCTGGAGAGCGCGCAGTTCAACGAGCAGTACGACCCCTCGATCGCCTCCGTCCTGGCGATGGGCTGCGAGCTGCTCGCGCACCCCGAAGCCGCATGTACTCGTTGGCAGGAGGCGGCGTGAGCGATTTCATTGATCAGCTCCGGGGCATACTCTCCGCCTGTTCGTTGACGTCGACGGATCGGGCGACGGTGACGAGCGTGCGCGGCGATCGGTGCGACGTCTCGATCGCGAACGAGCGCGGTCCGTTCCTCGGCTTGGCGGAAGCGCTGTATGCGCTGCACTACAGCGCTCCGCCGACCGCAGGCCGCGGGACGTCGAGCGAGATCGCACCGGAAACCTTTCTCACGCAGCTTCGCACGGCGAACCCCGTGGGTACGCGTTACGAGGACGACTGGATCGTCGCCCGGTTCGATGCCGCCGGGGTCGTCGTCGCGCGCGGTGTCGAGCAGCGGGTCCTCCCGATTGCAGACGTCGTCCCGTTGGATGCGGGGATCGCTCCCGGGCTGCCGGTGCGCGTCGCCGGGATGCGCGAGCTCGTCACCGGGCCGTTCGGACACTACGTCGTCGTCGGCCGACCGGTGCGTGACGCGCAATCGGGCCGCCAGGTCCGATTCTACTGGAACGTCGATCCGGACGGCGCGGCGATCTTCCTCCGCGAGATCGGAACGCGCCTCGACCGGCGTCGCATCCCGTTCCGGGCGAAGGTTCCGGTGGATCCGCGCGGGTACGATCGCGCCGACGCCGGCGTGCTCTACCTCGGCGACGACGACGTCGAGGCCGCGCGTGACGCGATCGGCGCGGCCCATCGTGCGCTCCGCGAACACCTCCGACCGCGCGTGCCGCTCTTCACGCGCGCGCTCGCGCCGGGGCTTGCGTTTGGCGAGAGTCCGCCGACGTGGGACAGCTTCGGAATGCATCGCTGCGATCTGATCGCCGAAGGCCTCGTGCTCGCGGAAGAGCGTCGTGCCGGCGGCGACGACGCGCGCCTATCGGTCGTGTGCGAGCGCCTGACGAGATACGGCTTCGATCTCGCGGCGTTCGAGTGCAATCCGACCTCACGATATCCGTACCGACTCGACGTCCCGGCGCCTGAGGCGGCATGATCGCGCCGACCGTGCCGTCCCCAGCGCTCGCGCTCGAAGCCGCGACCGCGATCGGATATGGGATCGCTCGCCGCGCGTTGTGGGCGGGCGATCGCTGCACGTGGTTCGACGCCGTTCCGGTCGCACCCGGACAGAATCCGGCCGTGAGCGCGACGACGGGTGCCGAGGTGTACGGTGGGACCTCCGGCATCGGCCTTTTCCTGGCGCAGCTTGCCGCACGTACCGGTGACGGGCTCGTCCGGAGAACCTCGCTCGGAGCACTGCGTCACGCACGGGCGCTGGCCGGAGAGCTCGAGGCTTCCGCGCCGCTCGGATTCTACGGCGGTGCGGCGGGAGTTGGCGCCGCACTCATCCTCGCCGCGCGGGAGCTCGGCGACGAGGAGCCGATCGTCGCCGCGCTGGAGTTGCTGTTGCGCGTTCCGCTTACGATCGAGCAGCCTGACACGACCGACGTGGTCGGCGGAACCGCCGGCACCCTTCTGGCGCTCGTCGTCGCGGCTCGCGCGTTGCGCGAGGAGCCACGCCTTCTCGCCCGCGCGCAGGATGCTGCCGGCATGCTGATCGCGCTCGGCGAGCTCGATCGGAACGGGACGCTGTCGTGGAGCACAATGCGCGAGAAGCGCGGGAACTTGACCGGCTTCGCGCACGGCGCTGCTGGGATCGCGCACACTCTCCTCGCACTGCATGCCGTCGCGCCCGACGCCGTGCTGCACGGGGCGATTGCAGCGGCCTTCGCGTACGAACGCTCGACGTACGACCCGGCTCGCCGAAACTGGCCGGATCTGCGAATCATGCCGGGACAAGCTCGCGGGGCGGTTCCCTTCGGGATCGCGTGGTGCCATGGCGCCGTCGGGATCGCGCGCGCGCGGCTGTTCGCCGAATCCGTCGGCGGATTCGCCGTCGGCGACGACATCGCAGCGGCGTTGGCCACGACGTCGGCGTCCGTCAACGGCTTGTACCGGGACCCGAACGCCGACTTTACGGTCTGTCATGGCATCTTCGGCATGCTCGACACCCTTCTCGACGCCGTACGATCCGGTCGTGCCGCGTACGCTCCCTCACTCGCGACCGTGGTCAAGGCGGCCACCGAGCGCTATCACTACGCCGAACGGCCTTGGCCGTCTGGTCTGATGACCAGAGAGCAGGTGGACGGATTCATGCTCGGCACGGCCGGCGTGGGACACGTCTACCTCAGACTCGCGGATCCGTCGGTGGAACCCATCCTCGCCCCGAGATAGCTGGCCTGATCTCAATATCCGGAAGCCGCGTCGCATGAGGGCGGTCACACGGAAGCCGGCCTCTGTCGTCCGTTACGCGCGTGAGGAAGAACCGCTTCTGCAGCTAGGCGAGGGCGATCGTCTTGCGGTAGTCGGGCGCGAACATCGACTTGGGGATCATCGCGTGGACCCCGTTGTTCACGTCGACCATCTGGGTCACGCGGAAGTCGACGCCGAGTGATGCCAAGCGCTCGGCGACGCGCGCATCCCGATGAAACCCGACGCGAATTCGGCTCTGCCGGTCGACGCCGCGCGCTTCGCCGGAGCCTACGAGACGTATATGAGCCGCATCGTCGTGACCCCGTCCGACGGAGCCCTGCGCGCGACGGTGACGCAACGCAACAACGACAGCCTCGGCGACCTTCCCGACCACCATCTGGTCCTGCGGCCCATCGACGATCACCGCTTCCTCGCCGAAGATCAGCCCTACGGCACGACGAGCGTCGTCGGCTTCACCGAGTTCGCGAACGACGGTAAGGCACGCTTTCTCTTCACCGGCTTCCGCCTCGCCGAACGCGTCGCCACCTGATGCGATACCCCACGCCCTCACCCCGAGCGGGGTGACGGCGTAGTTACGTTGAGGCGATGGGCTCGTTTGCGACAATGGCTTCGATGAGCGTCGTGTCGTCGTCGACGGTGTAGCCTTCGCCGACGATTGCGTCGCGCAGGGTCGCGCGCGCTCCGATGCGCGCGCGGTTCCACACGATGGTGCGTTCGAGCGCGGCACCGTCTTCGAGCACGGCGTCGTCGCCGACCACGCTCGGTCCCACGATACGCACGCCGTTTCCGAGCGTGACTCGATCGCCGATGCGGACGTTGGCGTCGATGCGCGCGTCGGCCGGAACGCGGACGCCGGACGGAACGCCCGTCGCGCGCGCCCCCGATATCACGACGCGGCCGTCCAGCACGTCCGCGGTTGCGCGCCGATACTCATCCGGCGTGCCGACGTCGCGCCAGTACGCGCCCTCGAGGTGCATTCCGTAGAACGGCAGCCCGTCGGCCAGCAGTTCGGGAAACACCTGTTTGCCGAAGTCGTAGAACGTCTCGGCGGGAATGCGGTCGAAGATCGCAGGCTCGAAGACGTAGATCCCGGTGTTGACGAGTTTCGAGCGCTCGGTTCCCTTCGCCGGCTTCTCTTGAAATTCGCGGATGCGGCCGTCGCTCTCGAGAATCACGACGCCGTACTGGTCGACCTCGTCGGCTTCGATCAGCCCGATCGTCGCGAGCGCACCGCGCTCGCGGTGAAAGCGAATCACGGCACCGAGATCCGCGGTCGTCAGATCATCGCAGCCGACGACGACGAACGTCTCGTCGAACCAGCCTTCCATCTGCTTGAGGCCGCCGGCGCTGCCGGTCAGCCGCGGTTCGCGCAGATAGTGGAGCTTCACGCCGTAACGACTGCCGTCGCCGAACGCGGCCTCGACCGAGTCGGCAAGATAGAACACGTTCATCGCGACGTCTTCGAACCCGTGCGACGCCAGCCAGCGCATCACGTGGCCGCTGATCGGTTCGCCGACGACGGGAACCAGAGGCTTGGGAACTTCTTTCGTGAGCGGATAGAGGCGGGTGGACATTCCACCCGCGAGGATCATCGCACGCACAGACGCACCGTACAGAACATCAACCTCGAGTGTTCCCTTCTTTATGCGCGCCAAGCGTCTCCGCAAGTGCCGCGACGGCAAAGCGCGGGAGCGCCAGCTGGCGCCGCCAGCGACGCGGCTCCTTCGCCAAGCGATACGCCCATTCCAAGCCGGTGCGCTGGAAGGCCGCCGGCGCCCGCACGACGTTGCCGGCGAAGACGTCGAGCACCCCGCCGATGCCGATCCCCACGCCGCACCCCGTCGCTCCCAGCCACTGCGCGAGCCACAGCTCCTGCTTCGGCGAGCCCAGACCCGCGAGCAGCACGTTCGCGCCGCTCGCCCGAATTGCGGCCGCCACAGCGGCGCGCTCGTCGTCGCGGAAATAGCCGTCGCGCGCACCGGCGATCGCGACCCCGGGATACGCGGCTCGCAATGCCTCGGCTGCCCGCTGCGCCGTGTCGCCGCTGCCGCCGAGCAGGTACAGCCGCACGTCGCCGAGCGATGCCGAACGCGCCGCGAGCGCATCGACCAGCGCGACGCCGGTCACCCGCTCGCGCAGCGGCCCGCCGCGCACGCGCGACGCGAGCAGCAGTCCGATCGTATCGCAGGTGACCAGCGCGGCACCGTTCACCACGCGCCGAAACGCGTCGTTCCGCTGCGCGGCCATCACCATCTCGACGCCGAGCGTCACGACGACCGACGCCCCGCCCGCATTCGCGAGCTGCGCGATACGCGAGACCGCTTCGTCACGGCCGACGGCATCGACCCGGCAACCGAGGATGGTCACTACGGGCGAAACGGCGCGACGAGCGGCTCGAGCGCGGCCTTGAGCGCGGCAGGCATCGGACCCATCGGCGAACGGCACGGACCCACCGTGAAGCCGCACGTTTCCATCGCCCACTTCACCGGGATCGGATTGCTGATCGTGAACAGGCCCGCGATCAGCGGCGCGAGCTCGCGGTGGATCTTGGCAGCCGCCGCGACGTCGCCGCGGTCGACGGCCTCCGCCATCGCCCGCAGCTCGCGGCCGCACAGGTGCCCGGCGACGCTGATGAGCCCGTAGCCGCCGATCGCGAGCGACGGAAGAAAGATGTAGTCGTCACCCGACCAGAACGTGACGTCCTCGCGCGTCCGCTCGTTCAAGATCGCGGTGAACTGGTTCACGTCGCCGGTCGACTCTTTGATGCCGACGACGTTCGCGTGGCGCCGGCAAAGTTCGGTGAACGTCGCGGGCAGCATGTTCGACGCGGTGCGGCCGGGGACGTTGTAGATCACGATCGGCAGCGAGGTCGACTCGGCGATCGCGCCGAAGTGCTGAAGCATCCCCTCTTGGGTCGGCTTGACGTACGCCGGAACGGTCGCGAGGATGGCGTCGACGCCGGTCTCCGCCGCCTGTTTCGTCAGCGCGATCGACTGCCGCGTGTTGGGGCCGGTCGTGCCGGCGATGACGACGCCGTCGGAGCCCAGACCCGCCTTCACCCCGGCGAACAGCGCGAGCTTCTCCTCGTTCTCGAGCGCGTTCCCCTCGCCGGTCGAGCCCGCGACGACGACGCCGTCGTTGCCGCGCGCGACCAGAAACCTTGCGATGCGCGCCGCTTCGACGACGTCGACCTCGCCGTCTTGGTCGTACGGCGTCACCATGGCGGTCAGAATGCGGCCGAGCGACTTCATCGCGCCACCGCTCCGCGTCCGAGTCCGAACGTGTCGTGCAATGCCTGCTCCGCCTTCACCGCCTGATCGGCCGGGACGAGGATGGAGATCGTGATGTTCGAGTCGGTCGAATGGATGATCTCGACGCCGGCATCGGTGATCGTCTTGACCACGCGATACATGACGCCCGACGTCCCGCGCATGCCGGCGCCGACGATCGAGATCTTGGCGCAGTGCGGTCGCATCCGCAGGGCCAAGTTCAAGTCGCTGAGCGCCGGCCGGACCCGTTCCGCCGCCTCGTCGTCGCAGATGAAGAACACGCCGGCGTCGTTGACGTTGATCATGTCGATCGAGATGCCGTGTTCGGCGATGCGGCCGAGCACGTCGCGGTCGACGTCCGAGCGCTCGAGGTCATCGGTGAGCCCTTGGATGATGCGGCAGAACGTGACGTCGGCGATGATCGCGAGGCCGGTGACCGGACGGTCTGGATCGACCGGCGCCGTATCGTCGATCGTCGTCCCGACGTTGCTGCGCAGGCCCTTGACGACGTACGGCGTCGCGGTCGCGTGCGCCAGTTCGGCGGCCTTGTGGTGCATGATCTTGGCGCCGTTGCCCGCCAGCTCGACCATCTCGGCCTGCGTGACCCGGTCGAGCGCGTGCGCCCCGGCGACGCGGCGCGGATCGGACGTCATCACGCCCGAGACGTCGGTGTAGATCTCGACCGCTGAGGCTCCGAGCGCGTCGCCGAGCGCGACCGCGGTGAGATCGCTCCCGCCGCGTCCGAGCGTCGTCGTCGCACCCGATCGCGTGCCGCCTTGAAAGCCGGTGACGACCGGAATGATGCCGGCCGCGATCAGCGCACGAATCGGCTCCGGGTCGACGCTCTGAATCTCCGCGTCGCCGAACTTCTCGTCGGTGACGATGCCGGCCTGAAATCCGGTCATCGCCTGCGCTTGAAAGCCGAGCGAGGTCAGCAATTCGGCGAACACCGCGCACGAGATCGTCTCGCCGCAGGCGAGCAGCAGATCGCGGTTCGGCCCGTTCCGCACCGGCCCGAGCAACGCCGAAAGCGAGTCGGTCGCATACGGCTCCGGCGTCCGCCCGATCGCCGAACACACGACGACGGGTTTGTCGCCGCGCCGCACCGCATCGAGCACCCGCGAAGCCGCAACCTCTCGCAGCTCCTGCGTCGCGAGCGACGACCCGCCGAACTTGATAACCGTGACGTTCACGTTGGGACCTGCGTGGGAGCGAAGCGGCCTTGGGATATGAGAAGCTCGAGGATCTGCACGCCGTTGGTCGCGGCGCCTTTGCGCAGTTGGTCGCCGACGACCCACATCTGGAAGCGCGTGCCGGTCGGATCGTCGGGTTCGGGACGCAGCCGCGCAACGTGCACGAGGTCCGTGTCTTCGACGTCGCGCGGCGTTACGATGCCGCGTTCGTGAAAGACGACACCCGGTGCGTTGCGCAGCGCCTCACCGAGTTCGCGAACGTCGGTCGCCCGTTCGGTGCGAAAGAACACCGCCTCGCTGTGCGCGCGCATCACCGGCACGCGCACGGTCGTTGCCGCGATGCGCAGGTCCGGACGGTTGAGCATCTTGCGCGTCTCGGCGACGACCTTTTGCTCTTCCCCGGTGTCGCCGTCGCCGTCGTACGAGCCGACCTGCGGGACGACGTTGCGATGGATCGGCGCCGCGAAGGTCGTCCCCGGTTCGGCTCCGCCCTCTTCCGCCGCGAGCGCATCGAGCCCGGCCCGGCCGGCTCCGCTCACCGCTTGATAGGTCGCGACGCGCACCGAGCGCAACCCGACCGCGCGGTCGAGCGGCGCGAGCGCCACGGTCAGCACGATCGCGGTGCAGTTCGCGACCGGGAAGAGCCGGTCGTCCGCGCGGATCGCATGCGGGTTCACCTCGGGGATGACCAGCGGAACGTGCAGGGCGAGCCGGAACGTCGAGGTGTTGTCGATGACGACGATGCCCGCTTCGACCAGCGACTCGGCGAGCTCCGCGCTGGCGTCGTCGCTCGACGCGAAGAACGCGACGTCCGGCCGGTCAGCGAACAGCCGTTCACGCGTCGCGGCCGCGATCGGTACGGTCTTTCCGCGAAACGACAGCCCCTCGGGCCGCTCGCGCGACGCGTACGCCAGCAGTTCGTCGATCGCGATGCGGCGCTCGTCGAGCACGCGCAGGATCGTTCCGCCGACGACGCCGGTCGCGCCGATGACCGCTAGTCGCATGCCGCGAGCTTTTCGTTCACGATGGCGTCGAGACCGATCACGAGCCCGGTTTGGTTGCGCACCGCGCGGACGGCCGCGATGATTCCGGGGCCGAACGACTCGCGCGAGAGCGAGTCGTGGCGCAGGGTGAGCGTCTCGCCGGTACCGCCGAAGATCGTCTCCTGGTGCGCGAGCAGCCCGGGGAGGCGAACGCTGTGGATCGGCGGCAGCGGCGCGCCGGCCTCGTGGATGCGCTGCGCCGTCAGTTTGGCGGTTCCGCTGGGCGCGTCGCGCTTCGCGTCGTGATGCAATTCGATGATCTCCGCACGGGGGATGACGCGTGCCGCCTGCGCCGCGAAGCGCATCATCAGCACCGCGCCGAACGAAAAGTTCGGAACGAACATCGCGGGGACGCCGGTCTCCTCGCTGCGAGCCGCGAGGACGCGGAGCTCGTCGTCACTCCACCCGGTCGCACCGATCACCACCGGTACGCCCGCGTCGAGCGCCGCGCGCGCGACGTCGAGCGTCACCGGATACACGGTACAATCGACGATGACGTCGAGACCGGACGCCGCAAACGCGCGGAGATCGTCTCCGCGCGCAAACGTAGCGGTAAGCTCGAGATCTTCCTGGGCTTCAACCGCAGCACAAGCCACGCGCCCCAATCTCCCGAGCGCGCCGGCGACGCCAATTTTCACGGCGCTCCGCCCCAGGCTACGCGCCCCCCACGGTGCTGCGCACCGCGGGGCCCCCACATCCGACCTCGCATCGTCGTAAGGGGCCGGGCGCTGTTACTCTGCGCTCGGTCCATCACCGTTTGCGCTCTAGACCACTTTCTCCAGCGGCGCGTATTTGAGCATGACCATTTTCTGGCCGACGTTGGGGAAGTTGATCGTGAGCAGACCGTCGCCGCCGGCGCCCGCGACGTCGACCACGGTGCCCTCGCCCCACTTGGGATGACGGACCTTTTCGCCCGGGTTGAGATCCATCCCGACACCCGCGCCGGCGTTCTCGTGGATCGAGACTTCGCGCCAGCGGCCGCCGCCGGGACGCGGCCCGATGCCGACGCCGCCGATCGCTTCGACCGAGGGCATCTCTTCGATGAAGCGCGACTTCGGATGCGAAAACGTGTTGCCGAAGAGCGTGCGCCGCGCGGCGAACGAGAGGTAGAGGCGATCCATCGCGCGCGTCACGCCGACGTAGGCGAGACGGCGCTCTTCTTCGAGCTCGGTCATGTCGGTGAGCGCGCGCGTGTGCGGGAAGACGCCCTCTTCGAGGCCGGTCAGGAAGACGATCGGGAACTCGAGGCCCTTCGCCGCGTGCATCGTCATCAGCGTCACGAACGACGACTCGGGGTCGAGCGTGTCGATGTCGCTGATCAAGGCGATGTTCGAGAGGAAGTCGTCGATCGTGCTGCCCGTTTCGGGATTCTGCTCGAACTCGCGGGCGACGCCGACCAGCTCCTGCAGGTTCTCGATGCGCGCGCGCCCTTCGGCCGTCTCGTCGGCCTGGAGCTCGCGCAGGTAGCCGGATTCTTCCATCACCGCAACGAGCAGCTCGCTGACCGAGAAGGACGCAGCCTTCTCGCGCAGGTCGTTGATCAGCTCAGCGAAGCGCTCGAGCTCGCGCTGCTTCTTCGGCACCGCGCGCTTGAGCAGGTTCGAGTCGAACACGGCTTGACCGACCGAGACGCCCGACTGGTTCGCGGCTTCGAGCAGCGACGCCAGCGTCTGCTGACCGATCGAACGGCGCGGAACGTTGACGATGCGGCGGAACGCGACCGCGTCGGACGGGTTGACGATGTAGCGGAGGTAGGACAGCATGTCCTTGACCTCGGTGCGCGCGTAGAAGCCGACGCCGCCGACGACGCGGTAGGGGATGCCTTCGGCGAGGAAGCCTTCTTCGAAGTAGCGCGACTGCGCGTTGGTGCGGTACAGCACGAGGAAGTCGCGGTACGCGGCGCCTTCGCGCACGTGCTCCTTGATCTTCTCCATCACGTAGCGCACTTCGGCGCGCTCGGACTCGGCCTGGAACGCCGTCAGCGGTTCGCCCGCATCGCGCTTGGTGAACAGCTTCTTCGGATGACGGCCCGCGTTCTGCTCGATCAGCTCGTTCGCGGCGGTCAGGATCGTCTGGGTCGAACGGTAATTCTCTTCCAGCTTGAAGACGGTCGCGCCCGGAAAATCTTCCTCGAACCGCAGAATCATGCGGTAGTCGCTGCCGCGCCACGAGTAGATCGACTGGTCGTCGTCGCCGACGACCGTGATGTTGCCGTGCTCCTTGGCCAGCGTCGCGACGAGGCGATACTGCGCGTAGTTCACGTCCTGGTACTCGTCGACCAGGATGTACTTGAACTTGTTCTGATAGCGCGCGCGTGCATCGTCGTCGTCGTCGAGCAGCTTGATCGCGTTGGCGATCAGGTCGTCGAAGTCGAGGCCGTTCGACTCGCCGAGGCGGCGGTCGTATTCACGGTAGACGTTGGCGTAGCGCTCGCCGGCGAACGAGGGGTTCTTCTCCTCGTACTGCTCGGGCGACCACAGGTTGTTCTTCGCCTTCGAGATCTCGGCCAGCGCGGCGCCAGGCGTGATCTGCCGCTCGTCGTAGTCGAGATCGGCGATCACTTCTTTGACGATCGCCTGCTGGTCGGCGGAGTCCATGATCGCGAAGTTCGGCGAGATGCCGATCTTCTTGCCGTCGCGGCGCAGCATCCGCACGCACATGGCGTGAAAGGTGCCGACCCATAGATCGCGGGCAGGAGCGCCGACCATCCGCTCGAGACGGGACTTCATCTCGCCGGCCGCCTTGTTGGTGAACGTCACCGCCAGGATCCGGTCGGGGAAGACCTTTTTCTCTTCGAGCAGATAGGCGATCCGGTGCGTGAGGACACGCGTCTTTCCGGATCCAGCACCCGCGAAGATCAGCACGGGGCCATCAGTATGTTCGACGGCCGCGCGCTGGACGTCATTGAGGAGTTCGGTAGGCGCCAGCATCACACGACACTTCGCCGCGTAGGCCATTTTCGCCTAGCGGGGAGCGTTCGACCCCGACCCGGCACCTACGCGGAGGCCGTTCGAATGTCCCTCCGTTACGGAAAAACCTTGATCTAGCGGACAGTGTGAACCCGGGGGTCCGCTTCGCACACGCCGCCGAAGGCTCGGTCGTGTTGAAGCCCGCGCAGGAAAAAACGCTCGCCGCGATCGTCGACACGGTGATCCCGCCGCACGCCGATCGGGCTGTCGCGACGGCCGTTGCCGGTGCCTCGCTCGGCGCCTTGCCGGCGCACAAACGCGGTCGCCTGGCGGGAGTGCTCTCACTGCTGAGCAGTCCGGTTGCCGGGCTGCTGCTGGCCGGCCGCCCCCGCGGCTTCGCCGAACTCGACCGGGACGCGCGCGAGCGCGTTCTCTGCAAGCTCGGAGAGATCGGCCCGCTGCGCCCCGCGTTCGATGCCTTCACGCGGCTCGCGCTGTTCGGCGCGTACGGTGCCGACGACGGCTCGGGCCGCAGCGCCGTCTGGGACGGGCTGGGCTACCCCGGTCCCCGCACGGACGTGGCGAACCGCCTGCCGCCCTTTCCGCTGAGCACGCCGCCCGCGGAGGGGCGCTTGTCGGCCGACGCGGTGGTCGTCGGTTCCGGCGCCGGGGGCGGCGTGGCCGCCGCACTCCTCGCCGAAGCGGGCCTGCGGGTCGTCGTACTGGAGGCCGGACCGCCGATCGAAGACGTCGCCGCCCGTCAGCGTGAGGCCGAATCGATGGGCGCGCTCTACCTCGAAGCCGGCCTGTGCTCGACCGTCGACCTGGGCGTCTCGATTCTGGCCGGTGCCTGCATCGGCGGCGGCACCAGCGTGAACTGGTCGACGTCGCTGCGCCTGCCCGCCGCGCTCGCCGCGGAGTGGGGCGAGACGCTCGGCCGCCCGTCGTTCGCGGCCGAACTCGCCGACGCGTACGATGCCGTCGAGTCGCGGCTCGGCGTGACCGTCGCGACGACGCACAACCGCAACAATGCCGTGATCGTCGACGGCTGCGCGAAGCTCGGCTGGAGCATGCGCCCGATCCCGCGCAACGCGACGTGCAGCGGCGACGGCTGCGGCTACTGCGGGTTCGGCTGCGCGTACGGCTACAAAGGTTCAACCGCCAACACCTACCTGCGCGACGCCGTCGAGGCGGGAGCCGCAGTGTTCGCGGGCGTGCGCGTCGATCGCGTGCGCATCGCAGACGGTGCGGTGAGGGGGGTCGAGGCCACGACGGCCGGCGGTGCACTGCTCACCGTCGACGCGCCGCTGGTCGTGGTCGCCGCCGGCTCGCTGCGCACGCCGGGCGTGCTGACGCGCAGCGGTGTTCGCTCGCCGCATCTCGGCCGTCATCTCCACCTGCATCCGGTGCAGGCGCTCTCGGTGGAGTTCGACCACCCGATCGAAACTTGGCACGGCCCCATGCAGAGCGCGCTCTGCGATGAGTTTTCCGACCTTGCGGATGGCTTCGGTGCAGCGATCGAAGCCGCGCCGTCGCATCCGGGGATCTTGGCGACGGGCCTGCCGTGGCGCGGAGCGGCCGAACACGCAGCGGACATCGCCACCATCCGCAATCGCGCGGTATTGATCGCGCTCACGCGCGACCGCGGCGAAGGAAGCGTCGGTACGGACGACCGCGCCGACGTGCGCTACGCGATCGATCCGTACGACGCGCGGCACCTCGCGACCGCACTGGCCGGCGCGGCCCGCATCGCCTTCGCGGCCGGAGCGCGTCGCGTGCTGACGTTGTATCGCGACGGACTGGGACTCGATGCGGTCGATGCGACGCCCGCCGGCCTCGACGCCTTCGCCGCCGAGCTCATGCGACGCGCCGAAGCGCGAGTTGCTGTCTCGTTGTTCTCCGCACACCAGATGGGAACGGCGCGCATGGCCGCGAGCCCCGTCGACGGCGCCGTCGACCCGGATGGAGGGGTCTACGGCGTCGCGGGGCTGCTCGTCACCGATGCGTCCGCGTTCCCGAGCGCATCAGGCGTGAACCCGATGCTGACGATCATGGCCCTCGCGCATCGCGCGACGAGCGCGCTTATTTCGCGACGCGCAGCGACAGCGACGCAGTCGAGCGGTTCGCCAGCGCGATCGCGCTCATGAGATAGGAGAGCGTCGACTCGGCGCCTTGATTGGGATTGCAGGACCCCGCGTCGAGACCGTCGCGGCATCCGCCCTCGACCGCGAGCGGGATCCCGAGCACGTTCGCGCCGCCGTACCAGGCGTGCGCGATCTCGGCGACGTCACGCCACTCCGCGTTGCCGGTGAGGTCGTGCGCGACGAGCGCGGCATCGACGAGCGCCGCCGCTTCGAGCGGCTGCTGACCGAAGCGCGCCTTCTTCCCGCCGCGGGGATACCATCCTTCGCTGCCGACCGGCTGGAAGAGAGCCTGCCCCGAACTGGTCGAAGGGCCTTCGATCACGGCTTCGACGTAAAAGTCGAGCATCGCGAGGCCGGCGCTGATGTAGCGTTCGTCACCGAGCGCGTCGCCCGCACGCAACAGCGCTTCCGGCATGCGCGCGTTGTCGTAGGTCATGAGGTCTTCGCACCACTCCCAGTCGGGAGCGCGATGCGCATCGTACTCGTCGGCGATCGCACGCGCCGCATCGTCGAGGACCGCGCGCACGGTGAACTCGTCGTCGGGACGCGTCGCCAACGACTGCACCAAGCCCAGCGCCGCATACGCGCGTGAACGCACGTACTCCATTCCGGCGATGTCGGCGAGCGCACGACGGCGCAATTCGCCCGCCAACGCACGCCACGATTCGCGCGGCGCGAAACGTTCCGCGTAGCCGAGTCCCCAGATCGCGCGACCGACCGCATCCGGCGTTCCGCCTTGATCTTGCCACCGGCGGTCGTAGCCCATGAAGTTGTGGAACCAGCCGTTGGGCAGCTGCGCGTCGTGCAGATACGCGAGGTAGGTGGAGACGAGCCGCGCGATGTCGCGGTCCTTGGGGAAACGCGACGCCGCCTCGCAGGCGACGATCAGGGCGCGCCCGACGTCGTCGGTGCAGTAGCCGCACGACCGATTCGGCACGTCGAGGGTGGCGTGCTGCAAGATGCCGACGTCGTCCGTCATCGCGAGGAGGTGGTCGAGCGCCGGAAACCGGTACGTTTGCATCGTCAACCGGCCCGTTCCCGACATCACGCTGAGGTAGCCAGCGCCGTGCGTCGCGAGAGCGGCTGCAGGTCGGCGAACAGCGCGCCGTAGGCTTGGGCGACGTTCGGCCAGGTCATGCGGCGTCCGAAGCGGTACGCGCGGCGCTCCGTGCTCTCGCGCAGCGCGGGATCGTCGAGCAGCGCGACGAGCGTCGTCGCGATCGCCGACGCGTCGCGGAACGGCGTGAGGAAGCCGCGTCCGTGTGCGAGCAATTCTTGCGCGTAGAGATACGGGGTCGACACGACGGCTTTGCCGAGGCCGATCGCGTACGCCAGCGTGCCGCTGACCACTTGGGTCGGATTCAAATACGGCGTGAGGTAGATGTCGGTCGCGCCGAGATAGCCGAGCAACTCATCGAAGTCGAGATACTTGTCGACCAGCTTGACGTTGTCGGCGAGCCCGTTTTCGGCGATCTTCGCTTTGAGCTCGTCGCGGTACGACTCGCCTTCGTGGCGACGAATGACCGGATGCGTCTGGCCCAAAACCAGGTAGAGCGCCTCGGGATGCGACGCGACGACCGCGGCCATCGCATCGATCGCGTACTCGAGTCCCTTGCCGCGATTGATCAGGCCGAAGGTGGAGATCGTCATGCGCGCGTCGAGACCGAGGGCGCGCTTGAGCGGTGCGCTTTCGCGGAACGGCACGTCCGGGACCCCGTGATGGATCACCGAGATCTTGGCGGGATCGACGCCGTACCGCTCGATCAGCAATTCGCGTCCGGTCTCCGAGAGGACGACGACCGCCGTCGATGTGGCGCACAGCGCGCGCGCGACGCGCAGATGCTCGGGCGAGGGATCGGGCAGGACGGTGTGCAGCGACGTGACGACGGGCTTGCGCACGCCGGCGATGAGGTCGACGACCCACTCGCCCTCGGAGCCGCCGAACAAACCGTACTCATGCTGGATGTTCAGGACGTCGCACGGAGAGGTGTTGATGAAGTCGGCGATCCGCCGGTACGAATCGAAGTCTTGCTGAACCAGCCGAGCAACCACTCGGTTCGGGTACGAACGGCCCTCGCCGCCCGGTTCGTCGATCGCGATCACGGCGCTGCGCGCTCCGAATGCCTCATCGACGCAGTCGACCACGTCCTTCATGAACGTGGCGATCCCGCACTCCCGTGGCGGGAAGGAACCCAGAAACAGCATGCGCGGCGCTTGGATGGTCAACATCGTCCCCTTGAAGGATCCGGCGGCCAAAACTGGCGCCGGCGAGACGGTACCTTGGCGCGTTCGCGAAGTAGCCGTACTCCCAGGACACGGTCGCTTGTCCCATTCGTTTCGTACCCTCGGAACGAGGGGCCATAAACCGAGGCCGGTGGACGGTGACGCCGGTTAATGTCCGATAGCGGCGATTCTCGCGTTTTCTTCGACGTGTGCCCCGGGCGGGATCACGGCGTCGTGGCCGATGACCGAGCCGTGCGCGATCTGCGCGCCGGCCCCGATGCGGGCGCGGCTGGCGACGATCGACCAGGCGAGCGCTGCGCCTGCTTCGACGACGACATCGTCCCAGAGAAGTGAGTCCGCGACAATCGCTTCGGGGCCGATGTCACATCCGTCGCCGAGCACGGTGTACGGGCCGACGACGGCGTCCGGCGCCACCGTGCAGCCATTGCCGATGAAGACCGGCGGGCGCAGCGCCGACGGAGGGACACTCTCTCGCCCTGGCCCGTCGATACCCGGCATGCTGCCGAGGGGCATCGTGCCGTCGAAGATGTGGCGGTGGGCGTCGAGGTAGGCCTCCGGGCGGCCCAAGTCGATCCAGTAGTCGGCGGTCGTGTACGCGTACAGGGGCCGCCCTGACGCGATGAGCTGTGGGAAGGTCTCGCGCTCGATCGAGACCGGGCGGCCCGCGGGGATGTAGTCGAGCACCTCACGCTCGAGAAGGTACGTCCCGGCGTTGATCTCGTTGGTCGGCGCCTCTTCGCGCTTCGGCTTCTCGACGAAGGCTTGGACCCGACCGGCCGGGTCGTGGACGACGCAGCCGAAGGGGCTGGGATCCTCGACTGGGATCAAGTGAATCGTCGCCAGGCCGCTCTTGCGCTGGTGGTAGGCGAGCATGGCGCGCAGGTCGAGTGAGGTCAGGACGTCGCCGTTGAGGACGAAGAACGGGCCGTCGATGTACTGCTCCACGTTCTTGAGCGCCCCGGCCGTGCCGAGCGGCACCTCTTCGATGACGTAGCGGAGGCGCAGTCCGAGCCGCGAGCCGTCGCCGAAGTACGAGGTGATCGCCTCGGGGAGATAGCCCGCCGGCAGGATGACGTCGTTGATTCCGGCTTCCTTGAGGCGCCGCAGCGTCCGCTCGAGGAAGGGCATGTTCATGACCGGGACCATGGGTTTCGGGGTCTCGAGGGTCAGCGGCCGAAGCCGGGTGCCCTCCCCACCGACGAGGACGACTGCCTGCACGGTATCTCCTGGAGCGAGCGGATTTGCCGCCTGCGCCTGGGCGCCGACGGACGGACCTGATGTATCGTACGGTATTGCTCCGAAGCCTGCCGCCTCCGGTCCCGAGAGTGCCGGACAGGTGGCACCCCTTGCTCGTACGCTTGGCGAGTGAGGAAGCGCTACGATTGGGGTGAGGTGCAGCGGTTTTATGACTCGGGGCATGATCGGGACGCATGCATCGGGGAGTTCGGGTTTACGCTGCAAGCTTGGTACAAGGCCATTCGATTCGGGCGCCTGAGCGCGTCTCTGGAGCCCAGATACGACTGGATTGCTATTCGACGTTACTACGACGAAGGACACTCCTACCGAGAATGTCGCATTCGCTTTGGATTCAAGCCTGCGACGTGGAGCAAGGCCGTCCGGCGCGGCGACCTTCGGCCGCGCGCCAGGGCATGGACCGTTGAGCGGGTGCTCGCTGAGGCCAAGAGCCGGCGCACCGTCAAAAGACGCTTGATCGAGGCTGGTATACTCAAAAACGTCTGTGACGAGTGCGGACTGGACAAATGGAGGGGCAAGCCTCTGTCCATCCAAATCGATCATCGAAACGGCATCCGAGACGACCACCGCGTGGAGAATCTCCGGATGCTGTGCCCGAATTGCCACAGCCAAACGGAGACGTTTGCTGGACGCAACGCAGGGCGAAACCGCCAATCCCGGTTCGTCTAATGGTAAGACGCAGCTCTCTGGAAGCTGTTATCGGAGTTCGAATCTCTGACCGGGAGCAGTCGGCCCTATCGTCTAGAGGCCTAGGACGCCGCCCTCTCACGGCGGTAACACGGGTTCGAATCCCGTTGGGGCTACCAGTGAAAACCCGCGTCTGACGCGGGTTTTTTGCATGCACCGGCGTTTTGGCCCACGGTTTGGCCCACCAAACGCCGGAAGGAGGCCGCGATGCGCGGTTCACTCCGTCGCCGGGAACGCCGGCGACACAGCGGCGGTCCCGAGCGGTGGGAATTGAGCGTCTTTGGGGAGCGTGGCGAGGACGGTCGGCAGCACCGCATCTACCGCGCGTTTGGCGGCACGCGTCGCGAGGCCGAGAGCGCACTGGCGGCACTCGTAACCCAAACAGAAGGGGGTCGCCAGCCCCGTTCGTCGCGGATGCGCTTCGGCGACTACTGCACACGCTGGCTGGCATTGCGAATTGGCTGGCGAGCTCGCACCGAAGACGCTTGAGCGCTACGGCGGGATCATTCGTGACTATCTCATTCCGGAATTGGGCGGAATCCCGCTCGCTCGTATCTCCGCGGCGGCAATTCGTAAGGCACTCGGCGCCGGCGCAGTGCTCCGCGACGCGATCGCAAAAAAGGCCGGCTCAGCGAGAAGTCGATCCACGACCATTTCGCGCTTGGCAACGGCGGGATTATCCTGACCCCTCCGGCGGGATTAAAATGACCCCGG
>CALEYW010000012.1 GCA_937927945.1 uncultured candidate division WPS-2 bacterium | reverse complement strand
CAGTGCGATCGACGCTCGAACGACGCGACACGAGGGCTATCGTATCAGTCAACGTGTTCGCAAACGGGTCGAGGAAGTCTTCGGTTGGGCTAAGGTCGTCGGCACGATCCGCAAGGTTAAGGTTCGTGGTTTGCCGCGCGTCTCGGGGTTGTTCACGTTCGCCGTCGCCGTTTACAACTTGGTTCGCATTCGCAATATCCTGGCGGGCGCAACATGACGACGGAATCAGTGTCTCAAAACCGCCAAAGGGGCCTCCGAAAGCCAGTCTTGCGACGAAAACGCTGCTCGTAAACCCGGAGTCGTCGTCATGAGGCCCTACCAGGCAACGAAAACCTCACCTATTTCCGCGACCTGTTAGAGCAGCGGGTTATGACGGACCGGCGGCGCAACGATCGCGCGAGCCGGATGAAACCGCAACATCCCGTGGTTGTTGTAGCTCGTCAGGGCGCCGTTGGCCAAATGATAGACCAGCTTGAGGAAGCCGTAGTCGACGACCGCGGTCGTCGCCGAGGTCACGGTATAGGGAAACTCCCCGATGGCGTGTCCGCGGTTGTATTCGACCACCGTCCCCGCCGACGTGAAGCGCTCCCCGTTCCAGGGTGCACGATCGACGACCCACAACCCCACGAATGGATTTGGGGAGGCGGCAACTGGCGATGCAAAACACGCAAATGCGACGAGCGAGGAGGCGACGCAACGGAGGAGCGCCGACCGAGGCACCAGCAAAGGATTCACTCCTCTATTATCGGTGCCAGCGCACCCAATGTTACCCGGCTGTGGCGTCGGAGCGCTGAACGCGGCGCGATCTTCGCTGAGCGCCACATCGGGCGTCGGGAAGAATGGCCCGATGAGAGCACTTCGTCCTAAGTGCTCGAACAGACATCGCCGAGTAAGGCAAAGGCATCATCCCAGTATGATCGTACCCGACCGCTGTCGCCGATCCGCATTGCTGCCGCGGCGGCGATGGTCGAGACCGCGTGAAACACGGCCGACGTCGTGGCGTGGTCCAGCTGCTGCGTACGTTCGCGCTGCATCGCGCCGGGGACGAACGACTGCGCGGCCGCAAGGGTGCAACGCATGGTCGCGGCTGCATTTTGAATCGCGTCTGCTGCATACCATTCCCGAGGCTTTCTCCCCGGGAGACGGCTTTTCGAGCAACATTCTCACAGGGAATGGTAGCGTGAGCACCGTGAATTCTTACCCGAAGGCGGAATCGACGAAGAGCCCATTCTCATCGGGAACCGACCTCGACAGCCGCTGCAGCCCTCTTCCTCGCCTCCAACGACAGCGGCTTTATGACCGGAAGCGAGATCTTCGTCGACGGCGGTTTCGCGCAGGTCTGACAACATGGTGGCTAATTGAACAGTACGGGACCCGCGTCAATCTTTAGGCGGAAGAGCGCGTACGGTTTCTGACGCAGGTCCTGACCTTCGTGAAACTGCGCCTGGCGGTGAAGCTGGTTGGCGGTGAAGTACAGGTAGCCGTCCGACGCGACCGACAGCGTGTCGGGCCAGAGGATCCGCGGGTCGTGCGCGATCGTCCTCCACTCGCCGTCCGTCTGTCGCACACGAACGCCGTTGTGTTCGTAGGCACCGGCGTAGACCCGGCCTTTATCATCCGACTCGAGGCCGTCGGAGGCACCCTTCTCACCCAGATCGACCACCGCGTGTCCAACGGCGTCGTCGGAAGCGGAGGTATCCAGAAGGAGCGCGGTCGGAACGGAATACAGATGTCGGCTCGAGAGCGGGCAGTAGTAGAGGGTTGTGCCGTCCGCGGAGATCGCGATCCCGTCGGACGCGAAGGAGATCGGCGCCGGCGGCTTCCCCTTCTCGCGAAGGGCGAGCCGCTCGCCTTCGACGATCGGGATGAAGGCGGGATCGGGGGACGTCGAGGGGTGTCCTGAGAGCTTTCTCCAGCTCTCACCGCTGGCGAGATCGACGACGATAATACCGCCCGGGCCGCGATTCGAGGAATCCGTGATGTACGCCACCCCCGCGTTCCCCTTGCGCAGGTCGAAGCGCACGTCGTTGAGGTACGTCGTCGGAAGGACCGTTGAGGCAGACAGTACGATGGTCTTCACGACGCGGTTCGTTGCGAGGTCGACCGCGAGCAGCTTCGCGCCGCCTGCGAGAGGCTCGGCGAATTTCGGTGCCGCAGTGTCGAGGATCCACAGCCGCTCGGCGGCGTCGACGACGACGCTCTGCACGCTGCTGAGCGTTTCACCGGGACGCGCCGGATCGAACGTGTTGATCGCAGCGTTGGGATACGGAAATACCTTGCCGTCCCGGATCTCCCCGACGGTGAACGGGACCTCGTCGCCCCATCGAGGGAAGTTGATGAAAACGCGTCCGCTCGCGGCGACAGTGACACCGGTCGGCATCGCTTCATAGAATTCAAAGATCGGCTCGATCTGGCCGATCGGCCGGTCGCTGGCAAGCTGCGTGCCGGAACGAGACATGGACGAGGCGCTGGTGGTCATCGTGATCTCCTTGACCGTGCGTGACCGCCGCCGACGACGGAGTTCCCTATTGTTACCCGTCAGCGGAAAGCAGCGCGTCGCGAACCCCGTCAGGGGGCCGCGAAAAATCTGCAACCGGAGGGTTGCGCAGTCGCTCAAAATATGCAACTATGGGGTTGCACATAGGAGGACAGCATGGTTGAAGACAGGATCGAGCGGGAAGTCGTGGTTGCGGCATCTCGGGAGCGTGTGTGGGAGATCATCACGCAAGCGGAACACGTGGGCAAATGGTTCGGCGACTCAGCGGAGGTCGATCTGCGGCCTGGCGGCGCGATCGTAGTGCGGTGGGACAAGCACGGCACGGTGTACGGGATGATCGAAAAGGTCGACGAGCCGCAGTATTTCTCGTATCGCTGGAACCCGGGGATAATCGACGAAAAACCGACCAACGAGAAGTCGACGCTGGTCGAATTCACGTTGACACCGCAAGGCGAGCAAACACGAGTCCGTGTTGTCGAGACCGGCTTCAGTCGTCTGCCCCGGAGCGAGAGTGAGCGCGCCGAGCAGTTCAAGGACAATAGCGACGGTTGGGCGATGCAGCTGCGTGACTTGAACGAATACGTCGAGCAGCTTCCGGTACAGCCCAGCGGTCGATGAACGCTCGCGAGGGCGACGTAGACGACGTGCTCGTCGCCCTCGCCGATCCGATGCGGCGCCGAGTGCTCGATGCGCTTTCGGCTCACCCGCAATCGACGGCCACGGCTCTGGCGGAAAAGTTGCCCGTTACGCGCCAGGCGATCGTGAAGCACCTCACCGTGCTCGAGCAAGCCGGTTTGGTCGAAGCGCGCAAGCAGGGTCGCGAAGTGCAATTCGCCGTTCGGCCGGAACGTCTGGAGCGAACGGCGCGATGGATGCACCACGTTGCGGCAGCGTGGGACGACCGGCTGAGCGCGATCAAGCGCCTCGCCGAAGATCCGTAACCGCAGCGTAGCTCCCCGCAGTCGCCGTCTTGACCCTCACGGCGATCGGCACTCCTGACTTCCGCGGTGCGCGGTGGTCGGCTTCTCTTCGGCTACCCATAAGGTGGAAAAGTATATGACAATCGCAGGCAAAGCAGTTCTCGTGACCGGGGCGAATCGCGGTATCGGACAGGCGCTGGTCGAGGAAGCCTTGACGAGAGGCGCGGCCCGGGTGTATGCCGGTACGCGCCGGCCCTTGGTCCACTCGGATGAACGCTTCACGCCCCTGACCCTGGACGTCACCAACGCGGCGCAAACTCAAGCAGCCCTCGAGAGAGTCGAAACTCTCGATATCCTCATCAATAACGCCGGCTTGTCGCTTTACGACGACTTGAGCGAACGTGCCGTGCTCGAACGGCACCTGGCCGTCAATCTCTTCGGCACGTACGGCGTGACCCAGGCGTTCCTGCCGTTGTTGACTCGTTCTCGGGGAGCCATCGTCAACGTTCTGTCGGTGGCGGCCTTTGCCGCCGTGCCGATTATTCCGGCGTACTCGATCTCAAAGGCTGCTGCGTTCTCCCTCTCACAATCGCTGCGCGCACTTTTGGCCGGATCGGGCGTGAGTGTCCATGCCGTCTTAGCCGGCCCAGTGGACACCGAAATGTCCCGCGATCTCGACGTACCGAAGGCCTCTCCGGAGTCCGTCGCGCGAGCCATCTTCGACGGAGTGGAGAACGGCGAGGACGACATCTTCCCCGATGCCATGTCCGCGTCGATCGCCGAAAGCTGGCGCAACGGTGCGGTCAAGGCGCTCGAGCGCCAGAATGCGACGCTCGTGGGACTTCCCGCTACGCTGCCATGACGAGCGCTAGGACAACCGCGACGGCGGTCGCGCTGACGGCGACGCTCGGGCTCGCCGCCGCATCCTGGATCGTTGCGATCCGGCAAATGAGCGGGATCGATATGGGCGTTGCGACGCCGCTCGGCTCGTTCGCGTTCTTTGTCGCCCTGTGGGTGCCGATGATGGCGGCGATGATGCTGCCGGGTGCGGCTCCGGCAGTTTTGAGACGCGCGCACGCCAGCGGTCGTGTGAGCGCCGTGCTGCTCTTCGTCGGATCGTACCTTGCCGTTTGGACGCTCGTTGGCGTCGCCGTGTACGCGTTGTACCTGCCACACGAGTCTTTCATCGCCGGCGTGGTCGTGATCGCGGCGGGTGTCTACGAGTTCACACCGCTCAAGCAGCACTTCCGCCGGCGCTGTCGCGAGAGCGTCCGCTCCGGATTCGAGTTGGGGCTCTGCTGCGTCGGCTCGTGCATCGGATTGATGCTGATGCTGGTGGCGCTGGGCGTCATGAGCGTCACCTGGATGTTGGTGATCACCGCGCTCGTCCTCGCCCAGAAGCTTCTGCCCCCGAAAGCCGCCATCGATGTGCCGCTGGCGCTGGCGATCGTCGGACTTGGAATCCTGATCGTCATCGCGCCCTCGTCGGTTCCCGGACTCATGCCACCGATGTAAGACGTCATCGGTGGCGCGGGCCACACCAAGAATTTGCACTGACAAGACTGACAAGAAAGAGAGAAACACCATGACCGATCACAAGACCGGAACACGCGAAGAGTGGCTTGCGGCGCGGCTGGAGCTGCTCGAAGCAGAGAAAGCGCTGACGCGGCGCGGCGACGAGCTGGCGCAACGGCGGCAGAAGCTGCCGTGGGTTCGCATCGACAAGGAGTACCGCTTCGAGACCGACGCGGGCACAGCGTCTCTCGCCGATCTCTTCAAGGGACGCTCGCAGCTCCTCGTCTATCACTTCATGTTCGGGCCGGAGTATACGGCGGGGTGCCCGTCCTGCTCGGCGATCGCGGACGGCTTCGACGGCTCCGTCGTCCACCTCGCGA
>CALEYW010000011.1 GCA_937927945.1 uncultured candidate division WPS-2 bacterium | reverse complement strand
CATAAGCCATCCCAAATCCGCAACTGCGCAACGTCAAGTCAGACGAACTCCTAGTGTCATCCCGTGACGCCCTTGATGAACGCGTTGGTGGGCCAATCCGTGGGCCAAACGGCCGCTGACTGTTAATCAGCGGGTCGTGGTTCGAGTCCAACTCCGGGAGCCACGTCTTACGAGGAAAAGGTCGTCTCTATTCAGGCGACTTTTTTCGTTGGGGGGAGACGTGGCGGATCTCGAGCCCGTCGCGCTCACAATGAATTCATGGCGATTTGCATCTCTGAACCTGCTCGATTGACGATGTGATGCGCGGGGCGGACTTGGAGCAACGTGTACGATGGGCTGAAATACGCGGAAGGAGCAAGCGAAAGTTCTCGAAGGCATCGCCAACGTGTAGCCCAGTCAGCGAGGCGCTACCCGAGATGTGCGACAACCTCCGCGCGTTCGGCTAAGGCTCAAAGGAGCTCTGCGGCGACGCGCGTCCAGAGCACCCCCTCTGACAACGGTCGAAAAAACCCGAAGAGCCAGCGCGCGAACGGCTCGTAGAAGCTTTGGGCCATGCCAATGGCGACGCTGGCGACGGTCGAGCGGTTCCGTTTTGTACTCGGGCTGAAAGATCACGCTAGGGAGTACGCCTCCCGGGCTCCTAGTTCCGGTGGCCCCCTACCCCGGGGGAGGGTCCCTGCCCGAAGGCGTCGTAGTGAGGCCGCCATCGTCACTCGCTGCCGTCGCGTTCTTGTTACGGGGAGACTTTGCGTTGAGGCTCTCGAGCAATCATTCTTCCGCGATGCGTTACATCGTGGCCGTTGTCTGCACTATCGTGCTCGCGCTCGGGCCGGTCGTGCCGGCCGGCGCCGACAACCTCTACGGTGCGATCGCGATCTCGCCCAGTACCGGGAAACACGCCGGATCGTGGGACTTCACCTCGCAAACCGCAGCTGATCAACGGGCGATCTCGCGATGCAACGCGCTCGGTCCGAGCGATTGCATCGCCACCGTCATGATCCACAATCGGATGTGCGGTGCGCTGGCCCAGGATACGTCGCGCGGAACTTGGAAGGACGGTCACGGAAACACGCGCAGTGAAGCAAGCTCGAACGCGCTCGCGAATCTCGGGTCGTCGAACGGGACCGTCGTCGAGACGGTTTGCAACAATAACTCGGGCGGTGGAAGCAACAGCTCCGGGTTCGGGGCTGCGCAGAGCCGTTATGGAGCGATCGCGATCTCGCCGAGCACCGGAAAGCATGCCGGATCGTGGGATTTCAGCTCGCAGTCGGCGGCAGACACGCGGGCGATTTCGCGCTGCAACGCGCTCGGCCAGAACGATTGCGTCGCGGCGGTGAAGATCCACAACAACGTGTGCGGCGCGCTGGCGGAAGACGTGAATCAGGGGACGTGGAAAGACGGTCACGGGAACACCCGCGATGTTGCGAAGAGAGATGCGATCTCGAGGCTCGGCGCGTCGAACGCCACGGTGGTAGAATCCGTATGCAATAGCACGTCTTCGTCCGGAACAACGACCAGCTCCAGCTCCAGTTCGAACGCCGAAAGCGGCGTGTTGGGCTTCCTGCTCGGCGCGGCCGCGATCGCCGCACTCACGCACCACAAGGCGCCGAGTGCTACCTCCAGCCCGGTGCCGACGCCCTCCCCGAGTCCTGCCCCGACCGCGACGCCGGTCCCGACGCCGACCCCGGTGGTGGTGCTCGTCACGCCGACGCCCGTTCCGCAGAGCGTGGCTCGAGTGGCGCCTCCGCCGGTTACGAGTTTCGGTGGCGGACGCTTCGGCGCGATCGCGCTCGATGCACGAGGAACCTACGCGGCGCTCGCGCGGGACCGCGACTCGCAAGGGGCGGCGATGACCGACGCCGTCAACGATTGCAACGCGAAGACGCACGGCGCTTCGTGCACGGTACACGTGCAGTTCTCCTCGACCGTTCCGGACCAAATGTGCGCCGCCGTCGCGATACGGCGTCACGGAAAAACCGTTGACATCGCGTCCGCGACGGCCGAAAACGAACGCGACGCCGAAGGGCGGGCGCTCGTGAAGGGCGGGACGGGCGCGACCCTCCTCGCCCACGGCTGCAACAGCCCCTGAGGACTACGAACGGAGGAGGCGGCCCGTGCGCGCCGGGCCGCCACGCCGTTCGACGCGCGGTGGAGGAGAAGGTCTAGGCGAGCCGGCCGTCACGGTCGATCGTGTTGCGCCGCAACCGCTACGGCTTGCGCGATGTGGGCGTCGCAGGCCTCATCGGCGGCGCTGTGCGCACCCAGCCGTCCGAGTTCCACAGCCGCTCTCCGCGAGGAGAGCCACTGGCCGCGTAGTCGGCGAATCGCATTTTTGAGGGAGTGATCTGGCGTCCGCACTCGGTCTCTGCCATGAGGGCTGCGAGTGCGCTCTGGGCCTCGCGCTTCGTCTTGCAGAAGGCCCGAGAAAGCCGCAGCTGATGGCCACGCTCATCGCGGCCGAGGAAAATGCGCCAATACTGAAGCGTTGGTGGGCCAAAAGCGGCACTTTGGGCCTTGTCAACCTACGGGCGACCCGGCGCTTCTTGGGCCACGAAGACCCAGCGTGTAGAGCGCGATCGCGGCGTCGAGGTCACCGACGATGATCGCGACGTGATCGATCGGGGCGTCGACGCGGGTTTTCATCCGTAGCCCCAACTGGATTCGAACTCTATTATGCGATAGCGGCTGACGTTCGTTAGTGCGCAAGAGGTGGCCTCGTTTTTTTGAACAGCGAAACGCGGCCGATAAGTGATGGCTCTGCCGTCTATGCCGCCTGATCGGCGGCTGCGTTGAAGTATACCGCGCCAGGGGGTGCGGGCGTCGAGCGCCGAGTGCGGCCGCCGCTCGTTGTAGAAGTTGATGTAGCGCGCGAGCGACGCCTTCGCCTCGGAAACGCTCTCATACGCTCGCAGAAAGACTTCTTCGTACTTGAGCGACTTCCAGAAGCGCTCAACGAACACCTTATCACGCCAACAGCCCTTGCCGTCCATGCTCAGCGCGACGTGATGCTCGTCGCGAATCAGTTTGACGAACGCCTGATCGGTGAACTGCGAGCCTTGATCCGTGTTGAAAATCTCCGGTACGCCGTAGTTCTCAACCGCTTCCTGCACCGCGTCGATGCAAAAGTCCGGCGTCAGACTGTTCGAGAGCCGCCACGCCAACACGCGGCGCGTCGTCCAGTCGAGGACGGCGAAGAGGTAGGGGAAACCCTGCCGCATCGGGATGTACGTGATATCCGCCGCCCAAACATGGTTGGGGCGTTCGATCCTCAGGTTGCGCAGCAAGTACCAAAACACCTGATGCTGCGGATTCCGCTTGCTGGTCGATCTCTGGCGGTACAGCGCCGCGATGCCCATCAAGCGCATCACAGTCCCGACGTGCCGGCGACCGACGTTGTAACCCTTCGCGCGGAGCATGTCGCGCAACATCCGCGCACCGGCGAAGGGCGCTCCAGGTGCAACCGATCGATCTCGCGCATCAGTTCCAAATCTACATCGGACGGCTGTTTGGCGACGTAGTAGAGTGAGATGCGTGAAAGGTCGAGAACCTCGGCTTGGCGCACCAGCGAGAGATCGTGTTCTCGGTCGATCACCGCTTTGCGCTCGGACCGCCGATGCGCCCGAGCGTTTTCTCTAAAAAATCGTTCTCCAGCGCCAACTGACCGATCTTCGCGTGCAGCGCTTGAAGATCCGGAGCGTCGCCCGGTTTCGCGACAGCGCCGTCGAACGCGGCCGTCGCGTTCTCGAGGAGCTGCGCCTTCCACTGGGTGATGAGGTTCGGGTGAATATCGAAAGCGCTTCGCAAGTTCGGCGACGGTCTGGTCGCCCTTGATCGCTGCGATCGCCACTTTGAACGGGTTAGGTCAAGAGCTAGGCCGCGATCGCTCCGTAAGGCGTCGTGCTAAGTCGGGCGTTTGCCTTCTGAAGCGCGTAGTGCACGACTGTCGTTAGTTGCCGCTTTAGCGCGCGCAACGCCGCGCGATTGGTCTTCCCTTCGCCGCGTTTGCGATCGTAGTACACGCGACCTGGGTGCGCTGGCGTCCGCAACTGCATGGTCGCGATGACGTACAGACACCGATTCAGCTGCCGATCACCACCGATATTTAGGCGAACAGCGCTGCCTCGGCCGCTGGAACACGGTACAGGCGCGGTGCCGGCTCGCATCGCGAGCGCAGCGGCATTCCGGCAGGTTCTCAAATTGCCTGCGTGGCCGATCAGGCCAGCGGCGACAACCGTCGAGACGCCGCGCATCCGCAGAAGTTCAGGCGCAAGACGCTCAACAAAAGGGCGAAGCCTCCTTTCGAGTTGTATGATCCGTTCCTTGAAGCGACGGATATCGTCGATGGCTTCGTCAACATCGTCGAGCAACGCATCGGTTGTCCAATCGCGGCCGCGAAGCCCCTTAGTCAGGCGCTCGACGGCAACCAGCGAACCCTTCGTTGTCAGATCCTTGGGAAGCGCCCCTAGCGCCAAGCGCAAAGCCACGCTGCGTAGGCGATTGACCGCTTCCGTTCGCTGCCGAACAAGCCGATCTCGACGGTCATACTGTACCCGAAGCGCGTCTTGTTCGTCGATGGGCTCAAAGGGCGTAAGGCGATCGCGTTCGCGCAGCACGGCTTCTGCGATGGCCCGCGCGTCAATAGGGTCTGATTTACCACGCCGGCTCGAGTGGCGGCGGTGGCGCTTCGTGAAAGCACCGGGGACCTCATAGACTGCAGCACGCTGTACACGCAAGTAATCCGCGAACGCGCGTCCATAGCAGCCAGTCCCCTCGAGTCCCCACACGACGTCTTCAAACTGAGCTGCGGCTGCGAATGCCTCTCCGTAGCCGTCGAGCGTCGCGGGAACGGTGAGTTGCGCTCTGAGTTGTCCAGCCGTGTCGATGAACACGATGGTGTGCGAATCGAGATGGCAATCGACTCCTGCAGCTGTCTTCATGGTCCTCACTTTCGGGGGGCAGGGACCTGCACCGGCATTCCTTTACGGAGTTTCGCAAACGAATTACGAGCCAACGTGCGGTCCGAAGCAGCATCCGCCGGCGGTTCAAAGTGAGGTCAGGGCGACAGGCTTTAGAATGAGCCAAAACGGATGCTGTGCAAAGATTATACCGTAAAGGCTTTGAAGGCCGGAGAGTGATTCCGGCGAGAACGTCGTGCCACGATCTGCTCCTTGTGGAGGGCCTTTTTCGCCCTCCGGTGAGCAAAATCATCACTTAGGCTGCCGTCCGACTATCCGAGGCCACCTCTGTTAATCAGCGGGGCGTTGGTTCGAGTCCAACTCCCGGAGCCAGATGAACGAAGGGACGCGGCTCGCTGCTACGTCCCTTCGTCCGTATCGGGGCGCACCCGCACAACTAACTCGCACATCTACCATGCGTGCTGGTGAACGGCGGGGCGGCGTGCCAGACTCGCCATGGAGTCCTTCGACTCCAGTCATCGAGGAGCCCGGTATGCACGTTTCTTGGTCGCGTACGGTTGCCGCGTGTGCGGCGACCGTCGCCTGCGCCTTTCCCTCGCTCGCGTTCGCCGCCCCAGGCGGGGTTCGCATCATCGTCCAGCAGTGGACGCCCACGAATCCGGGCGTGCAGAGCAACGACATCGTGCTCGACCGTCCCGGCCTGATGAGCGGCGCGCTCAACGAAGGCTGGTCGGCGGCGCGTAAGCCGGTCTGCGATGAGCTCTCGGCCGAGGCCGGGAAACCGGACCGCTTGGCGAGCGGCTTCACCCTGTACGACATCGCGTGCCGTATGGCGCAGTCCGGTTCGCTCGCCGTGACCGGTCTTTCCGGGAACCGCGTGACCCTTGCGTATACGCTCTCCGGCAACACGTTCAAGGCGACGTCGACGCAGCCGTCCGTCGCCGGTAGCTACGCCGACCCATGCTTCTCGTTCTCCTACGACCTCACGGCGAAGACGACGCTCCATCTCGACACCCTCGCGGTGGACACGTTCAGCGTGAGCGTCGGCAACGTCGGCCGGCCCGACTCGTGCAACGCCGCGGGCGACATCGCGAAGTTCGCCGCGACGACGCTGCATTTCTTCGGCGGGCCCGATTTCCTCGCGATAGCGCAGCAGGCGATCGAACGCACGCAGAACGTCAGCACGGCCAAGCTCAACGTCGCGGTCGACTCGTTCGTGCGGCCGCTTCGTCAATATGCGGGCCAGTACGCCACGCAGCAGAATTGGATCCGCCACGGCGATCTGTACTTCGCGTTCGCTCCCGCGTACGTGCCGCAGCCGCTCTCGGCGGAGATCGGCGGCACGATCCGCATGCAGAAGGCGCAGTGGCTCGCCGCAGCCCCGGCCTGCAGCATCTTTTCGATCGTCGGGAACGTCCAGACCGGACCGGCGCCGATCACCGATCCCGAGCACTTGAGCGTCGGCGTGCCTCCCGCCGTCGACGTCGGCGTCGTGAGTGCGAACGGCACGGCGACCGACGCCGGGGACCGGTACGTGTGCACGTACGCGGAGCGGCAGCTTCCGGCGGGCGTTCCGGTCGCGTTTCGCGGCAGCGGGACCGTCGGCGGCGTCTCGCCGCGCGGACACGTCGTGTACCCGGTGAGCGTGAAGCCGGACGGATGGTCGGGTACGGCGGCGCTCGCGGGCGTCACGCAGGGCAGGAATTTCTTCGCGACGACGTCGCCGCAGCTCGTGGGCTTCAGCGAGAAAGTGACGCTGAAGCCGCGCGTGGACCTCGGCGATCCGGCGAAGAACACTACCGCCGTCGTGCGTTTCGCGAATCCCGCGGAGCGGGTCGCGCTCAACCCGCAGCCCCTGCCGCCGAGGTCCGCCGACACCCTCACGGCGAGCGGGAACGTCTTGTTCGCTCGCGGCGACTTCGCCGGCGCCGCCGCAGCGTTCCAACGCGCGGTCGACGCGAACGCGACGAACGCGGTCGCACTGCACAATCTCGCCATCGCTCACGCGCGGCTCGGTCTGACCGGGCGCGCGACGACGGAACTGCGCCGAGCATCCGACCTCGCGCGTACCCAGGGTGACCTCACGACGGCCCGCTCGGCCGACGGCGCAGTGCTGACGATAAACTCTCACTAGGAGCCTGTAGGGCTTTTGAGCATGCGATCGGTTATACTTGAGCCGTGGC
>CALEYW010000010.1 GCA_937927945.1 uncultured candidate division WPS-2 bacterium | reverse complement strand
TGACCCTGACGATTCAGAGCCGGAAACGGGCGAAAAAGCTGACGTGGAAGCAGATCGCGACGACGATCGGCACGGCGTCACCCATCGTGACCACGGCGGCACTCTTTGGGCAGATGCGCTTGGACGACGACGAGGCCACAAAGGCAGCGGAACTGCTCGAGCTCAGTGACGAAGAACGCCAATTGCTCACCGAGATTCCCTACCGCGGATCGTTGCCGGCCGGTCCGCCCACCGATCCGCTGATCTATCGCTTTCACGAACTCGTGCAAGTGTACGGAACCACGTGGAAGGCGCTCATTCAGGAAGAGTTCGGCGATGGCATCATGAGCGCGATCGACTTCGATATGCAAATCGAACGGCAGGCCGATCCGAAAGGCGACCGGGTGAAGATCACGATGTCTGGAAAATTTCTACCGTACAAGAAATACTAGGGCCCGTACGCCGCGGGGCTGCGGCGAGCCGGCTCGACTGAAGATCCTCACCCGAACCTCAGGAGCGTTCGAGGGTATAGCCCAAGAATGTCCCCGCATCCGTGAGATCGCTGCGGGCCGCGGCGTTCAGCCCGCGCTGCAGGTTGAACGCGGCACCGCTATCTCCGAAGGTAACCTGATTGAACGGCGGCGGAGAGAGCGCGTACGCGACGAGCGAATCGTGAAAGCGCCCGTGGAGTGCGGCGCGGGTGCCCGCGTCCAGCTCGCCTGCGCGTTCCCTGCTCAGGAGAACGCGCCATTGCGGCATCGCCTCGCGGACGCGGTGCGCCCGATAGAGTGCGATGCTGAACGGCAATCGTGTCGTAAGGTCGGTGTTCCACGTCGAGCGGTTCTCCTGCTGTGCTTCGCGCAGCGCCCGCAAGTACGACTTTGGATCGGCGTCGTGTTGGGCGGCCACCACGCTTTTCCGCCGCTGCAACGCGTTCGCAGCAGCGAATGCATCGGCTTGCCCAGCGGTGATGCACCCATGCGAATTCAAATGATACCCGGGAGCCGCGACCGTACCTCACGGGCGGGATCGGCTACGGCAGGTTCAGCGTCGTCGCGAGCACGATCAGAAACGTTGCCAGCATCGACTATCTCGCTCCCGCGCGATATGTCGCGGGTTAGTGATGTAAGACGACGAGGAAACTATCGGAGTTATCGGTCACCGTCTGGGCGTTGAGGGGTGTGAGTCCGACGGTGTAGTTGACGCCGGCACCCGCCGCCGTGTCATCCTCGACCGCGACGGCTCCCGGTACGAAAGCCAAGTGTGTCAGCTCATGATTGGCGAAGATCGTCGCGGTCTTACCGGTGGCATTGCCGTTCAGACTGATCCCGCACCCGATCGGGACCCCCGGGCGCTGCGTATAGCCGGAACCGTAGACGACCAAGGCCGCCGGGTAGGCTGAGCGCGGAAGCGTGAACGAACCGCTGAGGGGAAGGGGTCCGTTGGCCTGGATCACGATCGTGGTCGCCATCAGAGAACCTCCCGAGGCATGACCGTCAAGCGCGTGATGGGCTTCCGGCAGTTCTTGCTTCGCGGCCATCAAAAAGCGAGTGGAGAATATCTGTTGGGTTGCAGTGCATGGAACATCAAACGATTGCACACGCTGAGCGCCACGTGAAGGGGAAAGCACATGGCTAAAGCGCCGCCTTCGCCTTACCGGGACCGCCAGAAGTCGCTTCATAAGCCATCCCAAATCCGCAACTGCGCAACGTCAAGTCAGACAAACTCCTAGGGGGACCCGTGTCCGAAGTGAAGATCCAGGACGACAGCCTGGAGATCGATGTTTCGCTGATCGATAGGCTCTTGGGCTTTCACGGGTCGTTTCACATCCCGTTTGCGCACGTCACCAATGCGTACGTGAGCAGCTTCGAAGACCTGGAACTGCAGTACAAGCTCGAAGGGACGAACCTGGGCTTCTACAAGTCCGTCGGCGTCTTCGCCAACCCGCAGGGCCTGATCTTCGTCGATGCGAGCGGTTCGCGCGACTGCCTCGTCGTCGAGATGCGCGGAGAGCGCTATCCGCGTATCGCGGTGCAGCTTCCCGATGGCGAGGACCCGAACCAGCTCGCACACACGATCATGCAGCGCATCCCGGACAGCGGCCCCGTCGAATGACCGCGTAGTGCGGTCTTGATCCGACCGGCACGTTGCGCCGACGCATGCTCGACCACATCTCGTTCGGAGTCTCGGACCTCGCGCGCTCCATCGCGCTCTACGATGTCGTCCTCGCTCCGCTCGGTTTTGTCCGCGTCTGGACCACCGCGGACGCCGCTGGATATGGCCATCCCGGCGAGGACGAAAACTTCGCGATCAAGCAAGAATCCGGTATCGTCATCGCGTGGAGTCCGCGCTCGCATCTTGCTTTCAATGCGGCTACGTCGGACGCAGCAACACAATTCCATGCCGCCGGCATCGCGCAAGGCGCCGTCGACGAAGGCGCGCCGGCGGTCTGTCCTGAGTACGGCGAAACGTATTTCGCAGCGTTCCTTCGTGACCCCGACGGCTATCGGATAGAAGCCGTCTGTCACGGCTAGCCGATTGCGATAGAAAGCGCTTTGGGGCACGGCGAATCGCATTGTGCGGTGGAGCACAGAACGGTTCGCCGTGCGGGAGACGTTTGAAGAGGCACGGAGGTTTCTTCATGTCTTCATACGTTCATGCTCAATCCGGCGCGCATCCGTCGCGTGCGCGAATCCGACTCGTCGCGGCGATCGCGATGCTCGCATTCCTGTTCGGGTTCGCCGGGCCGCTCCCGGCCCGCGCCGACGGGGCGGCCTCGACCCGCAACATCATCCTGGGCGCGGCCGCGGTCGCCGCAGCGATCATCATCTCCAACAATGCGCGTCGCGCACGCATCGCGCGCGATACCGTCGTGGGAAGGACGGCGGACGGTGGTCTCGTGTACGCCGACGGGCGAGTCGCCTATCCGAACGGCGACGTCCTGTATACGGGCAACGGCAACGGCCGTCGCTGCGGTTACGGCGGTGACGACGGCGAAGATCGCTGCGGTCAAAACGCCGTAGCCTACTACCCGCGCGGCTACAACGGCCGCCGCCATGGCGACGACAGTGGCCGATATGGGCGGGAGCGCCGCGGTCACGACGGCGATCATCACCATGACGGCGGCGACCACGGCGACCACGGCGGCTGACGGCTCGTTAGGGGAAGCGCGCTGCAACGACTGCGATGTCGTCGCGGAGGTTTCCTTGGCTGAACTCGTGCGCGCGATCGATCAGCGCGTGCACGATCATTTCGGCAGGCGCCTCGGCGTACGCTTCGACGACGTCGAGGAAGCCTTCCATCCCGAAGAACGCGCGGTCCGGTGAGCGCGCTTCGGTGATACCGTCGGTCGTGGCAACGAAGAGCGTACCCGGCGGCAGATGAACGAAGGCCTGCTTGAAGAGATCGTGCTGGTCCTCGAAGACGCCGATCAGCGGCGCGGTCGGCGCCATCGTTTTCGGGAGCTCGCCGGGGACGATGATCGCGGCGGCTTCGTGGCCGCCCGACGCGTAGTGCATCATGCGGCGCGACGTGTCCACCATCGCGAAGAACACGGATGCGAACGACTCGATTTTTTCGAACGCGTTGTTTTCGAGGTAGAGACGGTCGAGCGAGCGCAACACGCGTTCGGGAGTCAGGCCCTGCGAAGCGTATGCGCGCAGGCCGTACTTCACCATCGCCGCGTGGACAGCGGCTTCGGTTCCCTTGCCGGAGATGTCGGCGATGCTGAACGAGACCGCATCGTTGTCGAAGTGATAGACGTCGACGATGTCGCCGCCGGTGAGACCGTGCGCGAGGCGGTAGCCCACCGCGTACTCCACGCCGGCGATCTCCGTGTTGCCGCGCGCGAAGAGATGCTCCACGAGGAGCTTTGCCGCGTTCCAGTTCGGAACGTTACCGCCGCCGTTCGTTACCGCATCCCTCGCCTTTGACGACGAAACACTTTCGGCCGGTGCGGTAAGCGGAGCGGGTGTGCCGACCTCGCCTTCCATAGACTTTTCCTTACTGTGACACCCGTCGAATACAGCTAGGCCAATTGATCGCTCCGTTCCTCTGATCTCGCAAAACGGGCGTGCGGCAGCTAGCTGTAGAATCGCCGGATTTTACGATAAAATGGTTGTTTCGCGGACCGCAGCCTTCGGAGATGATTCGTACGAGCGCAGCAGTGTGACTGCGCCCACGAACCACGGAGGCCTTCAGTGCGCCATCACCTCGTCAACGCGTTGCTCGCGTCCGCCCTTAGCCTGATACCCGTCGCGGCATTCGCCGCGAACGACTACGTCAAGACCGAGTACTACCTCATCAACGGGCCCGACTATCGTCAGGTCACGAAGGCGGTCTTCGAGGAGTACCGCAGCGGACACTCGTGCATGCGGGTCGAGACGAAATTCTATCCTGCATCCGGCTCGTCCGCCGCGGTCACGCAGAGTCACTGCTATCTCTGAACGCGGCGATGGGTATGACTCGTGATGGAGGTCACGCCCATGCTCGATCGTCTCGTTTCGCACTGGTGGCTTTTCCTGATCCGCGGCTTGCTGGCGCTCGCCTTCGGAATCGCGTTGTTGGCCTTCCCCGTCGCGGGGCTGTGGGTGATCGCGATCCTTTTCGGCGCCTACGCATTCGTCGACGGAATCCTCGCCCTGGTCGCAGCGACCAGGATGCGGCACGCCGGCGGACGCTGGGGCTGGCTCCTGCTCGAAGGCGTGGTCGGCATCGTCGCCGGAATCTGCGCCGCGCTATGGCCTGGGCTCGCGGTGCTCACGCTCGCGGTGCTGCTGGGCGCGTGGGCGATCGTCACGGGCGTGCTCGCGATCGCGTCCGCGCTCACCGCGCGGCTCCACGTGCCCGGTGAATTGCTGTGGCTCTTGTCCGGCGTCGTGTCGGTGATCTTCGGGATCGCGATCTTCTGGTCGCCGGCGTTCGGTCTCTTCGCCTTGGTGTGGATGGTCAGCTTCTACGCGATCGTCGCCGGCGTGTTGTTGATCGGCCTCGCACTCCGGCTGCGGCGGTTACGCACAGCCGGAGGCGTGGCGGCCTAGATGTGCCGTTCAGGCGAAGCTCAGGGTGACCGGGACGGGCGGACGTAGCGGACTTCGTCTTCGATGGTTCCGTCCGGCCAGGTGCGTTGGACGCGGTCGATGAGGGTGAACCCGTGGCGTCGGATGGCGCGCGCCGAGGCTTCGTTCGAGGCGCGGTGGGAGACGATCGTTCGAGTGAACTGCGGTTGCGATGCGATCCATCTCAGACGCGCCTCGTAGAGGAGCGCGGTAAGGCGGCGGCCGCGGTATTCTGGGCGGATGTAGGACATCACGAGCGCGGCGGTCTTGCCGGTCGGATCGTCGCGGTCCGCGACGACGCCGGTAATGCCGATCAGGTCGCTGCCGGCGAAGAGGCCGAAGATGATGCAGCCGGCGCCGGCGATGCGCCGTTGCCACTCGTCGCGTGGTAGTGCGAGTTCGCCGTCGTATGAGGCGAAGAAGACGCGGGGTTCCGTCTGCAGCGCGAATAGGCGAATCTCGCGCAGCGCGCGCCATTCCGATGCTTTCCAGCGGGCGGATCGCGATGGGTGCGTTCATGAATCCGGCGCGGGACCGAATCCGCTGAGGAACTCGCGTTCCGTCACCGTGGTGACGCGCTGTTGTGCCCCGTCCCAGCGGTAGGTCAGATAGCTGTGCGTTCGGCACGCCGCGAGGACGCGTGGCCGAAAGCACGCGACGCAGGCGCGCCGCTTGGGGTCGCGGACACTTCGGTACACGATCCCGTCGGCCGCATTCGCGTCGTAGACGCTGCGGCCATACGGTTGGCTCGCCGCGTACGAATCGGGATCGAGGCGCGGGTCGATCGCCGCGATCGTGCGCAGGTCGTCGAACGATCCGGCGATGCGCGCTGCGTAGGCGCGCAAGTCGACGTCGGTACTCGCTTCGTGCGTGTATCGGTAGAGTCGCTCGAGGTGGTAGCGCGTCTCGAAGATCGCTGTTTCGCGATTGCGCGCCGCGTAGTAGACGCCGTACGTGCCGTCGCTGAAGCGGCTCGGCTGGGCGTGGGTGAACGCCGCCATGATCGGCGTCGTCCCGGGGCCGGCGATGCGATCGGTCGCGCGGACCAGGGCAATCGCGCCGAGCTCGTCGCGGATGCGTTGATTGGTGCGCGCCTCGAGTTGCGCGAGCGCTTCGAGGTCGGCGGGGTCCGCGACGTCGTCGAAGATGCCGACGCTCGGATAGCGCGAGAGGATGATCCGAAAGGTCTCACCCCAGCGGATCGCGCTCACCACGGGCTGCGCGCAGCGTCGAGGTAGCGCCGGACGCGCATGAGGTCTTCCATCTTGCCGCTGAAGAGCGTTGCGGCGGCAGGTTTCCCGCCGAACGGCGGCGCGTCGTTCGGGCGCCGGATCCACGAATCGGCTTGTTCCGGGCGGGTGAAGATGATGTGCAGCGCCTTGTAGATGCCCAGAATGTACGAGAGCCGATCGAGCTGGTCATCGCTCAGGCGGGCGGATGCCGGGTGATCGCGCCAGTTGTAGAGCGTCTGCTTCGCGACGTTCCCGAGCGCCGCGCGCTGCTCGCCCAGGCTCAGCCCCCAGGCGCCGGCGATCCGGAAGAAGGTCCGCAATCCGGCGGGTGAGAGCGCGATGGCGGAGGAGTGGTCGGGGGCGAGCCGGGGCGCTTGCCGTGCCATGGTCTAAGGATAGACTATCTGCTCGAAATAGGCTAGTGATGGACACTCGACGGGTTATGTGGAGGTTGCCCTGTTCAGCGAAATCGAACGTTCGCGAGTCATGGCGCGCAACGTTGTCTTCTCAGGGATTCAACCTACCGGCGCGATCCACATCGGCAACTACTTCGGGGCAATCAAACAGTGGGTCGCGGGCCAAGACGACGCCGAGAACATTTTCTGCCTCGTCGACATGCATGCCCTCACGGTCCCGCAGGACCCCGCGGTGCTGCGCGCTCAGATCCTCGAGACGGCGACGGTCCTTCTCGCGGCCGGAATCGACCCGGCGAAGTCGCGCCTCTTCGTGCAAAGCGACGTCCGCGAGCACGGGGAGTTGGCGTGGTATCTCTCGTGCGTCGGTTCGATGGGACAGCTCAACCGAATGACGCAGTTCAAGGAGAAGTCGGAGGCGCAGAAGGGGGAGGTCCGGGTCGGCCTCTTCACTTACCCGCTGCTGATGGCGGCCGATATCCTGCTCTACAACACGACGCACGTCCCGGTCGGCGAGGACCAGAAACAACACATCGAGCTGACGCGCGACCTCGCGCAGCGCTTCAACGCAACCTACGGCGACGTCTTCGTCTTGCCGGAACCCGCGATCCCGAAAGCCGGCGCGCGCATCATGGGCCTCGATGACCCGACGATGAAGATGTCCAAGAGCGTGCCCGGCTCGTATCACGCGGTCCGCGTTCTCGACTCGCCCGACCAGATCAAGAAGGCGGTGATGTCTGCGCAGACCGATAGCGGACGCGAGATCCGCGTCGACCCCGCTCGCCCCGGCGTGACGAACCTGCTTGCGATCTACGTTGCCGCGACCGGCGAGACACCCGAAGCGGCGGAAGCGCACTTCGCGAACGCCCGCGGCTACGGCGACCTGAAGAAAGAACTCGTGGAGATCCTCGTCGAGACCCTGCGCCCGCTCCGCGAACGCAATGCCGAACTCTCGGCCGACCCGGCGACCGTTCGCGACATCCTCCGCCGCAGCGCCGAGGAGATCACGCCGATCGCCCGCGCTACGGCCGACGCGGCGAAGAGCGCGATGGGGGTCGGAAGCTCGGCATAGCGGTGCTCAGGGTGTTGGGGGCGATTGCATTTTCGAGCGGAGGTAGCGTTGTTCGGCGGCGTTTTGGGTCCGCGCGAGCGCGGCGGCGTAGGCGGCGTCTGCTTCGGCAATTCGACCGAGGCGGGAGAGCGCATCGGCGCGCGCGACGTGATAGAGGTAGTATTCAGCGAGCGCACCAGACGGTAAGGCGTCGAGCGCGGCGAGTGCGGCGGCCGCGCCCGATGCGAAGCCGATCGCGACCGCGCGGTTGAGCGCGACGATCGGTGAGGGCATGAGGTCCTCGAGGCGCGCGTAGAGGTCGACGACCGCGTGCCAGTCGACGTCGCTCGCGCACGACGGCGACGCATGGGCGCGCGCGATCTCGGCTTGCAGCTGGTACGGCCCCTCGACCCGATGCCGGGCCGCGCGTTCGAGCAGCGCGTTCGCCTCCGCGATCTGCTCGCGGTTCCAGGCGCTGCGATCCTGATCCGCGAGCGTGATGAGCGAACCATCCGGCGCCACCCGCGCGTCGCGGCGCGAGTCCCCGTAGAGCATCAGCGCGAGCAACCCCATCACTTCGGGCTCGCTCGGCATCAACGTCGTGAGGACGCGGCAGAGGGCGATCGCCTCGTCGCACAACTCGCGCCGTACGAGCCGATCTCCCGCGGTCGCCGCATATCCTTCGTTGAAGATCAGGTAGAGGACGGTGCACACGTCGGCGAGACGCTCGGGAAGCCGTTCCGCCGGCGGCACGTCGAACGGTATCGCGGTGTCGCGGATCTTGCGTTTCGTGCGGACCAGGCGCTGTGCCATCGTCGCGTGCGGAACGAGGAACGCGTCGGCGATCTCTTCGGTGGTCAGGCCGGCAAGTGTGCGCAGCGTGAGTGCGATGCGCGACTCGACACCGAGCGCCGGGTGGCAGCACGCGAAGATCAGGCCGAGGCGGTCGTCGGGGATCGCGGTCACGGTGTCGTCCTCCGCAGCGCCGGCGCTCAGTTCGGCCCGCTCGAGCAGCGCCAGACGTTGCGCCTTGTCGCGACCGGTTCGCTCGCGGCGCAGCCGGTCGATCGCGCGATTGCGCGCGGTGGCGAGGATCCATGCCGACGGACGCGCCGGGAAGCCGTCACGCGGCCAGCGCTCCAGCGCCGTCACATAGGCCTCCTGCAGCGCGTCCTCGGCGAGGTCGATGTCGCCGAGCAGGCGGGACAGCGTCGCCACGGTGCGTCCGGCGTCGTCTCGGAAGCACCGGGCGACTCGTTCCGCTGGATCAGGACATGTCGACAAGCGGCCGGATCTCCACCGAGCCGTACTTCGCGCCGGGGCACATCGCCGCAGCTTCGAGCGCGTGGTCGAGCGATGCGGCCTCGATGACGTAGTAGCCCCCGAGCCATTCCTTCGTCTCGGCGAACGGACCGTCGGTCACCACCCGATTGCCGTCGCGAACCCGCACGGTGGTGGCGCTGGTCGGCCGCGCGAGCGCCGAGCCGTCCACCATCGCGCCGCGCTTGCGGATGTCCTGCGTGTACGCGCCGTACTCGGCACGAATCGTGCCGAACTCCGCTTCGCTCGGCTCACGTTCGGGGGTCTGGTTGTAGATCAGCAGCATGTATTGCATCGGGCGTCCCTTCACTAGCGCGGATGACGTTCGCATCCGTCTTGAGGACGAGCGGACCTGCCGGAAATCGACAGCGCCGGAAAAAATTCCGTCCGCGGCGAAGACCGGCGACCCCGGGAGGTCCACTCATGCAGCCACCTCAAGGTGAATCCGGCCCGTTGGCCGAGCGCGCCGCACGCATCGCGACCCCGATCGACGACACGCACGACACCAAAGGATTCCCCCAGGTCACGATCCGCCCTCAGCCGCCGGTGTCCTCAACAGCACCTGCCGAATTGGCCGGGATGCTGCTGCCGACGGAGGCGGTGACCTTTGCCAGCACGCCGCACCCGATCATCCTCGTGCGGCCCGTTGTGGAAATCGTGGCGATCTGCGTGCTGCTCCTCACCGTGCTGGCGTGGGAAACGCATCCGGTAGTGCGTGGCCATCACGTCGCGGTGCCGCTCGTCGCCGGATACGCTCGTTTCGCCGTCGGCGCCGTCGCCGGGCTGCTGGTGCTGCGCGCGTTGGGTTCGGTCATCGCACGCGGGTGGCGCTTCTTCGGATATCGCGTCGTTTCGACGAACCGCCGCGCGTTCGTCGTCACCGGCGTGTTCGGGCGCAAGGTGACGCCGCTCGGCAACACCGGACTCGCGGGCGCGACGATGTCGCAAGGCCTCTTGGGCCGCATCTTCGGGTATGGAACGATCGCCTTTTCGAACGGCACCGAGACGATGCGCGACATGCGCGACCCCGTGCAGCTGTATCGTGAGTTCGAAGCAGTCGCCAACGGCGTCGACGGCGATACCTGGACGCCGGCAGTTCGACAAACCCTCATCCCGTAGGAGACGCAGCGCAAAGGAGCGCGGCAACGAACGCCCGTAGGTTGGCGTAATGGCGCAGACGTACGACGCGATCATCATCGGCGGCGGGCATAACGGTTTGGTCACCGCGTGTTACCTCGCCCGAGCGAAGTGGAAGGTGCTCGTTCTCGAGCGCCGCTACATCGTCGGCGGCGCGTGCGTCAGCGAGGAGACCTTCCCTGGCTACAAGGTCTCGACCGCGGCCTACGTCAACAGCCTCTTCCGGCCGGAGATCATCCGCGATCTCCGGCTGCGCGAGTACGGCTTCGAAGTCGTCGAACGCAACCCGTCCTCGTTCTCGCCGTTCCTCGACGGCCGCTCGCTGATGCTGGGCCCGGACGAAGCGATGAACGAACGCGAGATCGCGAAGTTCAGCGCCAAGGACGCCGCCGCGTATCCGAAGTACGTCGCGATGCTCGAGCGGGTCGCAACGGTGATCGAACCTACGCTCGATCAGATCCCGCCGAACACCGTGAATCCGGGGATCGGCGATCTGCTCAGCATGGGCGCGCTCGGACTGAAGATGAAGAAGCTCGGCGGCGCGATGGGCGAGGCGGTCGAGATCTTGACCGGTGCGGCGCGCCCCATCCTCGATCGCTGGTTCGAATCCGAAGAGCTCAAGGCCACGCTCGCCACCGACGCGATCATCGGCGCGTTCGCCGCGCCGTCGATGCCCGGTACCGCGTACGTCCTCTTCCATCACGTGATGGGCGAGACGAACGGCGCGCGCGGCGTCTGGAGCTACGTGCGCGGCGGGATGGGCGGCCTCACGCAAGCGCTCGCGAAGGCGGCGACGGATCTTGGCGTCGAGATTCGGACCGAAGCCGAAGTCGCGCGCATCCTGGTGGAAAACGGGAGCGCGACGGGCGTCGTGCTCGCCGGCGGCGACGAACTACGCGCGCGCAACGTGGCCAGCAGCGTCGATTGCCGCCTGACGTTCGAGACGTTCCTCGAGCCCTCGCTCCTGCCGCCGGAGTTTCTGGCCGAGATCCAGCGGATCGACTACAGCAGCGCGTCGGCGAAAATCAACGTCGCGCTCTCCGCGCTGCCGAACTTCGCCGCCGTGCCGGGCAGCTCGGCCGGCCCGCAGCATCGGGGGACGATCCATCTCTGCCCGGATCAGGACTTCATCGAGCGCGGGTACGACGACGCGAAGTACGGCCGATTCTCGCGCGACCCGATCGTGGAGTGCACGATCCCCTCATCGGTCGATCCGACGGTCGCGCCGCCCGGCAAACACCTGATGTCGATGTTCTGCCAATACGCACCGTACACGCTCAAGGACGGTGTCTGGGACGACACGGCGCGCAACGCGTTTGCCGACCGCTGCTTCGACATGGTCGAACAGTACGCACCGGGGTTCAAGGCGTCGGTGATCGACCGCCAGGTGCTCAGCCCGCCGGACATCGAGCGCACGTTCAACCTGACCGGCGGCAACATCTTCCAGGGCTCGATGAACCTCAACAAGCTCTTCATGTTCCGCCCCGCGCCGGGCTTCGCCGACTATCGCACGCCGGTGAAACACCTCTTCCTGTGCGGCGCGGCGGCACATCCCGGGGGTGGCGTGATGGGCGCCGCCGGCGCGAACGCTGCTCGCACGATGCTCAAGCATCGCTGATGGCAGCAACCGTCGCGCGCCCCGGCATGCTCGACCGCTACTTCGGGATCGCCGCGGCGGGATCGTCGATCCCGCGCGAGCTGCGGGCGGGTTTGACGACGTTCCTGACGATGTCGTACGTGCTGTTCGTGAACCCGCAAGTGCTGGGCAACGCGATCCACGTCGAGAACGGCTTCGCGAAACTGCTCGTGGTGACCGCACTCGCCGCCGCGATCGGCAGTCTGTTGATGGGAATCGTCGCGCGGTATCCGTTCGCGCAGGCGCCCGGGATGGGGCTGAACGCGTACTTCGCGTTCACCGTCGTGCTCGGGCAGAAGATCCCGTGGCAGACCGCGCTCGGCGCGGTGTTCATCTCGGGCGGCATCTTCGTCGTCCTCTCGCTGATCGGCGCGCGCCAAGCAATCGTGCGCGCCATCCCGAACGATCTGAAGTTCGCGACGACGGCCGGCATCGGGCTGTTCCTCGCATTCCTCGGCTTGAAGAACGCCGGTATCGTCGTCGCGAGCGTGCCGACGTTCGTCACGCTCGGATCGCTCGCGTCCGCGCCTGTGCTGATCGCGGCCTTCGGATTGCTCGTGACCGCTGTGCTGCTCGTGCGTCGCGTGCCCGGCGCGATCTTGTACGGGATCGTCGCCGCGACGTTGGCCGGCATCGTGACGCATGCTCCGCTGTATTCTGACGCGGCCGGACATCTGGCGCCGTTCGGCGGCCTCTCCGCGGGAATCATCGCGTTCCCGGTCTGGCCGAACGGGCTGATCGGCGCGCTCGACCTGCGCGCCGCCGCCGGTCTCGGCGTCGCGGCGGTCGTGTTCACGTTCTTCTTCGTGGATTTCTTCGATGCGACCGGAACGCTCGTCGGTCTCGCCGGCAAGGCGGGGTTCCTCGGACCGGACGGCGATCTGCCGCGCGCGCGGCGGACGTTCGCCTGCGACGGTCTCGCCGCCATGTTCGGCGCGGCGCTGGGAACCAGCACGACGACGGCCTACATCGAGAGCGCGAGCGGGATCGAGGAAGGCGGACGAACCGGTCTCACCGCGGTCGCCGTCGCGGCGCTGTTCCTGCTCGCGACGTTCATGTGGCCGCTGGCCGGGCTGATCCCCGCGGCCGCGACCGCACCGGCGCTCATCGTCGTCGGCGCGCTGATGTTCGACGGTGTGCGCAACGTCGCATGGGACGACTACTCGTCCTCGATCCCGGTGTTCCTGACGATCGTCGCGATGCCGCTGACCTTCTCGATCGCCAACGGCGTCAGCTTCGGCGTGATCTCGTGTGCTGCGATCAAACTCCTCAGCGGGCGAGCCAAACAAGTACACCCCCTGCTCTACGGCGTCGCCGCACTGCTGGTCGTCCGCTACGTCTGGCTAGGCGGATAACGACAAGCTCGCAATGACGGGGGCGAACTACACCCTTTCGGGTGAGGGAAAGTTTCCGGGAACCCAGGATCAAGATGGAATAAAGTTCCATTCGTCTGGGGGTTTTCGTGGTGCACCGCCGATCGATCGTTGTGTTCGCCCTCGCCGTTCTCGCCGCGGGGTGCGGCGGGGGAGGAGGCGGGGCCGTCGCCCCGCCGCCTTCCGCGGGCCAGAGCGCGGTGCGCCACGTCGAGAGCGCGCGCCTTGGGACGTACACGCTCGACCGGTCGAAGACGATGGTCGCCGGGATCTCCGCCGGCGGCTACATGGCGACGCAGCTCCAGGTCGCGTATTCGAAGACCTTCCACGGCGCCGCGATCTTCGCCGGCGGTCCCTACTATTGCGCGCAAGACAACGTCTACATCGCGCTCAACGATTGCACGAAGAACTATTATTCGACCAACGTCCCGCTGCTGGAACACGACACCGACAACACGGCCTACTACGGATACATCGATCCCACGTCGTACTTGAGCGGTCAGAAAGCCTGGCTCTTCAGCGGCACGAGCGACACGACGGTCTATCAAAGCGTCGTGCGCGACCTGCAGACGTACCTGAAGCACTACGGCGTCTCGGTGACCGCGAACTTCACGACCGCCGCCGGCCACGGCTGGATCACCCCCGACACGACCGCCGCGTGCGGCGGGACCGCGAGTCCGTTTCTGAACAACTGCGGGTTCGACGCCGAGCAGACGTTCTTGACGACGCTCTACGGAACGCTCGCCGCCCGCAACGGCGGGACGCTGCACGGTTCGCTGCAAGCCTTCGACCAGAACGAGTTCCTGCCGGGCGGAAGCGCCGCGGCGTATTCGATGGACGCGAACGGCTACGTCTTCGTCCCGTCGCCGTGCGCTTCGGGCTCGACCTGCAAGGTGCTCGTCGCGCTGCACGGCTGCGCGCAGGGCTACCAGCAAGTCGGCAACGCGTTCGTGACCAATTCGGGCCTCAACGAGTGGGCCGACACGAACAACATCATCGTCCTCTACCCGCAAGCGATCGAGACCGGCTACAACCCGAACGGGTGCTGGGACTGGTACGGCTACAACAGCACCGACTATGCCGCGAAATCCGGCCCGCAGATGGCGGCGATCTACGCGATGGTCCAGCGCCTGTAGCCTCAGCGAGCCCCCCGCCCGGCGGCGAGGGGCTCGGCGTCGTCAGCGCTGGATGGCCGCCATCCCGGCCGCGTTGTAGCGGTCGCCGGCGACGCGGTCCGCGATCCCCTCGAGGCGGCGCAGGTCGTCTTCGTCGAGCCGCAGCTGGAGGGCGCCGGCGTTCTCCTCGACGCGTGCCGCCTTCGTCGTCCCGGGGATCGGGACGAGGTCCTCGCCGCGAGTGAACACCCAGGCCAGCGCGACTTGTGCCGGGGTTGCGCCGTGCTTCGCGGCGACGCTGCGTACGATCTCGACGATCGCGGCGTTGCGCTCACCGTTTTCGGCGGCGAAGCGGGGGTGGCCGCGGCGGAGGTCGCTCTCCGCCAGCGTCTCGCCGGTCACGGTCCCGGTCAGGAAGCCGCGGCCGAGCGGGCTGTAGGGAACGAAGCCGATGCCGAGCTCGCGGATCGTCGGAAGCACCGTATCCTCGACGTCGCGCGACCACAGCGAGTACTCGCTCTGTACGGCGGCGATGGGGTGCGTCGCGTGAGCGCGCCGGATCGTGGCAGCCGAGGCCTCGGAGAGGCCGAGGTGACGCACTTTGCCTTCGGTGACCGCCTCGGCCATCGCGCCGACCGTCTCTTCGATCGGCACCTTCGGGTCGACGCGGTGCTGGTACCAGAGGTCGACGTGGTCGACGCCGAGTCGCTTGAGGGAACCTTCCAGGGCGCGTTTCGCATTGGCGGGCGAGCCGTCGACCCCCGTTTGCCGCGTCCCGTCGAAGGCGAAGCCGAATTTGGTCGCGAGCTGGACCCGGTCGCGGCGCCCGGCGATCGCCGCGCCCACGACCTCCTCGTTGCGGAACGGGCCGTAGATCTCGGCCGTGTCGATCATCGTGATGCCGAGGTCGAGCGCTCGGCGGATCGCTTCGGTGCCCGACTCCTCGGCGGGCGGACCGTAGGCATAGGAGATGCCCATGCTGCCCAGACCGAGCGCTGAGGTTTCCAAGGCGCCCAAATGGCGTCGTGGGATCGTTATCGTCATAGGTCACTTGTACCGCACTGCGGCTCGCGCAACCAGACCTGGCGCGATAGTATCATCGCGACTGGTACGATGGACGCCGACACACGACGCAGCGAAATTCGCACGTTCCTCCGCGGCCGCCGCGCGCGCATTCGTCCGGAAGACGTCGGCCTGCCTGCCGGCGGCCGGCGTCGGGTCCCCGGACTCCGTCGCGAGGAGGTCGCCGCGCTTGCGGGCGTCGGCGTCACGTGGTACACGATGTTCGAGAACGGCACCGCCGAGCACGTCTCGCGTGAGGTCGTCGACAGCGTCGCTCGCGCGTTGCGCCTAGACAACAGCGAGCGCGATCACTTGCGGCGGCTCGCGGAGGGCGACTCGACCAGCAGCGGCAGCACCGCGGTAGACCCGCTGGTGCAGGCCGCGCTCGACGATTGGATCACGGCGCCGGCGTACGTCGCAACGGCGGGCTGGGACGTCATCGCTTGGAACGAGGCCTTCGCGCTCGTCTGGGGCGTCGGTCCGCCTGGCGGCGCGCCGTTCAACATGGTGTTGCGCCACTTCGGCGACCCGGCGGCGGGCGCGCTGCACGGCGAACGCTGGGAGGCGTTCGCGCGGTCGCTCGTCGCGATGATGCGAGTCGGCTACGCGACGCGCCACGACGACCCGCGCTTCGCCGCCGTGATGGACACGTTGCGCCGCGCTCCCGAGTTCGTCGCGCTCTGGGAGCGTCAAGAAGTGCTCGATCCCCTCGCGACGACGGCCGCCGAGATCGATTCGCCGGGCGTCGGGCGTTTCGCGTACCGTGTCCTCAACCTACCGCTGCCGGCGATGGGACAGGCCCTGATCGTGCAGGTGCCGGAAGCCGCAAGCGCCGCGCGTCTGCGCGTGGTGCTCGCGCACCGCAAACGTCGCTAGGCGATCTCGCTTTAGACCAGCTCCTCGCGGCGCAGCCGGGTGAATTCGGGACGCACCGCGGGCAACTCGACGACCTTCGCCATCGCCGCGTCGAAGTTGCGTTCGCGCGTGAGATGGGTGAGGATCACGATGTCGGTCTCGCCCTCCGCGTCGCCAGGGCCCTGCTGCAGCATCGCGTCGATCGAGATGCCGGAGTCGGCCAGCGTGCGCGCCAGATCGGCGAGGACGCCGACCTGATCGTGAACGCGCACGCGCAAGTAGTACGACGTCTCGACGTCGGCCATGGGCAGGATCTTGACGTCGCTGAGCGCGTCGGGCTGGAAGGCGAGATGCGGCACGCGCTCTTCCGGCTCGGCGCGCATCAGGCGGGTGACGTCGATGACGTCGGCGAGCACGGCCGACGCCGTCGGTTCCGAACCGGCGCCCGCCCCGTAGTAGAGGGTGACGCCGGCCGCGTCGCCCTTGACCAGGATCGCATTCATCGCGCCGTCGACGCTGGCGATCAGGCGTTCCGCCGGGATCAGCGTCGGATGCACGCGCAGCTCGATCCCGGCCGGCGTGCGCCGCGTGATGCCGAGCAGCTTGATGCGGTAGCCGAGCTTTTCCGCGTACGCGATGTCGCGGTCGGTCAGCGCGGTGATCCCCTCGACGTAGGCGTGATCGAACTGCACCGGGATGCCGAAGCCGATCGCGGAGAGCAGGGTCAGCTTGTGCGCCGCGTCGATCCCCTCGACGTCGAAGGTCGGATCGCTCTCGGCGTAGCCGAGCCGCTGCGCTTCGCGCAGCACGTCGGCGAACGGCAGTCCCTTCGAACGCATCTCCGAGAGGATGAAGTTGCTCGTGCCGTTGACGATGCCGGCGATCCACTCGATCCGGTTCGCCGCGAGCCCTTCGCGCAGCACCTTGATCGTCGGGATGCAGCCGGAGACCGCGCCTTCGAACGCGATCATCACGCCGCGCTTCGAGGCGGCCGCGAAGATCTCGTTGCCGTGCACCGCGAGCAGCGCCTTGTTGGCGGTGACGATGTGCTTGCCATGTTCGATCGCCGCGAACACGGCGTCTTTGGCGACGTCTGTTCCGCCGATCACCTCGACGACGATGTCGACTTGCGGATCGGTGACCGCGCGAACCGCGTCGTGGACGATCGGGATATCGGGACCGACAATCGCCTGCGCGCGTGCCCGGTCGCGCGCCGCGACCCAAGCGATCTCGATGCGCCGTCCGGCGCGGCGAGTGATCTCCTCGCGATTGCGTTCGAGGACACGGAACGTTCCGCTGCCGACCGTGCCGATGCCCAAGAGGCCGATTCTTACCGGATCCATGGACGGCCACGTTCCGGGCGATGCGCGTCGCCTCATTCCGGTGTATCATCGAGTTCCGATCAACGCCGCAAGGAGAAGTACCAATGGCCGATTACTCGGAACATGCCGATCTGGCGAAGCTCGGCGAGCTTGCACGGCTCGCCCCGACCGAGTTCAAGGGATTCGTCGCGCTCGATGCGATCGTCGGACGCACCGACGGCGCGATCCCGCAGAAGTATCGCGAGCTAATCGCCCTGGGCGTCGCCTTCACCACGCAATGCCCGTATTGCCTGGACGTCCACACCGGGAATGCCAAAGCGGCCGGAGCGACCCGCGAGGAAGTCGCCGAGACGGCGTTGATCGCGGCCGCGCTGCGCGCCGGCGCAGCGGTGACGCACGGGACGCTGGCACTCAAACTGTTCGACGGCCACTAACGGCAACGGCGTTAGAGCAGCTTCGCGAGGTTGGCGGCGAACTCGGAGATCGTCTTTTTTGCGACGGATTCGATCAGGCGGCCGCCGACGCTCGCGATGATGCCGCTGATCTGCGCGTCGGCGCGGAGGTTGACGCGCGTCTTGCCGTCTTCAGGGACGGCTCGTGAGGTTACCGCCGCCTTCACGCCGCCGCGCCCGCGCAGTTCGTCGCCTTGGATGCGGAACGCCGCAGTGTGGGTGGAATCGTCGAGCTGCTCGACGTGAATCGTAGCCTTGTATCCGACCGAGACGGGGCCGACCTTCACGGATACTTTGGCCCGATAGGTCTTCTCGTCGACGACTTCGGTGATCTCTGCGTTGGGAATGCAGGTGGCGACTTTGGGGATGTCCGTCAGGAGCGCCCAGACGCGCTCGACCGGCGCCTCCACCGTGAAGCTGTCGTCGATCGTCATGGCGCGTTCACCGACGTGCGCGCGTTGTGCACGGGCAGGCTCCCTTCGCTCAGCCGGCCGCCTTCGCGTACTTCGCGCAGTGCGATGATCTCGGCAGCGATGGAGATGGCCGTCTCTTCCGGCGTTCGCGCGCCGATGTCCAACCCGATCGGCGCGCTGACGCGCGCCAGGTCGGCGTCGCTCACGCCCACCCGTTTGAGTTCTTCGATGCGGTTGGCGTGCGTCCGCCGGCTGCCCATCGCGCCGATGTACCCGGCGCTGGTGCGCAACGCGACCTGCAGCAGCGGGATGTCGAATTTGACGTCGTGGGTGAGGATGATCAGCGCGGTGCGCGAATCGACCGGCGCGCGCGCGAGCCACTCGTCGGGCCAGGCGACGACGACCTCGTCGGCGTCCGGGATGCGCGCCTTGGTCGCGAAGACCGGGCGCGCGTCGACGACCGTCACGCCGTACCCGAGATATTTCCCGATCCGCGCGACGGCGCGCGAGAAGTCGATCGCGCCGAAGACGTACATCGACGGCTTGGGTGCGTAGGCCGCGATGAACAAGCGGACCTCGACCCCGACCGGTTCGCCGTCTTCGCCGAACGTGCGCATCGCGGTCTCACCGACTGCCAGCAGGGCACGCGCTTCACCGGCAGCCGCGACGTTCAAGCCCGGCGTGCCGAGATCGCCGAACACGTCGTCGTCGAAGACGAGCAGCTTCGCGCCCGCGCGAGCTCCGTCGATGCGCGTCACGAGCGCGACGGGCTGATTCGCGTGCAGCGCGTCGGCAAGGCGATCGAAGATCACCAGTCGAGCCGCTCGACGAAGACGTGGATCGTGCCGCCGCAGGTCAGGCCGACCGAGATCGCGTCCTCGTCGCTGATTCCGTAGGTGACCAGGCGCGGCCGGCCGGTCGCGATCGCGTCCTGGGCCTCGTCGTACACCGCCGACTCGACGCAGCCGCCGCTGACCGAGCCCGCGACGTCGCCGCGTCCGTTGACGGCGAGCATCGCGCCCGGATCGCGCGGCGCCGATTGTTCCACGCCGACGACGGTCGCGACGGCGATCTGCTGTTCCTCACCCCGCCAGCGTTCCAGGGCTTCGAGCACGTCTTTCATCTCACGTTTCCTTCGATCGCGTCGGCTACGGCCTCCAGCGTCCGCAGGTTGTGACCCGAAACGAAAGCGTCGAGATACGGCAGGGCCGCGGCCATCCCGCGGGCGAGCGGCTCGTACGCGGGGTGGCGTTTGTGGGGGTTGACCCACACCAGCCGGCGCGCCAGGCGCCGGAGTCGCTGCATTTCGACGCCGACCAACGCGGGATCGTCCCGCTCCCAACCGTCGGAGAGGATGACGACCGTGCCGCCGCGCGCCGCGCCGCGCTGCGCATGGCGATCGTTGAAGGCGTGCAGCGCTGCCCCGATGCGCGTGCCGCCGCCGTAGTCGTGGACGGTCGCGCCGATTGCCGCCATCAAGCGCTCGTCGCCGGCGCGTCGCAGCAGCGGCGTGAGGTCGGTCAGTCGGGTGGCGAACGCGAAGGCGCGCACGCGCGGCCGCGCGATCGCGTTGACGCGCGCGTACTGCAGCAGCGCCCGCGCGAACGGCGCCATCGAACCCGAGACGTCGAGCAGGAAGACCAGCGGGCGCACCCGCGTGCGGCGGCGGGTCGTGCGGCGGCGCACCAGTTCGCCCGCGGTGCGCGCGGCGCCGCGCAGGGTCGCGCGGAAATCGAAGCGGTCGCCGTGCGGGTGGGCGCGGCGGCGGCGCGAAACGCGCGCGTCGACGGCGATCCGCACGCGCCCGATCAGGCGCAGCATCGCCGCGCGTTCCGCATCGTCGAGGTCCTCGAAGGCGGCCTCGCGCGTGCGCTCTTCGAGCGACGCCGCGATCCACTGGGTCGGCGCACGTTCCGCGTCGGTACCGGTGGCGGGGCGTTCGGAGGGCGGAGGCGGCAGCGACGCGCGCTTCGGTGCTCCCGGATGCGGCGGCGGCGCGTCGATCGTGCGCACGAGCCGGTGCAGCGCATCGCCCTCGTCGATCGCTCCGAAGAACTCCGCGTAGGCGGCGTGAAACGCGTCGAGATCGTCGATCGACGGCAGCATCGCGGCGCGGGCGCGCCAATACAGACCCTCGGCGTCGTGCGGCGGTAGAACCCGCAGCGTCTCCGTGAACGTGCCGGCCCGGCGCGTTCCCGCGATCACGCCTCGCGCACGGAGCGCGGCGTCGAAACGGGCCGCGACCGAGGCGCGGTCGTTCACGCGGCGCCTTCGGTGCGCGCCGCGCCGACGATCCGCTCGGCCGACGCTTCGGCCGTCGCGATGTCCTCGGGATATTTGAGCACCGCGCCGAGAGAGCGGCCGAAGACCTCGAGATCGAGCCGCTCCGCACCGAGCAGCGCCAGCGTCTGCGCCCAATCGAGCGACTCCGCGATCCCGGGCGGCTTGCGCAGCTCGCGCTGCCGCAGCGTCGCGGCCGCCCGGGCGACGTCGCCGGCGAGGACGGCCGTGACCTCGGGCAGGTGCAGGCGCAGGATCGCGATCTCGCGTTCGACCGACGGGTGTCCGATCCAATGGTAGAAGCAGCGTCGCTTGAGCGCGTCGTGCAGGTCGCGCGTGCGGTTCGAGGTCAGGACGACGATCGGCGGGTGTGTCGCGGCGAGCGTTCCGCGCTCGGGGATCGAGAGCGCGAAATCGGCCAAGAACTCCAGCAAAAACGCCTCGAACTCGTCATCGGCCCGGTCGATCTCGTCGATCAGCAGCACGATGCCGCGTTCGCGCTGCGCGCCGAGCGCCGCCAAGAGCGGTCGCTTGATGAGAAACTCGTCGGCGTAGAGGTCCGGGGTACGCTCGTGCTGGGATTCCGCGCCGCGGATCGCGAGCAGTTGCTTGCCGTAGTTCCAGTCGTACGCGGCGGCGGCGAGGTCGAGGCCTTCGTAACACTGCAGCCGCAGCAACCGCGCGCCGAAGACGGCCGCCAAGGCGCGCGCCGCATCGGTCTTGCCGACCCCGGCATCCCCTTCGAGCAAGACGGCGCGCTGGAGGCTGACCGCGCACGCTAGGGCCGTCGCGAGACCGTCATCCGCGACGTATCCCGCCCGGAGCAGGCGGTCCCGGAGGTCCTCGACGTCGACGGGCTGCGGCATGGGCGTATGCGATTCGGAGGACGGGACGCAGAACCTGGAACCGGCGTCCGTGGAGGGCCCTCGCAACGGCAAGGATATTCCGCTTTCGCAGGGTAGCGTAGCCGACCCCGCTTTTCACGGAGATGCGTTGCATGCAGATCGATCTCACCGTCAACGGGAAGCGAGCGTCGCTCGACGCGGAACCGCGACTGCTCCTCGTGCACGCGCTGCGCGACGTGATCGGGCTCACCGGAACGCACGTCGGCTGCGACACGTCGAGCTGCGGCGCGTGTACCGTGCTGCTCGACGGCGTCTCGGTCAAGAGCTGCACCGTCTTCGCGGTGCAGGCGAGCGGTCACGAGGTGACCACGATCGAGGGGATCGGCACCGCCGACGAACTGCACCCGATGCAGGAGGCGTTCTGGTCCTCGCACGGGCTGCAGTGCGGGTACTGCACGACCGGCATGATCGTGAGCGCGGTCGATCTGCTCAAGCGCAATCCGGATCCCAGCGACGAGCAGATACGCGCCGGTCTCGAGGGCAATCTCTGCCGCTGCACGGGGTACGAGAACATCGTGAAATCCGTGCGCGTCGCCGCCAAGGCGATGCGCGAGCACGCGCCGCTGCACAGCGTGCGCGATCTGATGCCGATCCATCCGCCGGCTGAGGAGCCGCCGCCGTCCGGCGAGGGCATCATCATCCCGGCGCTCGAGAAGGCGTTGACCTGATGGCATTCACGACGATGGTCGGCGCGCGCATCCGCCGCCGCGAAGATCCCCGCCTCATCACCGGACGCGCGACGTACGTCGACGACGTCAAGCAAGTCGGTACCGTGTACGCCGCGTTCGTGCGCAGCCCGTACGGCCACGCGAAACTGCTCAAGGTCGACGTCAACGCCGCGAAGGCGCATCCCGCAGTGCTCGCGGCCTACACCGGCGACGACCTCCACCACGCGCACGGCCTCAAGTCGTCGCTGCCCGTCGCACACAAGATGGCCGACCTCAAGACGCCGCCGCACTTCATCCTGGCGGTCGACGAGGTGCGCGTCGTCGGCGAAGCGGTCGCGGTCGTCGTCGCCGACAGCCCGTATGCGGCGAAGGACGCCGCCGAGCTGGTGGAGGTCGAGTACGAACAATTGCCGGCAGTGGTCGATCCGCTCAAGGCGATGGAAGGCCCGCCGTACGTCCACTCGTCGCTCGGCACGAACGTCGCGTTCCGGCTGCCGTTCGCGGCCGGCGACACCGATGCTGCGTTCGCCGCGGCCGACGAGATCATCAAGCAGCGCATCGTCAACCAGCGGGTCGCGCCGGTGCCGATCGAGCCGCGCTCGATGGTCGCCAACTGGGACGCCGGCATGCAGCAGCTGACGCTGTATTCGGCGACCCAGATTCCGCATCTCCTGCGCACGCAGCTCGCGGTCGTCCTCGGAATGTCGGAGAACCACATCCGCACCATCGCGCCCGAAGTCGGCGGCGGGTTCGGCGCCAAGCTGAACGTGTACGCGGAAGAAGTCGTGATCTCGTGGATCGCGACGCAGCTCGAGCGTCCGGTGAAGTACATCGAGACGCGCTCCGAGTGCTTCCAAGCGATGATCCACGGCCGCGACCAGGTCGACGATCTCGAGATCGCGTGCAAGCGCGACGGGACGATCACCGGTCTCAAGCTGCGCATCGTCGGCAACCTCGGTGCGTACCATCAGCTGCTGACGCCGGTCGTCCCGACGCTGACGCTGCTGATGGCGCCCGGCTGCTACCAAATCGCGAACATCCAAGCCGAAGTGATCGGCGTCTTCACCAACACGATGTCGACGGATGCGTATCGCGGCGCCGGCCGCCCGGAAGCGACGTTCTTCATCGAACGCGCGATGGATCTCGTGGCGCAGCGGCTCAAACTCGATCCGGTCGACGTGCGGCGCAAGAACTTCATCCCGAACACCGCCTTCCCGCACACGACGTCGACGGGGCTCACCTACGATTCGGGCGACTACGAAACGACGATGGACAAAGCCCTCAAGATCGTCGACTACGCGGGCTTGCGCAAACGCCAAGCCGAGCTGCGCAAAGAAGGCCGATATCTGGGGATCGGGCTCTCGACGTACGTCGAAGTCTGCGGGATGGGTCCGTCCGCCGCGATGCCCGCGGCCGGCTGGGACTCCGCGACGATCCGGGTCGAGCCGACCGGGAGCATCACCGTGCTGACCGGCGTCTCGCCGCACGGTCAAGGACAGGAGACGACCTTCGCGCAGATCGTCGCCGACGAGCTCGGCGTGCCGATCGACAGCATCAACGTCATCCACGGCGACACCGACAAGGTCCAGTACGGCGTCGGCACGTTCGGCTCGCGCGGGACTGCGGTCGGCGGCGCGGCGCTCAAGCTGGCGATCGACACGATTCAAGCCAAGGCGATCAAGATCGCGGCGCACGCCTGAGAAGCGAATCCCGACGACGTGGAGTATCGCAACGGCAAGATCGGTGTCAAGGGCGATCCGTCCAAGTCGATGACGACGGCTGAAGCCGGCTTCATGGCGTTCATGGGCGACAACCTGCCGCCCGGCCTCGAACCCGGGATGGATGCGACGCGGCGCTTCGAGCCGCCGAACTTCGTCTTCCCGTTCGGCACGCACGTCTGCGTCGTCGAAGTCGACGCGAAGACCGGCCAGGTCGAGTTCGTGAAGTACCTGGCGGTGGACGATTGCGGCCGGCTGCTCAACCCGATGATCGTCGAAGGGCAAGTCCACGGCGGCATCGCGCAAGGTCTCTCGCAAGCGATGTTCGAGGAAGTCGTCTACGACGGCGACGGACAGCTGCTTACCGGGACGCTGATGGACTACGCGATCCCGCACGCGGAGCAAGTGCCGCACTACGATCTCGATCACACCGTCACCGCGACGACGGTGAACCCGCTCGGAATCAAGGGCGTCGGCGAAGCGGGGACGATCGGCTCGACCCCGGCCGTCGCCAACGCCGTCATGGACGCGCTGGCGCCGTTCGGCGTCGTGCACATCGACATGCCGCTGAAGCCTGAGAAACTCTGGACCGCGATGCACGCGAAGAACGGGAGAGCGCGATGATTCCGGCTGCCTTCGACTACGTTCGCGCGTCGAGCGTCGACGACGCGATCCGCCTGCTCGGCGAACACGGTGACGACGCGAAGCTGCTGGCCGGCGGCCACAGTCTCATCCCGATGATGAAGCTGCGGCTCGCGGCACCCGCGATGCTGATCGACATCACCGGCATTCCGCAGCTCGACGCGATCCGCGTCGACGGAAACCGCGTTACGATCGGCGCGCTGACCAAGCACGCGGCCCTCGCGGCGAGCGACGCGCTGAAGAAGACCGCGCCGGCGCTCTGGGATGCCGCCAACCAGCTGGGCGACCCGCAAGTCCGCAATCGCGGCACGATAGGCGGAGCGTCCGCACACGGCGATCCGTCCGCCGACTATCCGGCCGTCCTCCTCGCGCTCGACGCCACGTTCACCGTGGTCGGAAAAGGCGGCGAACGAAAGCTCCGGGCCGGCGACTTCTTCCGCGAGATGTTCGACACGGCGCTCGGTGCGGGCGAAGTGCTCACCGCGATCGCCTTCGACGCGGCGCCGAAATCGGCGTACGTGAAATACCACCACCCCGCCTCGCACTACGCGGTCGTCGGCGCAGCGGCGGTGCTCACGCTGAACGGCGGATCGATCGCCACGGCGCGGGTCGCGATCGCCGGCGTCGGAGATTCGGCGTTCCGGGCCGGCGGCGTCGAGAGCGCGCTGGCCGGAGTCCGCGGATCCGACGAGGCCGCGGTCGCAGCGGCCTGTGCCGGGACGGCGTCCGGTCAGGATGCTCGCTCCGACACGTTCGCATCGGGAGCCTATCGCGCCGCGATGGCGGACGTCTTCACCGCGCGGGCGGTCGCCCAAGCCGCCTCCCGCTGATCGTCGTCCTCAGGATCAGCGATCCCCGAGTTTCAGCGATCCCATGCCGACTTGTGGAGCGGTATACCATTGGGCGTGATCGTTTAGGCGGTTTGGCACGCGCGCTCGCGGCATCGCGGTGGTATACTCGCTTCGCCTCGGAAACGGGTGGCTGAGCCAACGCGCACCGTTGAATGAGGAACGTATGTATGGCTACTCTTACGCGTGCTGAGTCGAAAAATTTTTCGAGCCCGGAAGAGACGCGAACCTTTCCGAAGGGGCGTCTCGACATCGTCAACGTCGGCGGAAAGACGATCGGCTGCGCGACGTTCGAACGCGGCTGGAAGTGGTCGGATGACGTGAAGCCGATCGCCGGTACCGCGTCGTGCCAAGCCGAGCACTTGGGCACCGTGATCTCAGGCGAAATGACCGTCGTGATGGATGACGGGACGAGAATGCGGTTGCGCCGGGACGACGCATTTTCGATCCCGCCGGGACACGACGCGTGGATCGAGGGCAACGAGCCATGCGTCGTGGTCGACTTCGTCGGTTTCGCCGACTACGCGAAGCCGAAGTAGGACCGCTGCCGGATCGCGCACCAGCGCCGTCCCAGCCGAACCGGACGGCATTCATGCTCGCGGCGGCCAAAGAAGCAGCCATGAGGGTACGTCGGGAACGTGACGATGCCCAGGTCGCTCGTATCCTCAGTGAAAGCGTCGCCGAAGATCGGGCACTGCAGGGGGAGCGGGAGCGAGCGATCCTCGACCTGTGACGCGTCGGCGAGCAGGCGGTTTCCTTGACGCCCGCGGTCGGCCGTGGTAACCTCCCCGAAATGAACTTTTCCGCCGGCCTCATGATGCGAATGATGCGCACCCGCGAAAGCGGTCGGCGGTGTTTCCGTTCGGGTTAGCTGGGCTCAGGCTCGCTGCCCCTACGAAAGCCCTCGCTGACCGCGAGGGCTTTTCTCATTCCCCTCATCCTTCTCCGGAGTGCAACTCATGGCGACCAAACCGTCGGCCCACTCTGCTCCCGATACGAGCACCCGCTGCCGTCCCAGCGACGGCTTCTCGACCCGGGCGATCCGCGCCGGGCAAGACCCCTGCACCTCGACCGGTTCGACCGTCGTGCCGATCTACCAGACCGCGACGTTCACCCAAGCGGCGGTCGGCGTCGACAAGGGCTTCGACTACTCGCGGACCGGCAACCCCACCCGATTGGCCCTGGAACGCCAGCTCGCCGAACTCGAAGGCGGCGCGTTCGGTGCCGCGTTCGGCTCGGGGATGGCGGCGATCTTCGGCGCGTGCTCGCTGCTACGGGCCGGCGACCATCTGGTCGCGACGAGCGACTGTTACGGCGGTACCTATCGCCTCTTCGTCGATGAGCTCTCCCGCTACGGGATCGAGACGACGTTCGCCGATACGACCGATCTCGACGCGGTGCGCGCGGCGCTGCGCCCGAACACGAAGCTGCTCTGGATCGAGACGCCGACCAACCCGCTCTTGCGCGTCGCCGATCTGCGCGCGCTCGCCTCGTTGAAAGGGCCCGACCGGATCCTCGCGGTCGACAACACGTTTCTCTCGCCGTATTTCCAGCGGCCGCTCGAGCTCGGCGCGGACGTCGTCGTGCACTCCACCACCAAGTACATCAACGGTCACAGCGACGTCGTCGGCGGCATCGTGATCTGCAACGATCCCGCGCTGTTCGAGCGCATCGCGTACCACCAGAACGCGGTCGGCACAATCCCCGGACCGCAGGATGCGTACCTCACGCTGCGCGGCGCGAAGACGCTCGCGCTGCGGATGAAACAGCATGAAGAGAGCGCGTTCGCGGTCGCGCGCTGGCTCGAGACCCGCGACGACGTCGCGGCAGTGTTCTTTCCCGGGCTCGAATCGCACCCCGACCACGAGTTGGCGCAGCGCCAGCAGCGCGGTTTCGGCGGGATCGTCTCGTTCCGCGTGCGCGGCGGCGGCACGCGCGCGCTCGAACTGCTGCGCTCGACGCGGCTGTTCAACCTCGCGGTCTCGCTCGGCGGTCCCGAATCGCTGATCTGCAGTCCGGCCGAGATGACGCACAAGACGGTCCCCGCCGAGATGAAGGCCGAACTCGGCATTACGCCGGACCTGCTGCGTCTCTCGATCGGTCTCGAGGACGCCGAGGACCTCATCGCCGACCTCGCCGCCGCACTCGATGCGACCGCCGAGGTGGGCTTGGAGGAAGCCGCGGCGTAGACTCGGCGGTATGGAACCGCTCGACCTTCGCGAACACCCGCCCCGCGCGCCGCACGCCGCCCTCGAGGGCGTTGTCATGCTGCCGCGCACGATCGACAAGGCACGCGCCCTGCTGCCGGGCGGCCATCCGGGCGCCTACTTCATCGGGCCCGGGTTGAGCGGATCCATGCTGGCGATGCTCGGGATCTCGGAGGACGACTTCGTCGCGGTCGTCGGGGCGGCGCGCGACGAAGCGGAAGTCGCCGCCCGATTCTGCGCGAACGCGAGTCCCGGCCGGCGCGCGCGCTGGACGGCGAAGGTCGAGGCTCTCACCGTCGCGGAGGTCACGCCCGAGCTACGCCCCGCCTTCGACGCGCTGTACGGTCAGCGGCGTCCCTACGAGTTGGTCCTCGACGTGCTCTCCTCCGACGACGACTCGATGTTCGCGCCGGCCTAGGAGTTTGTCGGACTTTTGACGGTCCGATGGTATAATATGCGCATGGCGGGC
>CALEYW010000009.1 GCA_937927945.1 uncultured candidate division WPS-2 bacterium | reverse complement strand
GCGTTCATTCACTACGAACAGCCATTCGAGAGGTCGCCCCTCCTTTGCTTGGAGGGGTTCAGTTTTCACGAGCGCAGGGGTTCAATCTCTCACGAGCGTTGCCACCGTGCTTCGCGTTTCTCATGATCGTGAGTGCGACGCGCGTCGAAGCTCAAGTCTTCGCATACCCGCCGACGACCGTCGCCGGCAACTGCTCGGCCCTGCCGATGACGAACTTCTTCGATACTCCCGGCGCGCCGGCGCAGGGGATCAGCGCCCAGATCGTGCCGGCATCAGGCAGTCTCCCGCAGTACTGTGACGTGGTGGGATACACCGACGATTCCATCAAATGGGAATTGCAATTGCCGGTCGGCTCGAGTTGGAATGGAAACTTCTTCTTCGACGGCTGCGGCGGGTATTGCGGAGGGCTGGTCGGCGACGCGATTGGACTAGGCGGACCCTTACGCGGCATCGCGGCAGGCTACGCTTCCGCGTCAACCGACATGGGCCATCCGAGCACGGCCGCGGACGCGCTTTGGGGCTGGCACGATTTTAAGGCGAGGGAGAACTACGCCTACCTCGCGGTCCACAAAGTCACGCTGTCGGCGAAAGCCATCATCGGCGCCTACTACGGCGCGAATCCGAGACACTCATATTTCGTCGGAGAATCCAGTGGCGGTGGACAGGCGACGATCGAAGCAGAGCGTTTTCCGAATGACTTCGACGGTATCGTCGCGCAGCAGCCCACTCTGAACACACCGGGTTTTGCCACGCTCGCTTGGAATTGGGCGGACGATTGGTTCTTCTACAACAACAGTGGGAACGCGGTGTTCAGCATCGTGGACGTTTCCAACATTCACAATGCCGTCCTGGCCGCTTGTGACGCGCTCGACGGCACGACGGACGGCATCATCGACGATCCGGAAAAGTGTCCGTTCAAGCCGGCGACGCTCCAGTGCGGCACTTCCGCGAATTCGTCATGGTGTCTGAGCCGGCAGCAAGTCGTCTCACTGCAAAACATCTATCGGGGCGCGCACACCTCCGCTGGGCAACCGATCTTTCCGGGTCAAGAGGTCGGCTCGGAACTCGCCTGGATCGGCGTCTACGTCCCAACCACACCCGGATCGATCCCGTTCTCGCCGATCATCAGTGCCAACTCGTTACGGTTCCTCATCATCGATCCCGCCCCCGGTCCCGACTACAATCCGCGATCGTTCAACTACGACACCGACCTCTCAAAGATCGCGAAGCTGTATCCACTCTATGACGGGGCAAACCCCGACCTGCGCGGCTTCAAAGCCCATGGCGGTAAGCTGCTGATAACTGCCGGCTGGGCCGACGAACTCGTTCTGCCAAAAACGACCGTCAACTTTTACAAGGCGGTGGTCGCCTTCTTCGGCGGACCGCACAACGTCGCGCCGTTCGTCCGCCTTTTTATGACGCCGGGCATGTATCATGGCGCTCCAACGACAATCGCACCGAATTCGCCGCAGTTCTACGATCCGCTCGGCATCATCTCGAACTGGGTCGAGCACGGAACTGCGCCAAACTCGCTCGTCGTCACCCAATACAATGCAGAGGGCCAAGCCGGGTCGACGCGCACGCTCTTCCCGTATCCCATGGAACCGGCGGGGTACAAAGGCTCGTAGACGCAACGCCCAACCATTCGAAGTTTCGGACGGGCTCTCTGCTGTGGAGAGCCCGTCGCGCCCGCGCGAGCGGCTAGTGGCCTTCATTGGCGTCAGCGCGGGCTGATATGCCGTTGGGATGCCCGAGCCGACGGCTACCTCGTGGGTGGCCGGTTTTCAAGTGGCGACCGACTTCTGGCCGGTTTTGAAGTCGCCACAGGTGATCGCTTTTTGGGTGGCCGCCGAGGCTGCGTGATGTCGACGTGCAGCTTCACGGAGCGACGGGGGATCGACGATCTCGCTCAGTATATTGGCTCATCGCTTCACGCGCACTCGAAGGCAGCGTGCGATGGAGTCGCGAGACGCGACGTACGATCAGCGCCTGGCACATCGGCGGTCGTATGCAGCGCGACGCCGAATAAGCAAAGGTCGTGTCGGGTTCGGCCGTGGACATTTCCGCGTTCCTGCTCGGCCACGAGGACGTCCAGGTCCTCGTAGCGGGCCCTTTGACTGAGGACGTGTGTCTCGCATTCCCCTTGAAAGGCCTCCGCCTCAGCGGTATGCTGGGTCAACGCTTGGAGACCTTAACAAGATGTGCATTCCACGTACTGGCGCTCGGTCACTTGTTACCGGTGCGCTTTTCGCCATGACCGTTGCAGCGGGCTCGATGTCTGCGCTCGCGCAATCCCATGGGAACGGCTGTCACAGCGGTCCGCGTGGCGCGTTTGGTTTGACAGCGTGCGAGCGCGCGAAACTCGCGAAGCTCTCATACGCGGCGCTTCCCAATCCGGCGCCCGTAGGTTTCCACGTCGTCGCGAACAAGTTCCACGCGGATGCACGCGGCTACCGCGTGATCTATCGTCGCGCCGACAATGCGGAGATCATTTATGCCGGCTCGGCCGTCACCGCCGCCGCGCCCAGCGTTCCCTCGAACAATCCGCCGGTCGTTGCCGCCAACAGCGCTCCGGCGCAGCGGCCGCGCGGCTTCTTCCAGCGGCTCTTCGGCGAGAAGGGCGCGCCGGATGTGAACGCAGCCCATGCGGGTTTCGGGAGTGGAGAACAGGAGCGAGCCCCCAAAAGCGGGTTGACCGCGAACTCACCCGCGGTCGGCATGGTTCACTTCGACGTGGACGGCACTGGATGTCTCGCGGGGCGTTCCGATCCAAGCCAGCCACAGTCACCGATACGGAACGGTCGACTGACCGTCAGAGGCTGTGGCATGGACTCCCCTGACACCGTGCTACACGTCGTGGAAACTACCGTGCGCGTCACCAGGTACTAACACCGCGCGCACGACAGCGAGGAACGTCGCGTGCAAGCCGAGGTCTCCGCTGCGCCCAGCCTGGATCGGAATCCGGGACGCTGTGCCGCGCACCGACAGCGGCGAAGGCGGCTCTACGCGTACGTCCTGATCGAAGTCTCGCTCGCGCTGCTCGTCTTCGACGTCATCGTTAACCTCTCACAGGGTACGGACGTCCTCCTTGAGGCCGCTGCACGGCTTGGCGTCATCGGCGTCGCGTATCTCGCCATTCGACGCTCCGCCCACGAGTACGTGTGGTTGCTCATCTGGGGCTTGATCCTGACGTCGTTCGACACGTTCTGGGCCGCGCCCGGAGAGCATTGGGCTCCCCTGCGCGACGCGATGATGATCCTGAAGTATACGGCGTTCCCCGTCGGTCTCGTCTTCCTTACGCGGTTCACCGCCGAGTTCGGCGGTCCCGGCTGCGACGTCGGCAGGATTCGGAACTTCGTCAGGGTCCACGCGTGGCCGCTCGGTGTCGCGTTGGCAATCGCGGGTCTGGGACATGGGATCACCTTCCTCCAAGGTTGCCTCTACAGCGAGCAGAGCCGTGACTTCACCATCTGTCCGCAGCGCACACTGGACTGGTATGACGCCTATCTCCTCATCGATGTCATGATGCGGGTCGGCATGATCGTCGCCGCAATCGCTGGTCTTTACGTTGCGAGACGAACACGCGCGAGGTTCGTCGTGCTGAGCGTCGCCTGCATGATCTTCGCCTTCGGCACGGCGCTCGATTTTATCGCGCGGGTGTTTCCCAGCCTCCCCGTCGTCGGAGCACTCGATGGGAAGGACGGGGCTCTCATCGATGCACTGTCCACGGTCGCGTTCCCCATCGGGCTCTTAGTCGCCATCGGACGAAGCGAGCTTTATGACGTGAAGTACCTCCTTCACCGTGGCGCCGTCGTCACCGCCGTCGCGACCCTGCTCAGCGGCGTCTGGTACACCTTGCAGAAAGTCATCGAGCACACGCTCCACTTTTTCTTCACGCACGAAACGGCGACGGCGCTCGGAGCCGAGCATGAGGTCGTGCGGCACGCGATCGATGCCATTGTCGTCGTGCCGCACGCCGTGATCGATGTCATTCTGGGCGTGGTGGTGACCCTGCTCTACAAACCGCTGGACCGGACCCTCTCCGAGATCGTCGAGCGGAAGATCTTCCCTGACCGCGGGAAGCGCCTCCGCGCGCTGCGTCGGTGTATCGAGGACTTGCCGGCGATCACCGAGGTCCACGCGCTCGAACAGTTGATGATGAAGACGGCGATCCACTGCGGAACCCTGCCGTTCTCGTTCTTCAAGCCGAAGGATGAGGGCTGCTTCGCGGCGGTCGTCCCGCGCGACGACAATCTCGATGCCAGCTTCGCGGCGGACGATCACTGCGTCGCGATGCTCGCGGAGGGCAAGATGGTCAAGAGCGGCGTCGGCCGGGTCTTTCCCGGCGCAGTCATCGCAGCACCCGTCGTTCTGGGCGGGAAGCTGCGCGGCGTGCTCGTCTCCGGGCCGCCGCTGCGCTACGAACCACAGGAGTTTGTCGCGGAAGAAGAGCGCGAACTCGTCAGCCTTGCGCGCGAGGCGGGTGCAGCGCTGCTCGCGCTCGGGGTGCTCGCCGTATGAGAAACATCATTGTCTCGTTTGCCGTCGCACTTCTTGCCCTCACTCTCGTTCCACCCGCCGCCATTGCCGAGAAGCCGAAGCAAGACGATCATCAAGTCGATCTCGCCGTCGGCAAGGCGCTCTATGACCAATACGTCGAGAACGACTTGATCGTCGATGACTCGCCGTACCTTCCAATCCTGAAGTCGGTCGGCGCTCGAGTTGCCCGCGCGAGCGGACGGCAGTGGTTCATCGAACGCTTCTTCGTGGTGCGGGGCAATCAGCTCAATGCGATCTCCGCGCCCGGCGGGTACGTGTTCGTGTACGAAGGGCTGCTGCGCTCGGCCGACAACGTCGATGAACTGGCGAACGTCCTTGGCCACGAAACGGCGCACCTCGTACTCGGACACACGATGGCCAAGCGCGCGCAGGACCAGCGCAAGGATCTCTTCTTCAAGATCGGCCACGCGTTCGTGAACGAGTCTTCGAAGGGTTCGCAGAACACCTACAACGTCGCGACGAGCGCGGGCACGTACACGTTCCTCAACTACAGTAGGCAGCAGGAGTACGCGGCAGATCAGTTCGGCGCGCAGTTGGCAGCGAAGGCGGGCTATAACCCGTACGGCTCCATCTGGTACTTCCGCAGCGTGGTGAAGCTGCAAGGCGACGCCGGGACGTTCGAGCCGTATGTGCAGCAGCATCCGTCGAACTCCGACCGCATCGCACGGATGGAGACGTTCATCCACCAGAACGCCGCGCTCTTCGGATCCTGGAAGAACCGTATGACCTCGACGAGCGGACTTCCGCGGGTCGCATCCCGCGGGTAGCGCCCGCGCGCTGGAGTCCAGCCAAAATTGCTCGCCAAAAGGCGGCGGCGCTGCGCGAGTGAAGCAGCATGACTAGGCGGTCGAGCGACTTACCTCCGGAGGCCGTGAAGGCGCTAGCTAACGCGAGCTGAGACAAGCGGCGGGAAGCCCGACCGCTGTTTAGTTCGTACCCCGCTGCTCTTGCATATGCTGTCCGGCTTGAGCTCGTCGAGAAGAACGCATGCGCATCGATATACCAGCACCTCGTGAGCCTCGCACACCGCGGCGGATCTATCGCTCGAGGAAGCGCGTCGGTTGCTGCAGGTAGCCCGCGAACAGCAACGAGACTGCGCGTTGTACGCTCTCGTACTGACTACCGGGATGCGGCAGGGCGAAATCCTGGCGCTGACATGGGAGAACGTCGATCTACCGGGTTGCCGCCTGCGAGTCGAACAAACGTTGACTGACGTCGACGGCTGCCTTCGAGCCGCGCCTCCGAAGACGTCATCGAGCCGGCGCACCATTGAGCTTCCTGCGATCACTGTCGATGCGTTCAATGACCTACGCCGGACGCAGTCCAGTCCGGTGTCGGGGTGGGTGTTCCCCGACGCTTCCGGCGGGCCGCGCCGCAAGAGCAACCTGATACGGAGGTCCTTCAAGCCGTTGCTCCGCGCGGCCGGGCTCCTCGGCGTGCCCTTCCACACGCTACGGCATGTTGCCAACAGCGTGCTGCTGACTCAGGGCGGGAACATCAAGGTTGCCGCCGAGCGCTTAGGCCACGCGACAACGAGAATGACTATGGACGTCTACGCCCACGTCCTCCCGACGGCACAACGTGCTGCTGCAGATCGGATCGATGGTGCCTTCGCGGAGATTGGGGTCAAGCTGGGGTCAACCCCGCGCGGGCGTCAGCGCTGTCCCTGCGCGCCGGGGAACGAAAAGGCCCGCTGGATCAACACCAGCGGGCTTTCCGGACCTTATGGAGGTGAGGAGACTCGAACTCCTGACCCCTTACATGCGAAGCAAGTGCTCTACCAACTGAGCTACACCCCCACGGGCCGTCCGGGATTCTATCAGTCTACGAGTCCGGCTGTCAAAGACCCCTCCGTCATCCAGCCGCTTTTTTGGAAAGCGTTCGTCCGAAAGCGTGGGCCGGCCGCTCCCGTTGGACGATCCGTCCCCCGGCTCCCAGACGTTGGGCAGAGGGAGGCGTCAGCGTCGTGACGAGAGAGACGGCGGATGTCTTTCGTGCGGGCCGTGGCCGCGGTGCTTGCTCTGGTGGTCGCTTCGGCGTGTTCTTCGGGCAACGTGCGGGCGCCCGGGCCGCTGAGGATCGTCGCGACGACGTCGACGCTTGCCTCGCTGGCGCGCGGCGCGACCGGGGGCGCGGAGGTCCGCTCGCTCGTCCCGGTCGGAGTCTCCCCGGAGGACTACCAGCCGACCCCGGCCGATATCGCGGCGCTGCACGACGCGGACGTCCTCGTCGAGAACGGCGCCGGGCTCGAACTGTGGCTCGAGGGGACGATCCGCAACGCGGGCAACCCGCACCTCCGAATCGTCGTCTGCACCGACGGCCTCCCCGTGCGCGACGGAAACCCGCATCTCTGGATGGATCCGGTGTTCGCCCGCGCGTACGTCGACAAGATTCGCGATACCCTTGCCGACGCCGACGCTCCGCACGCCGATGCATATCGCACCGCGGCGGCAGCCTACGACCGGCAACTCGATGAGCTCGCCGCCCGCACGCGCGCGAAGATCGCTCGCATCCCGCCCGCGCGCCGCACGATGATCGTCTTCCACAACGCCTTCGACTACTACGCGCGCCGCTTCGGGCTGAAGATCGTCGGCGCGATCGAGCCGGTCGCCGGTGCGGAACCCAACCCCCAGCACGTCGCCGACCTCGTGCGGCTCGCCCGCGCCGAGCACGTCCCGGCCGTCTTCGCCGAACACGAGTACAGCGACAAGCTCGCGCGCACGCTCGCGGCAAGCGCCGGCGGCCTCACCGTCGCCTTCCTCTATGACGACTCGCTCGGCAGCGCGCCGGGAGTCAGCACGTACATCGGCATGATCGACACCGACACCGACGCGATCGTGATGGCGCTCAAGTGAACGAGAATGCGGTCGAGGTGCGCAATCTGCACGTGCGGTACGATCGGGTGATTGCGCTCGACGGGGTGGATTTCGATTTGCCGCGCGGGACGGCTATGGGCGTCGTCGGGCCGAACGGGTCGGGGAAGTCGACGCTCCTGAAAACGGTCGCTGGCTTGATCAAGCCGAGCGACGGGACCGTACGCGTGCAAGGGGTCGCGCCGCAAAAGTTGCCGCCGGGGACGATCGGCTACGTTCCGCAAATCGAAGACGTCGATTGGACGTTTCCGGTCAGCGTGCGCGACGTCGTCAACATGGGACGGTATCCGCGAACCGGCCCGTTCCGGCGCTTCTCGGCGCACGACCGGCGCGCGGTCGCCCGGGCGATCGACGCGCTCGACCTGGGGACGCTCGCCGATCGGCACATCAGCGAACTTTCCGGCGGTCAGCAGCAACGCGTCTTCGTCGCGCGCGCGATCGCGCAGGAGCCGCTGCTGCTGCTCCTCGACGAGCCGACGACCGGCGTCGACGCCGCGACCGAAGACGCGCTGCTCCACCTCGTGCGCGGACTCGTCGCCGACGGGCTGCCGGTGCTGATGACGACGCACGATCTCGACCGTGCGCCCGAGTGGTTCGACCGGCTGCTGGTCGTTGACCGGCGCGTCCTCGCCGACGGCCGGCCGGAGAACGTCCTCGAGTCGGGCGCGTACGCCGGCATTCGCGAGCACACGCACACGCACGGACACAAGCGATGATTCAGGTGCTGCTCGCGCCGTTCGAGCTCGACTTCATGCAGCGGGCGTTCCTCGCGGCGCTGGTGGTTGGGGGATTGTGTTCGACGCTTGGGACGTACGTCGTGCTGCGGAAACTGTCGTTCATCGGCGACGGGCTCGCGCACGCGTCGTTCGCCGGGATCGTCATCGCGTATCTGCGCGGCGGCAGTTTTTGGATCGGCGCGGCGATCGCGACGATCGTGACGGCGCTCGGGATCGGCTTCGTGCACCGGCGGGCGAACGTCTCGCTCGACACGGCGATCGGCGTGTTGTTCACCGGCGCGTTCGCGCTGGGCATCTTCTTGATGTCGCGCTCGACCCGCGCGACGCTCGACTTGCAGAGTTTCCTGTTCGGCAACATTCTGGGCGTCTCGCCGAACGATCTGGCGCTGGTCGTCGGGCTCGGCGTGATCGTCGCGGTGGTGGTCGGGGCGCTCTGGCGGCCGCTGCTGTACACGTCGTTCGATCGGGTCGTGGCGCAGGCGGCCGGAATCCAAGAACGGTTCGTCGACGACGCGCTGCTCGTCGTGCTCGCGCTGACGATCATCGTGTCGCTGCAGTTGGTCGGAATCGTGCTGGTCGCGGCGCTGCTCGTCACGCCCGCGGCGGCTGCGGCGCAACTCACGAAGCGGTTCATTCCGATGATGCTGCTCTCGGCGGGGTTCGGGATCTTCTCCGCCGTCGGCGGTTTGTACGCGTCGTATCAGCTGCAGGCGTCCAGCGGCGCGACGATCGTGCTGTTGGCAACGCTGCTGTTCTTCGCATCGTTGGGCGTGAAAGCACTGCGCACTCGTGTGGTGCGATAGCACTCGCCCTTCGACAAGGTCAGGGTGACAATGCGGTTAGCGGTTCGCCGGCGGCGATCGCTTCGTGGAGGATGGTTCTGGCGGCGGCGAGGCGTTCGGGGTTGGTGCCGGTGGTGAAGCCGCGGGATTCGACGAAGCGCACGAGCGCTTCGAGGTCGAGGTTTCCGGGCGCTTCGGGGGCGAACGGGCAGCCGCCGATGCCGCCCAGGACCCCTTCGTAGCGGCGCACGCCGCGGGCAAGGCCGGCCTCGACGTTGTGCAGCGCGCTGCCGCGCAGGTCGTGGAAGTGCAGCGAGAGTTCGGCGCCGGTGACCCCTTGCACGGCGGCGATCGTCGCGCTCACGACATCGGGGTCCGCCTTGCCGATCGTGTCGGCGAGGGTGATGACGCCGCAGCCGCCGGTCGAGAACTGCTCGACCATCGTGCGCACGGTGTCGAGCCCGATCGTCTCGTCGATCCAGGGTGAGGCGAACGTGCACGCCAAGCCCGCGCGCAGCGTCACGCCTTCGCTCCGCGCACGTTCCGCGATACCGGCGAAGTAGCCCAGCGTCTCGGGGATCGAACGGTTGTTGTTCGAGCGGTTGTGGCGCGGGCTGGCCGACGCGACGAAGACCAGCTCGTAGCTGCCGCGCGGGAACCCCGCGCCGTCGAACGCGGCCAGCGCGCGATCGAAGCCGCGTTCGTTCATGATGAGCGTCGAGTAGCGCACGGATTTCGGCAGCAGACCGATCAGCGCGTCGGCGTCGGCCAGCTGCGGCACCCATTTCGGATGCACGAACGACGTCGCTTCGACCTCGGTGATCCCCGCGGCCGCCAGCGCGTCGACGATGCGCGCTTTGTTCGCGGTGGAGACGATCACCGGCTCGTCTTGCAGACCGTCGCGCGTCGTCACGTCGAGCAGCGTCACGCGGTCGTTCATCGGAGTGCGTCCACGGCGGATTTCTCCTTGAGCGAGCCGATGCCGGTGACGGCATTGTAGCCGGGCCGCACGCTGCAGCCGTCGGGCTGCTGGTCGGTGCAGCCGCGGACGAGCGGCGGCGGGGTGGGTATCACGCCGCGGAAATTTTTCGGTATCGGCGCCCGGCGCGGACGCAGGTTGTTGTCTTTCCAGCCGCGGTCGTTTTCGCGCGAGATGTCGCGGAACGCCGACGGCGACGCTTTGGCGAGCGCGTACAGATCGCCGGCGGTCAGCAGCCGGCGCTGCGGTCCGATCAAACTGTTGATCGCGGCCAGCTCCGCGCCGACCAGCGCCGCGCTCTCGCTCGTGCCGCCGACGCCGCCCAAGCCATAGCCGTGCCAATACACCCGCAGGTGCCCCGATGCGTCGGCCGAGACGTCGGGGACCATCCGGTTGTGCACGTACTGGGTCGAGAAGATGAAGTCGCTCGGCGCGTCTTGCCACGTCGGACGCGGCTCGGTGGAGAGGCCGCCGCCGCTCGCGTGGACGTTGTCGTTCCACGGACCCTCGTCGGCCACGCCGTCGCGGTCGCCGAGCTGCGTGCCGCCGGCGCAAATCACGTACGGCGAGACGCACGGCCACGCGACGCGCGGGCGTTCGATCCCCGCTTCGCGGAAGCCGTACGCGCCGTCGTCGCCGGCCGGCACGACCAGCGGAATTCCGCGCACGATCGCTTCCAGCTGCGGCAGCGGGGTCGGGCCGTAACGCGCGGCGATCGGGCCGTCGGCCGGACCGACGGTGAACGGGAAGACGACCACCGTCGGATCGAGGTCGAGCGCGCGGGCGAGCGCGAGCGTGCCGTCATTGCCGGGCGAACAGACGTCGTCGTACTGCACGATCGTCTCAGCGAGCGGCGCCATCGTCAGCACGGCGTCGACGTCGAGGGCCGGTTCCTGGCCGCGATCGTCGCGTCCGCAATCGCTCGAAGCGGACTTGAAGGCGAAGCTGCGTTCGGTGACCCGCGCGGCGCTGGCGCCGGGCGGCGGCGCGTCGGCCGGCGCCAAGAACCGTTTGATGTCGTTGAGATCGAAGCGGTCGGAGGCGTCCTCGACCACCACCACCCGCTGACTGCCACCGCCGTCGGGGATCGCGTCGGTCATCGAGCGGAAGCGTGCCGGCTCGTACCAGTCGCCGCGAAAGTACGTGAACGAGGGACGCGTGTCGGCGAGACGCGGCGTCGTCGCGACGACCGCGCCGCTGATCGCGCGGACGCCGCCGATCGGCAGCGTGAGCGGCCCGTCCGGCGCGAGGACCGTGCGCGTGCCGTCGGTCCACTTCTGCCAGTGCGTCCGGAAGATGTGCTCGGCCTGATCGACCCGGAACACGCCGCCGCCGATGAGCGCGCCGGCGGTCCCGGCGTTGCTGACGGCCTGCGCCTTCAGCCACACGTTGAGCGCGCGCAGATCGGCGACGCGGCCGAACCGCTCGACGAATTGGTCCCGGGAGAGGCTCATGCGGTGGGCCGGATTCATCGGGTCGCTCATACGCGCCGCGAGGCCGTCGAGGTCGCCGCGCGGCTGGAGCTCGATCGCGATTCGGAGCAGCGCCGCGGGGTTGGCGGGCCCATCCTGGTGCAGCCCGGCGAGGGCGCCGAGCGGAGGCGCGATGCGCGATGCGGCGGCGCGTGCTTCCCGCGAAGCCGCCGAAAGGAAGAGCGCCAAACTCACGCAACCGACCAGGACCGAGAATCGTTTGGAGTTCAACCGCGTCCTTTCCGAAAGGGGGTCGACCGTGCAACGTACCGCGTTCATTCGTAGTCTCATCGCGACGGTAGGCCTGACCGAGCTGACCCGGATGACGCCGGCCATGGCTGCGATCGATGAACCGTCCGTCGGCCGCGAGGTCTTCGGACAGCTTCGCGACGACGGCGATCTCCTCTTCGACTCGTCCTTCTACGAGCACTTGAACGAGGTCGGCTCGGTCATTTCCGAGACGGTGCGCACGCGCTATCCGTACCCGATCCGGTACTACATCGTGCGCGGCGACTCCGCCAACGCCTTTTCGGTGCCGGGCGGCAACATCTACGTCAACGAGCCGCTGCTGCGCCTCGCCAAGAACCGCGACGAGCTGGCCGGCGTTCTGGCGCACGAGACGGGACACATGGTGCTGCACCATGTCGCGCAGCACATGGCGGCCCTGCAGAAGAAGAGCACGGTCGCGCAGGTCGGCTCGATCCTGGCGCAGGTCGTGCTCGGCCCGCTCGCCGGCGCCGCAATCGACTACGGTTCGCAGTACGCGGTCGCGGGCAGCGACGCGGCTCAATCGCGCCACATCGAAGCGCAAGCCGACGAAGAAGGCGCGCGCATCATGGCGGCTACCAATCAATACAATCCGTGGGGCATGATCTGGTTCTTCCAGATCATGACCGAGTCGTACGGACCCGGCCAGAACAGCTGGCTGCGCGACCACCCGCTCGACCAAGCGCGCATCGACGACCTGCAGAACCAGTTCCGCGGCAATCCCGACGTGTTCGGAAAATACAAGGACACCAAGGCGAAGGACACGGTGTACTGGTAGCGCGTCTCGTAGCGCCCCTCGACAGGTTCAGGGACGCGTCGGGAGCTCCGGCCGCGGCAGAGTCCCCTGCGCGGTCAGCCACCGCGGGGCGTCGGCGACGAGGTGCTCCCGACCCTCATCGCGATCGTACACGACGCGGAGCTGTCTTGGCTCGCCCGAGTTATCGAAAACGGCGACCGCATCGGCCAACGCGGTCGCGCGAGGCAGGTTCGCCAGACTGCGATCAAACCGCCGCCGCACGTCGTCGTCGGCAATGGCGTGGCCGCCCGCGGATATCCGCCGCCGCACTCGCTCGATATTGAGCTTCGGATCAGCAGTTCCGACAAAAATGAGGCTCACGTGATAGCCGCGATCGCGTGCACGCTGCATGAGATCCAGCGGCTGACGTCCCGAAAGCGTCGTTTCCACGGTCAGATCCCGTGCGGCTTCGAGAGCGCGGGCAATGCGGGCGAGTGCTTCGCGGCCGGAAGCGAGCGATGCGTGCGCGGGATCGGCCGCATCAACCCTGCGCGCGATCGCATCCGGGTCAACGCGTTCGCCGACGGTCAGCTCGGGCATGAGGTCGACGAGCGTTGTCTTCCCGGCACCGTTCGTTCCGCCGACAACGACGAGGCGTGGTTTACGAGACGGCGACAATCCCGTCCGTCGTGCGCTTGTAGAGCCTGCCGCGGCGGATGAACGGGATCGGCAGGTTTCTTTCGCGCAGCTCGCGCTCGAGCTGTTCCTGGAGACGTTCGCTGGCGTCGCGCGCCGCGGACCGGAGGTCGGCGGTCGACTTGAAGCGGCCGATCATACCATGTGAGGTTCGGCCAGGGGACGCCTGGGTTCCCGCTTCGCTCCGCCCGTTCGCCGAGACATTCGCTAATACGGGACGACGACCGCGGCGCCGTCGACCTCGTCGCGGCGGATGGCGGCGAGCGCGTCGGCGGCGCGTTCCAGCGAAAACGCCCGCGCGTGGGGCTGCAGGTCGATCTGCGCCGCGAGGGCTAGGAAATCGCGCGCGTCGGTACGGGTCATGTTGGCGACCGAGCGGAGTTGACGCTCTCCCCACAGGAGTCGGTCGTAGTCGAATCGCGGGATACGATCGAGGTGGATCGCGTTGATCGCCACGACGCCGCCCTTGCGTAGCGAGGAAAGGGCGGCGATGACGACGTCGCCGGAGGGGGCGAAGGTCACCGCGCGATCGAGCGCCTGCGGAGGGACATCGGTGGCATTACCGACCCAGTCGACGCCGAGCGATTCCGCGAATTTGCGATGCCGCTCCCCGCGCGTTGCGACGAAGACCGTGCAGTTCCACGCGCGCAGTACGGCCACCATCAGATGCGCCGACGCGCCGAACCCGTAGAGGCCGACTCGTTCGCCGCGTTCGATGCCGGCGACCCGCAGCGAGCGAAAGCCGATGATCCCGGCGCACAGCAGCGGCGCGGCGTGAACGTCGTCGAGCCGGTCGTCGAGCGCGTACGTGAAATCGGCGCGCGCGACCGCGTACTGTGCGTAGCCGCCGTCGACGTCGTAGCCGGTGAAGCGCAGCGTGTCGCACAAATTCTCACTGCCGCGCCGGCAGAACGGACACGTGCCGTCGGTCGACGCGATCCAGGAAACGCCGACCCGCATCCCGAGCGGCCGATCCGTCGTCGCGCCGCCGACGACGTCGCCGACGATCTGATGCCCGGGGATGAGGGGATCGCGGTGCGGCGGCAAATCGCCGTCGACGATGTGCAGATCGGTCCGGCAGACGCCGCACGCGCGCACGCGCAGCAGCAGCTCGCCGCGTTGCTGCACCGGCACCGCGCGCTCGACGACCTCGAAGCGCTGCGTGCCGCGGTCGAGCACCGCAGCCTGCATCGTCGCCGGCACGCCGGCGCCGCTCACGGCGCCGCGCGCACCACGCGATAGCGCTCGCCGTCGTGGGCGAGAAAGCCCGCGTCAGCGAGCGCGTCGAGCACTTCGGCGGTCGCCGCGCGCTCGTTCTTGTTCGGCATTCCGGCCCAACGCAGCGCGACCTCGGCCGGATCGAGCACCGCTTCGCGCTCCAGCAGACTGCGCACGAACGATTCGCTGAGCTTCACGCGTTCCATGCGCCGGCGCACCGGTTCGAGCGCGTCCTCGAACGTCGGCTCAATGCCGGGCGCGGGCACTTCCGGCGCAGGCGGCGTCGCCTCGGCGGGCGCGATCACCGTATTCGGCTGCTCGACTAGCGCAGGCTCGCTGGGCGGCTGAATCCCCACCAGCGAAGGGTTGCGTTCGAGGATCGCGTCGGTGATGCGCGGGAAGAGTTCGCCGATCGCGACAAACGCGGTTTGCCACGGAACGGCGTTGAGCACGCGCGGCCGCGTCGCGATCGCCAAGAGGATCTTGCGGGCGACGACCTCCGGCGATGCGAGCATCGACGCCGGCGCGCCCCGCATCCCGGCGCGCGTCATGAACGCCGTGTCGACGACGCCGGGGTCGACGTACGTCACGGCGATCCCGTCGGGCCTCAGTTCGCGCCGCAGGACGGCGGCGGCCGAGCGCGTCGCGGCCTTCGAAGGCGCGTATGCTCCTAATCCGTGCACGGGAACGCGCGCCACACCGCTGCCGACCATGAATACGTGACCGTCGGCGAGGCGCAGCCGCGGCAGCGCTTCGCGCACCAGCGCGACCGGGCCGATGACGTGCGTGCCGAATTGATCCTGCAGCGCAGCGTCGCTCTGCTCCGCGAGCGGTCCGACGGCTACGTGGCCGGCGTTGTTCACCAAGACGTCGATCCGCCCGAACGTGCGCGCCGCCAGCGCGACGATCGCGGGCGCGTTCGCCGGCAGCGCGACGTCGATCGCTTCAACGACGATCGAGCCGCCCTCGCCGCGCACTCGCTCGGCGAGCGCGTCGAGCGCGATGCGATTGCGGCCGATCCCGACCACGTCGTACCCGGCGCGCGCGGCGCGCAACGCGAGCTCTCGGCCGATTCCGCTCGACGCGCCGGTGACGATGATGACGCTCACGGGCCGATCGCGGCGCGCGCCTCGTCGAGGTTTTTCTTCGCACCGGCCGTCATGAAGTTCACGTCGCCGCCGACGCCGATGAAGCGGTAGCCGAGGTCGGCCATCTCTTTCGCCATCCCTGCATCGCGGGCCAGGATGCCGGCGACCTTGTTCGCGCGCTGCGTCGCGGCGGTGATGCGCCGGATCAGCGCCATGTAGTCGTCGTCGCGCAGCCAGGCGTTCGGCCAGTGCTTTCCCATCGAGGCCGCGAGATCGTTCGGCCCGACGAAGACGCCGTCGATTCCCTCGACCGCGAGGATCGCGTCGATGTTGGTGACGGCGAGTGCGGTTTCGCACTGCGGGAGCACCAGAATCTCGTTGTTCGAGCGCTCGAAATACGTCATCGGGTCGGTGCGCCAGGCGAGGTTGGCCCGTACGCCGCCGCGGCTGCGCTCGCCCAGCGGCGGGAAGCGCGCGTCGTTCACGACGCGGCGCGCGTCGTCGGCAGTGTTGACGACCGGCACCACGATCCCGAAGGCGCCCAGGTCGAGGACGCGCTGGATGTGCGAGGACTCGTTCCAGGCCGGCCGCACGATCGGCGTCACGTCGGTCGTCCGCAGCGCGGTGAGCATCGCGGCGGCCTCGTGCAGCGCGGCCGGCGAATGTTCCATGTCGATCAGCAGCCAATCCCAGCCGATCGCAGCCATCGCTTCGGCGGAGAGCGCATCGGGGATGGTCAACCACGAACCCAGGACGGTCTCGCCTTCGAGGAGGCGGCGTTTCAGTGTATTTTCTCGCACACTGGTCGCTTACAGCGCCTCGGTTCGGCGTTCCTCGACGTAGGCCAAAAACGCGTCGTAGAGGGTCTTCGTGCTGGCCGGCAGCGTGCGGAAGTAGTAGGCGTCCGCGATCGTCGGCATCTCGTGCGCGGCCAGCACGCTGCGGCGCTCGTGCGCGAACCCGGCCAGCGCCGCGGCGACCGGCTTCTCGCTGCCGTCGCTGCGCACGATGCCGAAGGAGCGTTCGTGCACCGCGCGATCGAACGGCGGCTCTTCACGCAACTCCTCGGCGTAGTCGGCCCAGCACCACCAATAGCCCCCCAGGCGTCCGTCGGCGTGCAGCCGGTCGAGCACGGCCGTAGCATACGCCGCCATCTCGGTCTCGTCGAGGCACGCATACGACGCGAGAACCGGATCGTCGGGCGAGATCATCGGCTGCGGCGGTTCGTCCGGCAGCGCGACGCGGTCGAAGGGCGAGAGCTTCCCCGGCGGGCACGCCGGATTGCCGAACTCGCTGAAGAGCACCGGTTTGTGCGAGAACGCCGCCGTGAGCGCGGCGAGAAACGGCACGACTTCGGGATCGAGCCGGTTGCGGGCGAACCAGCTGTAGACCGGATAGCCGTGCATCGTCGCAAACGCGTAGGGCGCACACAGCGAAGCGAAACGGATGTTGCGATCCTGGGTGAGATCTTCCCCGTGCGTTCCGGCGGTGACCGGCGAGGCCGAGCTCTGCTCCAGCGCGGCGGTCAGCCGGCCACTCCACTCCGCGGCGTCGATGTCGTTCGCCGGAGCGCGCATGTTGCTGAACTCGTTGCCCAGATCCCACGCGAGCACGGCCGGATGTGCGCGCAGCCGCTCGCCGGCGGCGTGCGCGAAGAGCAGTTGCGCGTCGAGCAGCGGACCGGTGTAGAAATCGCCGATGCCGTGCGGCGACTCTCCGCGTTCAGTGATCGTGCGAAAGCGGCCGTGCGGCGTCGCCGGGTCGAGCGACCACGACGGCAGCCAGTTCACCCCGCTCATGTGCCCGCAGAAGAGCGTCGGCATGATGCGCAGACCGATCTCGGCCGCGAGATCGGCGACCGTTTCGAGCCGCTCGAGCATCAGCGGATCGAGCGCGTCGGGCGCCGGTTGAAAGTCGGCCCAGCGCAGGAAGAACCGCACGGCGTCCAGCCCGAGCCCGGCGATGCGCGCGAAGTCCTCCCGAACCTCGCCCGCGTCGAACCGCTGCCACATCGCCATCGCGCTGCGCCGCGGCCAGTAGTTGATCCCGAGCGAGAAGCGCATTATCTGAGAGATACCCCGCTTGCGAGGGCGCCTCCCGGGACGGCCCGAACCCTGGGGCCAATGAGCGTACAGCCTCGCGTCGGGATCATCATGGGCTCGACGTCCGATTTGGAAACGATGCGCCCGGCCGCGACGATGCTCGGCGAGCTGGGTGTGGCGTTCGAGCTGCGCGTCGTCTCGGCGCACCGCACGCCCGACCTCATGTTCGCGTACGCCGGCGAGGCGCAGGGGCGCGGAATCGAAGTCATCATCGCCGGCGCGGGCGGTGCGGCGCATCTTCCCGGGATGGTCGCGACCAAGACCAACCTGCCGGTGATCGGCGTCCCGGTCGAATCGAAGGCGCTCAAAGGACTCGATTCGCTGCTGTCGATCGCGCAGATGCCGGCCGGCGTTCCGGTCGCAGCGATGGCGATCGGCGGAGCGGCGAACGCGGCGCTCTACGCGGCTCGCATCCTCGCGCTGCACGACGAGGCGCTTGCGCACAAGCTTGCCGAGCGCGTCGCACGCATCGCCGCCGAGGTCGAGGCGATCGAGCTGTGATCCACACGATCGGGATCCTCGGCGGCGGGCAGCTCGGACGGATGCTCACGCTCGAGGCGAAGCGGATGGGCTACCGGGTCGTGACGCTCGAGCCGTTTCCGGATTCGCCGACGGGGCAGATCGCCGACGAGCAGATCGTCGCGGCGTACGACGATCTGCGCGCGATCGGCGAGCTCGGCGCGCGCTGCGACGTCGTGACGTACGAGTTCGAGAACATCCCGCTCGAATCGGTGCTCGCGCTCGAAGCCGATCGCCGCATCGTCCACCCCGGGGCGGCGGCGCTGCGCATCACCCAGGAGCGCATCCTCGAGAAGACGTTCGTGCGCGAGTGCGGGATCCCGACGGCCGACTTCCTGCCCGTTCGTTCGCGCGCCGAACTCGATGCGGCGGAACGCGTCATCGGTTATCCCGGCGTCCTGAAGACGACGATGGGCGGCTACGACGGCAAGGGACAGTGGGTCGTGCGTTCGAGCGACGACGCCGAGCGCGCTTGGACCGAGGCGCGCGGTCGCGCGCTGATCTGGGAGCGGCTGATCGCGTTCGATCGCGAACTTTCGATCATCGCGGCGCGCAACGCGCAGGGCGAGATCGTGGCGTTTCCGACCTCGGAGAACGAGCACGATCACGGCGTGCTCGCGACGACGATCGTGCCCGGCCGCATCCCACCCGCCGTCGCGGAGCGCGCGCGGCGGTACGCGACGACGATCGCGGAGCGCTTGGAGATCATCGGTACGTTCTGCGTCGAGTTCTTCCAGACCGGCGACGAATTGCTGGTGAACGAGATCGCGCCACGCGTCCACAACAGCGGGCACTACTCGCTCGATGCGACGTCGATCTCGCAGTACGAGGCGCACGTCCGCGCGATCTGCGGGCTGCCGCTGGTCGAGCCGCGCCAATTCTTGCCCGCGGTGATGGTCAATGTGCTCGGCGCGGGAGCCGGCGACACCCTCGCCGGGATCGAGGACCTGCTGCGCGAGCCGCTGCTCAAACTGCACGTCTACGGCAAGGCGCACGCGGCGCTGCGCCGCAAGATGGCCCACTTCACGGTGCTCGGCGAGACCGTCGACGACGCGCTCGAAAAAGCCGAACGCGGACGCAGCCTCCTGCACTGGATCGACGACCGCGCAGCGGCCGTGCGGTGAGGGCAGGGTTGCGCCAATCGCCCGCTGCAGTATGCTACGCACGCCCTCGGGAGGACCGCCATGTCCGCTCGCCCTTCGTACGCCGCCGCCGTGTCGTCGGCGCTGCTGCTCGTGCTGTTCTTCGCCGGAGCTGCCCCGGCGGTCGCGCAGGCGGACGCGCGCGAAGCGACGCGGGAGCGCTTGCGGCAGACGCTCGAAATCGCGGGACGGCGAGCCGACGTCAATCTCACCTTCACGCAGAGCACGAAGAATCCGTTCAACTTCGCCGCCTCCATGACGGGACTCGCAAACTCCCAGAACCTCGAAATCATCGTCTCGGTGACGAAGAACAACACGATCGGCTTTCGGATCTATCCGCGCTATCGCGGGGGATATATCAACCTCGACAAAGCGAAAGACGTGAACGGGTTGATGCGCCAGCTGCTGTTTTTCGACGACCAGAATTTCCTGTACTGGGGTGCCGACGACACCCGTGACGTGTTCTCGGGATACACGATCACGCTTGAATCCGGTTTCCCGGCAGCGGCGATCGTCGTCGTGCTGCGCAGCATTCACAATACTGACAAGTTCGTCGGCGCACTGCGCCCCTTCATCGACGGATCGGCACCGGCCGGCTGATCGCGGCGCGTCCTACGGCATCGGCACGCGGCCGGGCGGGGTTCCGCTGAAGCGCCCGCCTGTCCCCTTATCGCAGTGCGAAGCCGATCGCGTGCGCCGGTTTGGGCGGGATGTCGGTGAAGGCCATCGGTCGGTCCCACCAGTCGTGGTCGCGCCAACGGAGCTGGTCGTCGGTCGGCGGCGGCGGCACGCGCTGCGTCAACGCGTCGGCGTACGCGGCGAGATACCGGTCGACCATGCGATCGACCGAGAACGTCGCCTCGACGTGCGCGCGGCAGGCGGCGCGCGAGAGTCCGGCCAGCAGCGGAACCTTCGCCGCGGCGTCCTCGACGCCGTCGCACAGATAGCCCGTCACGCCGTCGACGACGATCTCGGGGATCGAACCCATCCGCGCGCCGAGGACCGGCGTTCCGCACGCCATCGCTTCGATCAGCGTGAGGCCGAATCGTTCGGGCCGCGTCGTCAGATGGACGAGCGCGAGCGCACCGCCGACGAGTTCGTCGCGCGCCGCGCCCTGCACGTGGCCGAGGAACTGCACCGCGTCGCCGTCGATGTGCGGCGCGATCTGCTCTTGAAAGTACGCCTCGTCCTGCGGGATGCCGGCGATCTTCATGCGCACACCGGCACGTTTCGCCGCCGCGATCGCGAGGTGCGCGCCCTTCTCCGGGTGGAAGCGCGCGAGGAAGAGCAGATAGTCACCGGGCCGATCGCGATACGTCCACGCGTTCGGATCGATGCCGTTGTAGGTCGTCGCGAGATACGACAGCCCGGGGTCGCGATCGGCGTCGCTGATCGAACAGTAGAACGAGCGCGAGGCGCCGGCGTAGTAGGCACCCAAGATCGGCGGTGACGAGAACCCGTGCACGGTCGTCAGCACCGGCGGTGACGGCGTGGCCAGCGCGTAGAGCAGCGGTTTCCAGTCGAAGTTGTTGTGGATGAGGTCGAATTCCGACGCGCGGGCGAAGCACGACGCGACGTGCAGCTCGATGCAGACGTCGCCGTTGAGCGCGGGATCCTCGTTCAATCCGACCGGGATGACGGAGGCGAGCTTCCCCGGACTCTCGGAGTTGCCGGTCGCGAAGAGCGTGACGTCGAGTCCGCGCGCGGCCATGCCGCTGGCGATACCGTACGCGATTTGCTCCCAGGGGCCGTAGCCGGGCGGCGGTGTCGGCCACGAGATCGAGCCGAGGATGGCGAGACGGAGCCCCGTGAGATCCACGGTGCTCCGTCTTCCCGTTCGGCGCTGCAGTCTACTTGTCGTCGTCGACCGGGGCGTTCGCCGCCCGGCGTGATCCGAGGATCTGCATCAGCTGCGTGGAGTTCACCGTCTCGTCCTTGAGGAGCAGCTCGACCAGTTGATCGAGCCGTGCACGAGCACCGCTCAGACACCGTCGTGCTTCCGCATGCGCCTCGTCGAGCAGACGTTGCACGTCCTGGTCGATGCGGGCCGCCGTCGCTTCGCTGTATTCGCGGTTTTGTGCGAGCTCGTAACCCAAAAACGGCTGTTGTTCGTCCGACTTGAACGCCAAGAGACCGAGGCTCCCCATTCCCCACGTCGTGACCATCTGACGCGCAAGATTCGTCGCCTGGACGAGATCGTTTTCGGCGCCGGTCGTCACCTCGCTGAAGACCAGCTCTTCGGCGGTCCGTCCGCCGAGCATCACCGTGAGCCGGGACTTCAAGTAGGTCTCGCTCAGGTTGCGCCGCTCTTGCGCGGGCAATTGCTCGGTCAACCCGAGTGCCTGACCGTGTGGAACGATCGTGACTTTCTGCACGGGATCTGCGCCGGGCGTGAGCCAAGCGACGACGGTATGTCCCGATTCATGATAGGCCACGATGCGGCGGTCGCCGGGATCGACGAGCTGCGGATGCATCGCGCCCAACCGCACTCTGTCCAGCGCCTCTTCGAAGTCGGCCATGGTCACGCTGGAGCGGTTGCGGCGCGCCGCGCCGAGCGCGGCTTCGTTGCACAGGTTTTCAAGATCGGCACCACTCATGCCGATCGTCGCCGCAGCGAGCAGTGTGACGTCGACGTCGTTCGAAAGCTGCAACTTGCGCATGTGAATGCGCAATATCGCTTCGCGTCCGTTGCGATCGGGAACCTCGATCGTCACCTGCCGGTCGAATCGTCCCGGGCGCAGTAACGCCGGATCGAGGACGTCCGGTCGATTCGTCGCTGCTATGACGATGATGTTGAGCCGCGGATCGAAACCGTCGAGTTCGCCCAAGAGCTGGTTGAGCGTCTGCTCGCGCTCGTCGTTCACGGCGCCGACGCCGGCTCCGCGGCGCCGCCCCACGGCGTCGATCTCGTCGATGAACACGATCGCCGGCGCCGCTTCCTTCGCTTGACTGAAGAGATCGCGCACGCGGCTCGCGCCGACCCCGACGAACATCTCGACGAACTCGGAGGCGTTGAGGCTGAAAAACGACACGCCGGCTTCACCGGCGACCGCCCGCGCCAGCAGCGTCTTCCCCGTTCCCGGCGGCCCGACCAGCAGCACGCCTTTCGGGATCCGCGCGCCGAGTTCACGATACCGCTCTGGGTGCTTGAGGAAATCGACTTCCTCTTGCAACTCGGCTTTCGCTTCATCGACGCCGGCGACGTCTTCGAACGTCACTTTCGGTTGATTGCTCGTGTAGCGCTCGGGCTTCGCACGGCCGAACTTCAGGGCGGACGCCGGACCTTGGACGGCCCGCTGCAGCATCCAGCTGAAAAATCCGAAGAGCAGCAAGACGGGAAGCCAGCCGAGCAAAACGCTCAGCCACGACGGTCCGCTGGGCGACACGTTGACGATGACGTTCCGCGCCTCGAGCAGCGGCATGAGTCCCGCGTCGCCGATTGCTTGAGGGAACGTCGTCTGAAACGTCGTGTAACGGCTCGCCGGCGGCGGTGACTGCTGCGCGCCGGGCGACGACTGCGGAGCGGGAGTGTACGGCCTTGCGAAGGTTCCGCTAATGCGATCGGCCGCGATGTCGACCCGTGAGACGTTGCCGGACCGTACTTGCGTCAGGAACGTCGTGTACGGAATGGCAACCGCTCCGCCGCGCGGCTGCGCAAAGAACGCAACGACGTTCCAGGCCACAAGCAGCACGATGAGGGCGAACCACCATTGCGGGAGGCGCTGCGGTTGCGATCCGCCAGGTTTTTGCGGTGGCCCCTCATTGCTTGTCATCGCGTCCTTGAGGCGTGCCCCGTATCGCGCACGAATAACCCCTATGAACGCGAGTAACCCCTCTGTCGTTCAGGCAGCAGGCTCGCTTGTCTACTGTGTTGTCGTCGACCGGCATCCCGCGCCGGTCGCTTTGGACCGGTTAGCTGTGATTGCCGGCATCAACTCGGAGCGAGCGTCACGAACCCGGGCTCTCGGCCCTCATGAGGCTGCACGGGGACTGTGGCGCGCCGCGACCACGTCATCACGTTGCAGCAGAAGCCGGAAAATGAGCCCGTGCGTGATCAGGAGCAGCGGCACAACGAGGGTCGGAAGGAAGTAGGCGGCGCCCAACTGACCCGCCTGGAGCCCGAAACGATTGCCTTCGTAGAACGCATTGAGGAGATCCGCGCTGCCCCAAAGGTTGAATACCCACACCAAGGTGATACCGACTCTGTTCTTCAGGGTTCCGAGCGCAAGCAACGCGAGGATCGCGGAAATGATATCTCCATACGCGTCGGGACGTGCGAAAGCGGCCGGCAGATCCGGCGAGACGACGCCGGGCACGATAAAGGCCAAGCCGATGAAGCGGAAACTGTGGAGGATGAGGAGCTGCCGCAGCGCATCGGAACGGGGTTGCCGGTCCAGTGCCGGCCAGACGTATCGTGCGACGACGATCCCCCACGCAACAAGACTGAAAACGATGCTGATTCCGAAAGCGGCTTGCGGCGGCATACTGAACTGCTCCTCAAAACTTGCCGATGTCGCACCCGATCAGTACGGCAAACATCGGTCTGGCGACGATCCGCGATCGCCGCGTCCCGTACTCGGTCCGCTACACCCGCTTGAGTTCGCCGCTATAGGTGTATATACAACTACCTTGATACCATGTCAAGTAGTTGCGTTCCGGCAGCATTTGGTTGTATCCTCAAGCGATGCTTGAGGATACCCTCGAGTGCGCCTGTCTCAACCTTCGCGCGGCGACTCGACGTGTCACCCGCCGCTACGACGAGACGCTGGCTCCCTCGGGCCTCTCGATCTCGCAGTTTTCGATGATGAGCTTCATCTCAGCCAAGCCCAGCTGGGGCGTCGGGGAGCTCGCCGAACGACTGGACCTGGACATGTCGACGGCAACGCGCAACCTGCGTCCGCTCGTTGTCGGCGGATACGTGACGATGCGCGCGGGTTCCCTCGACGCGCGCCGACGGGAGGTTCGCATGACGGCCAAGGGGAGTCGCGCCCTCGAAAAGGCACTCGAGCTCTGGCGCCAAGCCCAAAGCGAAACCCTAAGGGGGCTCGGCGAGCGCCGCACCCGTGAGCTTCTCAGCTTGTTGGCCACACTGCGTTAGGCGTCGGTGGCAAACAGCCACGTAGTAAGCATCTCCTCAAAGTCGATGTAGGACGGAATCGGTAGGGTGCAGAGGAGTTCGCGTGCAGCGTTCTGGTCGTGAGGATCAAGGCTTAGACGACGTCTCGCGGCTCTGTCGGCAGAACACTGCACGTTCGATCACCGGAAACACCGCCAGCAGCTCAACGGGATGTTCCTCTTCGTGCTCCTCTACGTTTGCCTGCGAGCGTATCACGGCGCGGCAAACACCCAGGATGGCTTCCACAAGCTCGTCGGCGTCCTCGATGTGCGCGAGTCCGGCCCCGTCGAGACGCCGTAAGTACGCCGCCAGCATGGCGTACCCATCGACCTTGAGCATTGAGCGCTCGATCTGCGCTTTCGCTTTGCTGCGGTCGCCGTTGCTGAACGACCAGCGAAACGCCCGTTGCCGTAAGATCGAACGATGCAGTGATTCGAGCCAGGTGAAGATGCGGTACGATTCCTCCCGCCGCGTGCCGATCGCATGATCCTCGAGTGACGGCAGGGCGCTGATCGTTTGATCGCACAGGTACGACAGCGCCGCGGTGAACGCCGCCTTCCGGTCGCGGAAATAGCGATAAAAGGTCGCTTGGGAGATCCCGGCATGCTTCGCGATGACCGCAACGGTCACGTGCGACGCGTCTCGGGACTCCAAGAGCTCAGCAGTCGCCGCGATGATTTTGTCCGGCGTCACGCGCTCGCCGCGCCGGGTGGGCGGCGTGACGGTCAGGCCGTCGACGACACGCCCGAGATACTGCCAGCGCGTACGCTGTCGCCCCGTCTCGGGATCCCGATATCCCTCGACGTGGTAACGGTAATCGCCGCCGCTAATGCGTTTCGTTACCTCGTAGGCCATGTTGCGTCCACCAATCCGCGGGCCTATAGTAACACTATATGCCGAGCTTGTCATCTTACCACAAGGCGACACGAACCGCCGCGTTCACGCCGTCTTACCACATCACGCTCCCGGCCTGATGGCGGCGAAGCTCGACGGTCACGTCGGCGCGGTGAGGGCGGCGTCGGCTCCGCTCGCGCTCGTCGTCGTGACCGTCATGATCGGCGTCTTCCTGGGCGGCTTGGACATGGCGATCGTGAACGTCGCGTTGCCGACCATCTCGGGAAACCTCGGCGCGTCGTCCGACGAAGCCGCGTGGGTCGCGACCGGCTATGTGCTCGGGATGATGCTCGTGATGCCGCTGAACGGGTGGCTGACCGCGCGCTTCGGGCGCAAGCACTATTACCTCGCAGCGTTTGGACTCTTCACGGTCGCCTCATTGCTCTGCGGAACGGCGACGAGCGTGTACACGTTGATTCTGTGGCGCGTCATCCAGGGTCTGGGCGGCGGCGCGCTGCAGCCGATCGCACAAGCGATTCTCTTTGAATCCGCGCCGGCCGAGAAGCGCGGCGAGATGATGGCGATCTTCGGCCTCGGCGCGGTCGTCGGCCCGACCATCGGCCCCGTCCTCGGCGGTTGGATCATCGACAACTCGAACTGGCAGATGCTGTTCTACTTCAAGGTGCCGCTCTGCGTCCTCGGCATGATCATGGCCTGGTTCGTGCTCGGTTCGACGCCGAAACAGGAGCGCTCGGCGCACGACATCGATTGGTTGAGCTTCGGAGCCATGGCGATCGGGCTCACGAGCCTGCAGTACGTGCTCTCGCGCGGCCAGCGAGAAGATTGGTTCGACTCGAGCACGATCGTGACGCTAAGCATCGTGACGGTCGTCGCGCTCACGTACTTCATCTGGCAGCAGTGGCGCGCGGCACATCCTTTCGTGAACCTCCGCGTGTTTCGCTCCGCGTCGTTCGCAACCGGAAGCATCGTCACCGTGGTGAGCGGCTTCGGGATGTACGGCGTGAACCTCGTTACGCCGCTGTTCTTCCAAGGGCCGCTGGCGCTCAGCGCGTACAACGCAGGACTGTATCTCGTCCAGGGCGCCGCCGCGACAGCGATCAGCATGGTCCTGGTGGGCGAGCTGACGAAGCGATTCGACGCGCGAGCCGTGATCGCGCTGGGTCTGGTTCTCTTCATCATCGGTGCTTGGATGATGGGCGACCTCACCGCCTCCGCAGGCTACTGGGATCTCTGGTGGCCGCGCATCCTGCAAGGCGTCGGACTCGGCTTCCTCTTCGTGCCCTTGACCGTTGCGACGCTCGCCGGCGTCGCACGTGAGAACATGTCCGATGCGACCGGGATCGCGACGCTGGTGCGGTATTTGGGCGGAAACATCGGCATCGCACTGCTACAGGTGCTCCAAGTGACGCGCGCCGCCCAGGCACAGGACGCGATGTCTGCAAGCGCGGTGATCTCGAACGTGAGCGTGTCGAACCTCGTGCACGGCGGGGGCGTCCACGCGGCGGCGATGCAACTCGCCGGGATGATCGCCTCGAACGCGAGCCTTATCTCCTACCTCTACCTGTTCCGCGTCTCGGCGATCATCTTCGCGATCTGCTTGCCGCTCTTGCTTTTGCTGCCGAGGAGGACGCGCACGTGATGTTTCGCACCGACTGCGGCACCGTCGTGAACCCGGACATCGTCGCGCAGCAGTCGCAGGGCGCGGCTACCTGGTTTCCCAGGCCTTAGCGCAGACGTGCGGGCTACGGCGTCTCGTGTACGACGACGCCGCCCTTGATCACCACGCGCGGCGCGCGCAGCGCGCGGACGTCCGCGCCGACGTCACGGTCGAGGAGCAGGAGATCGGCGGTGCACCCTTGCGCGATCGTCCCCGCATCGACGCCGAGCAGCGCGCCGGCGGTCGCGGTCGCGGCGGTCAGCGCTTGCTGCGCGCTCATGCCGAGCATCGTCGACATCAGTTCGACCTCGTAGGCGTAGTCTTGATGACGGTTGTACGGCGTCCCGGCGTCGGAGCCGCCGGCGATCGTGACGCCGGCGCGCCAGGCCTTGCCGATGTTCGTCGCCGCACTTTCGTACAATTCCGTCGCTTTGCGAACGACGAAATCCGGCTGCGATCCGCTCGCCGCGTGCTCGTAGATGCACGTCACGGCGGCGAGCGTCGGCACGAGGTACGTGCCGCGCTCTTTGAAGAGCGCGATCGCTTCGTCGTCGAGCAGGTGCCCGTGCTCGATCGAGTCGACGCCCGCGCGTAGCGCGTTCTTGATGCCGCTCGTCCCGATCGCGTGCGCGGCAACACGGAAACCGTGCGTGTGCGCCTCGACGATCGCTGCGCGCATCTCTTCTTCGCTGAGCTGATCGAGGCCCGGGACCGCTCCTTTGGTGAGGACGCCGCCGGTCGCGATCAGCTTGATGCAGCCCGCGCCGGCCTTGCGCTGTTCGCGCACGGCCTTGCGCGCATCCCACGGCCCGTCGGTTTCGCGGCCGATGAACGCCCCGTGGCCGCCGGTCATGCACAACGCGCGGCCGGCCGGCACGATCGTCGGACCCAGGTGGTCGCCGTGCGCGATCGCATCGCGCAGCGCGATCGCGTTCGATTCGGCGCCACCGAGGTCACGCAGCGTCGTGACGCCGGCCTCGAGCGCGAGCCGCGCGTTGCGCGCCGCGTCGAGCGTCCGCTCCGTCGGCGTGCGGAGGAGAAAAAACGTCTGTGTGTCGGGCTCGCCGTTCAGCTCGAGGTGCGCGTGGGCGTTGATGAGCCCGGGAATGACGCACGCCGCCTCGTAGGTGCGCTCCGCCTCGAGGGTTTCGGCGTCGCCGACGATTCGGCTGACGCGGCCGTTTTCGATCAGGAGCGTGACGTTCGCGCGCGGCGGATCCGCCGATCCGTCGTAGAGCCTGCCGGTACGGATCGCGATGCGCATGCGGGCTCGTACGAACTCCCAGGAGCCTGAGCCTCCCACGCGAACGATCCTCCGCAGCGGATATAGCTAATACTTGCCAGAGGGGGGGGGTGACGGCATGCTGGTCAAGGTTCTCATCGCGGCCGTTTTCGCGCTCTGCGTCTTCACGGGTTGTGGCGGCGGCACGGCCGGGGTCCCAGAGCCGAGCCCGACGCCGATCGCGGTGTGCACGGCGCTCGTGCCCCTGATCCCCGGCAACCTGATCTCGCCTGCCGCCGGGGCGACCGGCGTCTCCACGGCAGTCGGGTCCGTTTCGTTCTCCGTCGCCGATGCACGCCTGTTGGCGGGCTCGTTGACGCTCTCGCCCTCGCCAACCGCGGGCGGAGCGCCGGTGCTTGGCGGCGCGATCAGCGGGACGGCTGCGGATGCGACGGCGTCCGTCCCCACACTGAGCGGCCGGACAACCTACAGCGTCGCCGTTTCAGCGAATTTTCCAGGCGACCCCTGCACGCACACCTCGTTACTCGGAACGTTCACGACCGGTCAGTGACCGGCGTGTGGATAGCGTCGAGCACGGCGAAGCAGCGGTCGACGTCCGCGATGTCGTTGTAGTGCGAGAACGAGAGGCGGACCGCGATCCCGCCGGTTTCCGGCGCGAGCGTGCGCATCAAGCGCGGCGTATAGTAATCGCCCAGTGCGGCTTCGATGCCGTTCGCCGCGAGCTCTGACGCGACGACGGCCGGCGCGATGCCCCGCAGGTTGAACGCGAACACCGGCAGGCGCGCCTCGTTCGCCGGGCGGCCGTAGAGCACGATCGTGTCCTCACGTTCGGCGAATCGCGCCAGCGCGTAGCGCGCGAGCTCGTCTTCGAACGCGGCGATGCGGACGATCGCGGCGCGCGCGCTTCCGCCGCCCACTTCGCGCAGGTACGCCATCGTCCCCAGCCAGCCCGCCAGCCCTTCGTGGTTCTGCGTCCCGGTTTCCATCGACCAGTTGAGGCCGGGGCTCGGCAGCCGGGAATCGTCGGCGGTGAAGAACCGCTCGGCCAGTTCGGGATGCGCGTAGAGCGCGCCGAGATGCGGCCCGTACACTTTGTAGAGCGAGAAGAAGACCGCATCGACCGCAGGCGGGATGTCGAGCGGAACGTGCGGTGCGGCTTGCACCGCGTCGACCACGACCATTGCGCCGGCGTCTTTGGCCGCTTCGGCGAGCCGCGCGACGTCGAACACGTTGCCGGTGCCGTTCGACGCCCACGGCAGCGCGACGAGGATCGGCTCGCGCGCCAGCGCGGCCGCGAACGCGCGCTCGTCGAGTTCGCCGCGGGCGTCGACCGGGATCGCGTCGACCGCCGCGCCGAAGCGGGCGAGCGACGTCCACGGGATCACGTTGGCGTAGTGATCGGTGTCCGTGACGACGACCCGATCGCCGGCGCGCACGGTATGCGAGATCGCGCGAGCGAGATCGAAGGCGATCGAGGTCGAGTTCGCCCCGAACGAGACGCGCTCGGGCGGTACGCCGAGTAATTCCGCGTGCGCGGCGCGCGCCGTCGCGACCATCTCGGTCGTTCGTATCTTGCGCGCGAACGTTCCGCCTTGCTGGGCGTTGTCGAGCGCGAGATACTCGGAGATCGCGACGATGGTCTCGCGCGGCACCTGTGTCCCGCCCGCGTTGTCGGCGAGCACCCCTCCATCCGCGCGTGCGGCTGCGACGGCGGGGAAACGGTCCAAGTTCACTCGATGGGCTCCGATCGAAGGAATTTCGCGGTAAGATGGACGCACCGCGGCCAGACCCGGTCGTCGCTCTTGAAACCGCGGGCGATGAAGGCGAGCGGGTTGAAGACGGCGCCGAGGTTGAGATGGTTCGCGTGGTCGTTCTCGATCCACATGGTCGGAATGCGATCTTCGAGCGACGCCGACTCGACCATGACGACCCCGTCGCTCTGCAAATGATACTTCGGCATGCGGCCGCCGATTTGCAGCAGACGATGCCCGGGCGGCGCGATCCACGGATCGCCGTCGACGACCCAGCGCTTCTTGCGCGGATTGTCCCAGTCTTGGACCCATTTCCCGCCCGAGTCGTTGAGCCAGTACATGTAGTCCGACTCCACGTCCATGTCGGCCAACACATGGTTCGGCAGAAACGCCAGCTTCATCGTCAGCGCGGCGTAGCGGGTTATCAGGCCGCCGTTCGGCGTCGCGACCTGCACCGTCGCGGCGATCTCGTGCGCGCGATGCGGGTACGCGCGCAGGAAGCCGCGATTGACCAAGCCGCCCGCGCTGTAGCCGACCGTCGCGATCGGAAACGCCTCGGGTTCGCGGGCCTGCAGCCCGTCGAGGAAGCCGGCGAAGCGGTCGACGCGCGAGCGGAGATCGTCGTGACCGTCCGGGAACACGGTGCAGTCGAAGCCCAGTCCCGCCAGCCCTTCGATCCCGTTGCGCCCGTCGATGAACGTGCGCATGTATTTCGCCGCTTCATTCCAGCCGGCAATCAAGACAACTCGCACGTCGCGGCTACGAGGCGCTGATCTTCACGAGGATGTCGTTGGACTTGACCAGCTCGCCCGGCTTGACGCGGACCTCGCGAACGGTGCCGGCGACCGGCGCTTCGATGCGATGCTCCATCTTCATCGCTTCGAGGACGATGAGCAGCGTGCGCTGCTCGACCTGGGTTCCGCTCTCGACTGCCACGCTGACGATCTTCCCCGGCATCGGCGCCGTTACATCACCGGACGCGGCAGCGTGCGCTCCGTGCTCGGCATCGGCGCTCGGTACGGGCGGACGGCTCCAGCGCACGACGCGTCCGTCGACCGTCACGGTCCCCCCCAGCGGCTCGAAGGTCGCACCGCGTTCGTCGGGCTCGATGGTGCCGCTGATGCCGCCGGTTAGTCTCCAACCGCCTTCCTCCGCGGCGGTCGCACGCGCGTACGAGGCGTCGGCGCGCACGATCTCACCGTCGATCGCGAAAGCGAGCGGGACGCCGACCCGCGCCGGCCGCCAGGCGTCGTCGTGCGCGAGCAGCGCCGCCGCGATGCGGTGCTTCGTCGCGTCGTCGACGCGCTTCTCGCCAAGGCGAAAGCGCGGCATGCGCTCGTCGAGAAAACTCGTCGTCGTGTCGCCGGCCCGGTAGGCGTCGTCCGCGACGATCGCACGCAGCAGCGGCAGGTTGGTGGCGATCCCCGCGATATTCGTCTCGCGCAGCGTTTCTGCCATGCGCGCGATCGCAGCCGGGCGATCCGCGCCCCACACGATGATCTTCGCGAGCAGCGAATCGTAGAACACCGGCACCTCGTCGCCGGCGCGGAAGCCGGCGTCGAGCCGCACGCCCGGCGCGGGCGGCACCTCGAACGCGGCGATCGTCCCCGATTGCGGCAAGAACTCGTGGGCAGGATCTTCCGCGTTGAGCCGCGCCTCGATCGCCCAGCCGCGCGGGATCAGCATCTCTTGCGTGAAGCGCAACGGCTCGCCGTTCGCGATGCGCAGCTGTTCGTGCACGAGATCGACGCCGTAGACCAATTCGGTCACCGGGTGCTCCACCTGAAGCCGCGCGTTCATCTCGAGGAAGAAGAACGAACCGTCTTCCTCGAGCATGAACTCGGCAGTCCCGGCGTTCGTGTAGCCCACGCTGCGCGCGGCATCGACTGCCGCCTTTCCCATCTTCGCGCGCAGCGCCGGATCGAGCGCGACGCTGGGCGCTTCCTCCAGTACTTTCTGATGCCGCCGCTGGATCGAACACTCGCGTTCGCCGAGGTGGACGCACGTGCCGTGCACGTCGGCGAGGATCTGGAACTCGACGTGACGCGGCCGGCGCAAGTACCGCTCGAGCAGCATCGTGTCGTCGCCGAAGGCCGCCTTCGCCTCGCGCCGCGCGCTCGCCAGCGCCTCGTCGAACTGCGCGAGGTGGTCGACGACGCGCATCCCGCGGCCGCCGCCGCCGGCGCTGGCTTTGATCAGCAGCGGCGTTCCGACCCGCGCCGCCTCGTAGCGCAGTCGCGCGTCGCTTTGATCGTCGCCGTCATAGCCCGGGACGACCGGCACGCCGAATTCGCGAACCCGCCGTTTCGCGTCGATCTTCGAACCCATCGCGGCGATCGCGTCGGGCGTCGGCCCGACGAACATGAGCCCGCTCTCCACGACGAGCCGCGCGAACGGCGCGCGTTCGCTCAAGAACCCGTAGCCGGGATGGATCGCGTCGGCGCCGAGCGTCCTCGCCGCCGCCACGATGCGTTCGCCGTCGAGGTACGATTCCGCCGCCGGGCCGGGGCCGATCCGCAGCGACGCGTCCATCGCGCCGCGAAAGAGCGCGTGCTCGTCCGCATCGGAATAGACGCCGACCGGCGAGATGCCCAGCTCGCGCGCACCGCGCGCGACGCGGATCGCGATCTCGCCGCGATTGGCGATCAAGAGACGGCGAATCATTCCGCGATCCACGCGGCGCGGCGCCGTTCGAGAAATGCGCGCAACCCCTCTTGCCCCTCGGCGCCGGTGCGCGCGCTGGCGATTGCCCGAGCGGTCAGTTCGCGCGAGTCGTCGTACGATGCGGCCCGTACGGCGGGGATGAGGTTCTTGATCGCCGCGACGGCCGACGGCCCGGCGCTCTCGCACTCCCGCGCGATCGTCTCGACGGCGTCGTCGAGCGCCGCGGCTGGGACGACTTCGTGCACGAGACCGATCGCGTGCGCGCGGGCTGCGTCGAAGCGCTCACCGGTCAGGAACAGCCGGCGCGCGTGCGAGACGCCGATCTTCGCGATCGTGAACGGCGAGATCACCGCCGGAATGATCCCGAGCTTCGTCTCGGTAAAGCCGAAGACGGTGTCGTCGGCGGCGACGACCGCATCGCAGACCGCACACAATCCGGCGCCCCCGCCCAACGCGGCGCCGTGCACCCGCGCGATCACCGGCTTCGGGCAGCGGTCGATCGCTCGGAGCATGTCCGACATCGCCTCGGCGTCGCGGAGGTTCTCGGCTTCGCCGAGCTCGAGCGCGCCGCGCATCCAGTTGACGTCGGCCCCGCCGCAAAAGGTCGGGCCTTCGCCGTCGAGCACGACGAGCCGCACGCTCGGGTCGGCGGCGAGGGCGGAGAAGGCTGCGGCGAGGCGCGCGATCAGCTCGGCGTTGAAGGCGTTGCGGACGGCGGGGCGGGCCAGCGTGACGCGGGCGCGGCCCCCGTCGCGCGCGACGCGCAGGACGGGTTCGGACACGAAGCGAGCGCGTTCCACGGCACGCCGCCGCCTCCCCGGTGAACGGGCGGGGCGGAGCACCGCTTCGGAAGAATACGGAGGCGATCATGGGTCTTCGTTCTCTCACCGCGGCCGCGCTGGCCGCCGCGATCCTCGCCTCCCCGATCGCGCCCGTGACGGCGCAAGCGCCCGTTGGGACCACCGACGTCACGCGCGCGACGCTGCCGAACGGTATGCAGGTCGTCGTGCTGCGCGACACGCTGGCGCCCGTCGTCTCGACCTGGATGAACTACCTGGCCGGATCGAACGACGAGGCGATCACGGGGCTCGCGCACGCGCAGGAGCACATGCTCTTTCGCGGGAGCAAGGCGCTGACCGCGTCGCAGTTCTCCGACGTCACCGCGATCACCGGCGGCACGTTCAACGCCGATACGCAGAACGAGATCACGCAATACTTCTTCGAGATGCCCTCGCAGTATCTCGACATCGCGCTCAACCTCGAACGTTCGCGCGCAATGGGCGTGCTGGACTCGCAGAAGCTGTGGGATCAGGAGCGCGGCGCGATCGTCCAAGAGGTCACGTCGGACTACTCGAGCTCGACCTTTCGCCTCTTCGCGAAGACGATCGAGCACGTGTTCGCGGGGACGCCCTACGCCGACTTCGGCTTGGGGACGGTGGCGAGCTTCCATCAGATTCAGGCGCCGGCGCTCAAGGCGTTCTACGCTAAGTGGTACCATCCGAACAACGCGATCTACGTGATCGCCGGCAACGTCGACCCGCAGGCGACGATCGCCAAGGTGCGCGCGCTCTTCGGCGACATCCCCGCGGCGACGCTGCCCGCGCACAAACCGGTGCACCTCGGGAAGCTCACACCGCTGACGCTGCACGACAACAGCTCCGATCCGGTGACGCTCGCTTTCATCGGTTATCGCGTTCCGGGCTACAACAGCCCCGACTACTTCGCCTCGCAGATTCTGAACGACGTGCTCAACAGCCAGCGCGGCGCGCTCTACGAGCTGCAGGCGACCGGCAAGGCGCTGCAGACGTTCGCGCAGTCGCAGACGTATCCCGAAGCGGGGCTCACGCTCGTCGGCTCGGCCGTACCGGTCACGACGACGGGCGAGACGGCCGTTGCGGACGTGAAGACCGTACTCGACGGATACAAGAAGAGCGGTCTGCCGGCGGATCTCGTCGAGGTCGCCAAGCAGCGCGAGGTCGCGCAGGCGCAGTTCGCCCTCAACTCGGTCTCGGGGCTCGCGTCGACCTGGAGCCAGACGCTCGCCGTCGAGCACCGGACCCCCGACGAGGATCTCGCCGGCTTGCAAAAGGTGACCGTCGAGGACGTCAACCGCGTGCTGCGCACGTATTACGACAACAGCACCGCGACCGTGGCGATCTCGACGCCGAAGGAAGCCGCCGGGTCGGCATTCGGCGCCAAAGCCGGCGAGGACAACACCGTCATCCCGACCGAGCACACCGCGCTGCCGGCGTTCGCGCGCCGCGTGCTGGCGGATTTGAAGGTTCCGGAAGCGACGATCCACCCGTCCCAACAGGTGCTGCCCAACGGGCTCAAGCTGGTGGTTGTGCCGTCGACGATCTCGCACACGGTCGTGGTGCGCGGTCAAATCCTCAACAATCCGGGCGTTCAGGATCCGCCCGGCAAGGACGGGATCGGCGACGTGGTCGGCGGCCTGTTCTCGTACGGCACGACGACGTACGACCGTATCGCGTATCAGACCGAGCTCGACAAGATCGCGGCGAGCGTCAGTGCGGGGTCGTCGTTCGGTCTCGACGTGCTCACCCAGAACTTCGATCGCGGCTTGCAGCTGCTCGCCGACGACGAACTCCATCCCGCTTTCCCGCAGAATGCGTTCGATATCGTCAAGTCGCAGACGGTCGGCTCGCTGACCGGCAGCGTGAAGAGCCCCGGCTACAAAGCCGCTCGGGTGCTCGCCGCGGCGCTGTACCCGGCCGGCGATCCGGCGCAGCGCAGCGCGACGCCGGCCACCGTTTCGAGCGTGACGTACGGCGACGTCAAGACGTACTACTCGAGGGCCTACCGGCCGGACCTCACCACGATCGTCGTCGTCGGCGACATCACGGCCGACGCCGCGCGCGCCGGCGTGGAGAAGTACTTCGGCGAATGGAAGGCGGAGGGTCCGACGCCCGACGTCTTCCCGCCGCCGGTTCCGCCGAACAAACCCGGCCAAGCGATGATTCCGGCGACCGGGCGCGTGCAGTCGGCAGTGACGCTCGCCGAGACGATTCCGATGAGCTACATGGACGCCGATTTTCCGCTGCTGCAACTCGCGAACACGGCGCTGAGCGGCGGCTTCTACGCCTCGCTGTTGTTCCACGATCTGCGCGAAGTGCACGGGTATGTCTATACGGTCCGCTCGGCGGTGAGCGGCGGGCGCAACCGCAGCACGTTCACCGTGAACTATGGCGCCGATCCGCAGAACGTCGCGCGTGCGGAGCGGCTGGTCACCGACGATCTCACCGCGCTGCAGCGCAAGCCGCTGACGGCCGACCGGCTGACGCGTGCCAAAGCGCTGGTCATCGGCGAGCTTCCGGTGCGGCAAGAGTCGTACGAGGGCTTGGCCGGGCAGCTGCTCGCGTATGCGACGACAAGCCGGCCGCTCGACCAGGACCGGATCTCGGCCCGGGCCCAGTTGGCCGCGTCCCCGGAACGGGTCCGAGCCGCGTTCGCGAAATGGATTCGCCCGACCGGCTTCGTCCGGGTCGTCGAAGCGCCGGTGGGGAAGTGACCGCGTAAGACACCTTACAGCCGGGATGCGGCCCGCATGCTAGCATCCCGGCATGAGCGGACTCGGTGCGGCGATCGAAATGTTCGCCGCGCTTCGGAAAGAGCGTCCGGTGGACGAAGACGTCAACAAGGTCTGGTACTTGCGACAGAATCGCCTCTTCCGCGAGGCCACGGAAGAGGGCATCATGCAGCACGAGCACCTCTTCACGATGTGCGAGATGCCGCGCGGGACGCTCGTTTTCGACGCGGGCGATTCCGCCCGGATCATCTATTTCGTCAAGCGGGGAACGGTGCGGATCGTGCGTGAGACGCCGGACGGCAAAGACGTCACGGTCGCGATCCTCGGCGCGGGCGACCTCTTCGGCGAGGAGAGCCTGTTCGATCGCCGCGCCCGCACGACGCACGCCGTCGTCGTCGACGACGCGCTGTTGTGCACGTCTCGCGCCGACGATCTGTTCGCCTTGCTCTCGCGCGACCCGGCGCTCGCGCTCAACGTCGCCAAGGTGCTCAGCGAGCGGCTGGACGATGCGCAGTCGACGATGGAAGACCTGGCGTACGCACGAGTCGGCGACCGAATCGAGCACCTCTACCACAAGCTGGCGTCCGAACACGGGGTGCCGGTCAAAGGCGGCCTACGGATCGACGTCCGGTTGACCCACGCGGACGTTGCATCACTGGTGGGGAGTACGCGCGAGACGGTGAGCCTCGAAATCGCAAAGCTGGTCGACCTCGGCCGGCTGCGCCTGGACGGCCGCGCGGTCGTCGTTCCCAAGGAGATGTTGTCATGATCGCAGCCGTGCTGCTCGCCGCCGCAACCTCGCTCGCGCCCGTCCTCGGTGCGCTGCCGTGGGCCAACGCACCCGGACCGCCGGCGACCGCGGGCCGGGTGACCATCGTCGACGTCTTCACCTACGGCTGCATCAACTGCAAGCACGTCACGCCGGAGCTGCAGCATTTGCGCGCGGCATACGGCGCGCAGGATCTGGCGATCGTCGGCGTGCACGCGCCGGAAACGCCGGAGGAGCACGTGCACGCGAACGTCGTGGAGGCGCTCAAGGCGCAAGACGTCACCTGGCCGGTGGTCTTCGACGACCGCTTCAGCATCTGGAAGGCCTACGGCGTCCAAGCGTGGCCGACGCAGCTCGTGTTCGACCGCCGCGGCAAGCTGCGTGCGACGTACGTCGGCGAAGGGTACGACGCGCAGCTGGAGCAGACCGTGCGCGCGCTGGTCGCCGAGCGCTCTTGATCGTGGTCGGCGAGCGTGTCTACCGGCACGGGGTCACGGCGCGCACGAGCCATTGGTTGTGGGCGCTCGCAATGCTCGTGCTGGTGATGAGCGGCCTGCAGATCTTCAACGCCGCGCCGTACCTGGACGCGTCCGACAAGAGCAACCCTCAAAAGCGGGTACTCGCGTTCAACGCCGGGATGGCGGACGGTCATCCCGTCGGGACGACGACGATCTTCGGCGCGACGTTCAACACCACGCACCTCTTCGGCTACACGAACGACGGGATGGGTGCGGAGAGCGAGCGCGCGTTTCCGGCGTGGGCGACCTTGCCGGGTCCGCAAGATCTCGCCGACGGACGCCGCTGGCATCTGTTCTTCGCCTGGGCGCTGTTCGTCGCGTTCGTGGCGTACGTGATCTCCGCAGGGCTGCGGGGCACGCTGCGCGAGCTGATCGCGCGTCCGTCGGATCTGCCGAAGCTCTTGCCGATGCAGCTGTACTATTTGCGATTGCGGCGCGATCCGCCGCCGCACGGGACGTACAACCCGCTGCAAAAGGTCGCGTACACCGTCGTCCTGTTCGTGTTCTTTCCGCTGATCATCATCACCGGGCTGGCGCTCTCGCCCGGTGTCGACGCCGCGTTCCCGTGGCTCACCGCGGTCTTCGGCGGACGGCAGTTCGCGCGCACCTGGCACTTCACGCTGATGGCGCTGCTGCTCGGCTACTTCGCGACCCACCTGACGCTGGTGCTCACCACCGGGATGTGGAACAATATGCGCTCGATGATCACCGGCTGGTACACGCTGGGGAAACACGACGGGGTGGGACCGTGAAACGGCGGCTCTTCCTCGCGTCGTCGCTGGCGTCGCTCGGTCTGGGCGGCTGCGGTCCGATCAAGGATTCGCTGACCAACGGACCGTTCCGCAACGTCTTGCTCTCGACCGAGAAGCTCAACCAAAGCGTGATCGGCACCCACGGGATGGCGCGAGCGTACACGGATGCCGACGTCGATCGCGAGTTCCGCGTGAACGGCCTCGACACGCCGAGCGACGACGCATACGTCGGCTTGGTCAAGGCCGGGTTCCGGGACTACCGGCTCGTCGTCGACGGCTTGGTCGAGCGGCCGCAAAGATTGACGCTGGCCGAACTGCGTGCAGCGGGCGACCGCACGCAGATCACGCGCCACGATTGCGTCGAAGGCTGGAGCGCGATCGGGAAGTGGCGCGGCGTCCCGCTCGGGACGATCGTCGCGATGGCGCAGCCCAAACCGGCCGCGCGCTACGCCGTGTTCCACTGCTTCGACCGCGATCAGAGCGGGCAGTCGTACTACGAATCGCTCGGCCTGCACCAGGCCGCACATCCGCAGACGCTGCTGGCGCTCGATCTCAACGACAAACCGCTCGACCCGGCGCACGGTGCGCCCGTCCGCTTGCGCATCCCGACGCAGCTCGGCTACAAGAGCGCGAAATGGGTCAGCCGCATCGAACTCGTCGCCACCTTGCACGACACGTTCGGCGGCACCGGCGGCTACTGGGAAGACCAGGGCTACGAGTGGTACGCCGGCATCTGAGCAACTCGTAAGGCGACTTACGGTACGCCTCATCTTCGGGCCGTAGACTAGGCGAGACATGAAAGCGATCGCTGTTGCCCGTGACGGTTCCAATGCCGTTCGGCTGATCATCGGGCACGAGAGCTTCGGCGTCGTCGAGGCGGTGGGTCCCGCTGTGCATGCCCTCATTCCCGGCGACTATGTCGTGGCGACGGTGCGCAGGCGGGGGACGAGCCCGTACGACGCGATCGGCATGTACGACATGACGACGGACGACCGGTACGTCGAGCGCGGGATCAACCTCGCTCACGGATTTCTCGCCGAGTACTACGTCGACGATGCGGAATACATCGTCCGCGTCCCGCCGGGCCTGGCCGACGTCGGCGTGCTGCTCGAGCCGACCAGCGTCGTCGAAAAGGGGATCACGCAGGCGTACAAGATCCAGCGCCGGATGAAGATCTGGCAACCGCGCACCGCGTTCGTGCTCGGTGCCGGAACGATCGGCTTGCTCGCGGCGATGGCGCTGCGCTTGCGTGGTCTCGACGTCCACGTCTTCGCGCGCGACGCGCAGCCGAACCGCAACGCCGAGCTGGCTGAGGCACTCGGAGCGACGTATCACGCGACGGCCGACGTGTCGTTCCGACGGGCGTCGCAATCGTTGCCTCCGGCCGACCTCATCTTCGAAGCGACGGGGTTCTCGCCGCTCGCGTTCGACGCGATGGACGTGCTCGGGAAGAACGGCGTGCTGGTGCTCTCGAGCGTCACCGGCGGCTCTCGCACCGCCGAGGTACCGGCCGACCGCATCAACTGCGGCTTCGTTCTCGGGAACAAGGTCATGGTCGGGACGGTGAACGCGAACCGCGCGTATTTCGAGGGCGGCGTATGCGATCACGCGCTGGCGAAGGCGACCTGGGGCGACTGGGCCCCGCGACTGATCACCCACCGCGTGAAGGGACTGGAACAGTACCAAGAATTGGTGCACGGCTTGAATGAGGGGAAAGACGTGATCAAAGTCATCTGCGAGATTTCTCTGCAGCCATGACGGCGACGAACGCGGAGCGCGAGCGCATCGCCGCCCAAGACGGCCGCGCCGCGCATTGGGCGCACTGGGGGCCGTATCTCGCCGAACGGCAATGGGGTACGGTGCGCGAAGACTACAGCGCGGGCGGCGCCGCCTGGGACGACCTTCCGCACGATCACGCGCGCTCGCGCGCGTATCGCTGGGGCGAAGACGGAATCGGCGGCATCTCCGACAACCATCAGCGGCTGTGTCTTGCGCTCGGGCTCTGGAACGGCAACGATCCGATCCTCAAGGAGCGGCTGTTCGGCCTCGCCGGACCGCAAGGCAATCACGGCGAGGACGTCAAGGAGTACTATTTCTACCAAGACAACGTGCCGTCGCATGCCTACATGCGAATGCTCTACAAGTATCCGCAGACGGCGTTTCCGTACGCGCGCTTGGTCGAGGAAAACGCGCGCCGCGGACGGAGCGAGCCCGAGTTCGAACTGATCGACACCGGCGCGTTCGACGAGAGCCGCTACTTCGACGTCGAAATCGAATACGCCAAGGCGACGCCGGACGACATCTTGCTGCGGGTCACCGCGCACAACCGCGGACCGGATCCCGCTCGGCTCGACCTGCTGCCGACGCTCTGGTTTCGCAACACGTGGTCGTGGACACCGGGCACGCCGAAACCGATTCTGCGGCGCGAACGGCGCTCCGACGGCATCGCGGCCGTCGCTGCCGAGCACGTGATGCTCGGCGTACGCCGGCTCTATGCGCAAGCGCCGGACGAGCTGCTCTTCACCGAGAACGAGACGAATCGCGAGCGGCTGTACGGCATGCCGAGCGAGTCGCCGTTCGTGAAGGACGGCATCGACGCGTACGTGGTGCGCGGCGAGATCGGCGCGGTCAATTCGGCCGGCGCGGGGACGAAGGTCGCCGCGCGCTGGAGCGCCACGATCCCGCCCGGCGGCTGCCATACGATTCGCGTGCGTCTGAACGACCGCGAATCGATGTCCGATCCGTTCGGCGTCGAGTTCGATGCGACGTTCGCGCGCCGTTGTGCCGAAACGGATACGTTCTACGCCGAGCTGACGCCATATCCGCTCTCGGACGACGGACGCTCGGTTCAGCGCCAGGCGTTCGCGGGGATGCTCTGGTCGAAACAGTGGTATCACTACGTCGTGCGCGACTGGCTCGACGGCGACGCGGCGGGTCCTCCACCGCCGTCCGGCCATCGCTTCGGCCGCAATCGCGACTGGCGGCACGTGTACAGCGACGAGATACTCTCGATGCCCGACACGTGGGAATACCCGTGGTTCGCGGCCTGGGATCTCGCGTTCCACGTGATTCCCCTCGCGCTCGTCGACGCCGGCTTCGCCAAGCGGCAGCTGCTGCAGCTCACGCGCGAGTGGTTCATGCACCCCAACGGCCAGCTGCCGGCGTACGAGTGGGCGTTCGACGACGTGAACCCACCGGTTCACGCGTGGGCGGCGTTGCGCGTCTACAAGATCGACGAAAAGCGCAACGGCACCAAAGATATCGCTTTCCTCGAACGCGTCTTCCAGAAGCTGCTGCTCAACTTCACCTGGTGGGTCAACCGCAAGGACCGCTCCGGCCGCAACGTCTTCCAGGGCGGCTTTCTCGGTCTCGACAACATCGGGATCTTCGATCGCAGCGCGGCGCTGCCGACCGGCGGGCACATCGACCAATCCGACGGCACGAGCTGGATGGGCGTCTACGCGCTCAACATGCTGGCGATCGCGCTCGAGCTCGCCCAGCACAACCGCGCGTACGAAGACATCGCCTCGAAATTCTTCGAGCACTTCCTGCGCATCGCGTACGCGATGAACGAATTCGACGGGCGCGGCTTGTGGCACGAGGAGGACGGCTTCTACTACGACGTCCTGCACCTGCCCAGCGATGCGAAGGTGCCGATGCGGCTGCGCAGCCTCGTCGGCTTGATCCCGCTGCTCGCCGTCGAAATCATCGAGCCCGAGATGCTCGCCGCGCTGCCCGACTTCGCGCAGCGCCTGGAGTGGTTCATCGACAACCGGCCGGAGTTCAAAGCCTCGGTCGCCTGCATGCGCACCGAAGGTTTACAGGAGCGTCGCATGCTTGCGATCGTCTGGCCCGACCGGCTGCGCCGCGTGCTGGAGAAGATGCTCGATCCGGCGGAGTTCCTCGGCGATCACGGGATTCGCGCGATCTCGCGCTACCATGCTGACCATCCGTTCGCGATGGACGTCGACGGCGTCGCGCACGGCGTGAGGTACGAGCCCGCCGAGTCGTCGAGCGGGCTGTTCGGCGGCAACTCCAACTGGCGCGGGCCGGTCTGGTTTCCGATCAACTACCTGCTGGTCGAGGCGCTGCAGAAATACCACCACTATTTCGGGGACGACTTCCGCATGCGGCTGCCCGACGGCTCGGACGGCAGCTTGTGGGATGCCGCGACCGAGATCTCGCACCGCTTGATCTCGATTTTCACTCGCGGTGAGGACGGCCGCCGCCCGGTGTACGGCGGCACCGCGACGTTCCAGGACGACCCGCACTGGCGCGACCACGTCCTCTTCTACGAATACTTCCACGGCGACAACGGCGCCGGGATCGGCGCCAGTCACCAAACCGGCTGGACGGGTCTGGTCGCGAAGCTGTTGCAGCAGTGCGCCGAGTATTGCGGTACCGAGAAATCACCGCTCGCCGGCGAAGCCGAGCCCGTCCCCGCCGCAAGCATGATCGTGTGACGTAGTACCAGGGTAAGCGTCCTTTTCGCGCGTAGCAGTCCGGCCCCGGAACTTGCTGAGGAACGCGGTGCTTGCGGTAGCCTTCGCCCTGGACGACACGCTGGCGGCGGCGACGGAATCCGTCGACCCGGTCGCCTTGCGCTTCGCCCAGGAAGCGGGGCTCGACGCCCTGCGGGCGGTCGAGGCGCAGCGTATCGCGCCGCGGCCGGGAGCCTTGCGCGTCGTGCGCGAGCTGGAAGCGCTCGCCGTTCCGCTCGCGGTCCTCGCGCCGGGGCCGGCCGATGCCGCGCGGCGCACCGCGGAGCTGGTGTGGTTTGCGGGGCCGGTCGTCGTCGGCGAGCATCCGGACGGTATTCCTGCGCCGTCGGCGTTCGCCGCGCTCTGTGCGGACTTCGCACTGCCCGCGGAGTGCGTGTGGTACGTGACGGGCCGGGCCGAAGCCGACGCGCGCGCGGCCTGCAGCGCCGGCGTGCAAGGCGTCTTCATCGACGCGGCCGCGACGGATCCGCCGGAGCCGGACGCGCGCGGCCTTCGCCGCGTCGCCGCGATCGGCGACGTGCTCGATCTGCTGCGCGGGCCCTACACGCGCTCCGCGCTGAACATGCGCTACCTCATGCGCACCGTGCTGGATTGGAGCTGACGATGCTCGAGAACGCGGTGTGGTACCTCAAGCGCAATCGGTTGTTCGACCGCATCAGCGACGACGTCGTCAGCGGGTGCTCGCAGCTCTTCGTGCAGCGTACGTTCCGCAAGCGCACGGTGCTGTTCGAACAAGGCGACGAGGCCCGCATGGTCTATCTCATCAAGCGCGGCAAAGTCCGGATCAGCCGAACGACGGAGGATGGCAAAGACATCACGATGGCCGTGCTCGGCGCGGGTGACCTCTTCGGTGAGGAAGTCGTGTTCGCGCCGGACGTGCTGCGCACGACGCAGGCGGCGTGCCTCGAAGATTCCTACCTCTGCATGTCGCGCATGCAAGACCTCTACGGGATCATGTCGCGCAACCCGCTCGTCGCACTCAACATTGCGAAGTATCTGCAGGAGCAGCGCGACGACGCGCTCACCGCCGTCGAGGAGATCTCGTCGCTGAAGGTACCCGACCGGCTCGTCCGCCTGTTCGAGCGCATGGCCGACGACCACGGCGTGCCGGTGGCGTCGGGGACGCGGGTCGACGTCCGGCTCACGCACGCGCAAATCGCCTCGCTGATCGGCAGTACCCGCGAAACCGTCTCGCTCGAGATGTCGAACCTCGTCAAAGCGGGCCGGCTCTTGCTCGACGGCCACTTCGTCGTCCTGCCGCTGACCGCAAGCGCGAAAACGTAAGGCGGCTGACGGCGCGCCCGTCGCGCCGGGCCTATCGTGAGCAGGCTATGCATCGTCTCACGATCCTCTCCCTCGCCGCGACCCTCGCGGCCGGGACGCTCCCCGCCGCCGCCGCGCCGCTCCCGCGCGCGAACGTCGTGCTCCCGTCGGCGCTCGCCGTCGACCTCGCCGCGAACACCGTAACGCTCCCGCTCTATCGCGGCACGGCCCGCGGCAAGACCGTGTGGTACGTGAAGACCGACGTCTCCGACCAAACGGTCGCGAAGGCGCAGGGCCTACTCTATTCCCCGGCACTCGCCTCGGTCGGCGACGGCGCCCAAGTCGTGAGCGGCGACGCTTCGTCGTTCGCCTTTACCGGTGGCGTGGATTTCGCGCCCGAGCGCGTGCTGACGGCCGGCGCCGACGGCGCCCCGACCGTCGCGAAGCCCGGCAGCGTCGGCGATGCCGACTACTCGCCGTTCGTTCATCAGAAAGGATCGAACGTAATCTACAACGCGCCGATCGTCGCGAGCGGCGATCATCCCTCCGACATCGCGCACCACACCGACACGCTCGACCGCGTCGTCGCGATCGACACGAGCGATCCGAAGCGTGCGCGCGTCGCGCTGGTGCTCGCGCGCGGCTTCACCAACAACCGGCCGATCGCGTACATCAGCACCGACGCGTCGGATGCGGGCCCGGCGGCGATCGAGCGGTCGACCTATGCCCCGCATCTCGCGAAGGCGGGACACGGCGCGGCGATCCCGATCTACGTGTTCTTCAACGGCAACACCGGCGCGCAAGGGCAAGGAATCCCGTTTGCGGCGCTCACCGGCAAGCTGACGGCCGACGCGTCGGCGGCGAACGCGGCGTCGCTCGGATCGCCGCTGAACATCCAGGCGACGTTCCCCACTGCGAACAACGGCCCGAGCGGCTACTCGCCGCTGTGGGACGTCTCGCCGGCGGCCTGGACCGCTGCGGCGCTCAAGGGCGGCAAAGCGCATCGACTCGGCGACATCGACGCCGTCGACGATGCGGCGAAAGCCGGGCTGGTCACCGCACCCGACGGCAAGCCGTTCGGCGCCGCGCCGATCGTGGTGAACTGTCCGGTCGTCGCGTTCGCAACGACGCGTCCGTAGCTACTCGCGCACGACTTCGGCTTCGAAGCCGCGCGAGGCGATGCTGGCCATGATGGCCGGCAAATCCTCGGGGCGCTCGACTTCCACGGTGACGTCGAGCTCCGCGTGCTTGGCGGAGATGCTGCCGAAGACGCGGTGGTGGGCGACGTCGAGGACGTTCGCCCGCGCGTCGCTGATCGCCAGCGCGACCGCGGCGAGTTCGCCCGGCTTGTCGACCATGTGCACGCGAATCCGTACGACCCGTCCCGATCGCATGCGATGGCGCACGATCACCGACGCGAGCGTTCCGAGGTCGATGTTGCCGCCGCACAGCAGCGTCCCGACGCGTTTCCCGGCGAAGCGTGCCGGATCGGTCTGCAGCGCGGCGACGCCGACGGCGCCGGCGCCTTCGACGACCAGTTTCTCTTCTTCGAGCAGTGTGGCGATTGCGGTCTCGATCGCCGGCTCCGAGACGAGCACGACGTCACGAACGGCGTCGCGGATCACCCGCTGCGGCAGCTCGCCGATCCGCTTCACCGCGATACCCTCGGCGATCGTCGGTCCACCCGGCACGATCGTGGCGCCGGCCATCGCCGCCGCCACGCTCGGATAGAACGCTGACTGCACGCCGATGATCTCGGCGTGCGAACCGAACGCCTCGACGGCCAGCACGGCGCCCGAGATCAGCCCGCCGCCGCCGACCGGAACCAGCACCACGTCGAGATCGCCGGCGTCTTCGAGCAATTCCAACGTCGCCGTCGCCTGACCGGCGATCACGTCGGCATCGTCGTACGGATGAACCACGGTCGCGCCGGTCTCGGAGGCGAGCGCGCGCGCGTGCGCGGCGGCATCGTCGAACGTTTCGCCGACCAGCACGACGTCGGCACCGAAATCCCGCGTCCGGCGAACCTTGAGGAACGGCGTCGTCTGCGGCATGACGACGACCGTGCGCAGCCCCAAACGCGTGCCGTGATACGCGACGCCCTGGCCGTGATTCCCGGCCGACATCGTGACGACGCCGCGTGCGCGCCGTTCCGAATTCAGCACGAGCATCGCGTTGAGCGCACCGCGCTCCTTGTACGAACCGGTCGTTTGCCGCGTCTCCACTTTGAGATACACCTCGGCCCCGGCTGCGGTGGAAAGGACGCGCGAACGCGTCGTCGGCGTGCGGACGATTCCCGATCGAATGCGCTCGGCAGCGGCACGAACGTCGGCCGAGGAGAGTTCGGCGGTGGTCACGGAATCGACGACCTTTCAGGAGACGGTGCGCGGTGAAACAAAAAACCCCTCGCCGTTACCGGCGAGAGGCTCGTGCGTGGCGACGATCGTCGTCTACGCCGCAGCAGCTCGTCGGCCCGGAGGGACCGCGATAATGATGCCGGCGATAATGAACGACGCGTAGCGAGACATTGGTAGGGCCATTTCTACCACGGAAGGGCGCGCGGCGTCAAATCGCGGGCTAACCGCCGCTGAGAGCCAGGGCCGGTTCCGGCGCTGAGAGTCCTTCGGCAAAGCGGAACTGATCGACGAGCGCGTCGAGCGCTTCGGTCTGCGCGCGAAGCGCGCTCGCGGTGGCGTCGATCTCCTGAACGCCGGCGGCGAGTTCGCTCGTCGAGAGCGCGGCGTCGGAGGACGCATGCGACTGCGCCTCGGCCGTCGCGGCGACCGGTGCCATCACGTCGGTGACGCTCTGCGTCGTCAACCGCATCTCGCCGGCTGCGGCGGCGTTCTCGCCGATCGCCGCTGCGACGCTGGCGATGTTCTCGGTCAGCGTCGTCGAGGCGACGCGCATCGCCGCGGCGCGCCGCGCCAGATCGTCGGCGACCTGCGTCGTCGTGCGAATCGCCTCGCCGACGGCGGAGAGTGCCGCGGAGGCGCGCTCGGAGAGCGAAATTCCGTCGGACATCGAGGCGCTCGAGCCGCGCATCGCCTCGGCCGCGGTCAGCGTCTCGCGGCGGATCGCGGAGAGAATGGCCGAGATTTCTTTCGTCGCGACGGCACTGCGTTCGGCGAGCTTGCGCACCTCGTCGGCGACGACTGCGAAGCCGCGTCCGTGCTCGCCCGCGCGCGCCGCCTCGATCGCGGCGTTCAGCGCGAGCAGGTTGGTCTGATCGGCGATCTCCTCGATCGTCGAAACGATCACGCCGACGTCGTTCGAGCGACCCTCGAGCGCGATCATCGCGTTCGCTGCGCGTTTGGAAACCTCACCGAGTTCGCGCATCGCGCGTTGGGTCGCCTCGACGGCGTTCTCACCGGCCGTGGCCTCGCTCGACGCGCCGCGCGCCGCACCCGCGAGGGACTCACCGGCATCGGAGAGCACGCTGATTTCGCGGTCGAGCGACTCGATCGCGATCGCCGCCTCTTGGATCGCGGTCGACTGCGCGTTGGCACCCTCGGCGATCGCGTCCGACGCGCGCGCCAGCTCCTCGATCGCGGCGCTGGCCTGCGCGATCTTGCCGGCCTGATCGCGCGCGCCGCTCGCGACGCGATCGACGCTGCGCGCGATCACCTCGACCGCGTTCGACGCCTGTCCCGCCGACGCGGAGGCCTGATCGCTCGCCAGGGCGACGCTGCGCGAGGCGCGCGCGACGCTCCCGATCGCACCGCCGAGGCGTTCGGCCGCGGTGGTCAGCCGTTGACCGATCACCGCGAAGCCGTCGACCAGCGAGTCGTGCGCGTGCACGACGGCGCCGATCTCGTCGCGGCGCACGTCGCGGATCGTTTCGCGCTCCGAGCGGAAGGCGACACGAAGGTCACCTTCCGCGAGCTGGTCGAGCGCGGCCGCGAGCCGAGCAAAATCATCGCGAACGATCGCGTCGAGTCGCCCGGCGACCTGCCCCAGTCGCTTCCGGATGCGTGATGCGAGGACGAGGGCGACGATCGTGGAGGCGACCAAGGCCACGACCGCCAGCGCGATGACGAGCGCTTCGATCGTACTCGTGCGTTTGTCGAAGGCGCCGTTGGCGCGCGTCCCGGCCGCGGTTGCGGCTTGGGTCATCTGCTGGAGAACCGAGCCGAGCTGAATTTCGTCGCTGGCGTTTTGCGCCAAGAGCTTCGCGATCGGCGCGGCCGCCGCGCTCTTCTCCCCGGCGTACGCGGCGATCACGATCTGCGGATTGTGCGCCGCGGCGTCGATCACGAGCTGATCGCGCCGGCCCAACGCGCCGATGAGCGACGACATCGTCGCGACGGCGGCCTTCTGGCTGTCGACGACGCCGATGTCCTCGATGACGCTGCTGGTGTCCGCATCGATCTGGACGCTGGCGTCGTGATAGTCGGCGATCGCCGCCGGGCGCCGAGTCAGGGCGAACCGGGCGACCGCGGCACGCTGCTGCGCCGCTTGGAGGCTGATGTCCCGGACGAACACCCGGACCTCGGCCGTGATCGCGAGGTTGTCTTTGGCTGCCTTCGTTTGCGCGAAGCCGACGAGGATGGCGACGGTCGCTATGGCGAGCGTCAGGAAAGGAACCGCGAAACCCGTTGCGATCTGAGTTCCGATGCCGCGCCCAATAGTCATATCCTTCGAAAGTCGGCTCGCAGAGCACGGAGGTTTAGCTTTGGCACGCAACCTCGGGGACCCTCAAACTGCGCGGTGCGCGCAGAGCGAGCCAGACCCCCGCCAGTACGAGCGCCGCGCCGCCCAGCTCGCGCCACCCGAAGCTCTCGCCGCCGGCCAGTGCGCCGACCGCGACCGCGATCACCGGGATCACCAGCGCCGAGAGTCCCACGACCCACGCGTCGAGCCGGTGGAGCAGCCAGTGGTTCAGAGAAAAGGCGATCCCGCTGCCGGGGATCGCCAGATAGAGGATCGCCGCGATCGACCCCGGCGCGAGCGCGCGATGCAGATCCGGGTGTTCGAACAGGCTGCCCGCAAGCGTCAGCGTGACGCCGGCAGCGAACATCGCCGGCGGCAGCGTGCGGAACGGGTCGGTCGCGGCGTGCCGTTTGAGCACGACGTTCGCGTAGGCGGAGAGCGCGGCGGCGCCTAGCGTCGCGAGGATGTACGGCCACGCACCATGCATGTCCCCGTTGAGCGAGATGGCGGCGACGCCGGCGAGCGCGAGCACCGCGCCGATGACCGCGTTGACGCCGACCCGCTCGCCCAGCATCAGGCCGCCGAAGCCGAACACCCAAAACGGCAGCGTGCCGAACAGCACCGCGACGAGTCCCGACGCGAGGCCGGTTTCGGCATAGTACGTCAGCGCGTAATTCCCGCCGAACAGGGTGAGCGCGAGGATGGCGATCGTGCGCCACGGCGCTTTCGTGCCGCGCGATCGCGGGATGACCCTCGCGAGCCCCCACAGGAAGAGCCCGGCGATCACGAAGCGCACCCCGGCGCCGGTGATCGGCGGCAGCCCCTGCAGGCTCACCTTGATCGCCAGCCACGTCGTTCCCCAGATCGCGCACATCAGCGCGTACGCCGCGACCGTTCTTACGCTCACGAATTCGCACGACCCGTCCCGAGCAGCGACCGATGCGCCGGCGGAGTGTTTTCCGCCGGGCTCTCGTCCGGCGGCTCAGAGGGTGTAGAGCAGGAACACCAGGATCAACGTCGCGACGGCTCCCCAGTACCACGCAACGTGCAGCCAGAGGTAGACGTCGACGAAGACCAGCGCTCCGACGAGAACCGGCACGACCAACCAGGACAGCTTGGACATCCACTCGACCAGCGGATTGTGGCTCGGCCGCAAATCGTACGGCTTCGCATCGGCTCCGGTCACGGCCGACTTCGCGATGGACGGATAGTTGAGAGCCTTCAGCGCCGCGTCGTGGCCGCCTGGCAGGTAGACGTTGTCGGTCCCGAAGTCGTCGTAGAAGCCGTTGAAGCCGGCGGCGCCGAGATCGAGCCATTTGGGCGCGTTGACGTCGAACCGTGAGAGCAGGTCCGCGGCGAACTCGAAGAGGTGCGGGAAGAGCCCGACGACCCAATCGGCGCTCCCGACCTCGTTGCGCACGTAGGCGACCTGGTCGTTCTCGGACATCTTCGTCCAGTCGTACGCCGACGGCACGACCGAGCCGGCGAAGACCACGTTGCGCATGCGGCAGGTCGCGTACCGCTGCATCGCGCTGGCCAGCAGATACGTGCCGTTGCTGTGGCCGACGTAGTGATGCTGCGCCTTCGGATATCGCGCGACCATCTGCGTGTAGAGGTCCATGAACCAGCGGACGTTCTTCTGCCGATCCCACGAGAAGAGAAACGAGAGCATCGAGAAGTAGCCGTACGACGGCCGGACGGTGCGCGCGGTGCGCTGGCTGCCCGGCGGACGTCCCGCGTTGTCGGCAGCGACCGCAAGCCGAATCTGATCGCAGATCGGCGGAGTCCACGAGCGCCCGAGATCGCGGATGCCGTGGATGACGTAGAAGACATCGCTCATCTCGGAGGTGTTGTACGAGCTGACGTGAGCCGGAACGATCGTCAGCGCACGCACGATTTCCCGCCATACGTAGGTCGAGCGCGACGGACGGACGATCGATTCATGGTCGGCGCCGGTGACCGTCCGATAGTCGTAGTTGCCGGATTTGAAGAGCGTATCGATGCTGTCCGACCGCGAGACGAGAACGTCGTGGTCGCCGACCAGTTGGAAGGTCGGCGCGACCGTGACGCCCTCGCCGGCTGCCGCGTTCAGGCGCAGCAGCTGCAGGCGCAGGTTCTTGACGAATCGTTCGTCGTCGTGCTTTCGCAAGTCGTGCCACTGCACCATGCGAATCCACTGGATGCGCAGGTTGGCGACGAACGGCTCTCCGCGCTGGAGCGAGCGCAGGAATTGCGCGGAGCGGGTGAGCCGCGCGATGTTGTAGAGGACGCGGCGCGCGACGTACGACGGCCACGCCATGTTCTCGGGCTTGGTGACGAACGAGAGGCCGCGGTCGAGTCCCGCCAGGCAGACGATGCGCTCGACGAACGGCGCCCAGGAGTAGGTCTGCTGGGCCTCGCTGTCGTCGGCGAATCCCCAAGCGAACGCATAGGCTTTGCGCAACAGCAACGCACCCGCGCTGTGACCGATGAGGATGATGTCGTTATACGGCGTGACGCGCGTACGTGCGTCTTCCCAATGGTATTCGATCTCCTGCGCGATTTCGTCGGCGAGCCGTTCGGGCCGCGCGTTCGAGAGTGTGCCGCCGCCGTCGTGATCGATCAGCAAACAGTCCGCACCGGGCCGGCATTCTCGGAGGAGCTCTACGACGTCGGCGAGATGCTCCGACGACGAACTCCAGCCGTGTACGAAGACGGCGAGCGTCGTGGCCGGCACGGATGCAGCCGTGACGAGACGTGAACGGAACATTTCGGCATCCCCCGCGATGACGAGCATGACGGTTCATCAAGATGAACCGCCGAGCCGCTGATGTTGCAAGCGCGGTGACCCGATTCCTGCGGTCGGCTTGCCATACGAATCAGCCGGCGGTCCCCCCTTCGCTGTCGTCGGCGTGCTCTTCGCCGTGCTGCTGGCTTTCCTCACCGTCATCGTGTGGGAGAACGTTGCGCAGGCCGAACAACGCGCGCAAAGCGAGGTCGACGCCGCGACCGACGTGTGGCGACTCTCACGACATCTTCCACCGCCGGACGCCTACAGGCTACGCGCCCATCTCCGCCGCTACACGCAGGCGGTAATTGCGGACGAGTGGCCCGAGATGCGGCAAGGACGCCGCAGCAGCAACCGAACGCAGGGTCTCATGGTCGCGCTCATTGACGACGCCGCCGGGATAGGCGCGAACGACCTCCACCAAGCGACGCTTCAAAACGCCGTGCTCGATCGCGTGCAGCGAATGGCCGACCTTCGGCGCCGCCGCATCTACGACAACCAGAGCGGCATTCCGTTCTTACTGTGGCTCGGGCTTCTGGTCGGGGTTTGTACCGTGATCGCCTTCGTGTATCTCTTCGGGATGAAGGACTTCAGGGTCCAGCTCTTGATGACCGCGGCGACCGCAATCATCATGGGCGTGTCGTTCGGATTGATCCTGGAGCTCGACTACCCGTTGCGCGGCGGCGTATCGATCGCGCCTGATCGGTGGATCATTCTGCGCGACGTCATCGCGCGCGAGCAGCAATCGATGTGACTTCCGCAACCAGGACATGGACGCGTACGCGCCGATCCACGATCCAAGCGCCGCGAAGCAGACGTACTCCCAATTGCTGGTATATTGGATGACGGCAAACGACGAAAGCAGATACCACAGGCTGCTCCACGTCGCGGCTGAGACGCGCCGCCGACCCGACACTGCGGCGGAAAACAGGACATAGACGGCGTCGGTGCCGGCGGTGGCGATTACGACCCCAAGGGCGATGAGCGGTTCGATCCGCGCGAAATGCACAAGCATGACACCTCACTACACCGTGCGCGAGCCGGTCAAGGCGCGGTCCAAGTCCTCGATCAAGTCGGCCGGGTCTTCGAGTCCGATCGCCAAGCGCAGGAGGTCGTCCGGCGCGGACGATTTCGGGCCTTCGACCGACGCGCGATGCTCGATCAAGCTTTCGGCACCGCCGAAGCTGGTGGCGCGGCGGAAACGTGTCACGCGCGCCGCGACCGCGAGCGCCGCGTCGCGGCCGCCCGCTACGCGAACCGAGAAGAGCCCGCCCGCCCCCGCCATCTGGCGGGCCGCGACGTCGTATCCGGGATGCGACGGCAGGCCCGGGTGCAGCACTTCGCGCACCTCCCGATGCGTCGCGAGGAAGTTCGCGATCGCCAGCGCGCTGTCGTTTTGCCAGCGCACGCGTTGCACGAGCGATCCGATGCCGCGCAGCGTCAGCCACGACGCGAACGGCGAGGGAATGTTCCCGCAGGCCTTTTGCTGCAGGCGAAGCGCCGCCCAGTACGCGTCGGCGCGGGCGGTCACGATCGCGCCGCCCATCGCGTCGTGGCTCCCCGAGAGCGCCTTCGTCGTCGCGTGGACGACGAGATCGGCGCCGTGCGCGAGCGGCTGCTGCAGCACCGGCGTCGGCAGCGTGTTGTCGCAGGCGAGCACCGCGCCCGCTTCGTGCGCGAGCGCCGCGGCGCCGGCGATGTCGGTGATCCCGAGCAGCGGGTTCGACGGCGATTCGACGAACAGCAGCCGGGTCGTCGGCCTGATCGCGGCGGCGATCTCGGCCAGCTCCGTGCAGTCCGCGTACGAGACCGCGAGGCCCCACGGAACGAAGATCTCGTCGAGCATCACGCGCACGCCCCAATACGCATCGCGTGCGACGACCGCATGATCGCCGGGACGCAGCGCGAGAAACAACGCCATCGTCGCAGCGCTGCCGCTCGCAAACGCAGCGGCGTCGGCGCCGTCTTCGAGCTGCGCCAGCGCCGCCTCGAGCGACGCCCGGTTGGGGTTGCTTTCGCGCGCGTACTCGAATCCGCCGGAGTACTCGCCCGCCGCATCGCGCTCGAAGGTCGTCGAGAGGTAGATCGGCGGCGCGATCGCCCGCACGTCGCCGTGACGGGCGGACGCTGCGTGAACTGCCCGGGTGGCGAACGAGGGGCGCTGGGAAGTTTCCATCCCGCTCACATCCGACGCGGACGCGGCGCGATCATGCGTCAGAGGCCGGACGTCACCGCCGGTGTCGCGAGCTTCCCCCCGATATACGTGGCATGACCCAGACCCATGAAGAGCATCAGCGTCGTGTCGATGTCCGGCAGGCCGCACGCCGTCGTCCCATGCGGCACGCAGCCCGCGATCGTCCCGACGCTGTCGAAAGCCGTCACCAGAAACACGACGACCGCGATCAGCGTCCAGAAGAGCAGCTGCACCTTGGTCAGGCTCGCGGTCGACTGGTCGTCGTTGCGCACCAGGGCGCTGGGGTCGTACGACGGCGTCGGATTCGGGGGCGGCGCGTCGGGATCGGCCCGCACTTTCGAACCGGTGATCGCCTGCGCCGCGACGGCAGAGGTGACGCTGATCCCGAGTGCGATCAGCACGTTCTGCGGGATAGCCGTCAGCGGCTCGTAGTGACCGACCGAAATCGCCCGGTCGGCATACACCATCATGTACACGAAGCCGACGCCTGCGGTCCACAGCCACACCTGAAACTTCGAAGTGCTGAGCCGATTGTCGGCGCCCATCGCAAGTGCGAACGGGTTCCAGTCGTTCGTCAGCGTCGCCGAGAGGAACCACAGCGCGAACACGGTGAGCACGCCGAACCAGCCCCAGTACGGGGATCCCGGATCGACGTGGTGCGAGCGCGCGAACAGGTCCAGCTGCACGCACGCGAACCCGAAGACCACCGCGTACACGAGAAACACCAGCAGCCGAATCGCGGCGTGCTTCGTACCGGCCGTCAGCCCTTCTCGATACGGAACCCCGGCGACCGGCGGTGTAACGGTTGACATCATTCCCTCCCGGTGGAAACGTTGCAGCGAAGCCTCCCAGCCCATTTCGCGGGAGGGCGCTCGTCCTCCCGTCCGAGCAGATCAGGCGACCGTCGCCTGCGCCTCACATGCGGAACATGCCGAACGTCGTCGGCTTCGGCTCCTTGTAGCGCGCGGCGCGCAGGCCGATGGCGAGCACCCGGCGCGTGTCGAGCGGGTCGATGATCCCGTCGTCCCAGATCCGTGCGGTCGAGTAGTACGGGCTGCCTTCGGTATCGTACTTGCTCAGGATCGGCGCCTTGAACGCGTCTTGCTCTTCCGCGCTCAGCGCCTGCTTGTGCTTCTCCGCGTCGGCGTTCATGCGCACGGTGAGCAGCGTCGAGGCGGCTTGGATCCCGCCCATCACGCTGATGCGCGCGTTCGGCCACATCCAGAGCTGCCGGGGCGAGTACGCGCGGCCGCACATCCCGTAGTTGCCGGCGCCGAAACTGCCGCCGATGACGACGGTGAATTTCGGAACTTCGGCCGACGCGACCGCGGTGACGAGCTTCGCGCCGTCCTTGGCGATCCCGCGGTTCTCGTATTCCTTGCCGATCATGAAGCCGGTGATGTTCTGTAGGAACACGAGCGGAATGCCGCGCCGGCAGCAGAGTTCGATGAAGTGCGTGCCCTTGAGCGCCGATTCGCTGAAGAGAATGCCGTTGTTGGCCAGGATGCCGACCGGATGGCCCTCGACGTGCGCGAAACCGCACACCAGCGTGGTCCCGTAGCGCGCCTTGAACTCGGCGAAGTCCGAGCCGTCGACGATGCGTGCGATCACGTCGCGCACGTCGTACGATTGGCGAGCATCGGCCGGAATGATGCCGTAGAGCTCCCCGGGATCGAAGGCCGGCGGACGGGGCTCGCGCAGCGGCCATGCGTCGTACGGCCGGCGATCGAGGTGCGAGACGATTTGGCGCACCATCCCGAGCGCCTGTTCGTCGTCGACCGCATAGTGGTCGGCGACGCCGCTGATGCGCGTGTGCACGTCGGCCCCGCCGAGTTCTTCGGCGCTGACGATCTCGCCGGTCGCCGCCTGCACCAGCGGCGGGCCGCCGAGGAAGATCGTCCCTTGATCCTTGACGATGATCGACTCGTCGGCCATCGCGGGGACGTAGGCGCCGCCCGCAGTGCACGAACCCATGACTGCGGCGATCTGCGGGATCGCCTGTGCCGACATGCGCGCTTGGTTGTAGAAGATGCGCCCGAAATGATCGCGGTCGGGGAACACGTCGGCCTGCAGCGGCAGAAACGCGCCGCCCGAGTCGACGAGATAGACGCACGTCAGCCCGTTCTGCTCGGCGATCTCCTGCGCGCGGAGATGCTTCTTGACGGTCATCGGGTAGTAGGTGCCGCCTTTGACCGTCGCGTCGTTCGCGACGATAACGCAGTCGACGCCTTCGATCGTCCCGATGCCGGTGACGATCCCGGCCGAGGGCGCGTCGTCGTGATACATCCCGTTCGCCGCGAGTGTCGAGAATTCGAGGAACGGCGATCCCGGGTCGACCAGGCGGTCGACGCGATCGCGCGCGATCAACTTGCCGCGCTTGCGATGGCGCTCGACGGCGATCGGACCGCCGCCGCCGCGCGCGCGAGCGAGGTGATCGCGCAAGTCGTCGACGAGCGCCGCCATGGCGCTCGCGTTGCGTTCGAAGTCGGCGGAGCGCGGATCGATGCGGCTGACGAGTAAGCTCACGTCGTGCGGATTTAAGGCCGTGTGAGAATATCCATCCCAGCAAGCGTCTTTCGGCGGCGCCGCGTTATCATGCCATCGTGGCCGCGTCGACGATTGCCCCCGCCTCGTACCGCCCTCCCGGAGCATTGGATGCCGCGCGGGCGCTGGAACCGTATTCGGGACGGTGGGATCATCGGCTGGCGGCTCATCTGCTGCGGCGGGCGGGTTTCGGCGGATCGCCGGCCGACGTCGAGCGGCTCGCCGCGATGCCCCCCAGCGCCGCCGTCGAATCGTTGGTGCGCTTCCCCGACTCCTCCGCGCTGCCGGCGGCACCGGCCGGCCTCGAAGTGCAGCCGCTTCCGCCGCGCGGTCTGTATCGCGGCTTCGCGCAAGGGATGGCCGCCGATCAGTCGACGGTCGACGCGCGCAAGGCGTTCCAGATGCAGAACAACCGCACGCGCCGGCAGAACCTCATCGCGATGCAGACGTGGTGGCTCGAGCGGATGATCTCGAGCCCCGCGCCGCTGCAAGAGAAGATGACGCTGTTCTGGCACGGGCACTTCACCAGCTCGCCCGAGAAGCAGACCACGGCCCAGGAACTGCTGGCGCAGAACCAGCTCTTCCGCGCGTACGCGCTCGGCAACGTGCGCGACCTGACGTTGCACGTCTCGCAAGATCCGGCGATGCTGCGTTATCTGGACAACAACGTCAACGTCAAGGCACACCCCAACGAGAACTACGCGCGCGAGCTGATGGAGCTCTTCACGCTGGGGATCGGCAACTACACCGAGCAGGACATCCGCGAGTCGGCCCGGGCCTTCACCGGCTGGTCCTTTCAACGCGAGCCCGACGGCTCGGGACGGTTCGTCGACCATCCTTACCAGCACGACGACGGCACGAAGACGTTCCTCGGCCGCAGCGGCAACTTCAGCGGCAACGACGTCGTCCAGATCATCTTCGAGCAGCCGGCGGCGGCGCGATTCTTCGCGCGGAAGCTGCTCGCGTTCTTCGTCTACGACGATCCCGAGCCACAGCTCGTCGATCGGGTCGCCGCGCTGCTCGGCCGCAGCGGCTTCGAACTGCTTCCGGTCATGGCGACCCTGCTGCGCAGCAACGTGTTCTTCAGCGAGCGGGCGTATCGTGCGCTGGTCAAGAGTCCGGTCGAGTTCGTGGTCGGAACGCACCAGCTGTTCGGCGTCGCGGAGGTACGGCTGCCGGAGCTCGGCGCGCTGCGCGCCATGGGGCAAACGCTGTTCTACCCGCCCAACGTCAAAGGCTGGGACGGCGGCAGCGCATGGCTCAACAGCCAGACGGTCCTGACGCGCGAGAATTTCGCCAACGCCGTCGCACAGAACCCGATGATGACGCAGACGGCGGACTGGCTGGTTCCGACGCTGCGCACGATGGATCCGCAACGGATCGCGGCGACGCTGACCGACGCGCTGCTGCAAGGCGACGTATCCCCGGCAGCCCGCGCCCAATTGATCGCGTATCTCGGCGGAGCAGGTCAAGCCGCGCTCTCACAGCTCTCCGGCGAGAACGTCGACCAACGCGTCCGCGCAGCCGCCTATCTCACGATGGCGATGCCTGCATACCAGTTGGAATAGGCGCTCCGCCCCTGGCTCCGCGCCCCCCACGCCTTCGGCGCGGGGCCCCCGAAAAGCGCGAGCCCTTCACCACGATCACTCGTCACCATTCCTCGAGGGGGCTCGCAACAACAATCATGCCGATAACACGATCCCACTTTCTTCTAGGCGCGGTGAGCGGGCTTTCGGTCGTCGGATCGTTCGATAGCGTCTTTGCGCAGGCACTCGCGCAGACGCCGCTGCCGGGGCTGCCGGGCGCGGCCGATCGCGTGCTGGTCGTCATCAACTTCCAGGGCGGCAACGACGGGCTCAACACGGTCGTGCCGTTCGGAAATCCCGACTACTACCGGTACCGGCCCTCGATCGGCATCCCGCCGTCGGACGTGCTGCGCATCGACGAGGCGGTCGGCCTCAATCCGAACCTCGCGCCGTTCAAGCGGCTCTACGACGCCGGAAAGGTCGCGATCGTGCAGGGCGTCGGGTACCCCGATCCCGACCACTCGCACTTCCGCTCGACGGAGATCTGGCAGACCGCGACGCCGAAGTCGTACGCGACGACCGGCTGGGTCGGCCGCTACCTCGACGAGGCGGGTTTGCCCAAGGACAACTTGTTCAACGGCGTCGCGCTCGCCAACGTGCTGCCCGAATTGATGATCGCGCAGAACACGGACGTCCCCGCGATCGACGCGTTGCGCGGCTACGGCTTGAACAGCGACCGCAACAGCGGCAGCCGCGATGCGTTCCACGAGTTCGCCCGGGACACGACGGTGCCGTTTCGCTCGCCGTATCTGGCGCACGTCGCCGAGATCGAAGACCACGCACAGCGCGGCGCGCAGGAGCTGCCGAAGCTCGTCGCTGGCTACAAGACGCAAGCGGCGTATCCGGCGACGGCGCTCGGCCGCAGTCTCGCGCTCGCGGCGCAGATCGTCGGCTCGAAACTCGGCACGCGCGTCGTCTACGTCCAACACGGCTCGTTCGATACGCACGTGACGCAGAAGCAGACCCAAGATCGTCTGCTGGCCGACTTCGGCAGCGCGATCGCCGCGTTCTACGACGACCTCGCCGCCCACGGCAACGACGGCCGCGTGCTGACGATGACGTTCAGCGAGTTCGGCCGCCGCGTCGCCGAGAATGCCAGCCGCGGCACCGATCACGGCGAAGCGGCACCGGTCTTCCTGATCGGCGGCGGCGTCAAAGGCGGCCTGTACGGCGACCATCCCGATCTCGCGCGCCTCAACATGGGCAACCTTGCCTTCACGACGGACTTCCGCAGCGTCTACGCTACCGTCCTCGAACGCTGGCTCGGCCGCCCGTCACTCGCGATCGTCGGCGGCGCCTTCCCAACGCTGGCCGCGCTGGCATAGGTAAAGCCGCTCGGGATGACCGGGGGCGGTTTTCCCGAATCGCGGTTTCATGCCGGCCACCGCAACGACCCGGGTCGCTCCCCGCCGACGCGAACTGGACTTTCAGCTCTTCGAGGTCCTCGACGTCGCGGCGCTGCTGCGCTTGCCGCATTTCGCCGACCACGACCGCGCGACGCTCGCCGGGATCCTCGACACCGCCTACGACATCGCGAGCGAGACGTTCGCTCCGTTCGCCGCCGAACTCGACGCGTTTCCGTTCCGTCTGGTCGACGGTGAGGTGGCGACTCCCGAGTCGCTCAAAACCGCGGTCAACGCATACGTCGAGGCCGGCTTCATGGGCGCGACGTTCTCGGCAGCCGACGGCGGGCTCCAGCTTCCGGCGACGATCTCGTCGGCCGCCGCGATCGTCTTCACCGCGGCCAACGGCTCCGCCAATGCCTACGCGTTCCTGACGATCGGCGCGGCGCACCTGCTCGCCGCGTTCGGGGACGACGAGCAGCGCGCGCGGTGGATGGCGCCGATGATCGAAGGCCGCTACTTCGGCACGATGGCGCTGAGCGAGCCGCAGGCGGGCTCGTCGCTCGGCGACATCACGACGCAGGCCGTTCCCGCCGGCGATGGCACGTATCGTCTGACCGGCAGCAAGATGTGGATCTCGGCCGCCGAGCACGATCTCTCCGAGAACATCGTCAACCTCGTGCTGGCGAAGCTGCCCGATGCGCCGCCGGGCGTCAAGGGCATCTCGCTGTTCATCGTGCCGAAGTTCCTCGTCGACGAACGGGGCAACGCGACGAAGCGCAACGAGGTCGTCGTGACGGGACTCAACCACAAACTGGGCCAGCGCGGCGTCGTCAACACCGTGCTGACGTTCGGCGAGCGCGGCGAGTGCGTCGGCTATCTGGTCGGCGCCCCGCACGACGGGATGCGCCAGATGTTCCACATGATGAACGAGGCGCGCATCGCGGTCGGTGCAGGGGCCGCCGCCTTGAACGTGGCGGCGTACGAGTATTCGCTGCAGTACGCCAAAGATCGTCCGCAAGGCCGGCGCCTCACCGACAAGAACCCGCTCTCGGCGCCCGTGCCGATCGTCGATCACGCCGACGTGCGGCGCATGCTGCTGGCGCAAAAGGGGATCGCCGAGGGCGGGCTCGCGCTGGTGCTCTACTGCGCGCATCTGATGGACGTCGCGACCGCGTCGGAAGACGCGGCCGAATGCGACGCCGCGAACCTGCTGCTCGACGTGTTGACCCCGATCGCGAAAACCTGGCCGTCCGAACGCGGGATCGAGTCGACGTCGCTCGCGATTCAGATTCTCGGCGGCTACGGGTACACGCCGGACTATCCGGTCGAGCGCTATTGGCGCGACCAGCGGCTCAACCCGATCCACGAAGGAACGACCGGGATTCAGGGCCTCGACCTGCTGGGACGCAAAGTGCGCCTGAACGGGGGCGCGGGGTTCACGTTGTTCCTCGAGGCGATCTCGCGCGACGTCCAGGCTGCGCGCGTTGTCGATACCCTAAACGAAGAGAGCACGGCGCTCGCGGCTGCGCGCGACCGGCTCGCGCAGGTGACGCGCACGCTGCTCGAAGCGCAGATCGAACTCGGTCCGGAGCGCGCGCTCGCCGAGTCGACCGCCTATCTCGACGCGTTCGGCACGATCGCCGTCGCATGGCGCTGGCTCGCGCAGGCGCGCGTCGCCGCCGCCGCACCGCCCGACGACTTCACGGCCGGCAAACTCGCCGCGTGCCGCTTTTTCTTCCGCAACGAACTCTCGCGCGCAGTCGCAAGCCTCGACCGCCTCGCAACCCTCGACGACCTCGTCTTCACCGTCCGCCCGGAGATGTTGTAGCGAGAGCGCGATGGAAGGGACGCAGGACGCCGCGATCGGCGTGGTGACCGCACGCAGCCGCTATCCGGTTCCCGAGACGGTGGACCGGCTCGCTGCGGCGGCGCGCATGGCCGGGAACACGATCTTCGCCCGCATCGATCATGCGGCGAACGCGGCCGCAGCCGGGCTCACCATGCCTCCGACGCAGGTCCTCATCTTCGGCAACGGCGCCGCCGGCACGCCGCTGATGCTCGCCTCGCCGTTGGTCGCGCTCGACCTGCCGCTGCGGTTTTTGGTGTGGCAGGCCGACGACGGGGAGACGCGCATCGCGTGGAGCGACCCGCTGTACTATGCGGCGCGCTACGCCCTGAAGGGCCACGAACCGCAACTCGCGGCGATGGGCCGCGCGCTGGCCGGATTCGTCGCGTCGCTCGCCTAGCGTCCCGCGTGAGTCAGAACGCGAGCAGGAACGACGATGAGATCGTGTGCTGCGTCCGCCCGCCCGCGGCGCGCTGCGCCCTATCGAAGAGCGTGAACCGCGTGTTGCGCGAGAAGCGGCAGCCCGCACCGTAGATGAACGCGCGCGCGAACGCGGTACCTTGCGTCGCGTCCCAGCGCGCCAGCGCGAACGTGCGATCGCTCAGCGTTTGCCGCGCTTGTACGAATCCGCCGCTCGTTTGCAGCGCATCGGCGTGTACGTTCGCGGCCGTGTCGTGGCCGCTTTGATAGACCGCATCGATGCGCGTGCCGCGCCGTTCCCAGCCCAGACCGAATCCGGTGCGCCAGAAGCGGTCGTCGAACGTCAGCCGTCGCGACCCGTCGTAGCGGTACGCGCTCAGAGTAAAATCGCCGACCGTCTGCTGCAGCGTGGCGAACGTGTCCCGCCCGCGCGACGGGAGACCGGAACCGACGTCGTGCCCCGCGAGCAGCGACGCGGTTCCGCTCAACCCATGCCGCGTGTTGCCGAGCGCGATCTGCGCCCCGATCTTCGGCTGGAAGAACGTGAACGGATTATCGCCCCCGACCTGATCCCAGATCGCGTAGTGATCGGTCGTCTCGCGGAACGTCTCCGGATCGAGTGGCAGCGGCAGCGTCATCTGGCCGGCGCGGATCGTCACCGGGACGCGCGCGCCGTCGGGCGTCGCTCGCCAGCCCGCCCACACGTCGCGGGCGCGCCCGATCCGGCCCCCGTCGACCGCATAGACTTCGCCCCAGTACGACCCCCGCGCGCCGACCGAGCCGCCGACCAGGAATTCGATCTCGTCGACGATTGCGCGCGGCAGCGGGGCGTCGGGCGGGGGCGGCGCGCTCGAGTAACCGAGCTGGAGGCGGATCGCGACGGGGAAGGCAGGCTTCGGCTTCAGACCGGGCATCCGGTAGCCGTTGGCGAGAAAGGCCTCGCCGAAGGCGGTCAGATGCGGGACCTCGGTGTGGCAGGTCTGACACGTCAACCCGAACCGGTGGGCGAATACCGGGATCGCCGACGTGGCGCTGGGCGTCACCGCGAAGAAGGCCAAGAGAAGGGCGGCCGCGAGTCGCCTACGACGAAGCATTAGGCGAGCCTAATTAGGCACACCTAACGACGCATCCCTTCACGAGGCGGGCGGCGGAGGTTCGGCTCGAGGCTCCGAACGGCGGGTCGTGGTCACGCTGCGCTTTCTCGGTACCGGCGGCGCGCGCTGGGTCGTCGCCAAGCAGATCCGCTCGTCGGGCGGCTTCTGGCTGCAGGCGGACGGCACGAACATCCACGTCGATCCGGGGCCCGGCGCGCTGGTCCGCGCGCTCACCCAGTTTCCGCCGTGCGACCCGGCCACGCTCGACGCGATCGTGCTCTCGCACAAGCACCTCGACCATTCGGGCGACGTCAACGCGATGATCGAGGCGATGTGCCAGGGCGGCTGGCGCCCGCGCGGGGCCCTTTGCGCGCCGCGCGACGCGGTCGACGAAGGGATGCAGCCGGTCGTCCTCCCATACGCGCGCCGCTTCGTGCCGCGCGAGTGGCTGGTCGAAGCGAACAGCGGGCCCTTCGCGGTCGGCGCCGTCGAATTGCGCGCGTCGCTGCGCCTGCAGCATCCGGTCGAAACCTACGGACTGCACTTCCGCACGCCCTCGGCCGCCATCTCGTACTTGCCGTGCACCCGCTACTTCGATGCGATCGTCGACGACTACCGGCTGCACGCGCCCGACGTGCTGCTGCTGAACGTGCTGCGCTACCGGGACTCGATGGACGTCGACCACCTCACCTACGACGACGCGCGCGTGCTGATCGAGGGCATCCGTCCCGGCGTCGCGATCATGTCCCACTTCGGGACGCGCATGCTCGAGCGCGATCCGAAGCGGCTGGCGTACGAGCTCGAGGACGCGACCGGCGTCAAGACGCTCGCCGCATACGACGGCTGGACGTACGATGTCGCTTGAGATCGAGAGCGCGAAACCGGGTGAGACCGACGCGTTCTGGCGGGCGCACGACCGTGACTGGCGCACGGAGCTGTGGAATTTCCGCGTCATCTGGCACGAGCAGACGCACGACGTGATCGCGCGCGACGACGGCGAGATCGCCGGTGTCCTGCGCCTGCGGATCGCGGCGTCGCTCGGCACCCTCGAGGCGCTCTACGTGCTCCCGGATCGCCGGCGCCGCGGAATCGGCCGGCTGCTCGTCTCGCGCGCCGAGGAACTCTCGAACTACTACAACTGCCACAAGGTCAGCGTCGCCGTCTTTCACGAGCGTGCCGCGCAGACGTTCTTCACCGCGTGCGGCTACAAGGTCGACGCGGTGATCCCGCAGCACACGTTCAAGCTCGACGTCGCGCTGCTGCGCAAATTTCTCTTGTAGAGGACGCACGATGCAGTACGAAACGATCGCGCTCGAAATCGAGGACGGCATCGCGACGCTGACGCTCGACCGGCCGGAGAAGCTCAACGCCTTCAACCGTCCGATGGCCGCGGAGATCATGGACGCATTCGATCGCACCGACGGCGACGACGCCGTCTGCGCCGTCATCGTGACGGGCGCCGGCCGCGCGTTCTGCGCGGGTGCCGATCTCTCGGCGGGCGCCGAGACGTTCGCGCGAGGCGACGAGCGCGATCTGGGCGGCGTCGTGACGCTGCGCATCTTCGAATCGCTCAAGCCGGTGATCGCCGCGGTGAACGGTCCGGCCGTCGGCATCGGTGCGACGATGACGCTGCCGATGGACGTGCGGCTTGCCTGCGAGAATGCTCGCTTCGGATTTCCGTTCGTGCGGCGCGGCATCGTGTTGGACGCGTGTTCGAGCTGGTTCTTGCCGCGCATCGCGGGAATCTCCAAAGCGCTCGAATGGTGCTACACGGGCCGCGTCTTCGACGCACCGGAGGCGCTCGCGAGCGGTTTGGTCGCGCGGACGTATGCGGCGGGGGACCTGCTGGCGGCTGCACGCGCGCTGGCGCGCGAGATCATCGAGAACGCCGCACCGGTCTCCGTCGCGCTCACCCGTCAGATGCTCTGGCGGATGCTCGGCGCGGATCACCCGATGGAGGCGCACAAGATCGAGTCGCGCGGCGTCTATGCGCGCGGCCGATCCGCCGATTCCGCCGAAGGCGTGACGGCGTTTCTCGAAAAGCGGCCGGCGACGTTCAGCGGACGCCCGTCGCGCGACATGCCGGCGTATTTTCCGTGGTGGGAAGCGCGCAGCTACGAGTGAGGGTCAGAACGGCCGGCGCACTTCGCGCAGGGGGCGCACCTTCGGCGGTGCCGACGCGTTCGGCGGCACGACGCGGCGGTGCGCGCTGAAGACCTGATGGACGGGCCGCCACTCGGGTGCGGGAGTGCGGCGGCTGCTCAGCGATCCGTCGTACAGGTACACGTTGCCGTGTCCGCTGATCGCGTTGACCAGCGGACCGCCGCCGGCGAAGGCGGCGATCGTCGAACCGTCCGGCGGCTGCGAAATCGCGGTTCCGGCGCGGTCGAACTGCGTGTACACGTGACCGTCTTGCGCGCGGCCCGCGAGCTGCGCCGGAGCGGTGACGCCGAGCGCGATGTTTCCGCTCAGCGACTCGAAGCGGGCGAGTCCGGGTTCGAACGTGCCGCCGTCGTAGACGATCGAGCCGCTGACGCTGTTCGCTTCGATCTGCTTGCTGCGGCAGTGCTCGAAGACGACGCGCGCCGTGTTGACCCGAACCCGCAGCCGGTCGAAGGTGCCGTCGGCAGCGTACAGCGCGCCGTTGTTCATCTGCACGAACGCGGTCGTCGCGGCGCCGTTGAGCTTCACGCGGCCGAAGTTCTGTAACACGAACAAGTTGGCGCCGCGATATCCGTCGATCGTGGTCGCTCCGCCGCCGATCCGGGTTTGCAGGATGCCGGTCGTCGCCGGGATCGTCACCACCAGCCGAGCACCGGCTTCGGCGGTGACGCGCACGAAGTCGTGCGGCCCGGGACGGAAGGAGGCATACGGGAACTCCTCGGGCGGCATGATCCCCTGGCCGACGACTTGGCCGTTTTCGTGCAGCGCGTACGGCATCGGCGGGATCGGAGCGGCCAGCGGCATCCGCTCGGTTCCGAAGGTGACCGTCCGGCGCTCGACCGCCGGCGCGATCTCCGACTCGACCGACACGGCGGATCGGTCCCAGGTCCGCACGGTGAGGACGTTCCCGCGTCCGGCGATCTGGATGATGACGACGGCCTGATCGCCGACGTCGAGCGTGGAGGTGTCCGCCAAACCCGGAGCGGCGGCCGCCGCGCACCACAGGAGCAATGCCCCGAGCCCCGCGGTGATCCACCGCGGGGCACGGGAACGGAGGTCGTCCACCGGCCCAGTGTACGCCGCGCCGCTCCGCGGGGTCATGAATCGGGGGTGAAGGATTCAGGCTCGGCTGGGAGGCTGACCGAGAACACCGAGCCTCCCTCGCGCCGGGCGTGCGCCGCGACGGTCCCGCCGTGCACGCGGGCGATGCTTCGAACGATCGCGAGGCCCAGGCCGGTCCCTTCGACGACCCGGCCGTGGGACGGATCGCCCCGGAAGAAGCGGTCGAAGAGCCGGTCGGCCGAGACGTCGTCGATCCCGGGCCCGGTATCGAGGACCTCGACGATCGCGTGCCCGTCCTCGAGACGCACCACGACGTCGACGCCCCCCGCCTCGGTGAACTTGATCGCGTTGTCGACCAGGTTCGTCACCATCTGGCGAATGAGCCCCACGTCGCCGACGACGACCGTGCGCGCATCGAGCGGGTGATGCGCGGCGAGCCGCAGCCCCTTGGCGTGCGCGCGTTCGCGCGCGTGCAGCACGACGTCGTCGACGATCAGCTCGACGACCAGCGGTTCCTTCGGGATCGCGTCGCCGGACTCGGCCTTCGCCAGCGTGAGCATCCCCGAAACCATTCCTGCCAGCCGCCCGCTTTCGTCGGCGATCGCTTCGAGGGACGTGCGAAGCACCTCCGGATCGCGATCGCCCCAACGCTGCAGCATCTGCGCGTTCGAGTTGATGATGGTGAGCGGTGTGCGCAACTCGTGCGATGCGTCGCTGATGAATTGCCGTTCGCGGGCGAACGCCGACTGCAGCCGGTCGAGCATGGCATCGAACGCGCCGGCCAGCCGGCCGACCTCGTCGCGCCGTTTCCAGCGGAGGCGGCGTCCGAGGCGTTCCGAGCCGATCTCCGCGACCGCTGCGGTGAGCCGCTCGATCGGATCGATCGCCAAGCCTGCGATGAAGTAGGATGCGGCGGCGATCGCGATCATCGCGGCGATCGTCACTTCCACCAAGATCGTGCGGGCGCGCGCCACCAGATCGTCGACGATGTCGAGCCGCTGGCCGACATACGCGATCGCCAGCGGACGGTTCTCCGCATCGGCAAGGACGCGGACCAGCACCAGCATCGTGCCGGGGCGGTTTCCGCCGATCCGCAGCGTCACGAAGCGCGCCGCCGGGCCGCGCACCTCGACCGCCGGGAACGACACGCCGCCGAGGTTCGAGCTCTTCCCGAGGATCTGTCCGGCCTGGTTGTCGATCTGGACGTACTCGTTCGCCGAGGCCCAGCGGTCGAGCGTGGCGCGGTCGGAGAGCGCGATCGCCACCGGCGCGTCGCCCGCGAACCCGAACGTCGATGCTTCGAGCGCGACCCCTTCGATCTGCTGGGCCGTTTGGGTGAGCTGCAGCCGCGCTTGATCGATCAGCAGCGAGCGGAACGCAAAGTCGATCGCGATCGCACCGACGGCGATCACCACCACGATCAACGCCGCATAGAGCGCGGCGATGCGCGTGCGAAGACTGTTCAGGCGCCGTTACTCTTTGAGCGCGTAGCCTACGCCGCGTACCGTTTGGATCAGCTTGTCGTCGTACGGGTCGTCGATCTTGCCGCGCAAGTAGCGGATGTAGACGTCGATCAAATTCGAGTCGCCCAGGAAATCGCTGCCCCAGACGCCGTTGAAGAGCTCGTCGCGCGAATGGACCTTGTTGCGGTGGAGCAGCAGGTACTCCAAGAGCGCGTACTCTTTGGCGGTCAGGTGGATCGACGTTCCGGCACGGGTGACTTCGTGGCGGTCGCGGTCCATGACCAGGTCCTTGGCGCGCAGCACGTTCTCGTGCGGGTCGCGTTCGCGCAAGCGCGCGCGAATGCGCGCCAGCAGCTCTTCGATCGAGAACGGCTTGACGACGTAGTCGTCGGCGCCGCCGTCGAGGCCGGCGACCCGGTCGGGGATGCGGTCTTTCGCGGTCAGCATGATGATCGGGACGCGCGATTTGGCGCGCACCCGGGCGCAGACTTCGAGGCCGTCGAGCTTGGGCAGCATCAAATCCAGCACGACCAGGTCGGGTTCTTTGAGCGCCTTCTCGAGGCCGGAGAGGCCGTCGGCGGCGGTTTCGACCTCGAACCCTTCGTGTTCGAGCTCGAGCTTGAGGACCCGCGTGATCTGCGCGTCGTCCTCGACCAGCAGGATCTTGTACTTGCGTTCGTCGGCGCCGCCGGGCGGCGCTCCGTCGCCCGGACGCGTCCTCACCGGATCTCGATGCGACGGCGTTGCGGGACGGTGATCTGCGAGAGCCACCAGGCGACGGAGATACCGACCGCGAGCCACAGCAGCGTGTTGAGCGAGGTCAGGCCGCCGGCGTCGACCAGGCGGGTCACGCCGTCGACGAGCCGCTCGCCCAGACGCGGAGTGCTCAGCGCGACCCAGGTGAGCCACATCGCCAGCGCGGCGAGCGTCGCGACCGTCCAGACTTCCCATTGCTGTACGGCGGCGCGCGGCCGATAGACCGTCGCGGCCATGATGCGCGCGTGCAGGCTCGCCGGCGGTTCCTCCAGCGGGAGGGCGGCCAGCGCTCGGTCGAGGGCGTCGTCGTCGTACATCATATGGTCAGGGCCTTCCGGAGCTGTTCCTTTGCACGGAACAGGTGCGTTTTCACCGTCCCGAGCGGCAGGTTTAACACGGTTGCAATCTCCTCGTACTGCTTCCCTTGCAGATGATACAGCGTAACGACGGTCCGGTACTTCTCCGGCAGCGCGTCGATCGCGCTCCGCAGACGATACGACTCGTCACTGAGCTCCGCCAGAGCTTCGGGTCCGGCCGACGGATCGGCGTGGTCGGGGAGCTCGTCACTGGAGAGCCGCTTGCGCTTCGCCAGGCGATCGCAGCAGCCGCGGTAGCAGATCGTGAAGATCCAGGTCGAGAATTTGGCCCCCGAGCGGAACGTGTGCAGCGCCCGGTAGGCCTTGAAGAACGCCTCCTGGGCGGCATCTTCCGCCTCGCTACGGTCGTGGAGGGTCCGCAGCGCGAGGTTGTAGACCGCTCGCTCGTACCGCAAGACCAGGTCTCCGAACGCATCGGGACGGCCGGCAAGGGTAGCGTCGATCAGCGCCTGGTCCTCGACGACCGGCGCCGCTACGGGCGGTGGATCCACCGCGAGTGCTGCTCCCATGCTGATCGCATGTACGTGCGGGCGGTCTTGGGGTTTCGGTCCGCTCGTTCCCACCCGGAGGCGGCCGGGCAACGAAACACCACGGACCGGGAGCCGTACATGGGTCATGATTTCGCGCTCGACCGTCATCGGCGGCTTGATCGTCGTCGAACTCGCTATCGCCGGAGCCGCGGCCAGCGCTCTGACCGGAGCCGGGATGGCTTCGCACAATGCCCGGACCGCGATGTCCTCGACCCCGCTCGACCGGACCTTCGTCACCGGGTCCGCGCCGCGCGTCGTCGTCGACGTCCAGGACGTTCACGTCACGGTCGAAACCGCCGTTTCGCCGAGCGTCCGTGTAGTCGAGACCGTGTTGGCGCGCGGGTTCATGTCGGGGAAGCCGGACGCGGTCGTCGCGGAGCAAACGGCGGACGGGATCCGCGTGCACTCGACCGGTGACGGCTCGCTGCACGTGATGATCGGTGAATTCAACCACGAATTGCGCCTCGTCGTCCCGCCGACCGCTCGCGTGCAGCTCGCGACCGGCGGACGCATCGACGCTGCCGGCCTGCGCGTCAAACTGGTCGCGCACTCCAGCGACGGTTCGATCCACGTGCGCGACCACCAAGCGGACCTCGACGTCAGCACCGACAGCGGGCGGGTCGAGCTCGTCGACGTCCAGGGGAAGGCGATCGACGCGACCAGTCGCGACGGACGCATCTACCTGACCCGGGTCGGCGCCGACCGGCTGGTCGCGCATTCCGATTCCGGGCGCATCGTCGGCAGCGGCATCCGCGCCGTCGACGGCTCGCTCACGACGGCGGACGGTAGGGTCATCGTTTCGTTCACCGCCGGCAGCGACGCCACGGCGCTGGTCCACACCGGCGACGGCGAGATCAGCGTCGCCGGATTCAGCTCGACCGACGACGGCGCGAGCAAGCGCACCGTTCGCCTAGGTTCGGGCCGCGGCCACTTCGAAATTTCGACCGCCAGCGGGCCGATCACCATCACCCAGGGAGCCAACGTCTGATGGCCGACAACGTCGTCGCAGCACTCGCGATCATCTGCATCTTCGGTCTTCCGATCGCCGCCTGGATCGTCTTCCGCGCGTTCCGCTTCCTGGAGCGCATGGAGATGATCAAGCACGGGATCGTCCCGCCGCCGGATGCGCACTTCGGCTTCGGCCGCGGCCGCGCGTATCGCATGTGGGCGCAGCAGCAGGCCGCGCGCGGTGCCGCCCCGTGGCAGACGCAGGCGCAGCCGGTGCCGCCGCCCCAGTCGGCCCCGCCGTGGGTAGGCGGTCCCGACGACGACGCGCAGCACGCGCTCTTCAAGGGGATTCGGCTGGCGATGATCGGCTTCGCGATCCTGATCGGGCTCTCGTTCATCGGCGGAACGCCCGGTTCGAGCGACTTCCACGGCGGGCCGTGGCTCCTGGGCGGCCTGATCCCGATGTTCGTCGGGATCGCGCAGATCATCATCGCCGTGCTCTCCGGCGCGCAGCTGCCGGGTGTCCAGTCAGGCGCGACGTACGGACCTCCGCCGCCCGGCGTGCCGCCGAACCCGCCGCCGCCGCCCGGCGGCTTCAGCGGCCAGTCGCCGCCGAACGCCTGGCAGCAGCCCGGCCGGCCGCGCTTCGAGGAGCTCACGAAACCCGTTCAGCCGCCGGACGTCCGCTAGCAGACCTGCTAAGCCGAAGTCACCCGAAATCAAGCGAAGAGGGCGAGCTGCCTGGGCGGCTCGTCCCCTTTCTCGTATCCGTTGACTCCCTCCGGGCCTTGGCGGGCCGGAGGCCGTTCGCGCGCGGAAGCGCTAGTGGCAGATGACCAGGGCCATCGCCCAGCCGCTCGTGGTCCGCGTGCGGACGAGATAGCCATCGGTCGTACGGTCGTAGACGGTATAGCCCGCTCGTAGAGCGTCGGCTAGCGTCTTGAAGACCTGGATCCCGGGCATCTCGTACTCCTTAGCTCGACGCCTTCGAGACGTCGTGACCTATGAACGAAAAGTGCGGGCGGTCAGTTCTCGCGAAGACGATTCTCATGCCGTCCCCACAATTGGTCGTCGCACTCGACGTCCCCGATCCCGCGCGCTCCGTCGCGCTTGTCGAGCGCCTCGCACCGCTAGGGGTCATTTTCAAGATCGGCTATGAAGCGTACTACGGCTACGGTCAGGCGATAAAAAAAGCGTTACGTTCCCACGACGCCTCCTACGCCCTGGATCTCAAGCTGCACGACATCCCGCGCACGGTCGAAGCCGCCGTCCACGCGATCGTCGAGCCGGGCGTCCGGCTGATCACCGTCCACGCCCTGGGCGGCGCGGCGATGCTCGAGGCGGCCGTCCAGGCTGCGCACGAGCAGGCCGTCACGCGCTCGATGCCCGTGCCGGACGTCTACGCGGTGACGGTGCTGACGAGCCTCGCGGTGGAAGACCTGGGCGAGCTTGGGCTCTCCGGCGGGCCGGGCGAGAACGCGATCCGCCTGGCAGCTCTGGCGCGCGATGCGCGCTGCGCCGGCGTCGTCTGCAGCGTGCGCGAGGTTCCGCAAATCAAGTCGTTCTTCGGGACGGAGTTCGGGACGTTCTGTCCCGGCATCCGTCCGATCGGCAGCGCGCACGGCGACCAGAAGCGCGCCGCGACGCCGCGCGAGGCGCGCGAGGCCTGCGCCGACTACGTGGTCGTGGGACGACCGATCGTCGATGACGCCGATCCGGTGGGCGCGGCTCGCGCGATCCTCGAAGAGCTCGGCGCATGATCGACGTAGCCGCGACCGACCTGCTGCGCGAACTCGAAGCGCGCGGCGCGATCCTGAGCGGCCACTTCCGGCTCTCTTCGGGTCGGCACTCCAACCGCTTCGTGCAGAAATTCCGCATCCTCGAAGACCCGCGCATCGTCGAGCGGGTCGCGCGGGCGCTCGCCGAGGCGACCCGATCGTTCCGCCCGACCGTCGTCGTGAGCGCCGCCGTCGGCGGCATCGTGCTCGGCTACGAGACCGCGCGCCAGCTCGGCACCTTCGCGATCTTCGTCGAGAAGGAAGGCGGCAAGCCGGCGCTGCGCCGCGGGTTCGTGCTCGGGCCGCGCGATCGCGTGCTGGTCGTCGAGGACGTCGTCACGACCGGCGGCTCGGTCCGCGAAGTGATGGACGTCGTGCGCGCGCACGGCGCCGAGGTCGCCGCGGTCGGCATCATCGTGCAGCGCGCCCCCGCCGACTTCGGCGTCCCCACGGTCCCGTTGCTGGACCTCCCGATCGAATCGCACGACCCCGAGTCCTGCCCCCAGTGCGCCGCCGCCGAACCGATCACCGAACCGGGTTCGCGTTTCTTGAACACATCAGCAGAACGGTGATGGACCGAGCGCAGCCGAATCCTGATCGTGCTATGACGTCGTTGCGAGGTCGAACCCGGGGGCCCCACGCGAAGCGTGGGGGGCGCGGAGCCTAGGGCGGAGCGCCGTGAAACTGAATTATAGCGAACTCGTTCGACCGCAAGTTGCTAGCCTGAAACCGTATACGCCCGGCACTACTGTGGCGCAGGCCAAGAAGAAGTATGGGCTCGAGCGGTTCATCAAGCTGTCCTCGAACGAGAACCCGCTCGGGACGTCGCCGCTCGCGCTCGAAGCGCTCGCGTCGCTGCACGACCTGGCGATCTACGTCGACGACGATCATCACGAGCTGCGCGAACGGCTGGCCGCGCCGTTCGGGTTGCGATTCGACAACGTCGTCGTCGGACACGGCTCGAACGACGTCGTGCGCACGCTGTTCACCGCGCTGCTCTCGCCGGGTGACGAAGTCGTGCTGGCCGATCCGACGTTCTCCCTCTTCCCGAAGGACACGCTGCTCTTCGACGCCGTCCCCGTGAAGGTGCCGCTGCGCGACGGCGTGCACGATCTCGACGCGATGCTCGCCGCGGTCACGGCGAAAACCAAGCTCGTCATCGTGGTCGATCCGAACAATCCCACCTCGACCCGGATCGAACGCGACGCCTTCGATCGCTTCGCCCGCGCATTGCCGGAACGCGTGATCCTGATGATCGATCAGGCGTACTGCGAATACATGCCGGTGGGGTCGGTCGAAGGCGGCGCCTACGTCGCGTCGCGTCCCGCGACGATCGTGCTGCGCACGATGTCGAAGATCTACGGCTTCGCGTCGCTCCGTTTCGGCTATGCGCTGGCCGATGCGGGGCTGCTGAGTTACGTCGAGCGCGTGCGCGTTCCGTTCGGGGTCTCGCGGCCGGCGGCGGTTGCGGCGTTGGCCGCGCTCGACGACGGCGCGTTCGTGCAGCGTTCGGTCGAGAACAACGAGTCGGGCAAGGCGTACCTGTATCCCGCGTTCGAACGCCTGGGGCTGCACGCATTCCCGACAGCGGCGAACTTCGTCGCGCTCGCGATCCCCGGCTCGTCCGGCGAGGCGTACGAGACGCTCTTGCGGCACGGCATCGTGACGCGCAGCGGTGAAGCGCTCGGGATGCCGGGACGCTTGCGGATCACGATCGGGACGCCGCCGGAGAACGCGGCGCTGGTCGAAGCGCTCGGCTCGCTGGTCGCGGCTGCGGCGTGAACGCGGACGCGGACGTGATCGTCCGCACGGGTGACCGGGACGATCGCGACTTCGTACACGATCTCGGGCGCCGCAGCGCCGCCGACAGCATCTCGGCGGTGCGGACGGCGAAGCTCGAAGACGTGGCGCTCGCGTTCGACAAGCTGATCGACTTCGTCTACGGGCGCCAGCACGTCGCGCTGATCGCGGAGGAAGACGGCGAGCGGCTGGGATTTCTGCTGCTGCTGTTCGACATCCCGGATGAGGTGACGCTCACCGAGCAGGCCTTCGTGGCATACACCGCCGTCGAGCCGCACGCGCGCGGCCGCGGCGTCGGCCGCGCGCTGATGGACGAGGCCGAAGGGTTCGCGCGGGCGATGGGGCGCGCGTACGTCAGCCTCATGGTGACCGAGGAAAACGCCGCGGCGCTGGCGCTCTACGACCGCGCCGGATTCGTCACCGAGCGCCGCATGATGACCAAGGCGCTCTAATGCCGATCGTGCTCCGCCGCACGATCGTCACGGTGGTGATCGCCGTCGTGATCGTTGCCGCATTGCTGTTCGCGGCACGGATCCCGCGCACGATCGCGCTGTTTCTGATCGCAGCCTTCATCGCGTTCGGCGCGCATCCGCTGGTCAGCCGGCTCGAGCGATGGATGCCGCGGCCGGCGGCCATCGCAATCGTGTACCTCGGACTCCTCGGCTGGCTCGTCGTCCTCGCGCTGGTAATCGTGCCGATCACCTATTCGCAGGTGCTGAGCCTGATCGTCCACGCGCCGCAGTACATCGCCGGCTCGCAGGATCTCGTCGCGAGCGCCGAAGGCGGGCTGCGCCGCGTCCTCGGCAACCGCGTGCCGCTGCCGTCGCTCGGCGACGTCCAAGGCCAGGTCGCCAGCCGCCTGACCGGGTTCGTCGCCGCGACGATCGCGCAGCTCGGCACGATCGTCATCGACGCGGTCAGCGCGCTGATCATCGGAACGTCGGCGCTCATCCTCTCGGTGTTCTTCCTGCTGCAAGGGCGTGACGTCCGCGACGGAATCGTCGCCTTCATCCCGCCGTCGCGCCGCGCGAGCGTCGGCGCGCTGCTGCACGAGCTGGCCGAAGTGTTCGGGCATTTCGTCGCCGGTCAGGCCCTGCTGTGCGCGATCGTCGGGGCGGCGATCTGGGTGCTGCTGGCGCCGTCGCACTTCGCGTTCGCGCTGCTGGTCGCCGTGATCTGCGGGCTTGGGTACGCCGTGCCGTTCGTGGGGATGGTCGTGGCGCAAATCATCGCGGCGCTCCTTGCGGTCCCGCAAGGGACCGGCATGGTCGTGTGGGTGACCGTCGCGATCTTCGTCGTCTCGCGCGTCGCCGACAACATCCTGGTCCCGCGCATCATGGCGCAGTCGGTCGGCGTCTCCCCAATCACCGTGATGTTCGCGGTCTTCGCTGGCGGCGAGCTCTTCGGCTTACCCGGTCTCATTCTCGGCATTCCCGCCGCAGCGCTGATCAGAGTGCTGTTCGGCTACTTCGTGCGGCCGTACGTGCTGCGCATGCAGACGCAGGCCGAAAACGTCTCCGGTTCGGCAATTCACGTCGACGTCGCGTTCGACGACGCGGCCAGCTCCGCCGCAACGCCGGAAACGGTGGTCGTCGCCGTCACGCCGGCGCCGCACACGGCACCGTAACGGCCGACGCTACATCGAGTCAGGCGCGCTCACGCCGCAGAGCGCGAGGGTCGTCGCGAGAACCGTCTTCGTCGCGATGCACAGACCGAGCCGCGACGTCGTCGTCGCCGGATCGTCGGTGAGCACCCGGCAGGCATCGTAGAACTGGTGGAAGTCGGCCGCGACCTCGCGCGCATACTTCGGTAGGCGGTGCGGAGCACGCGCCCGCGCAACCGATGCCACCGTCGGCCCGAAATCGGCCAGCCGGCGCGCAAGTGCGAGTTCCGCCGGATCGGTGAGCGCCGCGAGCCCCTGGCCGCGTTCCGCTGCCACAAGCGCATCGGCGTGCAAGGCGCGCGCCTTGCGAAGCACCGACGCGATGCGCGCATGCCCGTACTGCACGTAGTAGACGGGATTGTCGTTCGACTGCTTCTTCGCGAGTTCGAGATCGAACGTCAGCGGCTGGTCGGTCGAGAGCATCACGAAGAAAAAACGCGCCGCGTCGACGCCTACTTCGTCGATGACCTCTTCCAGCGTGATCAGCGTTCCCGCGCGCTTGGACATCGAGAGGATCTCGTCGCCGCGTTTGAGGGTGATCTGCTGGACGAGGATCACCTCGAACGCGCCGGGGCGGCCGTACGCGTTCGCCAACGCGTCGAGGCGCTTGATATACCCGTGATGATCCGGGCCGAGGAAATCGACGACGTGGCCGGCGCGCTGCAGCTTTTCGTAGTGATACGCGATGTCGTTCGCGAAATAGGTCGGCCGGCCGTCGCTGCGGATCACGACGCGGTCCTCGTCGTCGCCCGCGTCGGTGGTGCGCAGCCAGGTCGCGCCGTCTTTCTCGTAGAGAACGCCGAGATCGCGCAGGCGCTGGATGCCGCGCTCGATCGCCCCGGCGTCGTGCAACGCCTTCTCCGATTGCCACAGATCGTACCCGACGTGAAACCGGTGCGCGACCGCTTGCTGGCCGGCGACGAGCGTGTCGCGGGCGAACTGCGCGATGGGCGCGGTCGCGTCTTCAATGGAGACGGTCAGCCAGCGCTCGCCGTCGCGCGCGCGCAGCGCCTCCGCCACGGGGATCAGATAGTCGCCGGGGTAGCCGTCTTCCGGAAACGGATAGGCCGGATCGAAGAGCTGGCGGTAGCGGGCGTAGAGAGATCGACCGAGCGCGTCCATCTGCGAGCCGGCATCGTTGATGATCCACTCGGTGAACACGTCGTAGCCGGCGTGGCGCATCGTCTTCGCGAGCGTGTCGCCGACCGAGAGCGTGCGGCCTTGCACGACGACGAGCGGTCCGGTGGGATTCGCGCTGCCGAACTCGAGCGAGATCCGCTCGCCGGTCGGGGTTCCTCGGCCGAATGCGGCGCCCTCACGGAGCGCCGCGGCGATGACGTCCTGCCAGAACGCCGGCACGAGGCGCAGGTTGATGAACCCGGCGACGGCAGTCGCCTCGGCGACGGTCGAACGGACGGCGGGATGGTCGAGCGCGCGCGCGGCGATCGCCTCGGCGATCTCCTGCGGCTTCTTGCGCGCGACGCGCGCGAGGCCGAAGGCGACGTTGGTCGCCACGTCGCCGAACTCGGCTCGGCGCGGTGCCTCGAACTGCACCACGGGATCGACTTGCGGCCAGAGCGCGCGCGCCGCGGCGGCGAAGTGGGCGGCGAGCTCGTCGAGCGAAAGCAGCGTCGTCTCCTCAGTGGTGGTAGGGCTCATCGCGGGCGATCTTCGCCGCCCGGTACAGTTGCTCCAGCACGAGCGCCCGGGCCCATTCGTGCAGGAAGGTAAGCGGCGAGAGCGACCAGCGCACGTCCGCTCGGGCGAGCAGCGCATCCGAAGCGCCGTAGGTCCCCGCCACGACGAAGGTCAGCCGCGCGATCCCGCGGTGCGGCAGGCTCTCGATCCGCCGCGCCAGCTCATCGCTTGCGAAGAGCTCGCCGCCCCGCTCGAGCAGCCACACGTGATCGGCCGGATCGAGCAGCTTGAGAATCGCGTCGCCTTCGGCTCGCATCGCCCGCTCGGGATCGCCGCCGTCGGCGGCGCGAACCTCGATCTCCTCGAGCCGATGATACGGCCGCAGCCGCGAACGAAAATCCGCGACCGCCTCGGCGAGATACCGCTCCCGAACTTTCCCGACGGCGATGAGGCGAACGTGCACGCGAGGGCCGTTCGCCGCAGCGCTTCAGGTTTCGGCATCCTCTAAAGACGCCGTCGGCCGTCGCGCGACCTGGGCGCAGCCGGCCGAAGACCGGTTACGGCTCGCTCGCCGAGAGCACCGGCGCAGGAACCGTCGTCACGGTGACCCGCGGCTGTGGGATCGGTTCGCCGCGCTCGCGCAGGAATTCGAAATGACCTTCGAGCGCGTTGCGAAAGCGCGCAACGGCTTCATCTGCGCTTTTCCCGATGCCGATGACCATGTTGTGCTCGTCGTCGACGTCCGGCGACGTCGCGCCGTAGTTGCCGTTCTCTGGGTCATAGTCGATGACGACCGTGTACATCGCTCGTCCTTTCAGCTCCAGACGTTTCCGTAGCTGGAGCCACGCCGGGCGCAGCATTTCGTGACTGTCGGCGCCGTCGAGCGTGTACTGGTCCTTCGTTGCGGGATTGTAGAATACCGTGTGGTCGCCCTTACCGGGGCGCTCGATGGTGTAGCCGAGTTTGCGAAGCAATCGCTTCACCTCGCGCACCCGCGGCGGCACGCTACCGACGGTCCAGTGCGTAACCGTCCGTGCCGACGACGATGCGGCCGGCGAGCTCCAGTTCGGTGAGCAGCGGGAACAGTTCCGCCGGGGCGAGATCGACGCAGTCGGCCAGCGAACCCGCGTCGCGTGCGCCTTCCGCGAGGACGGCGACAACGCGGCGCACGGCGGGTGAATCGTCCGAGCGTACCGTCGCGTGCCGCACGCGGCGCGTGGGCGGCGCGAGGTATGACGGCAACGCGGCGAGCACGTCGTCGGCGTCGCGGACGAGCGTCGCGCCGTCGCGGATCAGCGCGTTGCAGCCGGCGGCTTTGGGGCGGTCGACGTCGCCGGGAAAGGCGAGGACGGGGATGCCGCGGTCGGCGGCGTGGCCGGCGGTGTTGAGCGCGCCGCTGCGGGCGGCCGCCTCGACGACGACCACCGCGTCGGCGAGCGCCGCGATCACGCCGTTGCGAGCCAGGAACTGCCAAGGTTCGGGATGGTTGTCGGGCGGAAACGGCGAGACGACCGCACCGCCCTGTGCGGCGATGCGCGCACCGAGTTCGCGGTGACGCGGCGGGAAGAAGTGCGCGTGCCCGCCGCCGAGCACGCCGATCGTCGGCGCGCCGGCCGCTAGCGCTCCTTCGTGCGCGGCACCGTCGACGCCCAGCGCGAGCCCCGAGACGACGCACACGCCCGCGCGGGCGAGCGCCTCCGCCAGTCGCCGCGTGCGGCGGCGCCCCTCGTCGGAGGGCGCCCGCGTCCCCACGATCGCCACGCACGGGGCCGCCAGGCCATCGAGCGATCCGGCCACCCAGAGCCCCTCGAGCACCGTCCCGCCCAAACGTTCGGGGCAGGCCTCCTCCAGCGCACCCCGCGCCACCCAGCGCCGTTCCAGGCCATCCTGGCCCGCCGTACGGTGATCCTGGGCTGCCCCAATGTCGTCTTGAGCTTGTCGAAGGAGCCTCACACCGGCCCTATCACGCTTGCCTGCCTCCGCGGCTAGGTCCCCGTACCTCCAAGGGATTCCTCGACGCCCCCCGTAACGGCCCACGGCGAATACCGCCCCATTCGGGGCCGGGCCGTTCCGAGGGAGTAACCGAGCACCATGGCAGCCGAAGCGTACTGCGTCAAATGCAAGACCAAGCGCGAAATCAAAGACGCGCAGCAGATCCAGATGAAGAACGGTCGTCCGGCGACCGAAGGCAAGTGCCCCGTCTGCGGGACGAAGATGTTCAAGATCGGGGCTTCGACCTAACCCAACCATGACGGGGCTGCTCCGCGCGCGGAGCCAGCTCCGGCTTCGTTTTCGAGGCGATTCGGGCTATACTGGACGGGCACCCACAACATGTAGCGGTGCCGCCTCCGGAGAGGACCTAGCCGACCTGCTCTGCCCGCACTGCCGCAAGAACGAGACCCGCGTCGTCGACTCACGCGACGACGACAACTCCGTCCGCAGACGGCGTGAGTGTCTCGGCTGCAAGCACCGCTTCACAACCTATGAGCGGATGGAAGCCCCGCGCCTGTTCGTGGTCAAAAAAGACGGGCGGCGCGAGCAATACAATCGCGACAAAGTGCTCAACGGGCTGCGCCGGGCGTGCGAGAAGCGCCCGGTCTCCGAGGCCCAGATGGAAGAAGTCGTGTCTGGAATCGAGCGCGAGCTCTTCGCGCGCGGCGAGAGCGAGGTCTCCGGCAAGTTGGTCGGCGAGAAGCTGATGGAGGCGCTCAAGGGCGTCGACGAGGTGGCCTACGTGCGGTTCGCCAGCGTATACCGCGACTTCCGCGACGTGGCGAGCTTCCGGGCCGAGCTCGAAGGCCTGCTTTCGAAATGAACCCGTCGATCGCGCTCGTGCGCCTGCCGGAGGGTGAGGGGCTGCCGTTGCCCGCGTACATGAGCGACGGCGCCGCGGGCGCCGACGTCGTTGCCGCCGTGGCGCAGGATCTCGTCCTCGCGCCGGGTGCGCGCGCGCTCGTGCCGACCGGTTTCGCGCTCGAGGTTCCGGCCGGGTACGAAGTGCAGGTGCGGCCCCGCAGCGGCCTCGCGCTGAAAGCCGGCGTGACGTGCCTGAACAGTCCCGGGACCATCGACTGTGATTATCGCGGTCCGGTCGGCGTCATCTTGGTCAACCACGGCGATCAGCCATTCGTGGTGCGCCGCGGCGATCGCATCGCGCAGCTGGTCGTCGCGCCGGTGGCGCGTGCGTCGTTCGGCGAGGCCGGCGTGCTCGCGGCGAGCGCCCGCGGCGACGGCGGCTTCGGCAGCACCGGGAGCTGAGATGAACGTTTACGTCGTCGGCGCGGGGGCGGTCGGCACGTACCTCGGCGACCTGCTGAGCGGGATCGGGAACGCCGTGGTGTACGCGCCGCGCTCGCTCGACGACGTCGTACCGGTCGACGCCGACGTCGCGCTGGTCACCGTGAAGGCCTACGACACGCCGGGGGCGATCGAGACGCTGCGGCGCGCGCTGCGCGATCCGTCCCGCACCACGATCATCACGCCGCAGAACGGCATCGGCAACGAGGAATCGCTCGCGGCCGCGTTCGGCGCCGACAACGTCGTCTCGGCCGCGCTGACCGTGCCGGTCGCCCTCGGTGCGAACGGGCGCGGGGTCGCGGCGAAGGGCGGCGGGATCGCCTTCGCTCCGGTCGGAACCGCCAGCCCCAACAATTGGCTGCTCGCGGCGTTCGGCGCGACCGGCCTGCAGACGTCGGCGGTGCGCGACTTCCGCTCGCTCAAATGGTCGAAGCTGGCACTCAACATCGTCGCGAACGCGACCTGCGCGATCCTCGACGTGCTGCCGGAACGCATCGTCCGCGAGGAAGACGTGTTCGCATTGGAAATCCGCGCGATCCGAGAAGTGCGCGCGACCATGAAGGCGCTCGGCATTCCGGCGATCGACCTGCCGCGCTACCCCGTTCGTGCGCTGCTCGCGATCGCCACGATGCCGACCCCGATCGCGCGCACCGTGCTGGCCGGCCGGATCGCCAGCGCGCGCGGCGAGAAGCCGCCCTCGCTGCTGATCGACCTGCGCTCCGCCAAGCACCGCACCGAAGTTGAATCCCTCAACGGCGCGGTCGCGCGCGCCGCGCGCGACGCCGGGCTGGATGCGCCGGTGAACGCGGCCTTCGGCCGGATCCTCAGCGACGTGGCGCATATGCCGCAACTGTGGGCGAAGTATCGCGAACGGCCGGCCGCGCTGGTCGCCGAGGTCAAGGCCGACGCGGCACGGGGAAGCATCGGTACTTGCCGAAATCGGGGCGTGTCAGAGAGGCGCGTTGATGACAACGACTCACCAATTTAAATTCCGATCGAGCGACCGAATTGGATCCGCGGCCGCCGAGGACGACTACGCCTTTCTTGTATCGTGTTTTGTTGATAACGGCCAGTTCGATGAGCTTGTCAAGGGGGATCTTCAGCATCATATTGTGCTGGGTCGAACGGGCGCTGGAAAGACAGCCCTATTGCAGCGGCTCGAAGACAAACACGTAAATGTCATAAGGCTTGATCCGGAACAGTTGGCACTTAATTACCTTACCAACAACACTGTTCTCCAATTTCTGGTCTCCCTTGGCGTCGATCTCGATCTTTTCTTTATGCTGCTATGGCGGCATGTTATGGTCGTTGAAGTCCTCCGTATTCGCTTTCGGATTCGAGACGAGGAATCGAAGCGGCATTTCTTTAGCGTCTTCGAGACCCTATTTCAAACGCCCAAGCAACAACGGGCGCTGGAATATCTCGATCAGTGGGGCGGATCGTTCTGGCTTGAAACAGATGCCCGCGTTAAAGAAGTGACGGGTAAGCTAGAAAGCGACGTAAAAGCCGTTGCCGGCGCCCAATTTCCCGGATTGATAACGAGGGTGGAGGCAGGTGAGAAATTTTCCGAGCAAGAGAAAATCGTCTATTTTGAGCGATTCAAGACAGTTGTCGACCACGTTCAAATAAATCAGCTACAGAACATCGTCGACTTGCTCGATGACATTCTCGATGATCCTCAAAATGTCTATTTTGTGCTTGTCGACCATCTTGACGAAAAGTGGGTCGACGATCGATTTAAGACGCGACTCATCCGAGCCTTGCTCGAAACGATGCGAAGATTTCGCTCTGTAGAAAACCTTCGAATCGTTATCGCCTTGCGGTATGATCTATTCGATCGGGTCCTGTCAGATACGCAAGCTGGCCAGCAGCAAGAAGACAAACTCCATGCCCTTTCATTGCAGATTCGTTGGACCAAGAATCAGCTAACAGAACTTTTGGATTCCAGGATCAATCGTTTAGTTAAGCAACGATACACGACGCGTCCCGTCACACACGCAGATATTCTTCCGGAATCTATGCCGGAGGGAGGCAAGCGCAAGAACACGATGGACTGGATTCTTGCCCGCACTTTCATGCGCCCGCGGGATATCATCCAGTTCTTCAACTTCGCAATTGCGAAGGCCGTTGATGAGCCTGTCCTATCCGAAGACGCTTTATTGGAAGCAGAAGGAGAGTACAGTCGCGAACGAATGGCTGCGATTCGCGACGAGTACATAGTCATATATCCGAACCTTCTCCACTTTGTCGAGATCTTGTATCGCTTACCGGAACGCGTTCATATCGGAGCGCTGACCGATATGTCCCTTCTCGAAGGCGTAGAAAACGCGCTTGCTGCGTGCAATGGCACGCAGGACCAGTTACAGGCAAATGCCACAGCGTTTCGCAACGGGGACAAGCCGCTTGACGAATTCAGGAGGGATCTTTTTTCAACATTCTATGAGGTCGGCATCGTCGGACTGCAGAAGGCTCCTGGCGAACCGATTTCGTGGACGTATCAGACGCGACGCAGTCTGTCGCGCGCTGAAATTACGAATGAGACGCGCGCGTATATCCACCCCATGTTCTGGCGGCGACTCGCAACCAGAACCACGGATGAACCGTTGATAGAAGCGTAAGCCATGAAGCATCCGAACGTCCCCGAAGCGCTCGACGGCTGGGCGATCCTGCACCGTATGTTCCGGTTCGACCGGCGGCGCTGGGACGCGCTGGACGTCGAACGGCGCCAGGCGATCGAGCGCGAGGCGGGCGAGCTGTTCGTGAGGTTGGCACGCGATGCGGACGCCGATCTCGGCCTGGCGCAAACGCTTGGTCACAAGGGCGACTTGCTGTTCACGCACTACGCGCGCTCGTTCGATGCGCTGGGCGAGATGCAGACCCAGGTCGACAAGCTCGCCTTGCGTGACTTCCTCGAGCCGTACGAATCGTACGTCTCGATCCTCGAGCTCGGTTTGTACGAGCACACCGCGAAGATCCACGCGGAACTGCGCGACCGCGGCCTCAAGCCGCACTCCGACGACTGGAACGCGACGTTCGACGCGATGATGGGCGACGCCGCGCGCGAACCGCGCAACGCAGGGCGGCTGTGGGCGCGCATCCCGCGCCGCCGCTACGTCTGCTTCTATCCGATGAACAAGAAGCGCGACGGCGCCGACAATTGGTACGCCATGCCGTACGACGAGCGCGCCAAGCTGATGCTCGAGCACGGCAAGATCGGCCGTTCGTTCCACGGTCACGTCACCCAGGTGATCTCGGGTTCGATCGGTTTCGACGATTGGGAGTGGGGCGTCGACCTGTACGCCGACGATCCGCTCGTCTTCAAGCGGCTCGTCTACACGATGCGCTTCGATGAGGCGTCCTCACGCTTCGGCGAGTTCGGACGGTTCTGGACCGGGATGCAGTTCTCGGTCTCCCAGCTCGGCGTGTTTCTCGCCGGCGCCGGCAGTCCCGCGCTGCTGGCCGATGATGCCGCCGAGCCCGCGCTGCGCTGATGGCGTTCCTCGGATTCGATCACCTCGACCTGCGCGTTCCGGTGCTCGGCGTCGTCGAGGCGTTCTACGACGCGTTTCTGCCGCGGCTCGGGTTGACCCGTAAGAAGTATTCGTGGGTCGAGTTCGGCGGCTCGTCGTGGAACGACGCGACGCCCGAACGGTACAACACGGTCGAATACTTCGAGGAAGGCGTCGAAGGCCGACTCCCCTTTTTCGTCGGCGTCATCGAAGAGTCCAGCGCGCAGCCGGCCCGCGGCCGCATCGCGTTCGCGGTCGACGCAGACTCGCTCGAGGAGTGGGAACGCGTTCTGCCTCAGATGGGCGCGCGCGAGATCGAGCACGGCGATTCGTATCCCGCCCTCTTCTTCACCGACCCGCTCGGAACGCGGCTCGAGGTCTGCGCCCGCCGCCTGCGTTCGTGAAACTCTCCGCGCCGCTCAAACGCGATGCGCTGCTCGCGGTGTGTTCGCTTGCGCCGCCGGTTGCCGACGGTGCGTGCGCGTGGTGCGCGGCTGAGTTGCCGGCGCGGCGGCGGACCTGGTGCAGCGACCGCTGCGGCGATGCTTTCTGGGCAAACCACTGGTGGTCCGTAGCGCGGAGCACGGCGAAGCGCCGCGACCGCTATCGCTGCAAACGCTGCGGCACGCGCGGCCCGAAGCGGCCCACCGTCGCCGCGCATCGCACGCGCGCGGCGTACCTCAAGGCGATGCGCGCGTGGCGCGAGCAGAAAAAGGTCGGACGGCTCGAAGTCAACCACATCGAACCGGCCGCCGGCCGTCACGGTCAGCTCTCGTGCGTCCACCACCTGGACAACCTCGAGACGCTCTGCCTGCCGTGTCACAAAGAGCACACGGCCGCGTCGCGCGTTCAGCCGGCGACGGAAGGGGTCGCAGCCGTTTCCGCGTCGTCGGCCAGGGGGCGCCCCCGTGCTTGACCGCCATTCGCGGCGGGGACGAACGCTAGTGCTATGAGTGTCACGGCCGCCGAGATGATCCGAACGACGAACCCTGCCACCGGCGAGCTCCTCGAGTCCTACGAGCCGCACGATCGCGCCGCGATCGACGAGCGGCTCGATCGCGCCCACGCGCAAGCGCAGGTCTGGCGCGAGACGCCGTTCGCCGAACGGGCCAAGCGCATGCGTGCCGCGGCCCAGACGCTGCGCGACCAAAAGACGAAATTGGCGGCGCTGGCGACCCGCGAGATGGGAAAGCCGATCGCCGAGGCCGAGGCCGAGGTCGAGAAGTGCGCGACGGCCTGCGACTGGTTCGCCGAGAACGGCGAACGCCTGCTGCGCGCCGAGGAGATCCCCTCGAACGCGACGCGCAGCTACGTCGCGTTCCGGCCGCTCGGCGTCCTGCTCGCGATCATGCCGTGGAACTTCCCGTACTGGCAGGCGTTCCGGGCGGCCGCACCCGCGATGATGGCGGGGAACGTCGTGGTCCTCAAGCACGCGTCGAACGTGACCGGCTGCGCGCTCGCCATCGAAGAGGCGTTCCGCGCGAGCGGGTTTCCGACGGGAGCGTTCGCGACGCTGGTCATCGGCAGCAAGGCGATGGAGCCGGTCGTCCTCGACGAACGGATCGCGGCCGTCACGCTGACCGGAAGCGAAGCCGCCGGTTCGTCGGTCGGCGCACTCGCCGGCCGCGCCATCAGGAGGACGGTGTTGGAGCTCGGCGGCTCCGACTACTTCATCGTGCTCGCCGACGCGGATCTCGAGCGGGCGGCGGAGATCGGCGTGAGATCCCGTTTCCAGAACACCGGCCAGAGCTGCATCGCCGCGAAGCGCTTCATCGTCGAAGAGTCCGTGTACGATCGCTACCTCGCGCTGTTCGTCGAGCAGACGCGCGCGCTGAAGGTCGGCGATCCGATGCAGCGCGAGACGCGCATCGGGCCGTTGGCGCGTCACGACCTGCGCGAGCAACTTGCGGAGCAAGTGCGCGACACCGTTGCAGCCGGCGCGAAGCTGCTGCTCGGCGGGGACACGCTGCCGGGTCCGGGCGCGTACTTCGCGCCTACCGTCGTCGGCGACGTGCTGGTCGGGATGCGCATGGCCGACGAGGAAACGTTCGGTCCGGCCGCGGCGATGTTCCGCGCGAACGATGCCGAGCACGCGCTGACCATCGCGAACGCATCGCGTTATGGTCTGGGCGGCAACCTGTGGACGAACGACGTCGGCCGCGCAGAGGAGTTCGCCGCACGGCTCGACTCGGGCAACTGCTTCATCAACGGGATGACCGCGTCCGATCCGCGCTTGCCGTTCGGCGGCGTGAAGAAGAGCGGTATCGGGCGCGAGCTCTCCGAGTTCGGGATCCGCGAGTTCGTCAACATTCAAACCGTGTGGATCGGCCCCGACACCGGCGCGAGCGCAGCCATCCCGGCGGAGTAACCGACAGCGCCCTTCGACAGGCTCAGGCTGACGTGAGGTTGTACCGGAGCGATATGCCGCACGATCATCCTCTCACGTCGGTCCTCGGTGAGGGGATCGTGCAGATTCGGCTTCCGATGGCCGGGAACCCGATGCGGTACATCAACGGCTACTTGCTCGACGATGAGGACGGCTTCACGCTGGTCGACTGCGGGTGGAAGGCCGACGACGTCCTCGAGGCGCTCCATGCGGGATTGGCGGAGCACGGGCACACGCTCTCGGACGTGCGGCGTTTGCTGATCACGCACGTCCACTTCGATCACTACGGTTTGGCCGGGACGCTCATGCGCGCCGGCGTCCCGATGCTCGCGATGCACCCCAAAGATTGGGAAGCGGCGCAGATGCACCTCACCGATCCGGCGGCGTTCGACCGGGAAGCCGACGAGTGGATCGCGCGCAACGGATTCTCGTTCGACGGCGACATCGAGGACCAGCTCCACCACCATCGCACGGAACTGACGCAGCCGACGCACCTGCTCGAGGACGGCGCGCGCGTCGGACGCCTCGGGGCGATGTGGACGCCGGGCCACACGCCGGGCCACTTGTGTTTCGTCGACAACGTGACCGGCAAGATCCTCACCGGCGATCATGTCCTCGATCCCGTCACGCCGCACGTCGGCGTCTGGCGCGACCATCGCGGCGACCCGCTCGGAGCCTACGAACGTTCGCTGCACGCGGTGGCGGCGTGCGGCGCGACCGGCGCGCTGCCCGCGCACGGCGAGCCGTTCGCCGACGTCGCCGGGCGCGTCGACGAACTGCTGGCGCACCATCGCCACCGCGAGCGCCAGATCCTCGCGGCGCTCGAGCTGGAACCGACGAGCGCGACCGGGGTCGCGCGCGCGCTGCCGTGGCGCCGCCGCGGCGACCCGTTCGATCGCCTGCCCGACATGCATCGCCAGTTCGCGGTCGCCGAGACGATCGCGCACCTCGAGCATTTGCGCACCCGCGGCTTGGTGCGACGCGAGATGGACGTGACGCCGATCCGCTACGGCGTCGTCGAACCCGCCGAACGCGTGTAGCGCGCGATCAGCGGCGCGAACTGCGGATACGCCGCGGTCAGCATCGAGCGCGTCGTGAGGTGGAAGTCCGCGAAATCGAAGCCCGGAGCGACGTCGCAGCCGACCAGCGCGTAGCCGTCCGGCGCGTCGACGTGCGAGGCGAAATACGCGTTCGCGGCGATCGTGGTCTGCAGCGCGTCGCCCACCCCGATGACGTGCCGCTGGTGCGTCCCGCTCGGTGCGATCACTTCGATCGTGACCGGGTCGCCGCGGTAGAAATGCCACGTCTCGTCCGACGCGAGCCGGTGAAAAGCCGAGAACGCGTCGGACGTGAGCAGGAAGTAGATCGAGGTCGTCGCGCTGCGGACCGTGCCGAGATTGGTCGTGACCCGGTCGGGGCTGCGATAGGTCTCGCGGTACCAGCCGCCTTCAGGATGCGGCGTGAGACGGAGCGCGGCGATGAGCCGCTCGGCTTCGGGATGCACGGCTCCGGTCTTCGACGCGGTGCCGTGCGTCTCGTTTACTGCGAGAGGACGAACGCGCGCGCGTCCGACGCGTCATACCCCGAGAGACGGCCCTCGCCGTTGATCGCTTTGGTCGCCACGTACAGCTCCTCGAGGAAGCCCGCGGTGCCTGGACCGCCCGGGCCCGCGCACGAGCCGAGCAGCGTGGCGACGGTCGCCGACTCGCTGTAACTCGGCGCGCCCACGTTCCCGCCTTGATCGAGCGCCGCGATCTCGTTCGCCCCGCGCAGCACGGCGAACGAATACGTCGCGGAGGCGTGGGCTTGCGAGGCCCGGTACTTCAGCGTCACCGTGTCGGTCAGGTTGACGTACTTGAGGATGCCGCAGTCGGTGCCGGCGCTCCCTCCGCCCAGGGTGATCGAGTCGAGCGATGCGAAGCAGCGGCTGTTGTCGAAGCAGATCGTATGCGGTCCGCCATTCGGCGCGCCGACGGGGATCGCACCGAACGTCGCGCTGTAGAAGCGCATCTCGATCGTGTGCAGGCCGTCGACGTACCCGGTCGTATCGACCCGGCTGCCGAGGTCGGAGTTGTACCACAGCACCAGATCAGCCAGCGTGCGCACGGGATAGACGTTGTGGAGCGGGCCGATGTCCTGTGCCGAGATCGTCAGCGAATCGTACTGGTTGGTGATCGGATTCCACTTGTAATCGCCCCACGCGTCGCCGCGCGGGATGCCGTCGATGAGAACCTGGTACCACGCCGCACCGTCGATCGATGCCAGGTAGTGGTTCACTTTCACCGGGATGACGCTGCCGAACGGGACGTTCTGCACGCGGAAGAAGTAGTTGACGTCGGCCCACGTATTGGCCAGTCCGGTCAGCGGATCGATCCGGTCGAACGGGACGAACCCGACGCCCTTGTAGAGCGGTCCGGTGAGCGGATCGAGCCCGAGCATGATGTCGTCGATCTCGGAATCGGCGGTGACGAGGGCGCGATGCGCGGCGACGATCGCGAGGTCGGACGGCCGGAAGCCGATACCGGGCGCGATGCGGGTCACCAAGTTGCCGTTGCCGAGATCGACGATGGCGATGCGATTCGCCGGATCGCGCTCGCACAGGGCGAGGCGTTCGCGCGCGGGGTCGAGCCACGTCATCATGAACGGCGCGGTGAATCCGGCCACGACGTCGCTTGTGACCCCGGTTCCCATGTCGACGCGGCGCAACCGGCCCCCGCCGGCGGCCTGCTCCGTCACGTAGGCGGACTGTTCGTCGGCGGAGAGGAGCAGCCCGATGGGATGATCGAGACCGGACGCCACGGTCGTCACCGTTCCGGTTCCGACCTCGATGCGCAGCAGACGTCCGTTCGGGGCGAATTCGACGACGTAGACGTGCGCGTGCAGTCCGTCGAACTGCATTTGGTGCGGCGCGGTCAAGCCCGTCGCGAGCACCTGCGCGGCGGCGCGCGATGCGTTGGAGAGATCGACGCGCAGCACGTTGCCGGTACGCTCGGTGACGAAGGCATGCCGGCCGTCGGCGCCGACGATGATGTCCTCCGGCTCGGTGTATCCGGTGCCGAGAATCTGATACCGCTGGCCGACCTTGTACGTGACCCACTGAACGTGGAGGTCGTAGCCGTACGAAAGCACCTTGATCTTGCAGTAGTTGCCGGCGTTCGTGTGCACGGCGAAGACGTCGCCGTTCGTGAGTTTGTTCGAGGGGTCGTTGTTGCCGGGTATCGGCGTGGTGCTGTAGGACAGCGATTGCAGCGTCGCCGTGGTGACCGCGTTGAAGTCCACCTGGCCGAGGTTCGCGATCTTGGCGCCCCCGATCGGCACCATCTGACGCTGCACGGCCGTCTGCTGTTCCCACCAGATGTCATTCGCCGCGTTGAAGCCGCCGAGGGCGCCGGTTTCGCAGTCGAACGCCCACGTGCCGGGGATCGTCTGCGTCCCTTGCGAAACGGTTGCGACGAGCGGCAGGAAGAGGTTGACGATCGAGACGTTGCCCGCATATTCGACGAACGCGAGCTGATTGGTCGATGGGATGAAATCGCATCCGATGGCTCCGTGGAGGCCGGTCGCGAGCGCGTCGTTCTGCACCAGCGGAATCGGATTGAGTTTCGCGATGCGCGATTCGTCGACGTGAATACCGTTCGTCTGTACGAGCTGCGTCGCGGTTGCATCGCCGACGCGAGACGCGTTCGGTTCGATGATCGTGTTCATAGGCTGTCTCCGAGCAAGCGGAAAGGCTCCGGCCTGAGCCGGGCGCGCCAAAGCGTACGACCTCACTGGTACGGCGCGCTTACGACGGCCGGGCGCTTATCTTACGCGCCAACTTACGCAAAGTCACTCCCCCGCTTACCCGTGCCTTACGACGCTGTGCGCGTGCTCACGCATGCTCTCGCTTGGCTGGCGCTCGCTCGCTTTCGACGCGTGAATTCGTGCGAGGATGAGGTCCGAAAAGCGCGAGCAGGAGCGTCTTTTGCGTGCTAGGCTCAGCGGCATGGAGATGCTTGCGGAATGGCCGAAAACCGCGATCGGACCGCGCCGCGCCGGCATCGACGTCACGGTGACGGAGATGGACCATGCGGCATATTACCGGCTGACGGCTGCCCGCGATGCGCGCTACGACGGTCGATTTTTCATCGGGGTCACGACGACCGGAGTATACTGCCGGCCGATCTGCCGGGTGCGCACGCCGAAGCCGTCGAGCTGCGTGTTCTTTCCGTCCGCCGTCGCGGCGCAGGCCGCCGGGTTCCGGCCGTGCCTGCGCTGCCGTCCCGAAACGGCGCCGGCGCTCGCCGCCTGGCACGGAACGTCGACGACCGTCGACCGCGCGCTGGCGCTGATCGCCGACGGCGCGCTGGACGACGGCAGTTTGGAGGGCCTCGCCCTGCGGCTGGGCGTCGGCGACCGTCATTTGCGGCGCTTGTTCGCCGAACATCTCGGCGTCACGCCGGTCGCCGTCGCACAGATCCGCCGGGTCCTCTTCGCGAAGCGTCTCATCACGGAGAGCGCGATGAGCATGGCGGACGTCGCGATGGCGGCCGGGTTCGGCAGCGTGCGGCGTTTCAACGAAGCGATGCGCAGCGTCTATCACCGCTCGCCGACGAAGCTGCGGCACACGCAAGCACGCCAAGCACGCGCCGAAGCGGTCACGCTCAACCTCGCCTATACCGGCGCTTACGACTGGAACGGAATGGCCGCGTGGCTGGGGGCGCGCGCGATCCCGGGCGTCGAGGCGATCGCAGCCGACGGCCGCTACGTGCGTGCCGTATGCGTCGACGGCACTCTCGGCACGATCGAAGTTCGACCGCCCGGGATGTCGTCGAACGGGAACGCGCTCGTCGCGGCCATTCGGCTCGGGTCGGTCGGGAAGCTGCTCTCGGTCGTCGATCGCGTCAAACGGATCTTCGATCTCGCTGCCGACCCCGACGCGATCGAAGCGCATCTGCGAGCGGATCCGCTGCTCGCGTCGTCGATCGCGCGCCGGCCCGGATTGCGCGTTCCGGGCGCGTGGGACGGCTTCGAGCTTGCCGTGCGAGCGATTCTCGGTCAGCAGATCTCGGTCGGCGCCGCGACGCGTCTCGCGGGGCGTCTGGTCGAGCGCTTCGGGACGGCGCTTCCGGCGCATCTGCGCGGCGGCGACCATGACGTGCACGCGGTGTTTCCGTCACCGGCGGTGCTGGCGGACGCCGACGTCGCGTCGATCGGCATGCCGAAGGCACGGGGCGAGGCGATCCGCACCGTCGCGCGCGCGGCGCTCGATGATCCGACGCTGTTCGAGCCTTCGCACGACCTCGTCGGCGCGGTCGAACGGCTGCGCGCCCTGCCGGGGATCGGCGAGTGGACCGCGCAATACATCGCGATGCGAGCGCTGCGCGAACCGGACGGTTTCCCGGCCGCCGACATCGGCTTGATGCGAGCATTGACCGGCGACGACGGCATTCGTCCGACGGAGCGGATGGTGTTCGCGCGCGCGGAAGCGTGGCGTCCATGGCGTGCCTACGCCGCGCTGCACCTATGGGCGCTCGATGGCGACCGCGCCGGCGGGGAGAGCGCGCCGTGACGCTGTTCCTCCAACGCATCGCCTCGCCGATCGGGACGATCCACGTCGTGAGCGATGACGTCGCGGTCCGCGCGCTGGACTTCGACGATTACGTCCCCCGCCGCGACCGGCTGCTGCAGGCGCACTACGGTGCCGTCGAAGTGCGGGAACGCGAGAATCACCTCGGCATGCGCGAGCGGCTCGAAGCGTACTTCGCCGGAGACTTCGCCGCGTTCGAGGGTCTGCCGCTGGCAACGAACGGCACGCCGTTTCAGAAAGCGGTGTGGGCCGCGCTGTGCGCGATTCCGGCCGGTACCACGATGAGCTACGGCGCGATGGCGCGCGGGCTCGGCGTGCCGGGCGCAGCGCGCGCGGTCGGCCTCGCCAACGGATCGAACCCGATCGGTCTGATCGTGCCGTGCCACCGGGTCATCGGCGCCGACGGAACGTTGACCGGATACGGCGGCGGGCTGCCGCGCAAAGCGTGGCTGCTGCGCCACGAAGGCGTGCGCCTCGCCGCGGACGCGAGCGCGGCACAGACGGCGTTCGACTTCGCGACGTCACCCTGAGCGAGCCTACATGCGCTCGAACACGCCGGCGATTCCCTGGCCGCCGCCGATGCACATCGTCACCACCGCGTAGCGACCGCCGGTGCGGTGCAGTTCCGCGATCGCTTTGATCGTGAGGATGCAGCCGGTCGCGCCGATCGGATGACCCAGCGCGATCGCGCCGCCGTTGGGATTGACCTTGTCGGGATCGAAGCCGAGCTCTTTCGAGACCGCGCAGGCTTGCGCGGCGAACGCTTCGTTCGACTCGATGACGTCGATGTCGGCGACGCTCAGCCCGGCGCGTTCCAGCGCGCGCTTCACCGCCGGCACGGGACCGATCCCCATCACCTTCGGATCGACGCCCGAATGGCCGTAGGCGAGCAGTCTCGCGATCGGTTTGCGCCCGTCGCGCGCGGCCGCGGCGCCATCCATCAGCACGATGCTCGCGGCGGCGTCGTTGATGCCCGAGGCGTTGCCGGCGGTGACGCTCCCGCCTTCTTTGAATGCCGGCCGCAGTTTCCCCAGGGCTTCGAGCGTCGTCTCGGCGCGCACGTGCTCGTCGGTGTCGAAGACCGTTGTGCCCTTGCGCGTCTTCAGTTCGATCGGCACGATCTGATCCTTGAAGTGGCCGGCAGCGATCGCCCGCGCGGCACTCTGCTGGCTGCGGAGCGCGAACGCGTCCTGCTCTTCGCGGCTGATGCCGTATTGCGTCGCGACGTTCTCGCCGGTGATGCCCATGTGGACCGTGTCCCATGGGTCGGTCAGCGCGCCGATCATCATGTCGTACGACTCGCTCGCGCCCATCCGCGTACCCCAGCGCTGCGTCGGGTTGCCGTACAGCGCACGACTCATCGACTCGGTGCCGCCGGCGACGGCGACGTCGGCGTCGCCGAGCAGAATCGCCTGCGCCGCGGAAACGATCGCTTGAAAGCCGCTGCCGCACAGCCGGTTGACGGTCAGTGCCGACGAACCAGTCGGAAATCCCGCATCGAGGGCCGCGACCCGCGAGAGGTACATGTCCTTCGGCTCGGTATGGATGACGTTGCCGAACACGACGTGCCCGACGTGTGCCGGATCGACGCCCGCCCGCTTCACGGCTTCGCGCGCGACGTTCGCCGCGAGCTGCGTCGGAGGAATGTCCTTCAGACTTCCTCCGTAACTACCGATTGCGGTCCGAGCTCCGCTCAGGACGACGACACTGCGTTCTGCCATGCACCGTGCGACCGCCAAAACGGTGCCCCGGTTGCCGAGTGCTGCGTCGGCGAGCGCCGGCCAGCCGGGGCGTGAGCGGTACGTCCGGCGAAGTGAGACCGGCTTGAGAACGGGATTTTTCGACCTCTTCAAAATCGGCTTGGGTCCATCGAGTTCGCACACGACCGGGCCGATGCGAGCCGCCGGTATGTTCGCCGCACGCTTGGTCGAGTGCGGCATCCTACGCGAGATCGAATCGGTGCGGGTCGAACTGTACGGGTCGCTTGCGTTGACGGGAAAGGGCCACGGCACGGACCGCGCGATCGTCCTGGGTCTCTCGGGAATGCGGCCCGAGGCGACCGATCCGGAGCAGGCGGCGCATCGCGTCGAGGGCGTCGAGCGTGACGGCGCGCTGCTGCTCGGCGGAACTCGGCGAATCGCGTTCAGCATGGCGGACGACGTCGTCTTCCTGCGGCGCGACGTGCTGCCGCGGCATCCGAACGCCTTGCGCATCACGGCGCATTTCGCCGGCGGCGCGATCGCCGGCCAAGAGACGTACTACTCGGTCGGAGGCGGATTCGTCGAGGTCGAGGGCGCGCCGCCGAACGCGGACGAGGACGGCGTGACGATCCCCTATGCGTTCGCGAGCGCGGCCGAACTCTTGGCGATCGGAGAACGCGAAGGACTGGCGATCTGGCAGATCGTCTTGGCAAACGAGCGCGCGCGCCACGGTGAAGCGGCGGTGCGCGCATACGTCGATACGGTGTGGCGCGCGATGCAGGCGTGCGCCGAACGCGGCTTGCAGACCGAGGGAATCTTGCCGGGCGGCCTCAACGTGCGGCGCCGCGCGCCGCAACTCTCTCGCCGGCTGCAGGAGAAGAGCGGAGGCGATGACGCGCTCGCGCCGATGGACTACGTCAACGCGGTCGCCATGGCGGTCAACGAGGAGAATGCCGCCGGCGGTCGCGTGGTCACCGCACCGACCAACGGCGCGGCGGGCGTGATCCCGGCGGTCGCACACTACTACCTGCGCTACGTCAAGGACGCCGGCGACGACGGACTGTTCCGGTTCTTTCTCACCGCCAGCGCGATCGGCGCGCTGTACAAAGAGAACGCATCGATCTCGGGCGCCGAAGTCGGCTGCCAAGGGGAAGTCGGCGTCGCATGCTCGATGGCCGCGGGCGCGCTGGTCGCCGCGCTCGGCGGCGCGAACCATCACGTCGAACACGCGGCGGAGATCGGGATGGAGCACAGCCTCGGGATGACGTGCGATCCGATCGGCGGCTTGGTGCAGATCCCGTGCATCGAGCGCAACGCGGTCGGCGCGATGAAAGCGATCCACGCCGCGCGCATGGCGATGTGGGAGGACGAAGGGCACGCCGTCACGCTCGATGCGATCATCGACGTGATGTACCGCACCGGCCTGGACATGCAGACCAAGTACAAGGAAACCTCGCTCGGCGGCCTCGCGGTCGGCGTCGTCGAGTGTTAGGCTCCTAGCTCAATCGTCCGGTTCGCGCGACGCCGGCGTACCAGCGGCCGGAATCCTTGATCGTGCGCGCGAGTGTCCGGGGGGCGAGATGCGCTAGGCCGAAGCGCTGCGTGTAGCCCTCGGCCCACTCGAAGTTGTCGACCAGCGTCCAGTGGTGGTAGCCGCGCACGTCGACCCCGTCGGCGATCGCCTGCGCGACGGCGTCGAGGTGTCCGCGCAGATAGTCGATGCGGCGCGCGTCGCGAATGCGGCCGTCGGCGCCCGGACATTCATGGTAGGAGGCGCCGTTTTCGGTGACTTCGAGCGGAATGCCGCCGCAGTCGCGTGCCACCCGCCCGAGAATCGTGCGCAAGCCGGCGGGATTGACCGGCCACCCGAGATCGGTGCGCGGGTGCTCGTTGCGATCGACCGTCGCGAACCGGAAGCGCAGTGCGCCGTCGCCGGTCGCCGCATCGCGCACGACGAGATGAAAATAGTAGTTGATCCCGATCCAATCGAGTGTCGCGCGCATGATACGGTCGTCGCCGTCGCGGTATCCCATCGTCTGGAGCGGAAGGTCGCCGGCCAGCGCTTGCGCCGGATACGTGCCGTGCAGCACCGGATCGAGAAACCACCGGTTCGCGTACGCGTGGAAGGCTTCGGCCGCCGCGCCGTCTTCCGGCGCATCCGTGGCAGGCACCGCGGGTGAAACCGAGTGCACGCAGCCGACGCGCAGCGCCGGCCGCGCGGCCTTGATGGCGCGCGTCGCCAAGCCTTGCGCGAGGTTGACGGTGTGCGTCGCGCGCAGGTAGGCCGTTGCGTCGGTGCGGCCGGGCGCGTGGATTCCGGCCAGATAACCCAACCGCGTGAAGATCCACGGCTCGTTGAAGGTCGCCCAGTCGGCGATGCGGTCGCCGAGTGCTTGGGTGACGATCGCCGCGTACTCGGCGAACCGCTCGGCGGTGTCGCGCTGCGGCCATCCGCCGGCGTCCTCGAGCGCTTGCGGCAGGTCCCAATGGTAGAGCGTCGGCAACGGCCGGATGCCGGCTTCTAGCAGCGCGTCGGCGAGCCGGCGGTAGTAGTCGAGGCCACGCTGCTCTATCGCGCCGCGGCCGGCCGGCTGGACGCGCGGCCACGCGATCGAAAACCGGTAGCTGTTGAGTCCGAGTTCGCGCAGCAGCGCGACGTCGTCGTGAAAGCGGTGGTAGGAGTCGCAGGCGACGTCGCCGGTCGTCGCACCTTTGATCGTGCCGACGCGGTGCGCGAAGCGGTCCCAGATCGACTCACCCTTCCCGTCCTCGTCCCACGCGCCCTCGATCTGGTGCGCGGCCGTCGCCGCACCCCAGAAGAATCCGTCCGGGAAAGCGCGGTCTCGAGCATCGGGCATAGACGAGCGATCGCACGACGGACGGAATTTGTCCTGGTCGCGCCACGAGAATTCGCGAGTACCTTCTTGCGCCTCGATTCGGATGCGATGATAGCCCCATGCTGCGCACAGAACTCGCAAGCGGCCGTGAGGCTGCTGCCGCACCACTCCCGAAAACGATGAACGCGGCGGTCGTTGATGCCGCCGGAGCACCCGACGCGTTTCGCATCGCCGACGTACCGCTTCCGCAGGTGAAGCGCGACCACGCGATCATCGCGCTCGATTTCGCGAGCGTCGGGATCTGGGACGCGAAGGAGCGTTCGGGCGAGTGGCGCGAGATCACGCCGGGCACGATCCTCGGCGCCGACGGCGCCGGCACGGTCGTCGCACTCGGCAAGGAGGTCGAGCATCTGCGCGTCGGCGATCGCGTGTACGCGTACGGTTACGACAATCCCGAGTGAAGCACGATCAGGTGTTGTTCGTCTTCGGCGCGAGCGGCGGCGTGGGATCGCTCGCCGTGTGGCTCGGCAGCGGGAGGAAAGCAACGGTCGTCGGGTCGGCGCGACCCGACGCGCACGGCTACGTGCGTGCGCTCGGCGCCGTACAGGTGTTCTCACCGCATGCGGCTCATCTCGAATCGGCGATGGCGCGCGCATCGCTTGCCGGTTGGGACGCGGCGTTCGTCACAGCGAACGGCGACACGCTGCCGGCATTTCTCGCGCACTTTGAAGCACGACGCACCGCTCGCGTATCCGGAAGGCGTCGAGCCCGAACCGGGCGCGCCGCGTCATCCCGTCATCGCCATCAACGGGGAGGCCTCGCGGCCGGCGTTCGCGCGCCTCGAGGCGGCGATCGGCGCGCGTGCGCTGCCCCTCGAACTGACCGTGTATCCGCTCGCCGACGTCGCCGAGGCGCACCGCCGCGTCGAGCGCGGGCACGTCGTCGGCAAAGTCGTCCTCCGCATTCGCGAAGGTTAGGAGATTCAGGAACGTGTTGAACCCCACCGCATCCCTCCCCGACGCCATGGTCGCCCAGGCGGCCGCGACCCTCGCCGCCGGCGCGCTGCGCGCGGCGGATCCGATCGACCAACACGACGCCGAGAAACTCGGCGACTACGCGTTGGACGTGTTCTGGCACATCCACGAAGCGATGCGGGTGGGCGTCGAGGTGCCCACCGTACTCGAAGAGGTGCGCCCGTGATCGTGTCGCCCATGTCGCTCCTGGACCAGTTCGTTCACGCGCTCGGCACGCGCGATTTCGCGTCGCTCGAGAGCACGTTCGCCCCGGACATCGGGTTTCGAGCGCTCCTGCCGCCCGGACTTCGCGAAGCGCACACACGCTCCGAAGCGGGACAGCTCTACCACCGCTGGTTTTCGGATCTCCAGCAGTTCGAGATGGTCGGTCACACGATCACGCCGGTCGGCAGCCGGACCCACATCGGGTACCGACTGCTTTTCGTCGACGAAGGAATCCGAAAAGTCAACGAGCAGCGGCTCTTCGTCACGACCGGACAGAACGGGATCGAGAAGTTGGATCTCGTTTGCTCCGGTTTCATCCCGCGCGGGGAGTGAAGGCGCGACGCTTGGCGTCAGCGCCCCGTCCGCCGCCCGTTTCGGAAGGCGTCTCGGAGCACCGCATGTGCGCGCTCGGGTAAGGGGAGCGCCGCGAGCGCGGCGAGCGTCGCCGCGACGTCGTACTTCGCGCTGTGCAAGGTGATCCGGCCGTCTTCCCACACGGCGTAGTGCGCGAGTCCGCCTTCGCTGCTCATCCCGAGGCTGCCGGGATTGACCGCGACGGCACCCTCCAGCGCGATGATGCCTTGGACGTGCGTGTGACCGACGGCAACCACGTCGGCGCCCGGGACGGCGCGGTGGGCGGACGTTGCGGCTTCCGATAGCGGCCCATAGTGCCTCGGGTCTTCCGCGAACGCGTGAGTGAGAGCGAACGTGGCCGTGCCGATGCGAACCGTTGCAAGCCGCGGCAGAGCGCGGAGATAGTCGACATCGGCGGCATCCAGCAGCGTGCGATGCGCGAGACGCGTTGAGCGGCTGGCCTCTTGCATCGCCGGCGCTACGCCGTCGTCCTCGTCGTACGCGAGGGCGCGATCGTGGTTTCCGTGAACGACGGCGCCGGCACGCACTCGACACCACGCGATGACGGTGCGAGGATCGGGGCCATAGTCGACGAGGTCCCCCATGCAGAGCACGGCATCGGCCCGCGGAAGTACTTCGAGGGCGAAGGGGTTGGCGTGAAGATCCGATACGAGCAGCACGGTCATGGTGCACTGCCGTGCGGCGCGCGATAGAAGAGCGTCTGCACGCGTTCGAGCGTGACCAAACCATCGAAGAGGACGCGCTCCAGAGCCGGAATGAAACTGCGAATCTTCTCGTCCTCGTCGACGACCTCGATCAGAATCGGCAGGTCCATCCACGCGTCCAGCACGCGCTCCGACGAGATCGTGCGGCTGCTCCCGTACCCTTCGATCCCCTTGAATGCCGTCGCGCCGGCGATGCCGGCCGCCGCGATCGCCTCGACGATCGCCGTCAACGTATCGTGGCCGCCGGAACGCGCGCTTTCGGAGAGGTAGATGCGCATGAGCGTGCCGTTGTGCTCGATCTTCACGGTCGTGGGCTCCGCGCGAATCGGGCGTACTCGACGCGCTCGAGCGTGACCGCACCTTCGGGAATCATTCTTTCGAGTTGCGGCAGGAGCGCTTCGATCTTCGCCGGATCGTCCACCACCTCGATGAGGATCGGGAGCTTCGCGCCCAAGCTCCAGACTTTCGCCACGTGGATTTCCCGGTGCGCGCCGAACCCTTCGACCCCGCGAAAGACGCTCGCTCCCGCGACCTGCTCGCGTTTGAGCATGTCGACGATCGCGCAGTAGAGCGGTCCGCCATGCCAGGTATCGCGCTCGTTCACGAAGATCCGCAGCAACTGACCCGGCCTGAAGTCAGCCATGTCGCCCCCCTCTGTGGAGCGTTTTCCCCTGCCGGGCCTCGGTCAGACGTCCGGCGTTCCGCTGGCGATGAGCGCGGCGTTCGTCATGCGCGGCGAACCTCCGAACGGTTCGCGCGTGACGACGATCTGCTTCGCGCCGCGCAGCATGTCGCCGGGAACGACCAGGACTTCGTAGCCCTGGAACGACCGATGCAGCACGCCCGGCGACGAGGTGGCGCCGCTCGTGACCCAGACTTGATAGGTCTGATTGGGTCCAGCCTCCGGCAGTCCGGCGACGACGAATGCCGTGCGGCGCCGTGCCGCTCCGACGATCGCGCGCCCTTGCACGCCGTCACCGCGCAGCCGTACCTCCTCCGCGCTCGTCACGCCCATCGCCGCCACGGTCACCATGTCGTCGCTCAGCGCGGAATGGATCCCCGCTCCGGCGACCCCGCCGATCGTGAAAAGTGCCGCCGCCGCGGCGGCCATCAGCGCGCGCGGCGAGAAGGCGACGTGACGGCGAGGCGAGCGGAACTTCGGCGCCTCCGGCAACGGCATTTCGCGCAGCGCGCTCAGCACGGGAACGTACGAGGCGACCTCGTACTGACATGTCGCACACTCCGCAAGATGGAACTCGAAACGTTGCCGATCGCTCGCATCGAGCGCCGAGAGCACGTATGCCTCGACCTGGTCGTGGATGGCGGACATCGTCATAGTACGGACTCTCCCGTCAACGTCAGTAGTGCGCGCAGTCGCTGCATCCCCAAACGGATGCGGCCTTTGACCGTGCCGAGCGGATCACCGGTGGCTTCGGCGATCTCGCTCTGGGACAAGCCGCCGAAATAGGCGAGCTCGATCGCGTTGCGCTGTTCGGCGGGCAGCTCGCGCAGCGCGCTGCGGATCTCATGTTTTTGTTCGGTCACGATGGCTTCATCTTCCGGCCCGGGAGAGGCCGAGGCTCGATCGCGGGTTTCAATGAGGGCCACGGTCGCGACCCGTTTGGTGCGCCAACGGTCCAGCGCAGCGCGATGTGCGACGGTCATGAGCCAGGCGCGTATCCGGCTCTGCGGATCGAGGAGCTGCGCCCGTTCCCAAAGGCGCATGAACGCGACGTGCGTGACTTCCGCCGCCAGATCGGGATCCGCGAATACGCGACGCGCGACGGCGTGCACGGCGGGAGCGTGGCGCCGGTACAGCTCCTCGAACGCGTCGGCACGCCGCCGTACGACGAGCGCCAGCAGTTCGGGATCGCTCGCTTCCTCCGAAGCCGGCGCGCGGTGGTCACGGAGGTTCACGGACATCTCACGATCCGTAAAACCGCCGGGACGAGCGGATTGGATCACTCCGGCGGGTTCCGCGGCGTTCACGGAGCCTGCACTTGCACCGGCGCGCCCGGGTGGGCCGTCGTCCCCGGCACGATAACAAGATAGCGCCGCTGGGTCGCGTCGACGTCCTGGACGATCTGCCGGATCGGCCCCACGGCGTTCACGATCGCCGATCCGGCCGGGTTCGTCATGAAGGCCGCGAGCGCTTCGACCCTGCCGCCACCGTCCGCACGCTCCGAGAGCCCGAGGACGTACGGTTCCTTTGGGTGCAAACCGGTCACCGAAGCCTGCAGCACCTGTGAGAGTCCCTGTTCGAACAGCGAGACGCTGGTCGGCGCCCCCGCAGGCGTCCCGCCGCCGCCCCCGGCGGGCGGAACGAGCACGATGTGCGCCGCTTGCGCTGCCGTGCCGAGCGGCTCGAGGTTCTGGAGGCCGTCGCCGTCGGGCACGGCGTTGGAAACGTAGGCCACCGCCTGCGGCGCCTGACCGATCGGAATCGTCGCAATCACGCGGTTGGTGAGGGTGTCGATCGCCGCGAACGCGTCTGCGTTCTCGAGGCCCACGTAGACGCGGGTCCCGTCTCCGGAGGGCCAGAGCCCGTGCGGCAGCTTGCCGACCGGTATTGTCGCGACCTTTGCGAAGTCGGCCGTGCGGAACACCTGCATCTCGTTGAGGCCGCCGACCGTCACGTAGGCGAACGTGCCGTGCGCGTTGTGGACGATGTTGACGTGGTTGGTGATCGGCCCGGTCGCGATCGAACGGAGTACGTTGAACGGCGGACGCGCGTTGAACGCCTCGACTCGTCCGACGTCCTTGAGCGTGAACCAGACTTGCCGGCCGTCGGGCGTCGCCGCGATGTTGGGGCAGAACGGGCTGTCCTGCGCGACCCGGCCGACGATGCGATGTTGAGCGACGGAGATGACGTCGGTTTCGGGATTGAACGACGAGCAGACGTATGCGTACGTGCCGTCCGGTGAGAAGATCTGCATCCCAGGGCCGGCCGGTACCACGATGCGCGTCTTCTCGGCATATGTCGCGGCGTCGAGCACTGCGACGTAGTTCTCGCCGCGAACCGTCACCCAGACTTCCTTACCGTCGGGGGTGAAGAATGCTTCGTGCGGTGCGCGTCCGACGTAGGTGATGTGCTTGACCGCATTGGTCGCCGTGTCGATGAAGGCGACCGAATTGCTCCCGATCGAGACGACGGCCAAAGTCCGGTGGTCCGGCGAGAAGCCCATCCCGTGCACGAGGACCTGGCCCCGATACAGCGGGCTGAGGTTCGTGGGTGACGGTTCGCCCAAGCGGATGACCCCGAGCGTCCGGTTGTCGACGGGATCGACGACCGAAACCGTGTTCGAGAACTGTTCGGCGGCATAGACGCGGTCGTGATGCGTAATCGGCACGTCGGGTGCGGATGAAGCGGCGGGGGCCTGTCCGGCCCAGGCGGCGCGAACGGTGGCGAGCACGAGGACTGCGCCGAGCGTCGCTAGCGAAGAAGACCGCCTCACGTCACGATCCTCCGCGCATCGCGGCGGGCGAGCGGTGCACGCCCGACGCTTGATCGGGTGCCGGCATCGAGGGGGGAAGCCGTTGGCCGAGCGCGAGGCGCATCGCGATGATTTCCTGTTGCTGCTCGACGATGATCTCTTGCGCGATCCGGCGCAGCTGCTCGTCGTGTCCGTAGCGCAGCTCCGATTTCGCCATGTCGATCGCGCCCTGGTGATGCGGTACCATCATCGCGACGAAATCGTCGTCGGTGCGTCCGGTCGATCGAACGTCCATCCCAGCCATCATCGTGCTCATCGCGCTCCGCGATTCGACCGCGAACGGCGACTCCGCGGCGTGGGCGGCAAGCGCCGCCGCCGATGCGCCGGCTACCGCGGTGCCGACGCACAGCGCTGCGAGCACGACGCGCAGCGGTCCGCCCTCGTGCTTAGCCACCGCCGGACACCGGCGTCTGGAAGACGCGATCGATCTCGGCGTTCCACGCCCGGGTCATTTGATCGGGCGTCAGCGCGTGCGAATAGTCAGGATGGAAGGTGCGGTCGATCACCGTTGGGACGGCGAGGCGTTCTGCGGGCGCCGGCGCCGTCGATAGCGCTGCGGCGCACACTGCGACGCCGAGCAGCGAAGCGATTTGGGAGTGCATACGTTCTCCTCGCGAGACGTGTAGGGTGGACTGCGAGTCGAGAACGTAGATCGCGTGCTGTTTGGATCAGTCGCCGCTAAGCGCCGTCGCCGCTGAGCGCCGGCATGAGGACACGCAGCTGGAACTGCTGCTGGATCGCTTCGTCGTCCGACGATTTGGTGGACCGTACGGCGCTGACGGCTTGCTGCTGATGCTGTCGGTGATGAGGCGCGGGTGCGGCCGCGGCCGCGGCCGACGTGTCCATAGCCGATGTGCCGACGACGGGGGCTTTTGTTTCGGCGACCGCGTGCTGCGCGCCGAGTGCGACAAACGTCGCGACTGCGACGGTTTGGATGAGTGTTTTCACGAAGACTTCTCCTAAAGACGGTGTTTTGCAAGCAATACGCCGCCGAAGGCGATACCGGATCAGCTGGGACGCGAAAAAGTCGGCGCGGCGAACGGCAAGATGTCCGGCGTAATGCGGACGCCCGTCGTCACCTTGAACTGATCGAAGGTCTCGCTCGGATACGTCATCTCGACGAGATACGCTGCCCAACCCCGCTCGGGCTGCGCGATCGAGCCGACGTACATCCCGCCGCCCTGATCGTGCAGGTACGAGCTCGTGAAGGCTTTCCCGATCGCTTCCAGCCGGAAGTCTCGCGCCGTTGGGTTCAGCGCGCGCCACAATTTCACGCCGATCGGCGGCGTCACCGTCTGAACCCTGATCGCGCGTTCGTCGAAGCGCCACGAGAGTCGAGGTCGTGGCGTGCCGTCGATGATCGAGTGGTAGAACGCGAGAACGCTGTGCCCCGACTCGACGGCCGCACCCCTGAGCGAATGATCGCAATTCGGGACGTAGCGCAGAAACGTCTCGCCCGGCAGTCCGGCGAAATAGTACCGTGAAGAGTCCGGCGGAAAGAATTGGTCGCCGGTCGCGTTGATGATGAACTTCGGCATCGTGAAACGAGCCCGGTAGGAGTACGGATCTTCGATTTTCAGGAGCGCGTTCATCTGCGGCGTACCCATCCACTTCATGATCCCGATCTCCTCATACGCACGCAGAGCCGGCGGCCAAAAGCCGTATGCGCGATAGCCGTGCAGCGCGGACGGCTCGATGTTCAGGACGTCGATGACGATCGGGACGATCCCCACCACTCGCCTGTCGACGGCAGCCGTCGTCCAGGTGGTCCAGCCGCGCTTCGACGATCCCCCCACGACGAACCGGTCGACGAGGACGCCGCGTCCGGCGTCACTCCCACAGAACGCCGTCACGGTGTCCATGGCTCGGACCACGCTTTTGGTCATCGGCAGGCGCAGCGGCCACGTGTCGTCACCGGATCGAAGGTACTTGTCCCAGCTATAGGCGACGAGCGCGTCCTCCGATCGCGCGCTCTCCTCACCCGCAAACGTCAGCGGCTGATTGGGAACCACGTTGAGCTCGCACACGACGGAATGCGTCTTTTTCGCGAGGAGCGCCAGCGCGGCATCGATGCGCGCCGACGGACGGTCACCGTTCGAGCCGCCGCTGACGATCAGCGCGCCGATGTTCGTGCGGACCACGTCCGGTTCGACGATCGTCAACCAGTGCTTCCAAATCGGCCGGTCGACCTCGGTGGCCTCGCGCCACCGTTGCGAGGTCATCTCCAAGACGTACGCGGTGCACCCGTCGCTCGCGAGCGCGTTCACCATCCGATAGCCGTAATGCGGATCAGGCGTCGCGACGTACCGATCGAGTGCGGTCTCCTCGAGACCGCGCGCCGGAACGGCCGCAAGCAGTCCGGACGTCGCCGTGACGAGCGAGCCGACCAAGAATCGAGACCGCGTCAAGGGCGAGGACATCGTGTTCCTCCGAGCATGGAACGAAATGCCGCATCCCGATGATAGCGGACGCACGCGATCGTGGGCCGACCGGATGTACGGGGATGCCTCAGAACAACGATCGGCACAGAGCCGCATTGCTCGCTTTGCGTGCGAGCGAGTGCTCAGCGCTGGGCGGCGCGGTCCAACAACGCGTTACCCGACGATTCGGCGATCGTCGCATTGAAAACCGCGCCCGTGGGCGCGAGCTCGACCTGGACCCGCGCGGTGCCGGAAACGTTCTGCTGCGCGGCGATCTCCGGATAGTCAGCGGGGACCGCGGCGCTGACCGCGGCCGGCGCCGCCTGCGTGCTGCAGGCGGAGTGCGATGTATGTGCCTCTATCGCGAGGGTGGGCGCGGTGCTCGCCAACGTCGCGGCCAGTGAGCCGAGCATGGCGATGAAGATTGGCGGGGATGTCACGGCATTGTTCTCCTTGAGTGCTGATCGTCCAGAGGGTGTGGTGCCGAGTCTATTGGTCCGATCTGATGGACACGTGAAACCTGAGCGCGGCGAGGTACAGAGTTTGCTCATATCCGCGTGGCGACGTGTTCGCCTTGCTCGCCGTGCATGCGAGCGAGCAACGTGAAAACAGCCGTGCATTTGAGCGACGGTGCATAGCACAGGTGCAGTCGAGTACGGACGGAAATCTGCAGCTCAGACGCTTGACGTCGCTTTGGAGCTCTCTGCTTGCTTGCCCTCAGCTTAGCGCTTTGCTGTGCCGCGCATTCGCCCCCGGCGATGCACCGTCCGCACTGACGAGCGCAGCTCCTTGCTCGAGGAGATTCTGATATGAACAGCATGATGACGGGGCGACATGGCATCATGGGTTTGGCAATCGGCGTTTCGCTGATTGCGGTCTCTGCCGCCGCCCTCGCTCAGGCACAACCGGCCGCGACCACGGACGCCGACTACATGGCAAAGATGATGACTGCCGCTCCACAACCAATCGTGAAAGGCGCGACGATCGTCACCATGGACAAGGCCGGTGCCATGCGGACCATCCAGAAGGGATCCAACGACTATACGTGCATGGCGCTCCCTGACGGTACGCCGATGTGCACGGACAAGAACGGCTGGGAGTGGATGAACGCATTGATGACGAAGAAGGCGCCGCCCAACAAGATCGGCTTCATGTATATGCTGAACGGCGACAGCGGCGCAAGCAACACCGACCCCTTTGCCGCAGGTCCCACGCCTCAGAATCATTGGGTCAAGACGGCAGCTCACGTGATGATTCTCGGTCCCACCGCCTCCAAGGGACTGGGCTACCCTCGGACCGCGGATGCAGATCCGACGAAGCCATACGTGATGTGGGCGGATACGCCGTACGAACACGTGATGATTCCGCTAAAGTAGGCGATCGATCGTCCGGCGCGCACGGGGTTTGGCGGTTCGCTCGCGCGGACGCCGACCCCCGGCGACCAGGATCGCCGTCGTGCTTCAGAGCTGCGTGTGCAGGTCGAGCTTCATGATCCCGAACGCGAGACGAAGGTTGTCGGGCGCCGGGACGCGCGGGATGCAGCGGCAGCTCTGCAGGTTGAAATTCGTGTAGCTGAAGGTAATGTTTTTCGAGAAGGCCTTGCTGAACCCGACGACGATGCCGCGGTATGCTTCAGGGACGGCGGAGTCGCGATACAGCACCGGCAGGCTCGTGTAGTTCACGAACGGCACCAGGGTGGGCGATGTCGTGATCGGGAGTCGCAGCGTGAACGACCACGGGTAAAGCGTCTGCGTGCCGCGGTATCCCGGCAGCGAGTCGAGCGCAACCGCGGGGCTGGACGGCGTCGCGGGGCGGGGAATATACTTGATGTCGCCCGACGCGTTGAACAACGTTCCGACGCGCGTCTTGGGACCGAAGTCGAGGCCGAAGCCGAACGTGTAGCCGTGCTCGTCGATCGAAAGCGGGTTCGAAATGACGCCGCCGGAGGGGTCGAGGCACTTCTTCTGATTCAGACACTGCCCCGTGACGACGCTGCGCTGGTGATCGAAGTACGTCGCATGCAGCCCGAGTCCGTGCCCGACCGTGTAGTTCAGCGCGAGCGTGTCGGTGTAGTCGTAGATGGCGCCCGTGACGAACGCGGTGTTCGGGATCGCGGTCAGGATCCGGCCGAGCTGATAGCCCACGTTCCCGTGCGAGGCGTTGAAATGCAGGTTGTTCGCGATCGCGAAATCGACGCCGTAGTCGACGCGGACGCCGCTCGTCACGGGCTGATCGTGCGTGTAGCCTACCCCGGCGAGACCGGGTGGCGGCGGCGGGACCGCGTTCGCATCGGTGTTCGTACCCAGCAGATAGACGGGCGCGACGTTGATCGTGACGCGCTGCAGAAACGACTGAAACGACATCGCCCCGGAGGTCGGCGTCGGCGATGCCATCGGTGTGGGCGGTGCCGAGGGTGACGCCGTGGGCGTCGGTAACGCCCCGGGAGTGGGCGCGGCGGACGGCGTGGCCTGGGCGTTTGCCGCAACCGGGGAAACGCTCACGGCACCTAGCGCGAGCGCGGCGATGAGAAATCGGAGGAGCGTAGGATGAAGCATCGCAACAACCTCCCGTAGTTTGTGTGCTCGTACCATACGCCGCGCCGCATTCGGCGAGTAGTCCACCGAACGGTGGACAAAGGCGCTCTCCGGAGAGCCTTGCGTTCGAACGAGCCCCGGCTAACTCGCACAGCAATAACCATAGCGGCCAATGGGCGGCCGGCAACGTGCGCAGCACGTCGCTGCGGGCTTTTACCGAGAGCGAGATCGAGGCAATTCAAGACCGCTCAGTGAGCGTTACTGCAGACGACCATCGCCATCGCCCAGCCCGCACGCGTGCGGGTCCGTACGAGAAAGCCACCTTCCGTGCGATCGTAGACGTGGTATCCCGCCGTCAACGCGTCACGCAACGAGTGAAACACGACGATCCCAGGCATATGCGCCACCTTTCCGGGTCAACCGCCATGACCTAGGTGTAGCGGTGCCTTATGCCACCAGTATGGCACCAACACGCTCCGCGGATCGGTGGCGCAAAAAAATTACTGACGCCGGCCTGCCATACTGGAGGCAGCCGCATCGTGGAAGACGGCGCTAGGGCCCGATCAGGATTTCGAGCGGCGTCTTCATCGGCACGTTGCTTCCGCCGATGGTCTGGAGCGGAGATACCGCCGCGCCGTTTGCGGTCGGGCCGAAAACCGCGATCGCGGGGACCGTCGGGCAGATGCCATTTTCATACTTACCCGAAGGCTGCGCGAAGCGTAGCTGCGCGGTCGGCGCTCCTTATTCGTCTGACGGTTCCGCGGAGAGGGGGCACGCGCAAGCCCTCCATCGGCGAAACCGCTTTGTCCCAACGGACGCCCACCATGTACTCCGCCAGGTCGGGATCATCATCATTTGTGAACCACCCTTGGGTCGTTAGGGGCAATTCGCGAAGCGGCTTGTCGTGGCCGGGCGGAACGAAGCCATCGGCTCGGGCTGCAGTCGATGCGACAACGCCGCCTCCCACATAGCCAAAGCCATTCAGATATGCATAGACGTGGTCTCCCACGCCAAGACGCGAGATTTCATCGCGCCACTTGGCCCCCTGACCCGCGCTAAGGAACCCGTACTTCTTTGGGTCGTCCCAGTTTCGCTGGATCAGCTCGTTCGAGCGGTCGCCTCGTCCACATCGGTAGCGACGATGAGCATCCGCTGGTCCGTATTGATCTGCTCCGGAACGTTCACCGCACCGAATCGGCTCTGATATGCTTCGTTGAACGAGCGCCCGGACTTGCGCGCGGTGACGTCGCGAACCTCCGCGTCAGTGAGTTCCGCAACGCAAGAAACGTAGTCGAGCGCTTGAGCAACAATTTCTCGTGGCGTGCGACCGCGCTTCAATTCGATGACGACGCAGCGTCCTTCGCTGTCGATAGCGAGGAGGTCGATCACGCCGCCGAAGCGCGTTCTCACCTGACGGTCTACAATCAAGAGCCGCTCACCCAGGATATCCGGCTGCGATTCGATCCAAGCTTCAAGTCGCCGCTCGCGGTCAACCTGGCTTGCCGTCAACCGTTGGAGCGTCCCGTCCGCAACGGCGGAGAGTGCGTCGCAATGGGAGTCGAGTATGGTGGGGCCCTGCTGATCGGTCGCTACGTGATCGCCAACGAGCCGAAACCGCTCCAACTGTTCTGCAAGGGTGAGCGGCGTGGACGGCAGCTTCATAAGCCGCTCTACTTTTCGCTGGAGCGCGTCTTGGAACGCTGGCTCGTTTACTTTGATCGCCTCCGCGATCCGGATCTTGCGGCTCGGGTTCTTGACCTCTGGAAGCGGCTGCCACTTGAGGATGGACAGGCCGACGCGCGACGAGCGTTGGAGGCGAGCTCGGCCACGCCGACGCCGAGGAGGCGACCTTAAACACCCGGGCCGACTTCGCGATGACTCTCGCCGCGACGGCGACACCTGGCGCGGTCGATGAGACGAAGCTGCTCCTGGAGCGGGTGAGCGCCGATCGAGCGACACTTGAAGCGCGTCGCGTGTCGCTCCGCCAGCGGTTCTCGGATCTGCCGCCGATACCCGATCGCTCAGCGACACCCGACGCCCTCGCTTCGTTTCAGTCCGAAGCGATGTATTGGGACTACGTGTTCGAGTTCGATGCGGAGGGGATGCCGCGCGAGAATCGCTGGCGTCCATACATGCAACGCTTCGTGCGAGCCTTCGGCCATCCGGTCGTGACGCGGCGGAAGCGTGGCGAGCGGAAGTGGCGCGGCGTGAACGGACTTAAAGTCAGGTGGCCGGCCCTGGACGAACTCTTCGATCGTTCGGCTAAACTCTGTGGTCAGTTGTCCAGATAGAGCACGCCATGCTGGGCGAGCGAGATTTCTCCCGGGCGCGGCATCGATCCGCCGTGTCGTTTCCAGCCCCCGATGAGACCCGGCTGAGCACAAGGTCACAGTCCCCGTCGAGATTCTTGGCCGATCGGCAAACAATCCTCGCTGAGACAATTGACGAAATAACAGGACCCCATGAGACGTGGACCAGCGAACAGCGCAATCTCGAAGTGAGGTACGCCGAGCCACGATGCCGCCGCCGGTCGAGCTTGACACTTCGGGTGGAGACGTAAAGAACGAGAACCGTGATCCGCCTTGTGCATCACCCGTGTCTAAACGGCGCACATTTGATTCCGCGATGTTGCTCGTCGATCAAGCGCTGCCCGCAACGCGTCTCGCGGTAGCGGTCGAACGCGACACGATTCGCGCCGCTGCCCTCACCACGCCTCGGCGCAGCGACCTACGTCGACGACGGAGGTGCAATCGTTATCGCCCTGCCGCCCCGATCGTCAGGCGGAGCCGCACGACAGGGGGCGAATCTTTGCGTATGGCCGACGCCCTGACGTATGCCGTTATCGTTGAACCCGATCCGAGTGACCTGGGCTTCAACGTTCACATTCCGGCGTTCCCGCGCGTGCATACGCAAGGCGAAGACGTCGAGGATGCGGTTCGCAACGCACGTGAGGCGATAGAGCTCGAGATCAAAGTGATGCTCGAGCGCGGCGAAACCTTACCGCGTTCGGATGGCGACGCGGATATCCGCGTTGAACGCGTAGCCGTCACGCCCCCGCCGCCTAAACTACGACGCCCAGGCGAGTATCCTGGACGCGCGGAGCAGAACCCGGAGCAATTGCGTTGGCTATGACGGGACGCTCGCTTTGGCTCCTCACCGGCGAGTCCCCGGGGGCTGGCTCTACTTAAGATTCGGATACCAAGTGGGGCAACGTCAGAAGCAGCAAAGATGGCGGGTGAGAATCTGGCCTGACCCTTGCTAGTTGATCCAGGTCGTTTGAGAGTCTTGCGACCCACGTTATGGGCAGGAAGGCTCGACATCAACATGGCTACGAGGAAGAAGCACACGCCGGAGCAGGTCGTGCGCAAGCTGGCGACCGCTGATCGGATGCTTAACGAGGGCCCCAGCGGCGGCCTCCAGCCGCGACCACGCCGGCTGACCCGGACGCCGGACTACGCGCCTGGCTGCGGGCGTGGGCCAAGGATCATCCGCGGCGTGGGTTTCGTCCTGCCTATCACGACGCCCGCGCCGAGGGTTGGAACGTCAACCACAAGAAGATCCAGCGGCTATGGCGCGACGAGGGCCTCCGCGTGCCGCAACGGCGCCGACGCAAGCGCCTGGGCGCCTCAACGACACCGAACCCGCCGACCGCAGACGCACCGAACGTGGTGTGGGCGGTGGACTTCCAGTTCGACGCCACCACCGACGGCCGACCGAGCAAGATCGTGTCCATTGTGGATGAACACACCCGTGAATGCCTCGGCGGCCTGGTCGAGCGCAACATCACCGGACGACACCTGATCGACGAACTCGACCGCCTCGCCGTCGACCGGGGCTATCCGGCCGTGCTGCGCTGCGACAACGACCCCGAGCTCGCCTGCGCCGCGATGGCCGACTGGGCCGGCGAACGCGTCGGCCTGCACTTCATCCCACCCGGCCAGCCCTGGCGCAACGGCTATATCGAGTCGTTCAACAGCCGGGTGCGGACGAATGCCTCAACATCAACATGTTCTGGTCACTGGCTCAGGCGCGGGTGGTGATCAGCGACTGGAAGGCGGACTACAACCACCGCCGGCGACACTGCGCGCTCGGCTACCAGGCGCCAGCTGTCTACGCTGCAGCCCGCACCCGTTCCATGATCGACTCTCACTGACTGCGGCACCTATGTCACGTGCTTCAGGTCGCGGTGGCGGTTGCATACTGCGGGCGCCCGGTGGGCCGGTAGACCTGGATCGTTACCCCCTTCGGGGTGGCTCGCGAGTCGACCAGGTCAAGCGCTGTGTCCGGGCCGGTGTCGGGGAATAGCCGTGGGAACGCTCGCGAGAAATTGAACCCTTACGCTCGCGAAATTTGAACCGCCC
>CALEYW010000008.1 GCA_937927945.1 uncultured candidate division WPS-2 bacterium | reverse complement strand
ATCACCAAAGAGTTCATCCGCTCGATCGGCTGATGGAGATCATCGCCGTACGACCGGTGCCGCTCGCCCGCACCGCTCCGGCGACGTCCCGCGGGACGTCCCGGGCGGCCGGCGCCAAGGCCGCCGCCGCCGCACACCCGGCGGCGGCCCACCCCGCTCACCCAGCGCATCCGGTCGCACCGGCCGGCCCCGAAGACATCGCCCTGCTCGCCGAGCAGGCGGCGTTCGACCGCATGATGCAGGAGCGCGCCGAACTTCAGCGCGAGGCGAACGCCCTGCGCGACCTCGCGATGGAACAGGTCAAAAAGGACGACGCTACCATGGGAGCATGGATCAAGCTGATCTGACGCCTACTCCGTTGACAAGGGCCCGGGGCTCCAATACACTAAGTCGTCCCCGCTCCGGGCCATTAGCTCAGTTGGTTAGAGCGCATGCTTGATAAGCATGAGGTCCCTGGTTCGAACCCAGGATGGCCCACCAAGTCGGAAGCCCGCGACGCGCTCGCGGGCTTCTTCTTTTCGGTTCGGCCAGATCGGTCACGCGCTGGGTTCGAAGCCCAGCGTCTTCACCAGGAATGCGTAGCGATCGGCGACCTCGTCGATGACCTTCGAGGTCGGCTTCCCGAGGCCGTGACCGGCTTTCGTCTCGACGCGCAGCAGCACCGGCGCGGATCCGCCTTGTGCGTGCTGCAGTGCGGCCGCGAATTTGAACGAGTGCGCCGGAAAGACGCGGTCGTCGTGGTCGGCGGTCGTCACGAAGGTCGGCGGGTAGTGCGTGCCTTCGTGCAGGTTGTGGTACGGCGAGTAACTGAGCAGCGTGCGCGCGTCGTCGGGATCGTCCGGCGAGCCGTAATCCGACGTCCAGGCCCAGCCGATCGTGAAGCACGGGAAGCGCAGCATGTCCATCACACCGACTGCCGGCAGCGCGGCGCCGAAGAGTTCCGGCCGCTGCGTCATGCATGCGCCGACCAGCAGCCCGCCGTTCGAGCCACCGTGGATGGCGAGCTTCGGGGTCGTCGTCCAGCGCTCGTCGATCAAGTACTCGGCCGCCGCGATGAAGTCGTCGAACACGTTCTGACGCCGCCGGCGGGTGCCCGCGAGATGCCATGCCTCGCCGTATTCACCGCCGCCGCGCAAGTTCGCGACGGCATAGACGCCGCCCATCTCGAGCCACACGATCGCAGCCGACGAGAATGCCGGCGTGAGGGAGATGTCGAATCCGCCGTACCCGTACAGGATCACCGGCGCGCTGCCGTCGCGCGGCGTCCCCTTCTTCGAGGTGACGATCATCGGGATGCGCGTTCCGTCCTTCGACGTGAAAAAGACTTGCTCGCTGGTCAACGCCATTGCATCGTAGGCCAGTCGCGGCGCGAACACGCGGGTCGACTCCGCCGTCGCGATGTCGTACCGATAGATCGTGATCGGTTCGGTGTAGCTCGTGTACGCGTAGAACGTCTCTTGCGCCGCGCGCTTTCCGCCGAAACCGGTCACGGTGCCCAATCCGGGCAGCGCGACCTCACCGACGAGCGCGCCGTCCAGCCTGTAGACCGCAACGTACGCGAGTGCGTCGCGCAAGTACGACGCGACGATGCGATCGCCGAAGAACGACACGTCGTTCAGCGCGTCCGCCGACTCGGCGACGATTTCGCGAACCGAGTGTTCGCGCACGTCGAACGCGATCACGCGAGCTCGCGGCGCATCTTTCGTGGTGCAGAGGTAAAACGTCGGACCGTCGTTGGCGAGATAACTGTACCGCGCGTCGCCCTCGGCGAGCAATTCGACGACCGGGCCGCCCGTGCTCAGATCTTGGAGGAAGAGCCGGTTGTTCGGATCGCTTCCGCGGGTGGAGTCGATGAGGAGATACCGCCCGTCCTCGGTGGTATGGGCGTTGAGGCTCCAGTCCTTGTGGTCCGGCCGTTCGTAGACCAAAACGTCCGTGGACTGCGGCGTCCCGAGCCGGTGGAAGTACACTTTGTGGAAATACGTCGCGTCTTTGAACCGCGTCTCGGCAGCCGGCTCATCGTAGCGGCTGTAGTAAAACCCGCTGCCGTCGCGCCGCCAGGATGCGCCGGAGAACTTCGACCACCGCACGATGTCGGGCAGATCCGCACCGGTTGCGACGTCGCGGACGCGCCATTCGACCCAATCCGAACCGGACGACGAGATGCCGTACGCGAGCCGCGATCCGTCCTCGCTGAACGACGCGATCGAGAGCGCGACGGTACCGTCCTCGGAGAGCGTATTCGGATCGAGCAGCACGCGTCCGGGTTCGGCAAGGTCGCGAGTCACCCACAACACGGTCTGATTCTGCAGGCCGGTGTTGCGATAGTAGGCATAGAGCTCCCCGGCCCGCTCAGGGACGGAACGGCGCTCGTAGTCCCACAGCTGGGTCAGCCGCGCGTGAATCGCGTCGCGCTGCGGCACGGTTGCGAGCACCGAGGCCGTAAGCGCGTTCTGCTCCGCGATCCAGGCTCGGCTCTGCGTGGAGTCGACGTCCTCGAGCCATCGATACGGGTCCGCGACCACGGTTCCGAAATAGTCGTCGGTCTGGTCCACCCGGGGGGTGGTCGGGTAGGGCAGGGAAGTCGTCGGGGCCGAGGGCATTGGGGGAGGCTTGTCGCGCGGCCGTTTCGCACCTTCCGGACGGCGGCCGCGGGTCACCAATCTCCGTATATCCGGAGGTTCTCGCGTGATTGCCAGCAAGGCTGCCAGGCGCAGCCGCACCCTCGCGGCGAATGGTTCGGAAACGGGGACGTAGCTCAGTTGGTAGAGCGCCTGCTTTGCAAGCAGGATGTCAGCGGTTCGAATCCGCTCGTCTCCATTGCGAAAAGAACCGTGCTACGGCGCGGTTCTTTGCTTTTCAGCATGCGAACGTGAGCGGGTGCCGGTTCTTTCGCATGACCAAAGGTTCACAATCGGAATTTGCCGGCAGCTAGGATTGCCCAACGTATGGGAATGACCCCGACAACCTAACCATTACATCATGGATCCACCGCAAGAAATAACGAGGAGCCTTGACGGCAACCTGTGGTTCACCGAGTATCCCGGCCCTGGGATCGGCAACATCACGTCGTGATCGCGCTCGCCACACGCAAAGGACGGCGACGGTCTCGAATTAGGAAAGGCCCGTAATGCGGGCCTTTCCCTTTTTCAGGCGCCGGTCAATGCGAATTGCACTTGTTCGCCACGATGCTGTTGCCCTCGACGGTACCGCCTTCTTTGGCGAGAACGGCCAACACGCTCTGAATCGTCGAGCTCACGTCCGGGACCGAAGGCAATCGCGGTCTTGCGCTCGTCGGTCGCGATCGCGCCGCACTTCTTGTCGGTGCCGAACATCCGCACAGCCGGCTTACACCCTGCGTTGCCATGATTCAGCTGCGTGCACGCCGTCATCGCCGCGAAGTCCGCCTCGTCTTGCGTCTGGGCGTCGACGGCGACCCCGTAGGCCGTGCGCGAGCCTGGCAGCCAGGCGATCGTTCCGAACAGGGTCTCGGCCGGTCCGACCGACCCGCCGACGGCGGTTGCTCCGCCGATCTCCACCCGAGTTGCCTCCGGTGCCGACCCTGACGCCCCGGCTACCGTCCCCGAGGCGACGTGGTTTCCGTGCCACGTCGAACGCCTGGACGAACGAATCGCCTTTCTTCCAGTGCGTGCTGTCCGAGAACGTTACTTCGGTGACGTCGACCTTCTTCAGGCTGGGCTTGACGCTCGTTCCGCTGACCTTCACGCAGTTGCTGAACGAATCCGAATTCCCGCCCAGTGCGTCCATCTTGCCCTCGATCAAGATGCCCGGGGCGAAGGAGCCGGAGCGATCGAGGATCGCTTCGCGCAACGGGTGACCGAAGAGGTCGTCGAACTCGAACGTGATGCGCGCGGCCGTCGCAGTTTTGTTCGAGAGGTTGCGAAAGCTCACGCACAGCGAACGGTGCCGTCGGTGTTGATGAACGTCGACGACGCGGTGATAAAGACCGGGCTTTGCCTGCTGAGATTCTTCCACGGAATCGAGGTGACGAACTCGGCCGACGCCGGAGCGGGGACGAGCAAGAGCGCGTAGCACAAAAGGGATGCAATCGTGCGAATCGACTTAGCGCTCCTAGCGAAACGTACGCAATAAGAGTTGACCGCTCGCACAAGCGAGGCGCCGTTCTTGCAAATTCCTTGCCGGACCGCGTCCGCACCTTCCCCGGGTTCCGCCGGGGCGACCTCAGTATCGGATGAAACTCGAGCCCCAAGTTCCGTCACAGGGAGCCAGGTATAGCCAAACGTACGTTCGTATGCTAACCTGGCAAGGTGAAGCTGGTCGAGTGGGCACGACGGCAAGGGATTTCGTATAAGACCGCCTGGCGCTGGGTGAAAGACGATGCGATGCCGGTGCCGTGGCGGCAGCTGGCGAGCGGGACGATCCTTGTCGATGCGCCCGTGGATGAGCAGCCGTCCACCGTCGCGCTCTACGCGCGGGTGAGCAGCCACGAGCAGCGCAACGATCTCGACCGACAGTTGGCTCGGCTCTCGCAGTACGCCGCCGAGCGTGATTTGCATGTCGTCGAATCGGTCGCCGAGGTCGGGTCCGGTCTGAACGGCAATCATCGTCGTCGACTCCTCCGAGATGAATGACGATCTCGTTCTGGACATGATCGCTGTCCTAACGAGCTTTTGTGCGCGGTTGTACGACCGTCGCTCCGCTCGCAACCGTGCAATCAGCATCGAGCGTGCATTGGCGCGCGAGCCGCACACATGATCCTTGCACATCGAATTCGCCTGGTTCCAACAGCAGATCAGGAATCGTACTTTGCTCGCGCGTGTGGCGTCGCACGTTTCGCCTATAACTGGGCGCTGGCGGAATGGCAGCGGCAGTACGCCGCCGGCGAGAAGCCCTCGGAGGCCGCGCTGCGCAAGCAACTCAACGCGCTTAAGCACGAGCAGTTCCCATGGATGCGCGAAGTGACGAAAAACGCGCCGCAGCAGGGAATCAAGAACCTTGGCCGCGCCTACGCCAACTTCTTCGAGGATCTCAAGAAGTACCGACGCAAAGTGGTCTTGCCCCGGTTTGATGGACAAGTGATTTAGGCAGCGTTGTCCTGTTCGGC
>CALEYW010000007.1 GCA_937927945.1 uncultured candidate division WPS-2 bacterium | reverse complement strand
GCGCCGGGGTCATTTTAATCCCGCCGGAGGGGTCAGGATAATCCCGCCGTTGCCACGACGATGATCGACTGCGGTCCTCAATAAAGTTGCCTTTGAGCCGCAAATACGCTGGCACGCAGCGGACCGTGACCGTCACCGGCTCCTTGCGATGATCCGCACATCGCGCCTTGGAGTGTAAGGTAGCCAGACGAGAACAGAAGAACAACCGCGCGTCCTGTTGAGATGCGGTGCCCAGCCAAAGTATACTGCCGACAAAGGAAATAAATCGCGAAATACGTGACGATGACCGTTATGGGGATGACGGTTTTCATGCGGCCTTCCGCGAGCACGGCCGGGGCAAGATAGAACAATAGTGTTACAATAATAAACGGCACCAGGAATGCCGCCGCGGGGATGATTACGCCGCCCCGAAGCACCCTGTTCCATCGTTCATGCGTGGTCGCCATCGTACACAGGGTATCGGCTATTCCATGACCGCGCCATATATGGGTCCTGCAACGATCGCACCCCAACATTCGCGCCTCTGATTGAGCGCCTGCATCGCCGGTGAAGAGCATGCGGAACGGTCGCGCGCACGCCCCGCAGCGATACGTCAATCGCATCACGACCGAGTTTTCGTTGACGTCGTTCGTGCCGTCGGCCAGGAGAGGTTCGTCGGGGCCCAGGGCGTCCAACGTGATGCCGTCGTCCGTCACGTAGTGCATCCCTCGACGCACGAGCATCACGGGCACGCGGCGGAGACGTGCCGCGGTCATGCCAATCTCGAAACGCGCGCCCGCCATAGGTCTGACCCGAATCACCAACCGCATCGACTCGCATCGCTTGTACGATGGGGAAGCAACCGCCAACATGATCTCTTACGGGAGGAGGAGCGGACCGTTAACTCTCGGGTAACTGAGAATTTCCTGGGAGCAAGCAGGTCCTGCCACGTCTAATGTACTTCTTACCATTGGAAAGGGGGGCGATTGCGTTGGCCTACGAGGTTATCAAACGTGTTAGCGGACGCGCGTACCGGTATCGGGTCGAGAGCTTCCGCGATCCGGAGACCCGTCGTGTCAGGGGCCGGTGGACGTACCTCGGCCGCGTCGACCCGGCCGACGCCGGCTTGCCTGAACGGCCGCCGAAGGTCAGCTCGCGCGACCGGCTGATCGATGCCGTCGCCCGGCTCCTCGCCGAGCACGATGCGGAATCGCTCTCGGCCGGGACGATCGCGCGCGAAGCGGGCGTCGCGTACGGCACGTTCTACCGGTACTTCAACGACCGCGCGCACGCCGTGCGGGAGGCGCTGCTGCTGCGCGGGCCGTCGTTCGGCGACGTCGCCTTGCGGTTCGCGGCGCCGGTGGGTTCGCTCGACGACGAACGGTCGCGGATCGCCGGATGGATTGAGGACGCCGCCGGCACGGCGCTGCGCGAACGGGGTCTCGTCCGGGCCTGGCACGTCTACTCGAACGCTGACGATGCCGTATTGGCCTCGCGCCGGACCGCCGTCGATGCGGCCGACGACGTCGTCACCGGGTACCTGGAGCGGCTGGGCGCGGCGCGGATCACCACCATCGGCTCGCCGCGCTTCGTGGCCTATGCCCTGGTGGCGCTCGTCGTTGCGATCGGCCGCGACTGCGCGCTGGAGGGCGCCTTCTCCACCGCCAAGCTCGACGGCCTGATCGCACTTGCCTACGACCTGACCGGCCTGGCGTAGCCTGCCGGGCAACGGCTCGACCGCTGGGTCAAACAAGCGAAATAGCGCGTCTCACCCGTGGCTGGAGCGGGCCATCGATTCGCGGCGCGCGCGGTCCCAGCTGGCGCGTGCGACGGAGAACAGCAGCACATCGACGTGGCGGCCGCGGATCACCGCACCGCTGCGCAGCAGCCGCTCTTCGCGAAAGCCGGTCCGGTCCAGTACGCGGCGTGACGCCTCGTTTTCGGGGACGATGCAGGCTTGCACTTCGTCGAGCTCGCCTGCGATGAACGCTTCGTCGATCACCGCCTGCAACGCTTCGCTGGCGTAGCCTTTGCCGCGCGCTTCCAGCACGAGGCTGTAGCCGACCTCGCCGACGCGCGGTGAACGATCGTTGACGCGCAGCGAGATCCAGCCGATCGCCGTCTCCGGCTTCCCCGCCCGCAGCACCCATTCGAACCGTCCCGACGTGTTTGCGCGAAGTTCTTTCGGCCGCGCGCGGACCTGCCGCTCGAACTCCTCGGGGCGCACGCGCGGGATGTCTTGGAACTTGCGCAGGTCCGGCGCATTGAGGACTTCCCACAGTTCGCGCGCGTTCCGCGGGTCGACCGGAATCAGCGCGATGCGCGCGCTCTGCAGCACCTTCATCGCGCGATCGACCCGTCGGCGAAGTCGCGCACCAGCTGCGCGCCGCTCTCGTCCGTGCTCACGCGAAACCGCACCCGGTCGCCCGAGCGCGCGAGCAGCACGTCCGGCCCGTTCGGGTCGACGATGGTGTATATCCCGCGTCGCTCGTGCAGCGTGAACCACGCCCGCCCCGCCGCGAACGCGAAGCGGTCCAGCGTCCCGGCGATCGTCGCGCCGTTCGCGCCGGGCGAACGGTCGCCCAGATACGCGCGGAACGACGCGAACGCGTCTTGCGCGGGCGACGCGGAGGCGCTGTTTCCCACGACCACGTGACCGCCGGCGGCCTGCACGAGCGCGAGGGTCTGGAACTTGCCGTTGTCGGCGACGGCCGGAATCACCCACGTATTCTGCCCGAACAACGTATACAGCACCGGTTGCGTGGGGATCAATCGACCTTGCTTGACGATCGGGTTTCCCGCCACCGCCTGCTGCGCGCCGAACGAGTTGTACTCGCCGCCGCTCGAGGTGTAGTAGACCATCGCGCCGGTCCGGCTGTCGGTGTAGGTGAACCCCGTCATCGAGGCGTCGGTCGCATTCGGTGAGGTGTGATCGACGAACCACACGAACCGCCCGTCGGCCAGGATGATCCCGAAGACGTCGTCGCGGGCGGGAAGGTGCACGTCGCGCTTGGCGATCTGCGCGTTCCACCAGCCGTGCACGTAGCGCCCGAACCAGTCGTTGTACCGGATGACGAGATCCGGCGGGTAGACGCGGCTGACCCAGGCGGGCAGCCGGTCGAAATCGGCCCGCGCGATGCGCTCCATCGCCCCGGTTGCCGGATCGACGATCACGACCGCCGTCACCGCCTCGCCGCTCCAGCCGAGGGTCGGCCGGCCGAGCGTTACGAGATAGCGCGGGTTCCCCTGCGCGTCGAGCTGCAGCGTCTCTTCGAGCAGCAGTTCGGTACCGTAGCGCAGCCACACGTGCCGCCGCAGGTTGTCGTTGAGCAGCGCCGAGGGGATGTAGCGCAATCCGGCGCGCTGGCGCAATTCGGCCGGCGCGTCGGGGTTCTCCGCGTTGACGATCACGACGCCGGGAGAGGTGTGCCGCACCAGCCACTGGACCCCGCCCTGGAAGTTCAGCGGCGCGACCCAGACGAGCCGGCCGTTCTCGGACTGCACGTTGTAGGTCCCGACCCGGTAGTACGCGCCGAGCTGGCCGACGACTTTCTCGCCGGCGAAGATCGCCGACTCTTCCGGGACGACCCGCACGTGGCGCTGATCGGCGTCGGGCGCCTTCGCCGAGGAGATCGTCGCGCCGGTGAGGTCGCGCAAGCCGCTCGCGTCGACGACGGGGATGACGGCGAGGACGAGCGCGAAGAGCGCGACCGCGCCGACCGCCGCAAAGAGCGGCCACAGCGGCGTCCGGCGCAGCGAGACGATGCGCCGCGTGATCACGATGCGGCGCGCCGTGCTGAAGGCGGTGACGACGACGTTCGGCACGAGGGTCAGCAGCAGCAGCGCGAACGCCTGCGGGAAGACCAGCGGCGGGAGCGTCAGATAGCAGAACAGCCCCACCGCCGGAACGCCGACGGCCAGCCGCTGGAGCTGCCCTTGCAACCAGCCGCGCGAGAAGTCGAGGTTGACGAGGCCCAGCGAGAGGAACGCCGTGGCGAGGAGCCAGATCACGCTCGGTCGCCTACGGCGCCCCCTTGCCGCGCGCCTTCCGGCGCGTGACGGGAGGCACGGAGGTGCCGATGGAAATCACGCTGGGTGGGACGGTGCTCGCGCCGCCGACCTTCTTTCAGGGGAAGCACTCGCGTTTCGTACACGAGCAGTTCGACTGCCGGGGCGATGACGGCAGGACGTTTCGGGTGATCGACAACGTCTCGATCGGGCCGCGCGTCCCGGTGAACCCGGGCGATCGGGTCACCGTCAAAGGGGAACTGGTCCACGACCGCGGCCGCCCGCCGATCGTACATTTCACGCATCACGATCCGTGGGGCACCCACGAGGGGGGCTTCATCGAGCTCGGCGGCCGCATCTACGCCTGACGTTATCGGCCGGCGACCATTTGGGCGACCGTGACGAAGCGATCGCCGTGTGCGCGCAGCGCGGAGATCAAGTACGGGACCGCCTCGGCCTGAAACGCGAGCTCGCCGGTGTCGCCGCGGCCGCGATCGCCGTCGTGCAGCAGCACGATCGCGCCGTCGTCGACCCGTGCGGCGAGCTCCTCGGCGTACGCGCGGCGTTCGTCTTCGCGGGTGAACGACCCGATCGGCGGACCGCCCGCGGCGACGCTCCAGAGCACGACCTGCATCCCGCGGCGGCGCGCCGCGTCGAGCACCGCGGCATTGCGCGCGCCGAACGGCGGACGGAGGTACACCGCATGGCGGCCGGTGACCGCGGCGATCGCGGCGTCGGCGCGATCGAGTTCGCGGTCGAGCGCCGCCGGCAGGAGCATGTTGAGGTGCGCGTGCGTGTCGGAATGGTTCTCGATCTCGTCGCCGTCGGCCGCCATGCGGCGCAGCAGGCCGGGCTCGCGCCGCGCGGCGCGTCCGACCACGAAGAACGTCGCCGGCACGTGCTCGCGCTCGAGCACCGCGAGCAGCCCATCGGTGACGCCGCGCGTCGGGCCGTCGTCGAACGTCAGCGCGATGGCGCGGCCCGAGCCGTGCGTCACGACCGGCTCGAACGCGCCGCTGCGCGGCGCTTCCACGATTTCGTACAGCGCAAAGAACCCGAAGGCCAGAATCATCAGGCCGGCATACCAGCGCAGCACCCTTACGAGCGTAGGAGTTTCTCCCGCGCCGCGGCGACGGTCTTGCGGAATCCCTCCGGCCCGAACGTCGCGAAGTCGTCGACGATCTTCTGATAGCGCGGCTCGGCGTTCGAGGTCGATTTGAGGGTCAGCAAATTGGGGACCGGCTTGTTCTTGTCCAGATGGATCGCGAACTCGCGCGCATTCGCCAGATAGTGAGGATCGGTGAACGTGAAGGTATGCGAGCCGCTGCGGTCACCTGCGGTCTGCGCGATCGAGACGATGTACACGTCGTCGGTCTTCGTGCCGCGCAGCGGTTTGCTCTGCAGTTCCCAGATCCCGTCGCGCACGAGCACGTCGAACGCGAACGTCACGTCGTAACCGTCGATCGGGTATGTGAATCGGGCGACCCTGCTGCCGGATCGGTTCTCCGCCTCGTAGTAGACCGTCGACTTGCCGTCGAGGTTGGTCATCCGCAATTGCTCGCGCGAGATCGGCCCCTTCGCGTGGGTGACGACCTCGCTCAAACGGATCTCCGAACGCTGCCGGCGTACGGAATCGACCGCTTGGTACCGCTGGTTTTCAGCGTTCCAGAACAGTTTGATCCCAGCGATGAGCCCGACGACGGCGACCAGCACGACGAAGAGCGATGTGGGAAAGCGGCGCATCGCCACCTACTACCCGCCTAGGAGGTTCGGAGTGTCAGACGTGCGCGTCGAGGACCTGGTTCACCACGGCATCGGCCGCCGCGTTCGCCTTGCGGGGAACGTGCCGGATCTCGTAGTTGGCGAACTTGCGGAGCAGGCTTTTGGCCTGGGCGTGCAGCGGGATGAGCCCCGCATGCTTGACCCGGTACTGGCCGGAGATCTGCCTGACCACCAGCTCGCTGTCCATCCGGATCGCGATCTCGTCGACCCCGCGGGCAAGCGCGGCCTTGAGCCCTTCGAGCAGGGCGGTCCATTCGGCGACGTTGTTGGTCGCGACCCCGAGGAAGGTGCCGATCTTCTCGACGACCTCGCCGCGCTCGTCGTACAGTACCGCACCCGAGGCGGCCGGACCGGGATTGCCGCGGGAACCACCGTCGGCGTAGAGCGTCGCTTTCACGTCGAGAAGGGGAACCACACCGAACCGCCTATTACCTTCCTTCGACCAGAAAGCGTCGGGCAGTGGCGCAGCTTGGTAGCGCACTAGTCTGGGGGACTAGGGGTCGCAGGTTCAAATCCTGTCTGCCCGACCAACAATGAAAGGGCCCGCGCGATGCGGGCCTCTTTCTTTTGCCGTGCACGCGTACGCGCTCTTGTCGTATTGCAAAACGATCTCTTCGTCGTTGTGCAAATGCGGAATGCCTTCGTCGTTTCGTTGGCCCTGATGCTCGCGGGAGCACAGACAATCGAACGAACGGTCAGGGTATGCCTCGCGACAGCTACGTCGACGACGACGTTCGTCATGCAACTGCCGGTACCGGCCCAACGGGCCGGCTGAGCCGCGGGCGCATCATCGGTCTGGGCGCCGCCGCGCTCGCCGTGGCCGGCGGCGGACTCGCGCTCGTGCTCCCGCGCGGGCACGCTGCGGGGCGTCCGAAGGTCGTCGTTCAGTACGACTGGTTGATGAGCAACGGTCAGATCGGCGACGTCGTCGCGCTTCGCAAAGGTTTCTTCGCCGCGGAAGGGCTGGACGTCGTTCTCGTGCCGGGCGGGCCGAACTCCGCGACGGCATCACCGGTGATCGCGGGCCAAGCGCAGCTGGGCCAGTTCTCCGAAGTGGCGCAAGTTCTTCTCGCGCGCAGTTCAGGAGTGCCGATCAAGGTGATCGCCGTGGGCTACCGCACCGCGCCGTTCGCCTTCTTCTCCCTTCCGCGCTCGCCGGTTCGCAGCGTCGCCGACATGGCCGGGAAGCGGATCGGGATTCAGCCGACGGGGCGCTACATACTTGAAGCGGTGCTGGCGAAGAACAAGATCGATCCGTCCGCGCTGAGTATTACGGACGTCGGGAGCGACTTGACGCCGCTCATCACGAATCGAGTCGACGCAATCAGTGCCTGGGTCACCAATGCGCATGCACTCGCGGTGCTCGGCTCCGACCGTATCGAGCTGCCGATGGCGAAGACGGGGCTGCCGTCGTACGGCGATGCCTACTTCGCCACCGACGACGCGATCGAACATCACCCCGAGATCCTGGCGCACTTCATCCGCGCGGTGGCGAAGGGCTGGGGCTGGACCTACGAGCATCCCCAGGAGGCCGTCGCAATGACGGTCGCCGCCTATCCGCAGCTCGACCTCGCGGTCGAGAAACGCGCCATCGAGACCGTGCTCGGTCTGAGCTTCGACCGGGACACCGCGAAGGACGGATGGGGGACGTTCCTGCGCGAGAGCATCGTCGAGCAGCTCGCGGTCTTCGACGCGGCGGGACAGTTCAAGGACGGCGCGCCGAAGCCCGACGAGGCGGCGACCACGAAGATCCTCGAGATGACCGCCGCCGACCGACCAAAGTTCGGCTGACCGGATGACGGTCGAGACCGCCACGGCGCCGGCTATCGTCGCGCGCCGGCTTGACGTTGGGTATCCCGTGCGCGGCGGAACGCTGCGCGTGCTCGAGAACCTCGATCTCGAGGTCGCATCGGGCGAGTTCCTCACGATCGTCGGCCCCTCGGGCTGCGGGAAGTCGACGTTGCTGCGCGTCCTCGCCGACCTCATACCGCCGCTTTCCGGAACGGTGCAGGTGCTCGGGGCGACACCGGCAGTCGTGCGCGAACGCCGCGACGTCGCTTTCGTCTTCCAGGACGCGACGCTGCTGCCGTGGCGGACCGTGCGCGAGAACATCGCGTTACCGCTGCAGGTGGGCCGGCGCAGCGCAGCACGCGCGCTCGCGGCCGACGTCGACGCGCTGCTCGAGCTGATGGGACTCGCCGGGCTCGACGGGCGCTATCCCAGCCAGCTCTCCGGCGGACAACGGCAACGCGTCGCGATCGCGCGCGCACTGCTCGCTCAGCCCCGCATCCTGTTGATGGACGAGCCTTTCGGGGCGCTCGACGAGATCACGCGCGATCGTCTGAACGACGAGTTGCTCGCGCTCTGGGAGCGCACCGGTACGACGATCCTCTTCGTCACCCACTCGATCATCGAGTCGGTCTATCTGGGTCAACGGGTTCTCGTGCTGGCCGCGAATCCGGGGCGCGTGCGGGAGCTCGTCGACCTGCGCGCGGTCAAGGGTACGAACGGACGCTGTACGCGCGAAGCTCCGGCGGCCGTCGAGGCGATGGCTCACGTCCGCGCCCTCTTGGAGGGCTCCTGACCGCGATGCGATCCCGCCTCGAACCAGCGCTCCCGATCGTGGGGGCCGCGACGATCCTCCTGCTTTGGCAGTTCCTCGTCCCAGCGCTCGGCGTTCCGAGATTCATCATCCCGACGCCGGTCGCCGTCGTGCTCGACCTGGTCCGCGAATTTCCGCTGATCGTCAGCAACACCGTACCGACCGCGATCGAAAGCATCAGCGGCTTCCTACTCGGCAACATCGTCGCGGTCGCGATTGCGATGATCTTCGTCTCGAGCCGCCTGCTGAAGCAGACCTACTTTCCCGTCGTCCTGTTCTTCAACACGATTCCGATCCTCGCGCTCGCGCCGGTGATCGTCCTCATCTTCGGCTTGGGGATCGTGCCGAAGATCATCGTCGCCGCCGTCATCTGCTTCTTCCCGACGCTGGTGAACATGATTCGCGGTCTGGAGTCGCCCACGGAAAACGAGCTTGAGCTGATGCGGGTCCTCTCCGCGAGCAAGCTCGAGATCTTCCGCGACTTGCGGCTCCCGCGTTCGATACCGTTCCTGTTCTCTGCGCTTCGCATCGCGGCCCAGGGCAGCGTGGTCGGCGCGATCGTCGGCGAGTGGATCGGCAGCAACAAGGGCCTGGGCGCGCTCATCATCGAGTCGACGTTCAACTACCATGCGGAACGGCTGTACGCAGCAGTGATCGTCTCGGCGCTGCTGGCGATCGTGTTCTTCAACGTGGTCGGCGTCGTCGAACGCCGGCTGCTGCGCTATCAGTCGCCGGCCTCGTGAGGGAATGCCGATGCTCGATCTGATCGTCCGCGGCGCCACGCTCCCCGATGGTCGCAGCGGCGTCGACATCGGCGTGCGCGACGGGCGCATCGCCGAGATAGCGCCGCAGCTGGCCGTGCAGGGACGCCGCGAGATCGACGCGAGCGGACGGCTCGTCACGCCGCCGTTCGTCGACAGCCACTTCCACCTCGACACGGCGCTGAGCGTCGGCCGGCCGCGGCATAATGAGTCGGGAACACTGCTCGAGGGGATCGCGATCTGGGGCGAGCAGAAGCCGCGACTCACGATCGAGGAGGTCCGCGAACGGGCCCTGGAGCTGTGCCGCTGGGCGATCGCCCGTGGGTGCCTCGCGATCCGCAGCCACGTCGACGTCTGCGATGACCGGCTCGTCGCGGTCGACGCGCTGCTCGACGTGCGCCGGACGATGGCACGGTACATCGACCTGCAGCTCGTCGCGTTCCCCCAGGACGGTTTCCTGCGCAGTCCGAGCGCGCGTGCGAACCTGCTGCGAGCACTGGACCGCGGGGTCGACGTCGTCGGCGGAATCCCGCACTTCGAGCGCACGATGGCCGACGGCGCGGCTTCGGTCCGCGAGCTCTGCGAGATCGGCGCGGAACGCGGCCTCTTGGTCGACATGCACTGCGACGAGAGCGACGACCCGCTCTCGCGCCACGTCGAGACGCTGGCGGCGGAGACGATACGTCTGAGGCTCCAGGGACGCGTCACCGGTTCGCACCTGACGTCGATGCACAGCATGGACAACTACTACGTCAGCAAGCTCCTCCCGCTGATGAGCGAAGCGCGGCTGAACGCCGTCGCGAACCCGCTCATCAACATCACGCTGCAAGGCCGGCACGACACCTATCCGAAGCGGCGCGGAATGACGCGCGTGCGCGAGCTGCTGGCGGCCAGCGTCAACGTCTCGTTCGGACACGACTGTGTGATGGACCCCTGGTACAGCCTGGGGAGCCACGACATGCTCGAGGTTGCGCAGATGGGAGTGCACGTCGGTCAGTTGACCGGCCGCGACGAGATGCGGGCAGCGTTCGCTGCGGTGACCCTCAACGGCGCACGGACGATGGGGTTGGACGACTACGGCATCGAGGTCGGCAAACGCGCCGACCTGGTCGTTCTGCAGGCGTCCGATCCGATCGAGGCGCTCCGCCTGCGCGCAAACCGGCTCTTCGTGATCCGCCGCGGCGAGATCATCGCCGAGTCGGCGCCGCTCGAGTCTCGCGTCGTGCTCGACGACCGCTCTTTCCGGGTCGATTTCGGCGCGACGCCGACGACCGAGACTTCACTTCACGCACAACTCCCGAGGTAGTGATGAACCGTATCAAGGAATGGCTCCAGGGCTCGCCGCGTGACGTCACCGTGGTGGAAGAAACCGACGTGGTCGTCGTGGGAGGCGGGCCTGCCGGGCTCTCCGCCGCGCTCAGCGCGGCGCGCAGCGGCGCGAAGGTCGTCCTGCTCGAGCGCTACAACCACCTCGGGGGCTTGGCGTCCGGCGGAATGGTGCTCGTCCTGGACGACATGTGGGACAACCATCTGCGCGAAATCTCGGTGCGCGGCACGTGCATGACGATGATCGAGCGGATGGCCGCCCTGGGCTTGGCGACGTTCCCGCGCGAGGATGAATGGGGTGACGATCCTGCGACCGTCGCGACGTGGACGCGCTGGGGAACGATCGATCTCTACAGCCACAAGACGCCGCGGCCAATCTGCTTCGCGGCGGCCTTCGATCCCGACGGATGGAAGCGCGTCGCGCTCGAGCTCGTGCAGGAGCTCGGCGTCACGCTCCGGCTGCACTCGTGGTTCTCGCAAACCCTCATCGAGGGGAACCTGGTGAAGGGCGTCGTCTGTGAGTCGAAGAGCGGTCGGGAAGCGATCCTGGCCGACGTCGTGATCGACGCGACGGGCGACCTGGACGTCGCCGCGTCCGCCGGTGCGCAGCACACCCGGGGCAACTACGTCATGACGACGGTATTTCGCCTCGGCGGCGTCGACACCGAGGCCGCGGAGCGTTTCCAGCACGAGGATCCGGAGGCGTTCGCCGAACTCGACCGCCAGATCAAGAAGATCTTCGGGGGCTCGTGGTCCGAGTGGTGGCTGAAGACGCCGCTGCCGGGCGTCGTGTGGTGCAACTGCCCGCACATCGCCGGACATGACGGCCTCCTCGTCTCCGACTTGACGAAGATCGACGTCGAAGGCCGCCGGCGCATCTACGAAGCCGTCGATTTCGTACGCGCGAACTTGCCCGGGTTCGAGTGCTGCTACGTCGTCGACGTCGCGCCGCAAACGGGCGTGCGGCAGACGCGCTTGCTCGAAGGCGAATACGTCATGACGAAGGACGACCTCTCCACGCGCACGCGCTTCGAGGACAGCGTCGCGCGTGGACGCGACTACTACATGCCCTACCGCGTGCTGCTGCCGCGCGACATCGACAACCTGCTCGTCGCCGGCCGCCATTATTCGGCGACCTCCGTGGCACAGCGGATGTCCCGCGAGATCCCGCCGTGCATGGCGATGGGCGACGCCGCCGGCGTCGCCGCCGCGCTCGCGCTGAGCCAAGGCGTGCGCGTCCGCGACGTCGACGTGCGCGCGGTCCAGCGCACCCTGCGCGAGCAGGGCGCCGACCCGGGCGATCGAGGCGAAGATTTCGCCGTGCCGTCCTTCGTGCGCGCCGCGAACCAGGTGGCGGTCTAAGGGAATGAACACGCAGCAAGAAACGCAACCCGATCTGCCGCTCGCGGGGATCCGCGTCATCGACTTCACGCAGGTGATGATGGGTCCCGTCTGCACGCAGACGCTCGCCGACTACGGCGCCGACGTGATCAAGATCGAACGCCAGGGCGCCGGCGATCTGAGCCGCTCGACGTTCAAGCCGATCGCCGGCGCGGACAACCCCATCTTCTGCAGCCTGAACCGCAACAAGCGCAGCGTCACCGTCGATCTGCGCGACGCGGAGCAGATGGCCGAGATCAAGTCGCTGATCGCCGATGCCGACGTCGTCGTCAGCAACTTCCGGGCCGGAGTAATGGAACGGCTGAGTCTCGGCTACGAGGAGTGCCGCGCGCTGAACACGCGGGTCATCTACGCGATCGGTACGGGTTTCGGCGAGAGCGGACCATACGCGCACAAGGGCGGTCAGGACGTCCTGGCGCAGGCCATGAGCGGCGTCATCGCGCGGCGCGCCTACGGCGATCTGCCGATGACGATCTACCCGACGGCGCTCGCGGACTACTCAGCCGGGATGCACTTGGTACAGGGGATCCTGCTCGCACTGCTCCACCGCGAGCGGACCGGCCTCGGACAAAAAGTGAACGTCTCGCTCTACAATTCGATGCTCGCCATGCAGATGCAGGAAGCAGCGATGCTGATGATGGCCGACTACGAAGTCAACTGGGCGGCGATGCCGCCGTGCGGCGTGTTCGAGGCGCAGGACGGCGCGCTCGTGCTCGTCGGCGCATTCAAGCAGAACCCGTTGCGCGACATCTGCGTCGCCCTCGAGATCGCGGACCTCTCGCTCGACGAGCGGTTCGCCGACATGCCGCGCATGGTCGAGCACCGGCGCGAGCTCGACGCCCTGCTGCAGGATCAGTTCTCGACCAACACGCGTGCCCATTGGCTGGCGCGGCTCGAGGAGCAGGACCTGCTCTGCGGCCCGGTGCGCACGCTGCGCGAGGCACTCGTCGACCCGCAGACCATCCACAATCAGATGATCCTTGAAGGCGACGGAGAGGGACAAGGCGTCAAGTTCATCCGCGGCCCGGTCGAGCTCTCCCGCGCCCCCGTCACGCTGCACCGCGCGCCGCCCCGGCTCGGCCAGCATACGGACGAAGTGTTCGGCCGGCGCGCTGCGGCAGCGTCCGACACGCGATGAGCGTCGAACTCGCCGTCGACGGCCACGTCGCGACCGTCACGATCGCGCGCCCCGAGGTGCTCAACGCGGTGGACATCGCGACCGAGCACGAGCTGCAGCGCATCTGGACCACCATCGAAGCGGATCCCCAGGTGCGCGTCGTGATCCTGACCGGGGCGGGCGAACGCGCCTTCTGCGTCGGCGCCGATCTCAAGAACCCGTCGATGAGCGGTCTGGAATACTGGGCCGCGCCGCGCCCGGGCGGCTTCGGCGGGATCGCGCTGCGCGAGACGTTGAACGTCCCGGTGATCGCGCGGGTGAACGGTTTCGCGCTGGGCGGCGGCTTCGAGATGGTGCTCGGCTGCGACATCGTCGTCGCCTGCGAAGAGGCCACGTTCGCGCTGCCCGAAGCCCGCGTGGGGCGCATGCCGCTCGACGGCGGGATGACGCTGCTGCAGCGGCAGGTTCCGTTTCGTGCGGCGATGGCGATGCTCTTCACCGGCCGGCGCGTCACCGCACGCGAAGCGCTGGCGATGCGGCTCATCAACGAGGTCGTTCCGCGGGCCGAGCTCGACGATGCGGTGGCGCGCTGGGTCGGCGACATCCTCGCCTGCGCGCCGCTTTCGGTGCAGGCGATGAAGCAGGTCGTGCGCAGCACCGCGACGCTTTCGGCGGCCGACGCGCAAGCGCAGCGGCTTCCCCTCTTGGTCGCAGCGCTGCAGTCCGAAGACGCCGTCGAGGGGGTGCGCGCTTTCCAGGAAAAGCGCGCACCCCGCTGGCAGGGCCGCTAACTCAGATCCGCTTGCTGAGGGTGAACCGGAACGTGCGGAACCCGGGCTGCACGATGCCGAGATATTTGCTCGCGGTGTAGACGTACTGGCCGTTCACGATCCGCGCCGCGACCGGGTCGACGCCCTGGTACTGAACCGCGTGTCCGAGGTTCGCTCCGAAGTTCACGCCAGTCAGGTTTTCGACGCTGGTCCCCAGCACGACGCCGTGGCTGAGATTGACCCGGACGCCGCCGTCGAACGTCAGGAACGCTGGGTAGTTGAACGCGTTGTTGTTTCCCTCGTAGTCCGCTCCCAGGCGGAAGAGCGTTCCTTTGGCAGCGGCGTACTGGATTTCGGCGTATCCCTTGGCGTAAGGAATTCCGACGATCTGCTCGCCGTTGTAGTCGTACTGCGCCACCGAGAAGAACGACGGCGGAATGCCGAGGTAGTAGTTCCGAGCGAACGACGTCGTCAATCGATAGCCGAGACCGCGCGCCGGCTCGTTGGTGGCGGAGAACTCGATCCCTTGCGCGACCTGGTGCGGGACGTTGTAGTACTGGGACTGGAAGACGTTCGGCGTGTTCTCGAGTCCCGGCACCGTCGGCCCGGTGTACGGCGCGGACGTGTTGATCCAGGCATTGTGAACGTCGTCATTGTAGATGTCGGCCGCGAGGACCGTTCCGTTGCGCAGCCGGTAATCTGACCCGAGATCGAAAGCCACGACTTCCTCGGGGAGCAGCGAGTTGTTCGGCGTGGTGAACGTCGTCCCGGTCGAGCTCTGATTGATCTTGGTGAAGCCGGAGACTTGGCTGGCGAACGGAATCGAGATCGACGAACCGGCAGTGGCGCGAATCGCCCACTCGCGCGTCGGCCGGAAGACGAAACCGAAGTGCGGGTCATAGTGGCTCGCGGAGAGCTGGTTGCCGACGAGGGTCGGTATCCCGTTGTAGCTGGGGAGCGGAATCGCCGACGTGTTCGCGCCGAAGATGGCCGAGAGCGCCGGGTTGGTTTTCTGCGCCAGGATGGTGTAATGCGTAAAGTAGTTGCCCCAGTCGAACTCCAGCTTCGGCGTGAGCTGGAACTGCCCGGTCAATGCAATGCCGGTGATCGAAGAGAACGTTTCGGGAACGCCGATCGGTGAGGGACGCAGGTTCGGCAGCGTGCAGCCGGGCTGGTACCCGGGCCCCGCTTTTGCGGGGGTGTTCACGACAGAGCCTTCGGTGAACGAGCAGCCCGCGATCAGCGATGACGCGTCGTTGAGATAGCTTTGCGCGTCGTCGTAGTAGTGGTCGACGCTGAAGTTGTACGTGTTGTTCCCCACCGGCTTGATGAAGTCGAACGTGTAGCCGAGCAGCTTGTCGAGCTCCAGCGTCGTGTACGGCGAGCCGAAGCCCCACTCACCGGCGTTGTCCTGCATCCCCGGAGTCGTCAAGCACGGCGTGGCGGCAGAGCAGACGTAGCCGTTCGGCAGCGCGCCCGTCGTCGCGTAGGCGTGCGGCACGCTGGGGTTCGTCACGTAACCGGCGCTCGGAGCCACGCCGGGGACGTAGCACGGCCCCTTCGCACCGCCGTTCGCCGCGCTCGCCGCCGCGTACTGGACCTGGCAGTTTGCGTTGCTGGTGACCTGGTACCAGCCGCCGTAGTTCCCCGGCACGCCGTTCTCACCGCCGCCGTCGATGAGGCGGTTGATCGCCGCGGTATACGGCCGAAAGAGAATGGTGGCGTCCTTGTACGTCGTCGTGAAGTCGGCGCTGAAGTTCGGCTGGTTCTGCCGCACGTCGGAGCCCGGATAAAACGCGTAGAACGGTACGTTTGTGGCCCCGGCCATCCCCGTCGTGTAGAACGGGGCGCCCCCGGCGGTGGGCGTCCCGTAGAGCTGCGGCGTGCTGTAGACGGAGGTTACTCCGCACGACGTCGTCGCGACCCCCTTGGAACCCGCCGCGCTCAAGCAATTCGGGACCGTCCCGTAGCCGGAGAACTGGCCGTACGAACCGCCCTGCGGATCGTACCGTCCCTGCAGCCCGAGGAACTCCAGCATCAGCGAGGTCTGGTCCGAGAACCGGTAGCGAAGCTTCGCGAGCTCCGCGTTGAGCGAGTACGTGTTGCTGAAGTCGGTGACGAAGGCAGCCACGTTGTTGCTGAGCGCCGGTGTTTGAAACGTGCCTGTGTACGCAGGCGTCGTGCCGTCGGCGTTGTCCAACCCGATCTGCGACTTGTTGTACGTCGGTCCGCGGTACCCGCTGAACGAGCGGCCGAGAATGAGCGAAAGCCGGTTGTCTTTGAGAAAGTTCAGGTCGACGAGCGTGGTGTAGACCGTGCCGCCATAGCTGTCGCTGCCGACCTGGAAAAAGCTGCTGTCCTTCGGCGTGAAGTCCAGCGTGCGGATGTTCACCGTGCCGACGGCAGACTGACCGGCGGTTGGGCCGTTGAGCCCCGCGCCCTTGAGGACGTCGACGCCGCCGAAGAGCGGAGCGGACATGAACTGGGTGAGAAACGTTCCGGAGGTCCCCGACGAAACCGGATGACCGTCGATCGTGGTCTTCGTCTCGACCGACAAGCCGCGGACGATGAAGTTCTCGTTGGGCTGCGTTGCGCTATGAGCGACGGTCACGCCGGGGAGCTCGTTGACGAGCGGCGTGAGGTCGGGAGTGGTGCGGTTTTCGATCACCTGGCTGTTGATCTGCGCGTCCGACGACGACGAGACGTTGAAGCGCGCTTGATTGCGCGTCCCACTCCCGGAGGTGCGGCCGATGACCTGAAGGTTCGAGAGATTCGCCTCGACCAGGATGACGTTCGCCATGACGGGAGTTCCGGCCAGGACCGTCACGTCGCTCGAGGCGCTCTGATACCCGCCTTTGATGACCGAGATCGTGTAGAACCCGGGAGCGAGCGAGAAGCTGTAGTTGCCGTTCGCGTCGGTCTGCACGCTGGTGCGCGCACCGTTGCCGGCGATCGAGATGGTCGCCGAGGGGACGCCGTTCCCTCGTGCGTTGGTGATGCGCCCCGCAACCGCGATGTGTCCGGGCTGCGCAACGCCCTGGGGCTGCGCCGCCGCGGCGGGAGGCTGCGCAGCAGCAGCGGATGGCAGGTTCTGTGCTGACGCCGGAGCGAGATTCAGCGACCCATCAGCGAACGCAACAAAACCCACGACGCTGAGGACGCGTAACATGCGGTGCATGAGGTCTCCTGGAAAATAAGAATAACCGTGCCACCCCATAGCACGGAACAAAATTACGAGCCGCTGCGCAGCGACCGGTCGTTCACGAGTGTAGCAGGAGAACGTTCTTCAACACTCTCGAAAAATGGAACGCTCTGCAATGCGCCGCGCCGACATTTGGCGAAAGACGTCGGACTGCGTGTTGTGCCGGTCGCTCCGTCGGCCGTTCCGGCACACTCGAATGAGGGCCTGACTCGGGGAGCGAACCGGACGATCATGGCAAAATCTGTTTCGCGCGGGCTTGCGCTCAAGCGCATCTCCGCCATCCCGTTCGTCGCACTGGGGATCTCCGCGACGCTCTCGCCGGCGCAGGCCGCCGACAACAAGGCCCAGTTCAAATATCAGGACAAGCCGGGGCCGAACGGCCAGAAATGCTCCGGCTGCCGGCTCTTCAAGCCGCCCGCATCCTGCCAAGTCGTCACCGGAAAAATCAGCCCGAACGGCTGGTGCACCGCCTGGGTCAAGAAATAGCCCTGCAGCAAGCGCCCGGCGCCGCTCTCACGGCGGACGCCGGTCTTCACAAAACGCAAAGCGGGCTCTCTTTCGAGAACCCGCTTTTTTCTCTCACTCGCACGGGACGCGAGCCCCATTGGGTGTTGGCCAGGTCTGGGGCGACGCGGCGCGAAGCGGCGGCCATGGCTAAGAAATCTGTCTCGCGCAGTCTCGCGCTGAAGAGCATCGCCGCCATCCCGTTCGCGGCGCTCGGTATCTCGGCTGCATTGTCGCCGGCGCAAGCCGCCACCGACAACAAGAAGCAGTTCAAATATCAGGACAAACCCGGCCCGAAGGGCGCGAAATGCGCGACGTGCCGGTTCTTCCGAAAGCCGAACGCGTGCACGATCGTCCACGGGAAGATCAGTCCCAACGGCTGGTGCATCGCCTACGCGAAGAAGTGAGGCCGCGCGGCGGGCCCTTTCGGCGGCCCGCCGCGCGCCAAGCGCGCAACGTCAGCCCGGCAGAATTTCGTGAGCGCATCGGTGTCGCGCACGGTGGAGTAATTCGCGTCGATTCCGTGGACGTTCATCGGTTCAACAACGCAAAGCGGGCTCTCTTTCGAGAGCCCGCTTCGTTGTCTCACCCGCGACGGACGCGGATTACTTCTTCTTCTTGGCGCCCGACTTCTTGGCGGCGGCTGCGCCGCGCTTCGGTCCGCCGACCGCATCTTTGAGGCCTTTGCCCGCGGAGAATGCGGGGACGCGGCGTGCGGCGATCTTCAGCGTCGCGCCGGTCTGCGGGTTGCGCCCCGTGCGCGCTTTGCGTTCGCGAACGACGAAGCTGCCGAACGGAATCAATTGCACTTTGTCGCCCGATTTGAGCGCGGCGGTAATCTCATCGAGGATGAGGTCAACGATCTCACCGGCCTGTCGCTTCGAGAGCTCGTGCTCGTTGGCCAGGGAGTCGACGATATCGGCTTTGGTCACTCTGTAATTGCACCTCTATGGAACGTCGTAGCGAAACGGCTGCGATAGTTCCGCGGGCCGCTCGTTGCTGGAGGAAGGGATACGCTCGTACGCCGCCCGCTCCTTCTCTCGGACAGCCGAAAAATGGCGCTGCAACGGGAAAAAGCCGGGAACGGTTATCGCTAAGCATGGATCGGATCACCACGGCCTCCGCCGCACACGGCACCGTCGCACTCGTGGCGGGGATCACAACGGACCTCGTGCGCGAGGTGCGCGACCGCCACGATCTCGCGCCGACGTCGAGCGCTGCGGTCGGCCGCCTGGTCGCGGCCGCGGCGCTGCTGGGTACGTCGCTGACGGGGCGCGAGCGCCTCACGCTGCAGGTCGTCGGGGACGGCCCGATCGGCGCGCTCACGGCAGACGCGTGGAGCACGGGCGACAAGCGCGTCGGCGCTCGCGCCTACGCGCGCAACGGCCGCGCCGACCTGCCGCTCAACGCCAACGGAAAGTTCGACGTCGGAGGGGTCGTCGGGCGCGGCCAACTGCAGGTGACCCGGACGTACGAAGTCGGCCAACCGTACTCAGGAATCGTCCCGCTCGTCTCGGGCGAGATCGGCGACGACGTCGCGGCGTATCTCGCGAACTCCGAACAAATACCTAGCATCGTCGCCGTCGGCGTCCTGGCCGATCCCAGCGGAATTCGCGCGGCCGGCGGCGTGATCGCGCAAGTCGGGCCCGGCGCCGACGAGAAGACGGTCGCCGCGCTCGAGCGCGCGGTCGCCGCGATGCCACCGGTGACGACGCAAATCGCCGACGGCGCCGACGAGGAGGCGCTGCTGCGCGCGGTCGCGGGCGCGCTCGACCTCAAGATCTTCGAGACGTTCGAGGTCGGCTACGACTGCCTGTGCACGCGCGAAAAGGTCGAGACCGCGCTGCTCGGCCTCGGCAAGGACGAGCTTGCGAAGATCGCGCGCGAACAACCGGAAACCGAAGCGAAGTGCGACTTCTGCGGCCGGAAGTACGTGCTCAGCGCCGACGACGTGCGCGCGCTCTCGGCGCGCATCTAGCCGGCCGCGCGTCAGTGGTGTTCGGCGCTCGGTCCGGCGGCGGCTTCGGGCCCGGCGGTTTTGGCACCACCGATGCGCGGGCGGAACTCTTCGATGATCTTGCCGTGGCCGAGGTTCGTGTACCACCAGCCGCATTCGCAGCGCACCGGCGCGCCGTGGTCGGGCGGATACGGGTAGACCCGCTCGCAGCGCGGGCAGGTGAACGTCGGCCCGTGGATCGCCCCGGAGGGGGTGTAGGTGACGGCGGCCGGCGAGGCCGCGGGACGATGGGTCGCCATGTGTGTGCTCTGTTTCCTGTCGTTTACGGGATGACGCGGACGAACTTGCGGGAACCGACCTGGAGGACGGCGGGGCCGGTCGCGGTCCAGCGCGCCGCGGGATCCTCGACCACGGCGCCGTCGATCTTGACGGCACCTTCACCGATCAGCCGCGCCGCCGCCCGCTTCGACTCGGCGAACTTCGCCGCGACGATCACGTCGGCCACCTTGGAGTGGCCGCCCAGCGGCAACTCCGGCATCTCCGCCGGAATCTCGCGCCGCTGAATCGTCCGCTCGAACCAGTCGCGCGCGGTCCGGGCGGCGTCCCGACCATGATACATCGTCACCAGATCTTCGGCGATACGCTTTTTCTCGTCCATCGGTGAGACCCGGCCCGCGGCGAGCCCCGCCTCGAGTTCGGCCACCCGCTCCGCCGGCCACCACGCGGCCAGCCGCGCGTACCGCGGGATCAGCCGGTCCGGGATGCTCATCGTCTTGCCGAACATGTCGTTCGGCGGGTCGGTCAGGCCGATGTGATTGCCGAGCGACTTCGACATCTTCTTCTCACCGTCGAGTCCCTCGAGCAGCGGAACGGTGATGCAGATCTCCGGCAATTGCCCGGCGTGGACCTGATACGGCCGGCTGATCAACAAGTTGAAGAGCTGATCCGATCCGCCCAGTTCGACGTCGACGTTCATCGCGACCGAGTCGTACGCGACCGCGACGGGATAGACGAACTCGTGCAGCGCGATCGGCGTTCCGTTCTCGTACCGCTGTTTGAAATCGTTGCGTTCGAGCATTTGCGCCACGGTCGTCTGCGAGAGCAGCTTGTAGATGTCGCTGAAGGTCAGCTTCGAGAGCCACTCGCTGTTGTAGCGCAGCGTCACCCGGCTCATGTCGAGCACCTTGCCCGCTTGTGCGGCGTAGGTCTGCATGTTCGCTTCGATCTGCTCGGTCGAGAGCGGCGGGCGCAGCGCGTTGCGTCCGCTCGGATCGCCGATCCGCGCGGTGAAGTCGCCGATCAGCAAGATCACGTCGTGACCGTCCTCGACGAACCGCTGCAGCAGCCGCAGCACGACCGCGTGCCCGATGTGCAGATCGGCCGAGGTGGGGTCGAGCCCGAGGTAGACGCGCAGCGGGCGGCCCGTCTCGAGCCGCTGCGCGAGCTCGCTCAGCGTTTCGACGTGATCGCATCCGTCGGTGAGAAATGCCGCGCGTTCGCGCGGCGTACGAGTGGTCGTCATCAGCTCGGCGAGCGCAATTCAAACACCGTGACGCCCCCGCCTCCCTCATCCGCGTTGCCGTAGCGAACGCCTTGCACGAGCGGATGCGCCTTGAGATGCTCCTGCAGGCCGCGACCCAGCAATCCGGTCCCCTTTCCGTGGATCAGCCGTAGCGGCGAATGTCCCAGCATGAATGCATCGTCGATCCAGCTGTCGACCAGCGGGGCGGCGTCGGCGAAGCGCTTGCCGCGAACGTCGATCTGCGTCTGCGCCGTCGAAGCGGCCTCGAGCGTCGGTGACGTGGCGGCCGGCTTGTCGCGCGTGATCGTCGGGCCGCCGCGGCGGCGCAGGTCGCGCTTCTCCACGGTCATGCGCATCGCGCCGATCTGCACCAGGGCGCTCTCGCCGAGATTCTCAAGCACCGTTCCGTCCTGATCCCACGACGTGACGTGCACGCGGTCCCCCGCCCCGATCGGCTGGGCGGCCTCGCCCTCACGCGGCCGCTCGGGGCGCGCCTCCAACCCGAGCTCGCGGTGCATCTGATCGAGCGTGCGCGCCAGCAAGTCGGCTTGTCCTTGCGTGACCTTGGGCGGGCGCGCGCCCCGTTCGGTGCGCTCCGCCGCCCGCCGCTCGAGTTCGGCGGTGAAACCGCGTAACGCCTCGGCGAAGCGCGCGTCGGCCTTCTTGGCGAGTTCGCGCCGTTCGCGTTCGAGCGCTTCCGCGCGGCGGCGCGCGTTGTCTTCGAGCGAGCGCAGGTGCGTCCGCTCGCGATCGAGTTGCTCGCGCTCGCGGGTCGCGCGGATGCGCTCCTCCGTCACCTCGGCCAACGCGCGTTCGTAGTCGCGCTCCTGCGTCCCCAGCAGCGCCTCGGCGCGCGTGACCACCGCGGGATCGACGCGCATCCGGCGCGCGAGCGCGAACGCGAGCGACTGTCCGGGCGAACCGACGTCGAGCTGATAGGTCGGCTCGTATGTCTCGGGATCGAACCGCACGCTCGCGTTGACGACGTGCGGATGATCCGCGCCGAAGAGCTTCAGCTCCGTAGCGTGAGTGGTCGCGACGACCCGCGCGCCGCGGACGAGAAAATGCTCGAGCACGGCGACCGCCAGCGCGGCGCCGGCGTTCGGTTCGGTGCCGCTGCCGATTTCGTCGATCAGGATCAGCGAACGATCGTCGGCCGCCTCGACGATCTCCGCCAAGCGCCGCAGATGGGCCGAAAAGGTCGAAGCGTTGAGCGCGATCGACTGCTCGTCGCCGATGTCGGTGAACACACGCGTGAAGCGGCCGATCGTCGCGGCCGCCGCCGGAACGTGCAGCCCGCAGCCGGCCATCGTCACGGCCAAGCCGACCAGCTTCAGCGTGACGGTCTTTCCGCCCATGTTGGGTCCGGAGATGATCAGCACGCGCGTCTCGTCGTCGAGCCGCACGCTCTGCGGAACCGCTCGTTCGTCGAGCAGCGGATGCCGCGCGTCGACCAGCGCGACGACCGCGTCGTCGACGAGTTCCGGTGCGACCGCGTCCATACGGTCGGCGACGCGCGCTCGCGCGGCGGCGAGATCGAGCTCGACGTACACGTCGACGTTCACCGCGATCTGCGCCGCTTCGCGCCCCGCGAGCGCCGAGAGTTCGGCCAGGATCCGGGCGATCTCGGCTTGCTCCTGGACTTGCAGCGCGCGCAAACGGTTGTTCGCCTCGAGCGTCTCGAGCGGTTCGATGAAGATCGTGTGACCGCTCGAACTCGTGTCGTGAACGATCCCTTGGATCTCGCCCTGGAATTCGGCCTTCACCGGAACGACGTAGCGGCCGTCGCGCATCGTGACGATCGCGTCCTGGATCGCGCGCGCGTAGCGCGCCGAGCGGACGATCGCGGCGGCGCGGTCGCGCGCGTCGTCTTGCGCCTGCACCATGCCGCGCCGGATGCGGGCCAGGGCCGGCGACGCGCGATCGAGGATCCGCGCCCGCTCGTCGATCGCATCGGTGATCCGCGTGACGAGCGCGGGGCGCGCGCGGAAGGGCTCGCAGCGGCGGCGCAGGGTCGGCACGCCCTCGGCCTCACGGACGGCCCGCGCCGCGGCCGCACCGGCCGCCAGGGCGTCGGCGATGTCGCGCAGCTCGCGCGCCGAGAGCGCCACCCCGAGCGCGGCGTTGGCAACCGCTTCGTCGACGTCCTCGATGCGCTCCATCGCGAATCCGCCCTCGCGGGCCAGCACGCGCATCTCCGTCGTCTCGACCACCAGCGTGCGCACCAGCGCGAAATCCGCCGCCGGCTCGCAAGCGAGCGCACGCGCTTCGGAGCGGGGCGCGTGCGTCTGGCCCGCGTAGCGCTCGCGAATGCGCTGGAAATCGAGGACGTCGAGCCCTCGTTCGTCGATCACCCCAGGGCTAATGGGCACGCCTTCAGGTTCCTGGAGCATGACCCGTAACGATTCGCCCC
>CALEYW010000006.1 GCA_937927945.1 uncultured candidate division WPS-2 bacterium | reverse complement strand
GAGCCCGACGAGGCTCGACAGCACGAAACGGGTTCAACTCCCGTTGGCGCTACCACTCGAAACCCCGCCACGGCGGGGTTTTCTTTTTCATTCCACCCCGTTTGGTCACGTATTTGGTCACCGGCCCTATTGCGTCAGTTGGTGTTTGCGATCGTGGGCCTGGTAGCGATGCTGCGCCCCTCCATAAGCGCGATGCAATCCACACCGATACGGCGGCGTTGATATGGCGCGATTGGGCTTACGATCTCTCCCAGCCGTTCGGATCGCACTCTGGCCTCAAGGGCCCGGCTACCCTTCGTCTTCGGAGCCGTCGTCTTCCAGATCTGCGTCTAGTCGCTCAAGCGTCTCCATACGATCCTGATCGGTACCGTTGCGGACAGCTCTAAGCTCATCCGCAATCCCCGACGAGGTCACCCGAGTCCACCCCTCAAGTGACGTCTCCCTGAGAACGCCATAATATCGCGTCCCTTGCAGCAGAACCCAGTCCCGATCGAGCATCGCGGCTGTGAGTTCTTCGAGGAAGACCCCGCGCAGCATCCGCCTTCCGCACAATCGCCGAATTGACTTCTCGGTTAAGCGAGCGCGCGTGATGTCTTTGCCGGCCTCCTTCGAGTATCGCTGAAGAGCCGTGGTGATCAGAATGGCGCACTCGTCGGGGTTCGGTCGGTATCTCACTGCAATATGCTCCCTGATGGAATTTCTATCCAATCCTGCACCCTTTTTCGGATAGAATCAATAAGCTTTCGCCTGCTCCACCCGAATAGCTCGGCTTGACCGCTCGCGGGAATGTCGAGGGCTGGCGACGGTGCCAATGCGGTGGCACTGAGCCGTGCGATACCTAGGAGGGAGACGGGCGCAAGAAAGGGCGGGCCTGAGCAAAGATCAGCGGGTCAGGCTTGGAATCGAATTGCCGAGCAAGCGGCCGGCGTCCGAAAGGGATCGTAGATGTCTTGTATAAGTCACATCTAGTATGGGCTCCGGGACCGTGGCCGAGATCCGGCGCGCAGCAGGCCTTACGCAGCTAGAACTTGCCGAGCACCTCGGTGTAACCACTACCACTGTTTCAAGCTGGGAAACTGGGCGTGCGCGGCCGTCGGCGCAACACGCGGAAGCGCTAGGGAAAATCAAGCCGGCTCGAGCGACACCGCAGCAACAGCCCTTTCGGCCAATTCAGTACTTAGGGAGTAAATTGCGCCTCGTCGACGACATTGTCGGCCGACTGCAGGAGCTCGCGTACGGCACAGGCGTCGTCGTCGATTTGTACGCCGGGTCAGGGGTCGTAAGTGGGAGCCTATCCCAGAAGCACCACGTCCTCGCTGTGGACGCTCAGCGGTACTCAACAACGATGCTAAAAGGGCTCCTTCTTGCACCGAAGTCCTCCTTAGACTTCGCAAGTACGAGCACATTCGAATCAGCGTTTCGCGGCCGTTTCACAATTCTGAGAGACGCCTTCGCGGACCTTATCGAACTCGAGAATGATGCACTCGAAAGCGCTCTTCAAGGCGACGCATCGCTGCTCAATGCAATGATCGAGGGAGGCTCGATCGAGGCAAACAGAATCCGAGCTACAGCGTCAGAGCCACTGCGCGCGCCGATCCTTCGAGCACTACAGAATGCGAAAGGCGGATTGAGTGGGACGCCCACGACGGTACTGCGCTATTTCAGTGGACCATATTTCGGCTACGCGCAAGGTGTCGAATTGCAGGCGCTCTTGCACGCCGTATCCATCGCAGACCCCGCAGCGCGACCTGCATTGCTTGGCGTTCTGCTCTCCGTAGCTAGTCACGTGGTTGGAACGGTTGGTAAGCAATTTGCGCAACCGATGCGTCTGCTGAAGGCGGGCGGTCGAGCGCAACCCCTTCTGGTAGTGAGATCAGTGCGTGATCGGCGCATCAGCATCTGGTCCGAATACCGCCGGTGGCTATCTCGATGGCACGACGCCCTCGCAGCAAGAAAATACGACGACAACACGGTCGCGGAGGGCGACGCTGCCACTGTACTCGCAGCCAGCCGAATGCCACTATCTGCAATCTACGCAGACCCCCCGTACACCATCGACCACTACAGTCGTTTCTACCACGTGCTTGAAACGATTAGTCGAGGAGACGATCCGGGACTGCAGCTCGATCGTAAAGGCGTCCCGCTACGCGGACTATACCGTCCTGATCGATATCAGTCCCCATTCTGCATCCCTTCCGAAGTCGCAGCCGCATTCGGGCGACTCTTTTCATCGATCGCGTCTAAGAGCGTGCCGCTCTTGCTTTCATATTCAGACTTCGAAGCGTCCTCGAGACACCGTCCGCGCGTCATGACGATGGAAGGCATCAAGCGGCTCGCGTCAACGCACTTCAGGACTGTCGAAGTGCTTTCCGCTGGACCGCACTCCCACAGAAAGTTGAATGCGACCCACGTGAATTCCGCTACGAACCCAATCGCCGAATACTTTTTGATTTGCCGGCCATAAGATGGACAAATATCTTGGGAACAAGAGTTCCTTACTTCCCATTCTGTCGTCATATATTCGGGCTCGCGCACCGAGGGCGCGGTCGCTATCGGATCCATTTACGGGTACCACGAATGTCGCGCGCCACTTTCGCGCGCGCGGCTGGGACATCACCGTGGCGGACGTCAACCGATTCAGCCATACACTTGCGAATACGTATATCGGCCGCCAAGACGAGCTCGCCTTTCGTGACGTCCCATTTCGGAGTCGGCTAGTCAATACGAAACCTCTCAAAGACACGTTTGACGCGGCCGCCGCACGCCTCCAGCCTATGTTCATCTCCGCAGGTTTGGCCGAAATATGGCACGGGCTGCAACAAGGTGCAAGAGCCTTAGCCATACTTCAGGCTATAGGCGAGACAAACCTCAAGCCCGGCTTCATCTTCCAGTACTATACGCGGTTTGGCGAGCACTCTCACTTCCGAAGTCTCCGCGGCCGTCAAGGCAAACGCAATTACTTCTCTGGGGAGAACGCGCTATTCATTGACGGAGTTCTGGCTTCGATCCGGCGTTGGTGGCGCGCCGGCTTATTGACTCGTGATGAGCTCGACTTCCTAATGACTAGCGTAATCGAAGAGGTCGTAATCACGGCAAACGTAAGTGGTACTTTCCATGACTTCAATCGCGATCGACTTTGGCCAAATGCCATGCAGCGGTTCACCCTCCGCGTCCCGATTTCGGAACGGCGCGACTCAGCCGCGACAATAATAAACGCCGACGCAATCACATCATCAGGGAGCTATCCACTTCACGACGTATCATATCTCGATCCGCCATATAATTTTCGTCAATATACGGCGTATTATCACTTCCTCAACTTTATCGCTGCATATCCACACCTCGCATCGATTAAGCGTTATGTTCAGGGTCTCGTCCACGTACGTGGCCAAAACATGGACGATGACTACACCAGCGACTTTTCTTTTCGGGATCGTTTCATTGACTCACTCCGCCTGTTGATAGAGCGGGTACCGGCGAGGCACGTGTTTCTCAGCTATTACGGCGGTCGAAATCACTGGAACCACTGGGCGGAGGTGGAGACACCAGGAAACGAAGGTTTTCTACGGCTGCGCGAGCTCTTCGAGGATCGGCGACTCTTCTCAAGGCATGAAGTAACTAGCGCTCTCGAGATCCGCAAAAACTTTCAAAGCAGAGTTGGAGAGCAGAAGTCTCTCGTCAATGAGTATCTGTTCTACGGACAAAAGCGCGCGACGCTGCCTACTGCGAAGAGCCCCGCAATAATCCCGACGAACGAAAATCTCGGGATAGCCGAAGCGTTTTGTCCAATCGTGCGCCGCTCTTTAGTCAAGGAGGCGGGAGATGAAATCGGAGTCGGCGCCTAAACGCTTTGAATAACGCAGTAGTGCCGTCCAGGCGTTAAGTGACCACAGCTCAATCTTTCCGACGTGCTCTTTCGCGCTGTCGACCGAAACCTCACCCAGCTTTTCCACGGGTTCGCGCGCGGCCGGGAACACGAAAGCATTTCGAAGGCGGTTATCGCTTCCGATTGGAAGGCTTTGCGCGTAAATCAGCTGTTTCGCAATATCCTGCCAAGGTGTCATAACAGGGGGAACCGGGAAATAGTACTTCGCATCAACGACAAACACCGTTTCGCCAAATTGCTGTATGACATCTGGGCGCTGCCCCTCACCCGTAGTCGGTGCATGGTTAGTCCAATTCCATTCTGGCATGGCCAGAGTTGAGCGTAGTCCTCCATCATCGCCGCCCATCGCTTCGCGGCATGCGTCTTCCCAAATGTACTCGAATGCGCGTGTCCCGAATAGAGCAAATGCCTCTCGGCCTCGCAGCGAGCGATCATCACTTATTAGTGCGAGGGCAACCTCCAGAACGGCTATTTGATCGGTCCGGTACGTTACTGCGCGTTCGGCCCTAATCAAGGACGCGAAAAGCTGCCGCCGGCGTGCAATTTCATCGTGGCTATAGGCTCCGCATTCCGCAATCGCATCGGCTAGGCCGTGTGGCTCCTTCAATATTGGATACTTCGCCAATAACCACGTCAGCATGCCGAGGAGCACCCTCGTCACATCGTTGGTATCGCGGCCGTGTCGGCTTCGCCATAGCTCGCGGTAGATCGATCCATTTGCCGCGTGGATCGGCGTACCTCGCAGAGTTCGACGCCAGTCTACAGCGCCGCGTCGTGCAACTTGCGTGCTCGGGGCTCGGTATGGCCCATGGTCGAGAAATGCACGCAGCAAAGTGCTGGCGCCGTCAAGCTCCTGCAGCGCGCGATCATCGCGCCAGAATAGATCTTCCACCGCAATCCGCTGGGGTACACGAGTCGCGCCGGAATTGAAATAACGGTTCAGGGCGCTTCGCATTAGAGCGACGCCCTTGTAATCCGCCTCAATCGGCTTCGGCACGACTGCGATAAGATCGGCCGTGGTCCGGATGAAGCCAACGAATCGCCAATAGGTCCGCGTATCAGTGACGTCGAGTATCTTGAGGCGCGCAAGCGACTCGATGCTATCGCCATTGAGCCCGAACATTTCCGAAAATCCAGCTGCTTCGTACGCCCGATCTTCGACGGCGAGTTTCACGGTGTGTTCGGAACGACTACCACAGGAGCGTCCACGGCCGGCTGCGCCTCAGGCTCTCCTGCCGCCGCTACCCCCATTGTTGGAGGTACGCCAACGGTCAGTTCGGTGCCGTCCGGCGGTTGCCTCGGCTCCGCAACGCTGGCCAATACCCCCGATAGTAACAGCGGCGCGCCCGACCCGTCAGACCACTCAGCCGCTACAGCGGCGAAGCTATTGACGTGGAAAAGTTCCGAGCGATCAAAACGGACCACATCCTCCCACAGATATAGCATAAGCTTCGTCAGCACTTCGTGAGGATCGCGTAGCTCCTCAACTGAGAGAAAGTACGGGCCGACAAGCTTATCTTCATGGATGGACAGGGCGAGTAACTTCTGATTTATGGCCGCTCTAAGAGAATCCCAGTCAACATCGACGCCGCCATATCGAACTCGGCGTTGCTCCGACGCGTACTCGCAGGCTTGCATAAAGCCCATGTAGCGGTACGACCATCTGCGTCGAAAGGCTGTATCAAGTGGTTGCACTCCCTGATCTGCACCATTCATACTCGCCCAGATGCTAAGATTAGGCGGCAGGCGAAACCCTTCGTCCGTCATCGCACCCGCCGCCGCAAGGTATAGCTTGAGATCGTTTGGTGGCGCGATCGGATACTTACTGTATCCTTCTGGTGAGCGGTCCAACGTCTGAAAAAGCTCACCAAACGCCGCCGCAGCGTTCCCGCGATTGATCTCCTCGATCACGACGACCACGGCTTTATCAGGCTGCGCATAAGCCTCGGCGATCGCCAGCGCGAAAGGTCCCGCGACGAAACCGTAGTCAATTAACGGGCGACGTGACGGAGCGGGATCACCGGCGGCATCGAAGAGCGGTGTCGCCGAGTGTTCGTATATCACGCGCGGCTTGTAGCTTCCGACAAACTCGGCATATCCGAGTTCCTCATGGAACTGCACGCGATAAACGCTCGCACCGGCAGCGAGAAGTTGCTCGTTGATCCAGTGGCTTTTCCCTGAGCCTGGGCAGCCCGAGACGATGAGTTGAGCCGGCCGAACAAAAGCCGGTGCCTGCTCGGCGCGGAGCATGGAAAAGCGTGTCATGCTCGTTACACGCTGAGCCAATGTCATCTCTTTCGTTACGGTTGGCATGGCATCTCCGCGATCCATGCGCGCCGCCGCATATTCAGCTAAGAAGTCCTGAACCCGGCTTCGCACGTCTCGCTGAATACGCCCGGCCGCAGTGGCGTATTCACGAAAGTTCGGGGGCTCACCGGAGGGATCAAAGTTCCTAGCAAAGAGCCTGCCGAGCTCATCGCGGACGTGTGCCCTGTCCGCGTCAGGTATGCGAAAGAACCGCGGAATTTCGGTCCCCTCTATATTTGCCGCCTGCATAAGCCAAGCAAGTTCGTCGTCTGCAACGATCGCGTTGTAGTCTTCGGTGTTCAGCGATTCATATAGTTGTTGGACGTTCCGGATCGCGGCGACTACCGGACCTATGGTTCCCGCATTGCCAGCTATCAACGCATCGATCGCAGCGTTAACAATTAGTCGTTCGATCGAGCGTTTTTCCTCGTCGGAAAGAGCGTCACGTCCACCGGCATTTCTCAGATCAACGATAGCCGCGCCTAGGGTTGTGAGTTCAGGCTGCTGTCGGTTGCCTATAACCGCACCAACATTTCGAAGCGTGTTGTAGTAACGATCGTTGTTGTGGTCGCGCGCCCAACGACCAGTCGCGATAACGTCAAGTAGATCCGCGGTCTGCTGAACGTTCTTCAGCTCGCTCGAATACGCCGACAAGGGCTGTATCTGGACAAGGCCGCGTCTCGATGCAGCAGAAGGGTAAGGTTCGAGAACTTTATTTAGTGCGTTTGCATCTAACGGCAAGAGTTGCCCCCGGTTCCAGCGTGCCGTCCAACTTGGTGGGCTACCAACGGTCGAGTTCTTCCAGGTCACAGGCATCGTGCCTGCCACCGGACTCATCGCGCCGTTTCTAGACACCGGGGTCGTTATTCGAGCGGCATTGCCATCGCGCCACGCGCCCGGGGTTACGTAGCCAAGGCCCGAAACGGGTCCCTCGCTTTTGCACATCAAGCCAGCCAGCGATGATGGTCGTTGCCTCGAGTGTTCCGAATCGATGCTGCCAGACGCGCTCCGCGTGAAGCTTTGTGATAGACCTCGACGCCGCCGTTTTGCTCGGGAGTGCGGGATCAGTGAACTCTTGCGCAGCCCGTACGAGCGCAACAACCGTTGGCAAACTCGGATGCGTCGGGGAAAGTCGGGTTCAATTCGAGGACGCGCCTACCGTCAAGGGAACGCCGGTGAATTGGAGGGGCTGTACCGTTGTCGCTTACTTCGCAGGCAATTCGTTTGTCGACTTTGGGGTGAAGGCTTCGCACGCGCGGCTATTTAGGCTGCGCTCTTGAAGATCCTAAGTCAGCCGGAGTTCCTGGAGTCGGTAGGTCATTGCCTGGCGCGAAACGATTAGAGCTTCTGCGCAGGATGACACGTCTTGGTGACGCCGCCAGAGTTCGCGTACGAGGTTCTCCGGCATGAGGACGTAAGTAGCAAACTTGTCGGCGAGTGTTTCGGCCAGGGGCCGCCGCTTACTCCCGGTACCGTCCTCGATATCAGAGTCATCGCAGCGAAAGAACAGCGGCGTTTCGATCGGAAACAGGCTATCGGCTAAACCATAACCATGTTCGAGCTGAGCGTGCCCAAGTTCGTGCGCCATCGAGAAGCGTTTCCGGGGTTCGAAACAATTGCGCTTAACCATCACGGTGTTTGACGTTGGAATGAACGCCGCTAAAATCGGGCCGCCGAGATTTAGATCGTCGATTTCAGCAAGATCAAACTTGCAGAATTCTTCGACGATACGCTTGACGTCAATTGCGGTACCGTTGCCAAGTCGCGGGCTCCCCGCTTTGTAGAGAAGCAACTCCGCAGCCTCACGAACATTCTTGTAGCGAATCACTATTTCCGTCGCTTCAGTTCCCGCAGTATTTCTTCTGGTGGCATAGCGGTACGTGCGCTGCCGTCGTCGGTACGTGCAGCCATCAACAGTCCGGTTGATGACGTCACCATTGACTGTGCGATATGGTAGCTTCTCAATGCGCGCTTACAGCTATCGAGCACCTGGTCCGTGATTCCCGTCTTGCGGATAATGTACGAGCAGAAGTCCGGAGCATCAAGATCTGTGATGCGTCCCTGGTTTAGATCGGCGATGCGCGTGAGTGCGCCCTTTAGCGTTGTTCCCGGCGTATCATCGAGCATTTTGTGGATAAGCGCGCTGAGTGGGGCACAGCTGATGGCCGCAAAGGCCATCTTCACGCGCTGCGATTCATCTGGCTGTTCGACGAACGCCAGCGCAATTTTCAGCATGTCGTCGCTCGGATTCATGATGCTTCCTCCGCTCGCGCGGCCAGGATTCCGGAGAAGCGCTCGCGGGCACGCTGCAGGACCTTGCGCGACGTGTCTTCCGTGACGGGTTCTCCAAAGAGGTGCGTGAGGTGCCGAGAAACGCTCAATCCGTCTATGTGGGCGCGGATAGCTTCATAATATCGGCGGTTAGTCTGGCGGAGTTCTTCGAGTGCCAGCATGATGCGCTCACACGCTTCACGATCGGCCACCTCCCCGTGAACCTCGTCGCGTGCGACAATCTCTTCAAGCAGCTTGGTGTTGTCGCCGGGCTCGAAATGCTTGCGCTCGACGGATGCTGCCCGCTGGAGGTCTCGGACCTTGTTCTCGACGACCCGGCCGAGTTGGTTCGCAACGGTCGGCGTTGTAGCCCCAGTTCCCAGTTGTTTGCCGACGGCGAACATCACTTCATCGCGAACCATGTTCAGTTCAGCGACGCTGAATCTCCGGTTGCGGGAAAGAGCCAGGCGGACGACGACCAAGGAGAGTGGACGCAGCGACAGGCTGCGCGCCTCATCGATTGCGTCCTCGATCTCGTCCCGAAGCGTGCTCAAGATTTGACCCTCTTCGGCGGCAACGGTACGAGCCATCCCGCCAGTGCCAGTGAGTGATGAGGGCAAGGACCCAAGAGAGGGACGCTTGGCGTCTTGAGTTCGTGGAGGAGTCCATCGTATTGAAGCCAGGGCGGCATCGGGAACGCCGGCGCAAAATCGGTGAGCAACGCGATGGCGCCGGTAACCGCTTGTGAGGCGAGGATTCCGTTCATCGAGACCACTTGCTGCTCAGGCGCGCCCGCGACGTACTCCTCGCGATCCGCCGCGAGCCGTTCGTCGGTGATGATCTCGGCACACCGCATGCACGGTCCGCCGGGTAACGACGTGAAGACCTGGCCGCCGATGCCCGCCACGTGGCCCGCTTCGTCAAGAACGATCGACAGACCGATATCGAGGTATGGAACGATTGCGGCGCGGCACAGTCGCTCGATCGCGTCGCGTGATCGCATTCCGTCGACGGCGCCGATGACCAAATCGCTACGCTCGATCCACCGTCGCCCCTCGGCGCTCGTTGCGCGAGCAATCACGGGTACGAGCGTGGCGCCGAGCCCGGCAAGATTGGCTGCCAATATCTCAGCCTTAGGCCGCCCCAAATCGCGGTAGTGCGTGGCGACGACCCGGTTGACGTTCGAGCTTTCCAAACCGTCCGCATCGATGATGGCGACCGTTCCGACCCCGAGATGCGCGAGCTGTTGCACGACGTGGGATCCGCCGCCGCCGGCCCCGACCACGCTGATGGTCGCGGCCGCGAGTCGGTCAAGGCCCGGGCCGAGAAAACTCATCCTGCTCGCATCTATCATGCTGACAGGTCCAAGCGGGTTGTGGCGTCTGGAACAATTATTACAGTTGCCGGAGCCAGGCCCGCCGAGGTCGTCACGACGGCGTACTGACCATCGGTGCTGAGCACCATTGCCCCATAGGGGGCGGTGGCCACGCCGATCGCGAGAGGTGCCATGACGTCGTGGTTCGTGCGGCGGTCGGTCCAACTGAAGTCGGGCGTCCCGCGACCGCCGTGACTGTGGACCAACATCAGTCCGCAGTTTGTGAATAGTTCGTCGTTCGCGCGCGCTATCAGCCACCGCGTGTCGAAGTTGGCGCCGGCGTCGCCTTCGACGTACGCCTCCTCGGCGAAGGGCAACACGCCGACCGCCACGATGACATCCCGACGCTCTTCGCCCGCATACCGCAGGCGAAGCAGAGCTAGCGGTTCGGGGCAGGCGACGCGCGGAACGGTTTGCGCTGCCAACGACTCCCGCAGACACCGCGGGAGATGGAGCCGTATCTCGGCCGGGCCGGTCGGTTGCGGCTGGGTGCCTCTTGCTGGCCAGAAGCCGGCCAGCCGGTCCCGTATTGCGCGCAGCACGGTCTTCACGAGGTAGCCTTGTAGCGCTCGAGATGCGCGAGAATCGCCTGGTGGGGCGGCAGGCTCGGCGATACGCCCTGGATGCTCGCCGCGTAGAGCGAGCGCCCCAATAACACCGCTGCCGTCGTCGGGGGGCAGATCCCGGACGCGAGCGTGATCGGCGCCTCGAAGTACAGCCGACTATCGTAGCTTTGGAACGTCGAGGCGACGTAGATGGCCATAGAAATATTTGGGTTGCATCCTGGCGGTAGCGCAACCGTCGGAAGAACAATGAGCCGCAGCCCGAGTTCGGTTTGTTCTTGGACGCCCGGCCCGAAGAGCGTTTCGAGAGCACGCTGATCCTCAGGGGCGAGCGGCATCAGCTCGTCTTCCCGACGGGCGGCTGCGTCGCGAAGCACTCTCCGGTATGGAGGCGCAATGTCTCGGTGTCAACGATTTCGCGGCGGAAGGGGCGGCCGTCGTGCGTTTCGATGAGATAAAGAGAGTTCGCCGGCGGCTTGTGGGCGAGCGCTTTAATCTGAGAGCCGGTCATCTCGCGTTTGGGGGCCTCGTACCGCTTTCCATCAACCTCGATGACGATGGCGTGCTTTTGTCCCCGCCCGTCTTCATCGTGGTTCTCGTGGTGTGCGTGTTCGATGACGAAGCGCTCGCCGTCATGCACGTGAACGGTTTCGTCATCCCGTACGTGATGACGATCATCGCCGTCAAGGCGAAGAACTGAGCCCTCGTGGCGGTGGGCGAGTTCCTTGATCCGGTGCCCCGTCACCGAGTGGTCGTGGATTTCGTGAGGCCGGCCATCGACATCGATCGTGAACCTTGTATGCATACTGACTCCTCGAGAGATGCCGAGCCGTGTCGGCGTTCACGAGAGAAGTCGCGCCAGCGGACAAGTTGTGACACCTCGCCGCGCGGTGTTTTTCGGACAGCCCAAAGTTAGCCCCAGTGAACGTCGGACCTTACGCAGCCTTACTTCGAGCGACGCGCGCTTACTTTCGAACGCTCCAAGGCTTGGTACCGAATCGGACAGGTTCCGGGAGTGGCTGGATTGAGCCGCCCGTGTAGTCTGGGCAGGTCCGGATCGCCGGCCATCACGGCGGTGCACCAAAGGCCTAGAATTGAGTTTCCTGCTGACCGCGACTATTAGGCGCAGACCGCTTTCGGATGGTTCATGGAGTATCGAACAATTGATCGAGGCGATCGGCGGCTTCCAGATGAGCACGCTGAAGCACGTGCAGATAACGGTCAGCCGTTGTCTTAATCGAACTATGACCAAGATGCGTGCTGATAACCTTCAAGTTCGTGCCGGCTTCTAAACCGAGCGATCCAAACGCATGGCGAAGGTCGTGAAAACGCATTACGGGAGCCTTGCGCTGCCGAAGAAGGCGGTAGAACCGCATGCTAAAGCGCGCGGGATTCCAGGGTGCGCCAAGCTCGTCGAAAATTAGCCCATCGGTAGTCTCGTCGACGCCGAGCAGCGCATACTGCGCGCGTTGCATTGCGCGGTGCCGCTCGAGTGCATCGATTACGAACTGCGGTAACGGGATCGCTCGTTCCGATCCTGGGGTCTTCGGATACTTGAAGTGCGGCTTTTTCTCGACGAACTCCAGGGACCGTCGAACAAAGAGTGTTCGCGCGTTAATATCGACGTCGAGCCAACGCAGCGCGAGGAGCTCGCCGCGGCGCAAGCCGGTTCCGACCGCGACGATCGTTGGTTCAGCGAGCTCCGAGCCGTGCAACGCGTCGATAAGCGCCCGTATGTCCGTGAGCTCGAAGCCCGTGCGCACCGTGCGGTCGACTCTGGGCAGATCGACACGCGCAAAGGGGGAGGTGTCCAGGTAGCCCTGTCGCACCGCAACGTTCAGAATAGCGCGCAGTGTCTCTAGATTGTGCCGCACGGTGCGCCGCGCTAGCCGGCCCGCCTTGCGGTCGCGGCGCCTCCCGGAAAGCCACTGCAGCGTTACCTGCTCGATCGCCGAAGGGGTAATATGGTCCAACCGCAACGCGCCGAAGGCCGGATCGAGGTAATGCCGCACGATCCCGCGGTAGCGCGCCAAGGTCGCCGCCTCGACGCGCGGCGCGCGCATTTCGAGCCACGCGGCGAACATCCGCGCGGCCGGCATGCGTCCATCGGTCAGACTCGCTTGCGATGCGCGTACGACGAGGCGGGCGGCGGCGACCTCCGCATCTTTGCGCGTGCCGCGCAGCGTGATTCGGCGTTGGCGGCGTCGTCCCGACTCATCTCGCGGCAGGTCGATGCGGATGCTCCAACTGCCGGGCGAGCGTTGACTGATGGAAGCTTTCATCGTGGCCTCCGGGGAGTGCGTCGATGGTCACAGAAACCCGTTGTATGTCCGCTTTCTTGTACGCCCATGTATTAGCTTTTCCTCACAGGTTGCCTTCCGTATCAGAGGCAAGCCGCCGACGTGGCAAAGAGCCTGGGCACGGTGCTGAAGAGGGCACGCGAAAAACGCGGTCTTTCCGTCACGGCGCTGGCGCGCCAGGCAGGCCTCTCCACCACCCAGCTTTCGGAGTTGGAATCGGGGGTGGCGAAGGAGCCGCGGTTCTCGACCATCGCGCGACTGGCGTACTGCCTGGACCTCTCGCTCAACGCGTTAGCGGCCGACGTCGGCTTGCCGACGATTAACGCGGCGCAGACGCCCGAGGCCGCCATGGGTCCAGCCCTGCACCTAGCGCACGGTTTGCGCAAGTACCTTGCGGCAGCGCTCAAACTCGTCGACAAGTTCCTGCGCGAGCACACTGCGGCCTAGTCCGGCGAGCCGATAAGCCTTTCTAGGCCGGCGCGCGGGACGAGAACCCGTCGTCCGATGCGGATCGAGGGAACCTCGCCTCGCCGTGCAGCTTCGTACACGGTTTGGCGTGACATGCGCAGCAGGCGTGCCGCCTCGTCGACGGTATAGACCAAGGGTTTCTCGCTCGCGGCCGCCTTACGCATTTCCCTCCTCGTGGCACACCAGTGGGTTGCATTTTTGCGTCGTGCAAGGCCGGTGTAATGCCGGCTGGGATGGTCACGGGTGAGACAATGGAGGTGTCTCGGATACGGTCGGGTGCGGTCCCGTGAGGTCGGGAGCGTTCTAGACTTCCGAAAACTCTTCCTAAATCGGCACACGGAAGCGTCTTCCGTTTTCGCCGCAGTCGTGCTAAGATTTCCGGTACGCCTGATAGCGGGTGGTCCGGAAAACCGGAGGACCACAATGGCGAACTGGCTTCCTATAACAGCCCCGCGCTCGCCCCGCCCGGCGGCCCGCACACCGCGCCAAACCCCTCCCCAAACCCCACCTCGCCAGCCCGCCTTTCGGCAGGATATTGCGAGTGGGATAATGCGCCGAATTCCGGCGTCGGCGATCGCCGAACTGCGCACCCTTCTCGCGGGACTCGAGGAGTCTGCAGCATCCCAACGACGCCATGCACCGCGGGTCGCCTTCGAATATGATCCTGCACCCGCGCACACCGTTTGCGATCACCTCGATGACGAGGTCCATCGCGTCATCAGCAATGGGCTAAGTGAGAATACGCACCGATCGTATGCCGACCAGCAGCGCTGGTATCTGGAGTGGTGTGCTGCGCGCAATCTCGATCCGCAGAAGCGCGCTACCTTACGCGCGCAAATGATGGAGCTCGCACTCACGAATCCGGGCAGCGTGCGATCGCGCTACCATGCGGCGCGCCGGCTGACGGGCCTAGGCGATCATGAGTTGCACGGCCTCATGAACCGCCTACGCCGGGCCTACGAACCCACCCCGCGCAGCAGCGTCCCGATTGAATTACTCGAGCTGCTCGTGGCTCGCATCGACCGGCTGCGCTCGCCTAAGCGCGAGCGTGACCGGGCTGTGCTGCTCGTTTCGTATTTTGGCGCGCTCCGGCGCAGCGAGTTGGCAGCTCTGGACTGGTCCGACATAATCGTTGAAGAGAATCGGGTTCGACTGCGGATTCAGCGCTCAAAAATGTCGATTCGTCCGGAGACGGTCTACGTGCCGGCCCGCCACGATCGCCTATGCCCGCGCGCGGCCATCCTCGCGTGGTCGGCTTTCGTGAATGAAGGGCCGTTCATTCGCGCCGTCCACAAATCGGGCAGAGTGCTCCTCCATCGCGGCGCGACCGCGGGCCGGAACTCCTCGCTCATCCTGAAAGAGCACCTTGCAGCAATCGGTGCCGACCCGGCGGACTTCGCCTCGCACGGACTTCGGGTCGGCGCGCTGACGAACTTGCACAAGGTGGGTGTGAGTGACGAAGAAACGCGGCGCCACGCCCGGCACGCCACCCAGCGCACTCTCTTCCGCTACATCCGCGCTGACGGCCCGGAGGACTTCAGCGAGGCGCTTGGGCTATGAACGAGCGCACCGCAGAGATCTACGAACGGTACTGGGACGCTTTCGAGGCCTGGTGCCATCGCTGGGGAATTAGGCTGCCGTGCCCCGCGAGCGCTGTCACCCGCTGGGTGGTCAGCTTGGACACATTAGCGCCGCCGACGCAACTGATTGCCCTCGCCGCTATCGTGTCGATGTTCCGCCATCGACATTGGCGCGACATCGCCCGCGACCGCCATCTGGTCGAGTTCGCGCGCGGCCTGCGGCGATACTCGACTGCGTCAACCCCGCCTATCCCGATTCCCTGGGTCGTTATGGCAATTGAAAGCTGCGAATCAACCGCACGCGGCAGGCGCGACGCAGCCCTCCTCGCGATTTCTCTCGTGACGGGCGCGCTGCCCGGCCAAATGCGGGCGCTCAATCGCGCGGACTACGAGGACCAGGGCGGCTCAGCGGCCATTTCGATCGAGGGACGTCGCCTTGCAATCACCGCCGGCAAGACCGGAATCGCTCTCGCGGCCGTGCATGCGCATTGCCGAAACACCGTTCCCGGACCGCTCTTCTGCGTTACCGATTGCAATGCTCGAGCGACACAGGAGCGACTTACGACCAAGGGGATTTACAATGCGATTCGACGGCGTCTTGAGCTTGTTGGGACGCCGGCAAATTATTGCCGAACGCGAGCCATTCGCGTTGCGCTCATCGACACGGTTCGCCCGAAAATTGGCAACATCGCCATCATGCGCCGCCTGGGCCTTCGAAGCGCGTCCTGGCAAGCGCGGTGGAGATGATGAGCGCTCCGCGCGCGGCGCCTACTCGCGGGCGAACGATTAGGCTTTGGCCCGGGTTGAACGACATGGGTGGCGGCAGATGACGCGGCTGCGGTCTTGCATCCCGTCATCGAGAACGTCCCGGCGACTGAAACTGAACGCTGGCGGCGTCGGCGCTCGCAGGTCCATGACCCCGAGCGCCGAGCGTCAACCACGTCGAGTCTAAGTTATTTCGTTGTCTTCCCCGGTTCCGATCGCGGTACTTCGCCGCTCTTACGGACGGGCTGAAGCACGGACTGCGGCGTGGGGGGTGGAGGCGGGGCGGGGGCTTGCGTTTGGGCGTGCGCGCTGGGTTGGGCTTGCGACGGGGTTGGCTCTTTGGACATACTGGATTCCTTTCGGGATGAGCACTTCACCGAGTCGAACCCCGATGACGAGTACGGTAATGCTGTAAACCCAAATCATGGCACCATTGAGCTGCCGAGCTTTCGTGTCGATGGTATCGCTGTTGCTCGCGATCGCCAACGACGTGCCTTCGAACACCGACTTTAAGAATGTCTGCGGCCAACGCTGCCACGTCTGCGCGAAGATCGCCGGATCAGGTACATCGAGATACCAGAAAGTCCGAAAGATTCGGAACAACATAAACAGCGGAATGAGATAGAGCGCGCCGACAGCGACGTCGAGCAAGGACGACGACTTGTCGATGAACAGTCCGAGTGCTGCAATCGTACCGGCGATGATGGGCGCTACTTTCGCTTCGATGCGATCCAGTCGGTCGCGTTCGTTGTCGCGACGGCGCAGCATGAGATCGACGGCGTAGCGATAGTCTGCAAGAGCGTCGTGCGGTAGCGGCTCGTCTTGAATCGTCGGCGGTGCCGCAGCCGCGGATTGCCGCCCTTGCTCGAAAGCCGCGCCTATATCTCGCGCCAGCGCGAGGATCGCTCGCAGAAGCGTCGCTCGCTACCGCGGCGGCCGAGGGCGCGGGGGCGGGTTCCCTTCGCGCAACGGTACCTGAACGGTCAACGGCGTTGGCGCCGGCGGCGCGGGCGGCGGTTGAGGCGGCGGGTCTTGCCTGGTCATTGCGAACGTCTGTTCGACCCGCGAACAGCCTGGCCCTACGGCGTCGCCGCGTCAGATGCCGCCGGAAGCGGGTCTCTGCGGCACCTCTTAGAGCAGGAGGCCCAACCCATGCGTCCCTATCGGCCCAAATGCGCTTCTCAGCATGGTTTGCACCGGCCGCCTTTGTGGCGTTTGCCGTCACGTCGACGTCCATAGCCGGTCCTCGGTTCCCGTACAGCACGGCCGTGCAGAACGGGGACATCAGCACCGCACGCATCTTGTTCGGCAACGGCGCGCAAGGGGGCGTCCCCGGCCATGACGCGGCGCCGGTCTTCACCGACCTTAGCGCTTACCAAATGTACTACGCGGTCGTAACGCCTTCCGACTGTGACGATGCCTGCGCCCGACGAATCTACCGCACGCTCCTAACGGCGCACCGGATGGACACGGCAATCGTCGGCGAGCGCGTTTCCGTACTGAGCGCGCAAACGGATCCGCAGGACAAGCATTACCAGATATGCAGAATCCGGCGGTCGTCGCCGTCGCGATCGCGTACCGCTTACATCCTCTGCAACGCTCTCGCCGAGCAGCCGTAGCTGGCCGCGACGCGCGCGCAGGTCACACGGCCGGCGCAGCCGCCGGCTCGTTTTCACGGATCCACTTCGCAACCTCACGCGCGGCGCTGAATACCGGATACTCTTTCGTGTACGTCCAGTTTTGGATCATTGCGCGGCCGTCCACGACCGGACTCTGGAACGCATGTACGTAGATCGGCCCCGCGCTCGGACTACGCTCATCGAAGAGGTACACGATGCTGAAGCCGCGATGCTGGCGCGGCGTGAGGACGTTGCCCTGGCCCGTCCAATCAAAATCGCGGACGTCGAACTCGTCGGCCAGCGCCTGCCAAAAGACCCGCATCCACCCGTCGCGCGTCGTCGCCTGCCGGGCCTGCTGCAGATGACGAACCTCGCGCTGCTGCTCGGCCGCCGGAAGCTCGACGAAGTGAAGCAACGCCGCTTCCAACACCACCGAAGGATTCGCGTCATGCGCCTTGACCACGGCTTCGAGCCGTGTGTCGGCGGAGTCCGAAAGCGATATTGATCGTTTCATACCGCTACGCTACCACATTCCTACCGCGTTGGCAACGTAGTCGTACTTACGCTTGTGGCTCGGTATCCACCCGGTCCGGTGCTGAAGTGGGGGGCCATTGAAAGCAGGAGCCTAGCTTGCTGGCCTCCGTATCCGAGGCGAATGGGCTTTCGGGTTTCCCTGGCACTGAGCGCGCTGATCGCGCTGGCCGGCACGTCCACCGGCGAGGCTGCTCCTCGCTTCCCGTACAGCACGACCATTCAGAACGGCGACATCAGCACCGCCCGGATCCTTTTCGGGAATGGCGCCCAGGGCGGTGTCGCCGGGCGCGATGCGGCCCCGGTCTTCAGCGACGTCAGCGCCTACCAGACGTACTACGCAGTCGTGACGCCGTCCGAGTGCGACGATGCCTGCGCTCGCCGGATCTACCACACGCTATCGGCGGCACGTCGCATGGACACCGCGATTGTGGGCGAGCGCGTCACCGTTCTCGGTGCGCAGACGGATCCGCAGGACCGGCAGTATCAGATCTGCCGAATCCGCCGACCACTGACGTCGCGATCGCGCAGCGCCTACATCCTTTGCAACGCACTCGCCGATCAGCCGTAGCCGGGCACGGCCCGGGACGTCCCGAGAGCCAGCACGCGCTTACGAACAACCGAGCCTTGTGCGTTGCGCGCGCGGGGGCTTGGTCTCGGGTCAAAGGCGACGGCGTTCGTGGTGACGCCTTCGCGGTCACGGTCTGTGCCGAGATCGTCGTCGAACCGCGCATCCGCAAGCGCCTACCGACCTGCGCCGCCTGCAACGCCGCTGAAGCGCGCCAACGCGTCTCATGATTGGCGGCCGCGCGCGGCGTCGACGTGTCGCCCTGCTGGCGCGTATCGTAGCTAGCGGCCGCCGCCCCGGCCCCATTCGGATCGACGTGCCCGCCGTTCGAGCGACCCCATGTTTCGCTCGATGAAGCGATCGGTCAGCGGCATTCGAAACTCGACCAAGCCAGGGCCCGAAGCGAAGATGACGTCCTTCTTTATCAGTTGGTTCCGGATGGAGCTGACCGCGCTCGATCGCGAACCGAGTGCGCTTGCGACGTCGTTGACCGAATGTTCTCCCTCGCCGAGAGATGACAGCGCCAGCGCGTAGGCTCACTCGCGTTCGGTGAGGCGAGCGAACCGCGGCGCGTAGAACTGCTCATCGAGATCAGTGCGAATCCCCGCGATACGACCCTCTATGTCGCGGACACCGATCGTCGCACCCTCGGTAAACATCCACACCATCGATGCGTACTCTTGTATGAAGAACGGATACCCGCCGGTTTCCGCAACCAAGAGATCCCGACGATAGGCCTCTGCGCGGCGCAGGTATTCCGCGAGCACTTCGTTCGCGAGCGCCTGCGCTGTTGCCATACGCGCGAGGGCCTTGCGTTCGTTGGTAGGTGACCACCGTATCCGAATCTCGGCGACGAAGCGACCTTCACCCATTCTGCCGGAGTGTATCGCTGCGGAATGCCAGCAGGGTGGCACTATCGCGCGTGCTCCGGAATATTCGCCGGCGGATGATAAGCTTGCCCAGCCCTGACTTTACATAATTACGTGAGGGTTGAAACTCATTTCGTGCAAATGATATAATAGGTATAATTAACGGCGTTAAATACACGCCATTTCAACCTACGCGGTGGACGAACGATACGACGGCCACAGACTCCGAGCCGATGCGACGTCCACCGGTTGCAGCGCATGATCGGCACCTGCCGTCGCTGCGATAGCCATAGGGAGACCCCATCACGTGGGCTGTCCGAATTGCGAATCACTCCCGCTCGGCGTTATCTGCGGACGGTGCGCCGCTTTGCGGACGCCGCGCGGACGCGCCGCGGCCAAACGCCGGGAAACCGTCGGCCGTCAGCAACGAGCGCTGAGACGCGGCCGGCGAGGCGGCGGCGTACCGGTCGCGGGCGAGAGTCCGAATACCGTACGCGTTCGGCTTCGGTGCGCGAAAACGCACGTATGGTGGTCGACGATGGATCGCGACGCGGAAGAGGACCCGGTCAGGGATCCCATCTGCGACTGCGGACTCTATTTCGAGTCGCTGAAGACGTTGACCGGCCGGTACGTCGCCGGGAAGCGCTGCCGTAAGGGCTGCTGGGAGGCGAAGGGCGGCGTATGCGAGTGCGAGTGCGCCGGCGCCCACCACGGCATCGGGGAAGCGCGGGCGCGCGCAATGCTTGCCACCGCGACTGCCGAGAGGCAGGACGTCGCCTAAGACCCGGCTTTAGGCCGCGGGAGGCCCTTCCAGACTCGCTTCGCGTCCCGGGGGGCGCCCGTGCAGGGAGTTTGGGCGCCTTCTTGCCGCCCGGGATCGCAGCGGGACGCCCGCCTCGGGGGCCGCGGGAAAAGTTGTCAGACTTGACAGACCGAGGCCACCTTTGACAGGCTTGACAGGTGCATGAAGGTTTTGTCACGTTTGACACGCTTGCGTCGCTTAGCCGATGAGCGACCAGCTCGATAACCCGTTTCGGACCGCGCCCGGCAGCGAGCCACCCGCGCTCGTCGGCCGCGATGCAGAGAGCAGCGCCGCGCGCTACTCGCTGAACCTTTCCGAGAGCGGAGCTCCGGCACAGCCGATCGTCTTCACCGGCCTGCGTGGCATGGGCAAGACGGCGCTGCTCCGTCGCTGCGTCGCGGAGGCAGCGAATACGAACGCCGTCATCATCGCGATCGAGCCTTCGGCGAGCGAACCGTTCGCATCGACAATGCGACGCGGAATCGAACGCGCCGCTAAAGCGTCCGCTTCACTTCCGCAGAAGCTTCGGATCGGCTTCGAGAAGATTATCGACGCGCTGCCGCGAGCCTCGTACGAACTGCCCAACGACCTCGGCGCCGTCTCCCTTAGTGCGCCGCAGCACGAGACGCCCGACCTCGTGAACGCGCTCGAGGACCTCAACGACGCTACGCGGCACAACGGGCGGCACCTCGTGTTCGCGATCGACGAAGTGCAAAGCGGTCCCGTCGACGGCCTCCGCGACGTCGTGACGTTTGTTCACGCTACGGCGAACACGAAGCGCCCGGCATATCTCCTCGCGGCCGGGCTTCCCGGTAGCCGCGAGCACCTGCACAAAGTCCGTACGTACACCGAGCGCTGGCGCTATTTTCGTCTCGACCTGCTCACCGTAGACGAGACAAAAGACGCGATCGCGATACCAGCGCGAGAACGGGGCGTCCACATTGCGCCGGCTGCCCTCGAGCGTCTTGCAGAGGAGAGCGCCGGCTACCCCTATTTCATTCAGGAGTACGCTTCTGCAGCGTGGCTCGCTCACCGCGGCGATGCGATCACCGAGGGTGACGTCGAGCGCGCGATTCCCGGCATGCGTCGGCTCCTTGAGGACGACTTCTATGACGCGCGCTTTCGGCTGCTGACACCACGTGAGTGCTCGTACGTCCTCGCAATGGCGGATCTTGGCCCGGGTCCACATACGGTGGGCGAGATTGCCGCGCAGTTCGGCACAACGTCGGAAACGATCAGCTCCATTCGTAACCAGCTCGTTCGAAAGGACGTGATCTACTCTCCGGCGAGCGGCATGGCCGAGTTTCGCATTCCCCTGACGGATCGATACGTACACCAACACAAACCGGCGTTAGAGCGCCGCGCTCACGACAGCCGCGTGCAGCGCGGCCGGTGAAGCCGGAAAAAAAGCTCGCCGCAGCGGCGCGTTCGCTGGGTCGAGGGCGTTCGAACCGCTGGCTAGAACGCCCTTAAGCGAGGAGAACCGATGGCCGAAGCGACCGCGATCGAGTGGACGAACTCGACATGGAACCCGAGCACCGGTTGCGAGCGCGTGTCGCCTGGCTGCGACCATTGCTATGCCTTGCGATTTTCCGAACGCTTCCGCGGAATCAACGGCCACTACTTTGAGCACGGCTTCGACGTGCAGCTTCGCGCTAACATGCTCGGCAAACCCGAAGCATGGAAGAAGCCGCGCTTCGTCTTCGTGAACTCGATGAGCGACCTTTTCCACCGCGCCATCCCCGATTCGTACATCGCACGCGTTTTCGAAGTGATGGAGCGGATCGACAGGCATGTTTACCAAGTGCTCACGAAGCGCCCAGAACGGATGGTCCGGTTCATCCACGAGCGATACGGGGCAAGCCGGGTGCCTTCGCACATCTGGCTCGGGACGAGCGTCGAAAATAACGCGACCGGTTGGCGCGCAGCGATGCTCGCCAAGATTAACGCGGATGTCAGATTTCTTTCGGTCGAACCGATGCTCGGCCCGATCGACGCCGTTCCGCTCAACGGGATCGCTTGGGTCATCGTAGGCGGCGAGTCCGGCCCGAAGCGACGGCCGATCGAGGAGCAATGGGTCCGCGATGTACGCGACCGCTGCATCGAGAACCACGTCGCGTTCTTCTTCAAGCAGTGGCATAAAGCGCGAACTGGCCGTCTGTTGGACGAGCGTACATGGGACGAGATGCCGGTCTCGCGACCCGGCCTCGCGGCGCCGCGAGAGATCGAACGCGCGCGGAGCGCAGCGACCGGCGGTCGCCTCGGCATGGCAGTCTAGGGCTGCCGGCACTTCTCTGCGATGGACGGGGTGTCGCCACCAGGCCTAAGCGCCTCGAAGTCGCGCGCGAAACTATGGCCGCTGGAAGCCCATACGGCCGCGAAGCACGAGATACTGCGACGGTACCTGAGGCGTTGGCTGCCGATCATGGCGCGGTGGAACAAACGGCTCGGGTACGTCGACTGCTTCGCGGGTCCAGGTGAATACGCGGGGGGAGAACCCGGTTCACCCATCGTCGCGCTCGACATCGCGTGCCAGTTCCTGGCGCCGGGGCCGCTCAAGCCGGGCCAGCTCACGACGGTATTCATTGAAGCGAAGAAGCGACGCTACGAGCACCTCGTGGACCGTTGCGCGACGTTCCGCGCCGCCCACCCCAGCGTAAGCGCAATAGAGATTGAAACGTTATACGGCCGTTACGACGAGAAGATAGCCGACGTACACACTCGGCTCATGAATCGAGCATCGGGTTCGGGCCCGATCTTCTACTTCATTGACCCGTTCGGCGTTAAAGACATGCCGTTCGACCTGCTGCGGTTATTGCTCGCCCCAGAACGAAGCGAGATACTCTTCACATTCATGTACGAGGAGATGAATCGCTTTCTCACTACGCCCGAGTTCGAAGAACACCTAAACCTCATGTTTGGCCAACCGGACTGGCAAACGCTGCGCGCCCTGAACGGGGCAGAGCGGAAGCGCGAGACGGTCAACTACTTCAAGGAGCGTTTCATCAGCGCTGGCGCGAACTACGTCGTCGCGTTCGAGATGCGCAATGCCCGTAATGCGACGGACTACTTTCTGGTGTTCGCGACGAAGAACATTCGCGGCCTCGAAGTCATGAAGCAGGCGATGTGGGAGGTGGACAAGTCGGGCAACTTCACGTTCAGCGACTACACCTACTCGCTCGGTCCAATGCTAATCGAGCCGTGTCCGGACTACGCACCGCTCCAGCGACAAATCAGCGCGGCGTTCTTGAATCGCCGCAATGTAGACATGGCGGAGATCCGCGAGTTCGTGCTGACAAGCACGTCGTTCTACCGATTCATGAACGAGGCGTTACAACCCATGATCGCGCGCAACGAATGCTACGTCGAGACACCAAGCCGTTCGGCGAGGCCGGACCGCGATTCGATCATCAGTTTCGTGACCCGAGCGGGAACACCAATGCGCCTCTTCGGGGATACGTAGACAACTCGGACAGCAGCCCCCCCGCCAGCGAGGCAAACAAGCGCGCGTGGTTGTGGAAGCGGGCCTTGTGACTTCGGCCGTCTGGCCGTCACTATGGGGCTCGCGTGGGACTAGACACGAGGGCCCGTGACGGCTCCCAAGTCGGCCTTCCGTCTTTCGGGACTGCAAGATTCGGATCCGAGTCCACGCGAAAGAGCTTAGCTAGGAATTCTACATACCATGGAGCGGCTTGCCATCTGGGCTTGCCGTTTTCTAGTTCGAACTCGGGCTGCGAGTCCAAACCGAAGAGCTTAGCCAGGAATTCGCGCAGCATCAGCGACCTCAGCGAATAATATTGTAGCACGGTCCGGGAACGCTGCGCCGACCTTGGGCTCGTTTGGGGCCTCTATCTCACGCCGACCGTGGTCACCTTTTGGGCACATAGTAGACAATACGGCGGGTGGCGACACGGCTCTAGACTGACGGCCCAAGCGTCGGCGGGCAGGACCGCCTGAACGAGCCGGATTCAACTCCCGTTGGCGCTACCAATCCAAACCCCGCTACGGCGGGGTTTTTTCTTTAGGTGGCCGTGGCAAACTGGTCACGGGTTTGGTCACGAACTTCGCGCGACACAACAAAAGACCGAGACTCGGTCAGAGGCCTTCTCGCGGAGACGCATTGGGTCTCGTTGTCGACGCAAAGCTTGATGCACTGCGCGCCGAGATTGTCGCGCGGGATCTCGACGAAGGAGAAAGGACCCTTCGTAGACCGAACTCCCGCGGTGTAGTCAGCATTCTCCGCAACCTCGCAGACCCAGTCCTTCATGGGAAGCGCGCCTGGGGGAGAGTCAGGCAAGTGGGATCCCTGTGCAGGGAACCGTCCAAGTTGGGCTCTTCGACGTCAGCGGCAATCCAGAGCGCCCCGTCACAACGCCGGCGCAGTCGAGGACGTTCGTGAGTTACCAGGAACCGCGCGCGCCTGAGCGGCAGAGGCATCTTGTGTATATTCCGCCACCCTTTCGCGAGGATGATCTCGGGGTGCTGCACGCGATGGTCGACCGCGCGCGCCTCGGCGTGCTCGTCTCGTCGGATTCCGAAGGCCTCCAGGCGAGTCACGTGCCGATGCTGCTCGACTCGGATGCGGGACCATACGGCACGCTCACCTGCCACCTTGCGCGCGCGAACGCCCAGTCACGGGCTTTGCGGCACGACAGCGAGGTAATGATCGTCTTCCGCGCCGAGGACGCGTACGTCTCGCCTTCGTGGTACGCGACCAAGGGCGAGACGGGGAAGGTAGTCCCTACGTGGCTTTACGTCGCCGTGCACGCCTACGGACGGCCGCGCGTGATCGACGATCCTGACGCGCTGCGTACGATCGTGACGCGGCTGACCGAGAAACAGGAAGCGCCGCGCCGCGACCCTTGGGCTGTGACGGACGCGCCGGCATCGTACATCGCGGCGCTCCTGGGCGGGATCGTCGGCGTCGAGATCCCGATCGCGCGCCTCGAAGGCAAATGGAAGCTCGACCAAGACGGTTCCGATGCAGACGTGCGCGGTGCGATCGAGGGACTGCGGTCGTCGGAGGATCACCGCGACCGTGAGACTGCCGACGCGATGGAGCGACGGCGGACCGGCTAAGCCCTGGGCGCGTCCGCGCGCACACGTTCCGGGTGACTGTAGACGTTGACGCTGTGACCGCGAAGTAATGCGGCGAGGGTGACCCCGGCGGCGTCCGCCATCCGTACCGCGAGGCCGGTGGGGCGCGAGATCGCGGCCAACAGCGAGATGCCGGCTACCGCGCACTTTTGCACGAGCTCGTAACTCGCGCGACTTGTCACCACCGCGAAGCCGCTCGCCGGATCGATGTCGTCGCGCACCATCGCGCCGATCAGCTTGTCGAGGGCGTTATGGCGCCCGACGTCCTCGCGCGCGAGCACGACCGCTCCGTCGGGTGTGGCCCATCCGGCGGCGTGGACCGCGCCGGTTCCCTCGTTGTATTTTTGCCATCGGGGCAGTTCCTCGCCGGCACGAAAGATCGCCGCCGCGGCGACCCCGAACGGCGCCTCGACGATGTGTCCCGGACGCAGCGCTTCGTCGATCGTCGTGACGCCGCACAATCCACAGCCGGTGCGACCGACCAGCAAACGGCCGCGGTTTCGCAAGGCGTCAGAGGCCGACGCCGGGATGGTGATCGCGACTTCGATTCCCTGACTGTACCGCGCGGCGCGCACGCTCGCAACGTCGCGGGAATCGGGAACGATCTCCTCGGTGAGGCTGAACCCCAGCGCGAAATCCTCGATGTCGGCCGGAGTGCACATCATGACGACGTGCGGCCAGCCGTTGTAGACAAGCGCGACCGGCGTCTCCTCGGCGACGGTTGCGCTCCCCGCAGAGAAGCCGTCGTCGTCGACGCGCAGGTACTCGCGGCGCTCCACCGGTTTCGCGTAGCCCAGACCGAACAGCGGGTGATCCGGATTCAGCGTCGGGCGACCAGTGCCGTCTTCCGTCACGTCTTCGATCGGCTATCCGCCGTTCCCAAGCGCTTCCCAGTCGAAGATCTCGACATCGACCATCTCACCCGCCGCGAGGTTCGGACTTCCGGGCGGGACGACGATGAGACCGTTCGCGCCGGCCGACGTTCGCACGAGCGACGAGCATTGGTTGTCCAGCGGCACCACCGAGAACCCGGCGCCGTCCCGCTCTACGCGGCCGAACAGGATGAAATGCCGATCGGCCTTCGCCCGGATCGTTCCGCGCAACGCCGCGGTGACGGCGGCCGGGACCGCAACGCGATGGCCCGCCAGACGCCGCACGACGCCGCGGACGAGCGCCACGTAGCCGACGAACGCCGCCGCGGGATTCCCAGGCAGCACCGCGATCAGCGTTCGTCCCGCTCGCGCGAACGCCGTCGGTTTGGCCGGGCGCAATGCGACCGAACGAAACGCGAATCGCGCCCCCAGCGTGACGAACGCACTCTTCACGAGGTCGCGCTCGCCGATCGACGCACCGCCGGTCGTGATCAGCAGATCGCACGTCGCGAGCGCGCGCTCGAGCGTGCTCCGCAGCAGGCCGATCTTGTCGGCGACGTGGACGATCTCGACGACCTCCGCTCCGTCTCCGATCGCGTGCGCGGCGATCATCGTCGCGTTGCTGTTGCGCACCTGTCCCGGTCCGGGTCGCTCGCAGACCGCGACGAGCTCGTCCCCCGTACACACGACGGCGATGCGCGGCTTTCGATACACGCCGATCCGCGCGTGCCCCGCGGCCGCCAAGAGCGCGGCGCGCCCGGGCGTGACGACATCGCCCGGCCGAGCGAGAATCTCGCCGCGTTTTGCGTCGTCACCAGGAAGAAACACGTGAGCGCCGGATCGCAGCGACTCTGAGAGAACGGCGTCGCCGCCGACGTGGCGGACACGCTCGATCGGCACGACGGCATCGGCACCGGTCGGCAGAGGAGCGCCCGTTGCGATCGCGACAGCGGTCCGCGCGGCGAGCACGATCGGTTGGTCGCCTGCATACGCAGCGCCGGTGACGCGCAACGCGACCCCCCGCGTTCCGGCGGCTTTCGTGTCGGCCGCGCGCACCGCGTAACCATCCATCGCCGAGCGTGCATACGGGACGATATCCTCCCGGGCATGCAGTGCACGTGAGACGATGCGGCCGTACGCCCGATCGAGCGCGATCGCCTCGGTGCTCACGGGCGCGGCTGCGCCGAGCATCAGCCGGCGCGCGGCCTCGAACGCGACCCGCTCGTCGCCGTCGTCCGGACGCGCCTGCGCGATCACGCGGTCGGCTCTGCCTGCCGCCGGTTCTGGACGTACTGCCATCCGAAGCGGCCTTTGATGCAGAGGTTGCCGCGCGTGACGGTCTGATCGAACGGCGAGGTCGCCTTGAGGATCTCGTTGTCCTGCACGTGCAGCGTGAGCGTGCAGCCGACGCCGCAATAGGGGCAGATCGTATCGGTCTGCGTCTGCCGCGACTCGTCCCACGTTCCGTCGGCGCGCTTGTCCCACTCGGGCTTGGCCATCAGCGCGCCGGTCGGGCAGACGGCGATGCAGTTCCCGCAGTACACGCACGCCGACTCCGGCAGCGCGACCGCGAACTCGGTCGAGATGCGCGCGGCGAAGCCGCGTCCGGCGACGCCGATCGCGAACGAGTTCTGAAAATCGGTCCCGCACGCCTCGACGCACTTATAGCACAAGATGCACTTCTCGTACGCGCGCACGTAGAGCGAATTGTCGACCTTCACCGGTTGCGCGACCGTGGCGCGGTAGTCGGGATCGGGCGCGTCGTGGTGCCCTGCGTGCGCGTGGTCGCGTGTGCCGGCGGGCGCAAGCGGCGCCGGCGGTCCGTAGCGCTCGCTATCGCACCCGTACGCCGCCTTCCAGTCCGCGACGTCGGGCGTCGTGCTCAGATCGACCGACGAGTCGAGAAACTCGAGCACCATCTTGCGGCTGTGCCGGACGCGCTCGGAATCGGTGCGGACCTTCATCCCCGGCTCGACCTTGCGCGAGCACGACGGGACCAATACCCGCGAACCCTCCACTTCGACGACGCAGACGCGGCACACGTTGACGGGATGCAGCGTGTCGAGGAAACACAGCGTCGGCACCTGTTTCGCGTTCGCACGGCAGGCATCCAGGATCGTCGAACCTTCCGGTGCGCGGACGGGGATGCCGTCGATCTCGAACTCGACCGTTCGCGGGGGTGCCTTCGGCGGCAGAATGCTGATCATCGTCCGGTCTGCTCCCCGAAAAGGTCGAGGCGATGAATCGCCGACTCGAGCGCGCTGTACGCGGTTTGTCCGAGGCCGCAGATCGACGCGTCCTTCATCGCGAGGCCGACCTCGTCGAGCAGCGAGATCTCCGTCGCCACGCCGCCGCGCGGCTTGCCCGCGGCGATGCGCGCGAGTGCTTCCTCTTGGCGCACGGTCCCGACGCGACACGGAACGCACTGCCCGCACGACTCGTCGCGGAAGAACGCGGCGATCCGCTGCAGCATCGGCAGCAGCTCGACCGTGTCGTCGAAGACCATGATCACGCCCGAACCGAGCGTCGCCTGGGAGGCGCGTACGCCTTCGAAGGTGAGCGGCATGTCGAGATCGTCGGGACCGACGAAGACGCCCGCCGCACCGCCGAGCAGGATCGCACGGATGCGCCCGCTGCCGGCGACGCCGCCCGCAAGCTCGATGAGATCGCGCAGCGTCGCGCCGAACGGCACTTCGTAGACGCCGGGAACGGCGACGTGACCCGAGAGGCAGAACAGCTTCGTCCCGGTCGAGCCTTCGGTTCCGATCGCGGCAAACGCCGGCCCGCCGAAGCGCACGATGTCGAGCACGTTCACCAGCGTCTCGACGTTGTTGATCGCGGTCGGTTTGCCGAAGACGCCCGACTGCACGGGGAACGGCGGCTTGTTGCGCGGCTCGCCGCGGAAGCCTTCGATCGAATTGAAGATCGCCGTCTCCTCGCCGCAGATGTACGCACCCGCGCCCTTGCGGATCTCGAGGTCGAACGAGAAGCCGCTTCCCATGATGTTCTCGCCCAGCAACCCGCGTGCACGCGCGCGCGCGATCGCGTTGGCGAGCCGTTCGTACGCGAGCGGATACTCGCCGCGCAGGTAGATGAACCCGTAGTCGCACGCGGTCGCGTAGGCGGCGAGCGTCATCGCCTCGATCAGCGCGAACGGGTCGCCTTCCATGATCGCGCGATCTTTGAACGTTCCCGGCTCGGACTCGTCGGCGTTGCAGATCAGGTAGTGCGGGCGGACCGGCTGCTTGGCGACGGCATCCCATTTGCGGCCGGTCGGGAACGCAGCGCCGCCGCGGCCCATCAGCTTCGAATCGGTCACCTCCCGGATCACGGCGTCCGGGCCGATTTCCAGCGCGATGCGCAACGCCTCGTAGCCGCCGTGGGCGCGGTAGTCGTCCAAGCTCGTCGGATCGGCGACGTCGACGCGGCGCAGCAGCCGCAGCGACGGATCACCGGCCTGCGGCAAGCGGGGCCGCGGAACGCGCGCGATCGCGAGCGCCCCGCCCATCGCGGCCCGCAGCCGGTCCACCGTGACGTCCCCGAAGAGCTCCTCGACGGGGCGCTCGCCGGCGATCTGCACGAACGCTGCCGGCGCTTGATCGCACAGCCCCAGGCACGGTGAGGGAAGCCAGGCGACGTCGTCGTCGCCGATGAGGATGCGGTCGCCCGCGGGGACGTGGTGCGCGGCGGGACCGGCAGCTCGTTCGAGCTCGGCGATGAGCGCGTCGGCACCGCGCGCCTTGCACGCGACGTCTTCGCAGACGTGCACGACCCGGCGCGCGCGCGGCGCCGGCGTGAGCAGCGCGTAGAACGTCATCACGCCGTACGCTTCGGCAGGCGGGACCTCGAGCGTCGCGCAGATGTAGGTGAACGCGCCTTCGCTGATCCAGCCGACGCGTGCCTGCGCCGCTTCGAGCGCGGGCAGCAGCAGGTGGCGTTTGGCGAAGATACCGCTTGCACCGATCGGCGAGGGCGCGAGGAGCGCTGCGTCGATCGCGGCGCGTTCCTCCGCCGTCGCTTCTGCGTTCAGCAGCTTGAGATCCATCGCGGCTAGTCTCCCACCGAGCCGGCGTGGGCGCGCAGTTCGCGTTCGGGCACGACTTCGAGCGGCTCCAGCTTGACGGCGCAAGCCTTGAACTCGGCGGTTCCCGACTTGGGGTCGGTCGCGTCGATCGTGAGCTCGTTCACGCGCACGTCGTCTTGGAAATGGGGCGTCATGAACACGAGGCCGCGCTGCATCGTCGGATCGGTACGCACGGGTGCCACCACCGAACCGCGCCGCGAGCTGATCCGCACGCTTTGACCATCGGCGAAACCCAAGCGCCCCACGTCGTCGGGGTGCATGTCGAGCGACTCGGAGCGGCGCAGCGGCGAGGTGAAGCCGCCGCTCTGCACGCCGGTGTTGTAGTCGGCCAGCCGTCGCCCGGTCGTGAGAACGAACGGGTAGTCCGCATCGGCCTGCTCGAGCGGCAGCTCGTGCTCGACGACGCTGAACGGTGCCGGCAGCCCGGACCGCGGCTCGTGCCACAGCCGCTCGTGCAAATACATCGTTCCGGGATGCGATTCGTCGGGACACGGCCAGCGCAGGCCCTGTTCTTGCTCCAGACGCGCGTAGCTCATCCCGCCGAACATCGCCGGCGCCATCGCGCGCACCTCATCCCACACCTGCTCGGCGGAGAGCTCGCCCCAGTCGGTGCCGAGCCGCCGGGCGAGGTCGCACAGCACCGCGATCTCGTCACGTGCTTCGCCCGGCGGCTCGAGTGCCTTGCGGATCCGTTGCACGCGCCGCTCGCTGTTCACGACCGTGCCTTCCGACTCGCACCAGCCGGCCGCCGACGGCAGGACGACGTCGGCCAACTCCGCCGTCTTGGTCATGAAGATGTCGAAGACGACCAAGTGGTCGAGCGACGAGAGAACGTGCTTGGTCTTGTGCTGATCCGCTTCCGACTGCACGGGATTCTCCCCGATCACGAACAGGCTGCGCATCTCGCCGTGCTCGATCGCCTCGAACATCTGCGTCATCGTTTTGCCGTACTCGTTCTTCTGCGGGACGCCCCAGGCGCGCGCGAATGTTTCGCAGACCTCGGGATCGCGAATGTCCTGGAAACCGACGAAGCGGTTCGGGATCGCGCCCATGTCGCCGCCGCCCTGGACGTTGTTCTGGCCGCGCAGCGGATTGAGCCCCGAGCCGTAGCGCCCCACGTGCCCGGTCAAGAGCGCGAGGTTGATGAGCGAGAGGACGTTGTCGACCGCGTTGTGGTGTTCCGTGATTCCGAGTGTCCAGCAGATCATGGCGCGGTCGGCGCGCGCATAGAGGTGCGCGGCCTCGCGGATCAGTCCGGCGTCGATGCCGGTTTCGCGCTCGGCGTACGCGAGCGTGTAGCGGTCCAGCGACGCGCGGTACGCATCGAAGCCCGCAGTCGCGCGGGCGATGAACGGCTCGTTCGCCAGCCTCGCGTCGATGATCTCGCGCGCCATCGCGTTTGCGAGCGCAATGTCGGTCCCGACCCGGATCGGAAGGTAGCGGTGTGCCCACTGGGCTGTCGGCGTGCAACGCGGATCGACCGACACGACCTTCGTGCCGTTGTGGATCCCCTTGAGCACGTGGTGGAAGAAGATCGGGTGTGTTTCACGCGCGTTGGAGCCCCACAGGAACAACACGTCGGTCTCTTCCGCTTCCTGATAGGAGTTGGTGCCGCCGCCCGCTCCGAAAACCGTCGCCAGACCGACGACGCTAGGAGCGTGTCAAGTGCGGTTGCAACTGTCGATGTTATGGCTGCGGAAGATCGTGCGCGCCATCTTCGCGGCGAGATAATTCATCTCGTTGGTCGTGCGCGAGCAGCTGAAAATTCCGACCGCGTCCGAGCCGTAGCCGTCGAGCGCACGCCGGAAACCGGCCGCCGCGGCATCGAGTGCGTCGTCCCACGTCGCGGGCGTCAGCTCTCCGTTGCGGCGGATCAGCGGTTGGGTCAAACGCTCATACGGTCGTGCCACGATAGTCGCACCCTATCACGGGTGGGCGGGGCTCACAACGCGGCTTCGCCTATGGCGCGATAGCTGCCGTCGATCGTCCCGCGCGGGGAACGTCGTCGAGCGTCGGGATGGTACGTTCGACGTGCTGCCAGAACGCCTCGATCAGCGCGGGCACCGGCGAACGATCGGCGATCACCAGCCCGACCGCTTTGGACAGCTTCGGCTGCACGATCGACGCGGCGCGCATCCCGGGCATCTGGACCCAGGGAAGAAGCGTGCTTGGCATGATGGTGCCCAGATAGCCGGCCTGGAGGTAGGCGAGCTTCGCCATCATCGAATAGACCTCGATCCGCACGTCGGCGGTACAGCCGACCGACGCGAAGGCGGCGTCATAGATACGCCGATTTTGCATGTCACGGTGCATGAGACACAAAGGAACCGTCGCCAGCTGCTCCCACGTCACTGCATCGAGACCGGCGAGGGCCGATGTCTCCGGAATGATCGCGACGTACTGCTCGTCATAGATCGCCAGCGTCCGCACGTGTTCGAGCGGCTCGTTGTCGACGTAGGTGATGCCCGCGTCCAACTCGTACACGGAAATTTTCCGGAGAATTTCGATCGAGGTGGTCTCGGTCTCGTCGATCGAGACCTCGCTGTGCGCGCTCGCAAATGACGCGGTCAAGTGAGGGACGACCGCGTTCGTCGACGGGATCACCCCAAGTCGCAGGCGACCCTTCAACGTCCCGCGCGACGCGTCCAATTCCTGTTTCAACCCGACTTCGTCCGCCAGCATTTGCCGCGCCCATCGCAGCACGATCTCCCCGTCGGCGGTGAAGCCGCGGAAGCGGTTGCCGCGTTCGACGATCGCCGTGTCGAGGTCGTCCTCGAGTTGGCGCAGGGCGGCGGAGAGCGTCGGCTGCGAGACGCCGCAACGCTCCGCCGCCCGGGCGAAGTGCCGTTCGCTCGCGAGCGCGACGAGGTACTCGAGTTGCCTGATCAACATAGCGCGAGCGCTATTCTTTGGTGAGAATAGCGCAGCACACCTCGCCAGGGACGGTGCGGGATGAGCGCAAACGAGAAGCGGCGTGATCGACGTCGCGGTACGGCTTCGGGTCGCGGGTCACCGAGCGATCGGGCCAGGGAAGATTCGGCTCCTCGAGCTGATCGGCGAGCACGGGTCGATCTCGGCCGCCGGGCGCGAGATGGAGATGGCCTACAGCCACGCCTGGACGCTGGTGAACTCTCTCAACGAGACGTTCGTCGAGCCCGTCGTCGAAAGCCGCCCGGGCGGTGCCGACGGCGGCGGTGCGAGGCTGACGCCGTTCGGCTCCGAACTCGTTCGGCGCTACCGGGCGATCGAAGAGCGCGCTCGCGCGGCGTGCGGCGACGACGTCCACGCGCTGGAAACCGCGACCGCCCGGCGCAAACGGCGCTGAAGGCCGCCAAGATCAGGCAGCACGGGCGCACGCGTCAGGGTGAGGCGAACCCGCGCGCTTTGAGGAAGCCCTGGCCGCCCGGGGAGAGCACGAAATCGACGAACGCCTCCGCGCCGGCCGGGTTTGGCGCGCCCTTCAGCGCGGCGATCGGGTAGGTCGCCTCCGGCGCTACGCCGGCCGGAAACGCGATCGTCTTTACCCGGCCGGCAATCGACGAGGTGACGTCGGTCGCATAGACGACGCCCGCGTCTCCTTCGCCGAGCGAGATCTTCGTCGCGACGGCTTTGACGTCGAGCTCGTTCGAGACGACGTTGCGCTCCACCGAGCCGTCGAAATCGGCCGCGTATCCGGTCCGGCCGTTCAGCTTGCGAAACGCCGTGCGCGAGTAGTTCCCCACCGGCACGCTGGGAGCAGCCAAAACGACCTTCACACCGGGCTTCGCCAGATCGGCGAGCTCCGAGATCTTCGCGGGATTGTCACTCGGTACGATGACGACGAGGCGGTTGCGCGCGAACGTCCGCGGCGCGGACGTGAGCAAGCCGGCGTCCGCGGCGATCTTCATCTGCGCCTCGTTTGCCGAGGCGAAGACGTCGGCCGGCGCTCCTTGCTTGAGCTGTGTCACGAGCAGATCTGAGCCGGCGAAGGAGTACGTTACGGCGACGCCCGTTTTCTTGGTAAACGCCGGTGCCGCCGCCTCGAACGCCTCGCGCAACGAGGCGGCCGCGAAGACGACGATCGTAGCGCGGTCGGCGGCCGCGGCGGGCCCGGCGGCGACCGCCGCGAGGGCGATAGCGACGAGGAAGGAGAGCCTCTTCATTATTACGCCGCGTTTTCTGCGGTCCGGTCCGCCTTACCGCTATATCCGGCCAAGGATAACGCGCGAACCTGCATCCTGCCATATCAAAACCAAACGCCTGCTTGGTGACGGCCGTGCCTGCGTAAGTCCACCGTAATGGCGCGCGCTTCGCAGTCGTAAGCGCCTCGTACCGCGCGCGTTCTAGACTCCGTTCATGGTCATCTTTGGCTCGCTCAACGAAGCCCTGCACGCAGGGTACCAGGTGGAAGACCGCACGGAGTACGGGTATCTCGTCCGTACCCGAACCAACGCGGGATGGGCACGCGCGATGGTCGTGCTGCGCGGAGGGACCGAGCAATGATCGCCGCCGTCGTGCACCTTCCGCGCGTTCTCGTCGTGCACGCCCAACCGCTCGTCGCCAAGGCGCTCTGCCGGCTGTTGAGCGCCGAGCACGGGCTCGACGTCGTCGGCGACGCGCGCAGCGTCGATGAAGCGAAAATCGCATTCGTGCGTCCGGATCTGCTGCTGCTGGACTTCGACGGCGGCGACGGCCGCCTCGAGCAGTCCGTCGCGACGTGCAAGGCCGCGTCGCCGGCGACGCGCATCATGCTGCTCACCTCGCAGGCGGGTCAAGCCACGCTGAAGCGCTCCCTGGCCTGCGGGCTGGACGGCTACGTCCTCACCGACATCGAGCCCAGCGAGCTCCGCCGCGCCTGCAGGACGGTCGCGGAGGGTGACCCATACTTCGACCCACGCGTCGCGGGGGTGCTGCTGCGCCGGCTGCATTCGCCGCAGACGGCGCAGGACGAGCTCTCGCTGCGCGAATCGGAAATCATCGGGCTCATCGCGGCGGGACTCTCGAACAAAGAAATCGGCACGCGGCTCATTCTCTCCGAAAAGACCGTGAAGAATCACGTCACCCGCATCTTCGCCAAACTCGGCATCAACGCCCGAACGCACGCCGCCGTCTACGCGATCCGCAACGGCTTCGCCTAACGCTCCTCGTGGGTGCCAATGGCGCGAACTGCGCCGTTCGATGAGCGGGCGCCGCTAGAGCTCGCGCTCCTTACCCCGGACGCCGCTAGCGCCGGCCGGTCAATTTGCCGTGAAGGAGGCAAGCTGGCCGCTCAGTAGTTGGATGGTGTTAGCAGCCTCTCGCTGCGACCTGATCCCTTCCTTGCAGGCCGGTCGAGACGGCGCTCACATGCGCGCGAATTCGCTCGTATCGGCGCGCGCCGCGCCGATACGACTTTCGAACAGGTTGTGTTCGCGCGCGCTGTGCTGGTGCAGCGAGGGATGAGGGAAAGTTGAATTCGGATCGATGCCGCGTTGCCGCGGCACTGTTTTGTTTTGTGTCGATGGTCACGCTCGCGGCGTGCGGAGGCGGGGGACCCGGCGTCGTCCCGGCCGCCGGCGTCGTCGCAAACGCGGGCTCCGCGCCGAGCAACCCGATGCTCGTGAACGACACGGGGGGAACGCAAACGACGAGCGGCGAGACCGCTCGGCGCGCCGACAACTTCGTCGACTCGGTCGGTGTCAACGTTCACCTAGGGTACTATGGGACGCTCTATGGCGATAATTTCTCCGCCATCCAGAGTTTGCTCGTCGGATTAGGAATTCGTCATGTCCGCGACGGCATCTATCCGGGACAGACGAACCTGTGCACGGACTTCAGCCAACTCGCGTCGCATGGCATCCACAGCGACTTCATCGTCGGGCAATGGATGAGCCCTGCTGACGTCAAGACGTGGGATTCGTGCACTGCGCGTGCGGCGGACGCGTACGAGGGGCTCAACGAATGGGATACCTCGCATCCCGAAAGTGACGGCAATTGGCCGCAGACGGATCGGTCGGTCCAGCAATGGCTCTACTCTACGGTCAAGTCGACGCGGAGGGTCACGGTCATCGCGCCGTCGCTTACCAGCGAGTCGGCGTACGCCGCACTCGGTTCGGTCGCCGCGACGAGTGACGTCGGGAACGTGCACGCCTATTTCGCCGCGCGAAATCCCGGCACGCCGGGATGGGGCGACGGGAACTCGTTCGGCGTGTACGGTTCCTTGAGCTATGACCTCGCGATTGCACGGCAACCGACGGGGACGAAACCCATGTACATCACGGAGACGGGGTATGGGGATACGTCCGATACGGTATACGTGCCGCCGGCAACGAAGGCACGGTACGTCTTGCGCACGCTGCTGGAAGCGTGGAACGCGAAAGTCGCGCGGACGTACATCTATGAGCTCGTTGACGAAGGCGGCGGGTATTTCGGCAGCTACGGCCTCGCCGACGGCACCGGAAGCATCAAGCCCGCCTACGCCGCGGTGAAAAATCTGCTCGCGCACCTGAGTGACCCGGGCACGCCGGTCGCGCCGGGATCTCTGTCGTACACGCTCGCTGCGCCCGCCCAGGTTCACCACGCGTTGTTCGAAAAGCGCGACAAATCGTTCGTCCTCGCGCTGTGGCTCGAGGCGTCCGAGTGGGATCCCAATACGAACAGCCCCCTCGCGCTCTCGCCGCAGACGACGCGTCTGACGTTCGGCCGCATCCCGTCGAGCCTCCGTACGACGTCCTTCGACGATGCCGGCAACGTAACGAGCGGCACCGTCGCTCCGGCCGGCGTGGTCACCCTGAGCATAGGGGAGAGCCCTACCTTGCTCGACGTCACGCCCTAGCAACCTGCTAAACATCCACCGATCACGGGGGGGCGCACAGTCGGTCGCCGCGCTACGATTACTCCGTGGGAGAGACCGCTGCGCTCCGCGTGCTCCAGCTCGGCATGACGGGTACGCGTGAGCGCGGCGGCGGACTCGACGTCTACTTCTTCAATTTGCTCCGCGCCCTGCCGCCGCAGGGCGTGCGCGTGCGAGCGCTGGTCGTCGGCGACACCGCCGGACGCGATGGAGCCGCAGCGCTGGAGTCGTTCGCACCCGACGACGTGGGCTTGCTGCGGCGCTGGAGCGCGTTGCGCCGCAGCGTTGCGCGCTCGCTCTCGGAGAGCGACGTCGTGGTCTCGCATTTCGCTCCGTATGCCTTCCCGGTCCTCGACGCTCTGCGTTCGCGGCCGCACGTCGTGCACTTTCACGGATCGTGGTCGCTCGAGAGCGCGTCGGAAGGCGCGTCGGCACCGGTCGTTGCGGCGAAGCAGCTGCTCGAGCGCATCGTGTACGCGCGCGGCGCGCGGTTCATCGTGCTGTCGCGGGCGTACGCGCAGCTGCTCGCCGAGCGGTACCATGTCGATCCAGCCGTCATCTCGGTCGTTCCCGGCGGTGTTGACGTCGATTGGTTCCACGACGAGCGCCCGCGCGCCGAGGTGCGTCGAAGCTTAGGAATGGCCGATGATCGCCCTACCATTGTGACCGTGCGCCGCCTGGTGCGCGCGAAAGGGATCGAGAATCTCATCGATGCAGTCGAGGCGCTCCGCCGAGTGATTCCCGACGTGCAGCTCGTGATCGCAGGGACGGGCCCGCTCGAGGCGGCGTTCCGTTCGCAGGTGCGTGCCCGCGGACTCGAACGATGGGTGCATCTGGCGGGATACGTCGAGCCGGGTTTGCTGCCGGCGCTCTATCGCGCTGCCGACGTCGCCGTCGTGCCGACGACGTCGCTCGAAGGGTTCGGCTTGGTCGCGCTGGAGGCGCTCGCGTGCGGTACGCCGACGCTCGTCACGCCCGTCAGCGGTCTGCCGGACACGGTCAGCATGCTCGACCCGGCGCTCGTCCTCGACGGCTGCGACGCACGCTCCCTCGCGCGCGGCTTGGCGGATGCGCTGAGCGGGCGGATCCCGCTCCCGTCGGAGGATGCGTGCATCCGCTACGCGCGCGGCTTCGCCTGGCCGGCGATTGCCCAGCGCGTTGCGGACGTCTACCGGGCGGCGGCGTGAAGCCGCTGCGCGTCGCGTTCGTCGATCACGTCGGCGCGACGGCCGGCGGTGCGGAACAAACCCTGGCGACGTTGCTGAAACATCTTCCGCCCGCGGCGATCGAACCATCGATCGTGCTGTTCGAGGACGGCGCGTTCGCGCAACGCCTTCGCAGCGGCGGCTGGGACGTCGCGATCATTCCGGTCCACGACGCGATCCGGCACAGCACCCGGGAACGCTTACGGTTCCGCGCGGCCCTCGCGGCATCCACTGCGGCACGCCGCCTCGCCGGGCTGCTGACGCGTCGCCGCATCGACGTACTCTACACCAATTCGATGAAGGCGCATCTCGTCGGTGCGCTGGGTGCGCGCCTCGCCGGCATTCCGTGCGTGATGCACTTTCACGACGTCATCGCCGGAACGGGGCTGACCGCGCTTCGCGTGGCCGCGCGGCTGGGGTCGCGCGCGCGAATTGCCTGCTCGCAGGTCGTCGCCGATGCGATCGCAGCCGGACCCACGAGCGTGATTTACGCACCGCTCGACCTCGACGACTACACCAGGATTCCCGGAATTGCCGGGGCGCGCGCGGCGCTCGGTCTCCCCGACGATCTTCCGGTAGTCTCCCTCGTCGGCCGCATCAACCGCTGGAAAGGGCACGACCGTTTCCTGCGCATCGCGGCGCGCGTCAACGCGTCGGTCCCGGCGCGCTTCGTGATCGCAGGCGCGCCGGTCTTCCGCGACGCCGACTTCGTCCCCGAGCTGCACGCGCTCGCCGACCGCCTTGCGCTGAACGATCGGATCGTGTTCTTGCCGTGGACCGACGACGTGACCACTATCTACGCCGCCAGCGACGTCAACTGCAACTGCTCGACGCGCGAGGCGTTCGGGCGCGCCGTGATCGAGGCGGCCGCGTGCGGAACACCGAGCGTCTGCTTCGACGACAGCGGCGCGGCGGAGACGCTGATTCAAGACGTCACGGGGCGTGCCGTCCCGGCCGGCGATGAAGACGCGTTCGCCGCGGCGATCATCGCCTACCTGGGCGATCCCGAGCGGCTGCGGGCCGCCCGCGCCGCGGCACGCGCGGCAATCGGACGCTTCGATGCCGCGCACATCGCCTCGCAAACCGTCCGCGTGATCGATGCCGCGGTCGCGTAGTCCGCGCGTCGCGATCGTTTCGGATCCCCTCGTCCAGCGCGGGGGCGCGGAACGCTGCGTCGAGGTGATGGCACAGACCTTTCCCGACGCGCCGATCTTCGCAATTCTGTATTCCCAAGACCACGGCCCGGCGTCGCTCGCGCCGCGCGTGCGCACCTCACCGCTCGCGCGGATTCCCGGGGCGGTGCGGCGCCATCGCTGGTTCCTTCCGTTCTATCCGGGAGCCGTGGAAAGCTTTGACCTGAGCGACTACGACGTGATCCTCTCCTCGCATCATACGGCGGCGAAAGGAATCTTACGCGCCGCGCGCCAGCACCACATCTGCTACTGCCACACGCCGATGCGCGCATTGTGGGAGCGTCCTTTCGACGAGCTGCGCACCATTCCGGCTCCCGCGCGCCCGCTTGCCGGCGCGATGCTTCGGCGGCTTCGGACGTGGGACTTCCTCACTGCGGCGCGCGTCGACGAGTTCGTCGCGAACAGCGAGACGACGCGCGAACGGATCGCGAAGCATTACGGCCGCGACAGCCGGCTGCTCCATCCGCCGATCGACGTCTCGCGTTTCACGCCGCACGGCGCCGCGGCCGACGGCGAGTACTACCTCGTCGCGTCGCGACTGGTGCCGTACAAGCGCGTCGACCTTGCCGTCGCCGCGACGGCGGTGCTCGGGCGGCGCCTCGTCGTGGTGGGCACGGGACCGGGACGCGACGTGCTCCGTGCGCCGCACGTCGAGTATCGCGGGCACGTCTCCGACGCCGAGCTCGGGTCGCTCATGCGAGGGGCACGCGCCATGCTGTTTCCCGCGTTCGAGGACTTCGGGATGGCGCCGGTCGAGATGATGGCGTGCGGACGTCCGGTCGTCGCCTACGGCGCCGGCGGCGCGCGCGAGACGATCATCGACGGCGTCACCGGCGTCTTCGCCGACGAGCAGAGCCTCGAGGCCTTCGTCGAAGCGATCCGTCGTCTGGAACGCCTGCCGTTCGATCGCGGACGCATTCGCACACACGCCGAAACGTTCGGACACGAGCGCTTCAGCGCGATGCTCACCGAGCTCGTCAACGCCGCGTGGGAGCGGCTCGAGCGCCCGACGGCCAGGCCGCTATGGATGGCCAGCGCATGAGCCGTTCCGCATTCCCCGGCGCTCGTTCGGGACGAGGGTCGCTCGCATCCGAGGCTGCGTCAGGCCGGTTTTCTCGCCTCGAAATAGAGTCCGTCGAATATACCGCTGCGATGATCGCTGAAGCGCACCAGATCGACTTCGAACCCGATGGACCTCACGAGTTCTATCATGCCGGCTCCGCAGATACGGTAGGCGGCGATCCCTCCTGATCGAGGATCGCCGTGGATTTGTGGCCGCTCGAGATAGACGTCCGTAGGTGAGCTCGTATCGATGAGCGTCTTCGTCTCGAGGGCGTTCTCATCGAAGGGAACCGTGAAGATGTGCGCTCCGCCCGGCTTCAGACATCTGAAGATCTCGGCGTGCGCCAGCTCGAAATCCCTGACGTGTTCCATGACGTCGGACGTCAGAACGACGTCGAAGCGTTCCGCGGGGAACGGGATGCTTTGGAGGTCGACGTTGGAGCGGCCGTCACCGAGATCGCCCAGCGGGAGAGCCGGCGCGTACGTCGATACGAGGTAAGCGCGATTGGCTCGGAGCCGCGCACTGATCGCGCTCGCGTCGTCGGTGTCCAAAATGTCGATTTCGCCGATCCGCTCCGCCAGCTCCTCGATGCTGGTCGCCGAGACGTTGAACCGTGCGTTGCAGAACCGCAGCAGGCCGTACGCCATGATCCGCTGGCGCATCCACGCTCCGCAGCATCGGCAGTGCAGCGTCTCGCGGACGAGGTTGAGCCGCTGTTCCCGCAGCATCCCCACGTTCGGGAAATCGTACCATGGAGCTCCAAGCGTCGCGCAAATGTTGCAGCGCATCTTCGTCTTCGAAAACTGTCGAAATAGGAAGGCATTCGTCGCATTGATCCGTTGGGGTATCGATGCCGGCCTTCGCGCAAGGTCGTGGCGCAAGAGGTCGAGCGCGAAACGCCGGAACGTGTAGCGTGGGAAAAGCCGCCTCAGCCACGACCTCACGACGGGCTCGATGCGAATTCGAGCGTGAGCAACGCGCGCACGCGGTGCCAAGCCGAACGCACGCGTCCCCGTTGGAGAAGAGCGTACAGCAGCGCCCGAGCTGCGGCGTTGCTGCGGAGCAGGCGCTGCAGAAAGCCCACTTTCCAAAAGCTGCTCCGATAGCGAGCGATGACGGATTTCGGGCGAGTGAGGAGCTCCGAGAGCGATACCGCTGGGGCGAGGGACCGCACGATCGCGGTCGATCCGAGGTGATCGAGGTGCGTGAACTCCCCGAAGGCGGCGAGCTCGTCATTCGTGGGCCGTTCGACGAACCGCTGAAGCCGTCGGAAGGCATCTTCTCGTGAGATTTCCGGACCGGCGTCGCCGAAGATCGCCATCCATCGATCCACGAACCGCAGAGAAGCCTCGTGAATGCTCGAAACGGCCTGCGCTTGCGGCGAATGCGAATCGAACTCGCGCAGTACCGGAGCTGCGGCACCGGTTTCGTCGCGGCGATAGCCCAGTACGGAACCGTGCGGAGCGCAGAAGAACACTTCCAGCAGCCAAAGCGCCCGGTGAACCGCCCGGTGCACGTCGGCGGGAGCCCCGGCGTGCGACAGCCACGAGGTCGCGCTGCCGGCGTCTTCACGGAGCTTCAGAATGCGTTCGTCCGTAGCCAAGTAGTAGGCGCGGCACTCGGTGCGTGCTCCGAACTCCCGTACCAGCGAGGACGTCGCTTCGAGCAGCGAGCCGCCCCATCCGATGTCGAAGAACGCGAGCTGTTTGAAGTCGGCGGAAAACCCCATCGAGCGAAAGTAGTCGAGGAGCAACGGGCGTTCGGCGGCCGCGGCCTCGAGCACATACGGCTCGAGGCGAACGAACAAGCGGCGGAGCGCGTCGAAGTCTGCGGCCGTCGCAACCCTGGTCGTCGGGTCGCAGCCCGCTTCCGTCAACTCGGCCGGGAACGCCGAAAGATCGAGACCGATGCGTTCGAAGAACGCGTGGACGGGCGCTCCTTCGGCGCCGACGCAAAGCGTCGTGTCGAGCGCGCGTTCGTCGATCCTGGTCACGGTGGGGAAGCTGAGCGCACGCCTCGATGCCATGAAGTACGACGACGGCGGTAAGCTGCCGCAGCGCCGAAGACGTTCGTAGACTTGATGGATGACGTACCCGTCCCGCGCGCAGATCAAGACGAGCTCGGCGCCCTGCTCCTTGACGGAACGCGCCAGCCATTGCGTCAAGCCGAGAAAGAGCGGGCCGCACACGCCCGCCGCGAACGCGTCGTAGCCGCCGGCTCGTCCGTCGCCGCCGTCGATCGCCAGAGCCTCGAGTCGAGCCAGAACCCTCGCTGCCAACGTCCGCTCGGCGCGAAAGGCGGCGCGCGGCCGCACGGTTCTCCGATACCAATAGGTCCGCAGCCCCGCTTTGCGGCCGTTGCGAAAGTCCGAGCGGAAGTTGTCGCCGATGTGCAAGATTCGCGCGGGAGGGACTGCGAGCGCCGCGGCCACTTCGCAAAACAAGCCGCCGTGCGTCTTCGTCGCGTCGTGGTCGCTCGACACGAACAGGCCGTGCCGCCCCCGATAGCCGACCGAGCTCAGCAGATGCTCGACGAACTGCGCAGGCAGATACGTATCGGAGACGAACGCGACGTTGCGGCCTTCCCGTTGCAGTTGCTCGTAGAAGGCCTTGATGTCCGGGTTGACGACGCAGACGGCCCGTTCGACCGCGAGCTCTTCCCGCATCGTCTGCTCGGCGTTCAGTTCCGGCAGCATCTCCTGCAACCGCGCGTAGACGGCGTCGAGCGTGATTTCCTCAGCTTTCGAGAGCCGTCGCGCTTCCTCCCGAGCGCGTCGTTCCGCCTCGCACCGCAGCGACCGAAAATGCCGTGCGTCGGCAGGCATTCCGGGCCTGCCTCGCGCGCGCATCCCGACGATCTCGAAAACGTCTTCGGGCTCGGGAACGCTCCGGAAGACTGCTGTATCGAAGATGTCGATGGTGACCCAAGCGACGCTGCGAACGGCACGCTCCAAGCGACGGTGCGACGCCGAACCGAGGTGGCGCCACGGATGAAACCAGCGTTTCGCAACCGGTCGCAGCCGGCTGGAGAGGTTCAACGACACGCGCTGCGTTAGCCCCCCGGAGAGAAGCGCGAGCCGGCCCGAGCCATTCTCGCGTAGCCGGTCAACCGGTATGCAACGGTCGACGACAGCCCTCGGAGCCAGCCGGGGATGATGCCGTCATAGCGCTGCCCGAGGTACCGAAGAACGAGCAAGGCACGGAGCCGAGCGGCGGCGATGCGGTCGCCGGTGCGGCGAACGCGATCGGCGTCGCGCGTGAAGAAGAGCGTGTTGTCGCCGACGAAGCCGTCGTACAGATCCCGCCGGTTGAGGACGAGCTCGCGAAGAGCGCGATAGACGCCCTCACGCGAGGGATCGTTGAGCGCTACGACCGAGCGCCTTGCCAGCGACGGGAAGTAGAGCTCGATATCGTTCTTCACGTCCTCATAGCGGTGCGAGCCGTCGACGAAGAGCACGTGAACGGGCTGTGTCAGCACCTCGCGGGCGGCTTCCCTGGAGGTCGCTCGCACGACGCGTATTCGCTCGCCGACACCGGCGCGACGAACGTTGTTCGTGAAGGCCGCAAAGGTATCTTCCGCACCGTACTCGTCGATCAATCCGACGCTCGTGGTGTCGTGCGGATCGATGGCAAAGACTTCACCTTCCCTCTTCTCGAGGGCGCACGCCATGGCGATCGTCGACCGCCCTTTCCAGGACCCGATCTCGACGACGCGCAGGGGCCCCTCGAGCGGCGGAAAATCGCGGACACCGCAGTAGAGCAGGCGCGCTTCGATCGGACCGAGCCAGCCTTCGACGCCTCGCAGGGCATCTTCGAGTCGTGTCTCTTCCGCGGGCGACAGAGCAATCTTCGGCACTTCGTCTGACATGAGGTTCTCCCGTTCGTTTCTGGGGACCGGCCCTAGCGCATCAGGAAGACTGCGTTCTAACGCCGCGAGTGAGTAGCGCTCGCGCACGAACGCGTAGGCGCGGTCGGCACGCTCCCGCGCCGCACCGGGGTCGCGGAAGACCGCCGCTACCGCCGCCGCAAAGCGCTCGTCGTCGTCCGCGATGATCAGGTGCACGCCGTCCGCGACGTCGAGCCCCTCGGCGCCCTTCGTCGTGCTGACGACGGGGATCTTGGCGGCGAAGGCCTCCAGGATCTTCAAGCGCGTCCCGCCGCCTTCGGTGAGCGGAACCGCGCACACGTCGGCGACTCGCAAGTACGGCCGGACGTCCGGAACGCCGCCGGTGACGATGATTCGGCGATCGCGTTCAGCCGCCGCGCGCATGACGTCGGTGGGCTGACGGCCGACGAGTATCAGCCTGGCGTCGCCGAACTCGGCAGCGAGGCGCGGGAAGTGGCGGTCGATGAGGGTAGCGGCGGCGCGGGCGTTCGGGACGTAGTGGTACCAGCCGACGTAGACCAGCGTGCGACCGTTCGGCGCGAGGTCCGCCGGGGGAGGCGTCACTCCGCTGCGCAGGTCGGCGTACTCTTCGACGTCAACGACGTTGGGCCACACGAACGGTGTCGCAAGGCCGGGGTCCAAACGCCGGAGCCCGCGCACGTCGTCCGTGCTTGGAACCCAAACGCGGCGCGCGCTGCGGAACAGACGTCGCTGGCGCCGCCGAAACCGCCATAGCCGCAGCCGCATCGCGAGCGTCAGGCGACCGCGGCTGCGGAGCAGATCTTCGTCGAGCTGTGACTCGATGTTGTGCACGTCGAGAACGACGTTCGCGCGGCCGGCAAGTGCAGCCGGAAGCGCGTCCGCCCAATGGGAGAGCACGATGAGATCGGGGTTCGCTTCATCGATGAACGTCGTGAGGCGGCGGTTAAGCTCGTCCGTGGCACGATCGTCTTCCAGCGGAAACTCGCGCGGGTGAATCAGCTTTTCGAGCCGGCGCAGGCCGGCGTGCGCGCGGCCCGGATACGCCCGGTCGTCCACGTGCACCCAGCGCTCGACGCCCGGCATCGCCGCGTCAAGCGCCTCACCGCCGACCGAAAACACGTGCACGGGTCCCTGACGTGCAAGGACGCGGATCGTCAGCCAGGTACGCAGCGGGCTTCCGCTTCGCGGCGGGTACGGCGCAAGGCGTGCCACGACGACGGTCGTCACGGTCGGGAACCTCCGAGGGAGCGCAGAGCCCCGGGACGACGCGGCACCAGTCGACGCACAAGCGCGCCGCGCAATCGCTGCCACGTGTAGCGTTGGGTCGCGATGAGTGGGAAGCGCCGCAGGGCTTCGCCGAGCCGCCGCTCGCGCAGGGCGTCGACGAGACGCGAATACTCGGCGTGCGACGTCAAGGCATCCGCGCGGCGGGTGAGCGCGTGTGAGATCCGGTATCGACCCAGCGACTCGGCGTCGGCGCGCAACGCCGCGATGGAACGACCGAACGCCTCGGCGTTCCGCTCGGGATCGGCGCGCGATAGCGAGTCCGGACGGATGCGCGCATGATAGTAGGCGTCGCGGATGCAGAACAGCCGCGCGCCGCGCAGCAGCGCGCGGACGTAGAGGTGAAAATCCTCGCCGGCGTGGATGTCCTCGGGATAGTTCAACCCGTGCCGCTCGAGGAAGGCGCGCCGCATCAGCGGGTGCATGAACCCTGCGGGAAGGTCTTCCGATCCCGGCGTGTCGAGCGCCAAGAAGCGGCGCAAGCTGAGCGGACGGCGCGGCCTTGGTTCACCGTGTCGAAAGGCGGGCAGCGCCGGCATGCCGGGCACCTCGAGCAGCATGTTGTCGGCGAGCAAATCGGCGTCGACCGCTTCCGCAAGCGAAATGAGCCGCGCCAGCCGATCGGCGGAAAACGCGTCGTCCGCGTCCAGTGGGGCGATCCAGGTTCCGCGCGCGATCGCCAGGGCGATGTTGCGCGCGTGAGCGGCGCCGCGGTTCATATCGTAGCGGATCACGCGCACGCGCGGGTCCCCGCCGGCGGCTTCCAGCACCGCCGCCGCAGTCCCGTCGCGCGAGCCGTCGTCGACGACGATGATCTCGATGTCCCGCATCGTCTGCGCGAGTGCGGATGCGACGGCGCCGCCGATGAAGCGTTTGGCGTTGTATGCCGGAATCACGACGCTGGCACGAACTCCCGACGTCATGCGTTTGCCCCTGTGCGGACCAGCCGGCGCCGAGCGGCCATCCCTAACCGCCGCCAGGTGTACGCGCGCGCCGAAAGCCCCCGTAAGGTCCTCAGCGCGTCGATGACGCGCCCGGCGTGCAGCGCATCGGAGAAGCGCGAGTAGGCGCGATACGCCGCAAGATCGGCGCTGCGCCGGTCGAGCGCGCGGACCGCGGCGCGGTCGCCGAGAGTCGCCGCCTCGGCGCGCAACGCGGCGATGGAGCGGGAAAAGGCGGCGTACACGCGTTCCGGGTCGCTGCGCGAGAGCGACTCGTCGCGGACGGCGGCGCGATAGTATCCGTCGGGCACGAAGCGCAGCTGCGCGCCGTGGAGCAGGCACCGCACGTAGAGATGGAAGTCCTCTCCGGCATAGATGTCCTCGGGATACTCGAGTGCGTGGCGCTCCAAGAAGTCGCGCCGCATGAGCGGCTTCATGTAGCCGATCGACATCGCTTCGGATCCCAGCATGTCGCGTGTGATGAATCGGGCGGCATCGAGCCGGCTGCCGCGCAGCGGCGCCGCGAAGCCGCCTGGAGTCGGGACGGCCCTCCGCACCGCGACGACGTCGTCGGCGAGCAAGTCGGCGCCGAGGCGTTCCGCCTCGCGGACGAGGCGCGCGAGCCGGTCGGCGGAAAACGTATCGTCGGCATCGAGCGGCGCGATCCAGCGGCCGCGGGCCGCACGCAGTCCAGCATTGCGGGCAGCCGAAACGCCGCCGTTGCGCGGCAGGCGGATCACGCCGACGCGCGGATCGCCGCCGGCCGCCGCGCGCGCGACGTCGGTGGTACGGTCGCGTGAACCGTCGTCGACGACGAGCACTTCGATGTCCCCGAACGTCTGCGTGAGCGCCGACGCGACCGCATCTCCCACGAACGACTCAGCCTGATAGGCCGCGATCAAGACGGTGACGGCGGGCATGCGATCCTTCCTACGGCGGGCGTGCGGCGCACGACGCTCGCATATGTCTGCTCGAGCGTCGTCACGGCGGCATCCCAACTGAACTCCCGTTCCGCTCGGCGGCGGTTGTGAGCGCCCATGCTGCGCGCGAGCTCGGGCGACCGTATCACGGTGACGAGCGCCGTGGCGAGCTCTTCGGGATCGCCCGGGGGGACGCGGAACCCGCCGTGCTCGTCGACCAGCTCGGCCAACCCTCCCGAGTGCGTCACGACGACCGGCATCCCGGCCGCAAACGCTTCGATCACGCTCGTCGCGTACGGATCGCCGAACGACGGCAGACAGTACACCGCGCTGCGATGCATCAAGGCCGGGATCTCGTGGCGGGCAACGTTGCCGAGTACGTCGACGCAGGCGGTCAGGCCAAGTTCGCCGATGCGACGCCGCACGTCCACCAAAGCGGCTCCTCCGCCTCCGATCACGAGCGTCGCTTCGGGCACGCGCTCGCGCACGCGCACGAATGCGTCGAGCAGGGTAAAGATGCCCTTCACCGGGCTGACGTTGGCCAGAAACAGTACGCGAGTACGCGACGCGGCATCGTGCGCTCGCGGCACCGGGGCGAACAGCTCGGTGTCGACGCCGTGCTTCTGCTCGCGCACCTTCGCGCGAATCGCGGGTGCGGCGACGATACGCGTTTCGGTCGCGATGCGCGTCGTCGCGAGGAGGGCGGCCGCGCGCGCCTGCTGCACGCGCAGCACCGCGCTCTTCGCCCCGCGCAACAGGCGCGCCCGCGGACCCGGGTTCGGGACGGCGTCCTGCGGCCACGGCGCGACGTACGTCCCCAGCACGATGGGGACGCTGCAGCCCAGCAACGCAAGGCTGAGCCCCGAAAACACCGGGTTGAGCTGATGGGCGACGTCGATCGGCTCGCTGCGGCCGATCTGTTGAAACAGCATCCGCACGCGCAGCGCGTACTCGAGCCAACCCGCTATCCCGCTCTTCCTGCAGACGATCCGGTGCAGTTTCACGTTTACCGGGACCGCGCCGCGCACGTCGACCTCTTGGCAGGCTACGTGCACGCGGTGACCGCGACGCGCGAGCTCCGCGATGAAGCCGTACGCGACGATTCCGTCGCCGTGCGGGCGATGATCGGTGAGCAGCTCGGACGGATGGACGATGAAGATCGTCAGCGGCCTTTCGGCCATCGCGCCTCCTGGCTTGGCAAGCCGTAACCTTTGCGGAGCCACACGACCGTCTCACCCAGGATCCACCACAGGCGCCAAAAGCGATCGAACGGCGTGCGGTCGTGCTCGAGCTTGTCGTAGAAGTAAAGCATGTTGCGCCAGCGCTGCGCGAGCAGCCGTCGCTGCCCGTAACGATTCACCGTCGACTCGTGGTGGACGAGCACGGCGCCCGGGACGTGGTACAGACGGCCGTGCCTGCGCGCGCGTTTCGAGAACTCCCAGTCCTCTCCGTAGCTGTAATCGACCAGCGCCGGATCGAATCGTTCCTTCTCGAAGAGCGCCGCGCGGAATGCCATCGCGCACCCCGGCGCGAAGCCGACCTCCCCGCGGTCGTTGACCGTGGCGGTGCTGTTGTCGAAGAACCCGCGCCAAAAGACTCGCTGCCAAGCCCCCCAGATGCGGCTTCCGAAGCCGGGCTTTTCCACGAAGTGTCTGATCTGGGGGGAAGAGATGGCGCAACGCAGCCCGACAGCATCCGGAAACGCACGGAACGTGTCGCGCAGGTGCGCCACGATGTCGCTGACGAACTCGACGTCGTCGTCGATGAAGAGGACGTTCGCGCAATCGTTGAGTGCGATCGCGGCGTTGCGCGCCACGGTGAGGCCGGGGATCGTACGATCGTGCCGGTAGCGCAATACGTCATCCTCGACCAGACCGTAGGGAACGTCGGACTGATCGACGACGATGATCCGGTCCGGTTGGGTCCGTTGTTCGCGGATCGAACGAAGTGCCAGTGCGAGGTCGTCGCGCCGGTTCTTGGACGCGATGACGATCGCGAGCGAGTCCGGTGCCGGAATACTCATGAGCGCCTCGGAACGAGCTTGAGGATGGAGATGGTGTCGGAAATCGTGGTCGTGAGCCGGGTCGCCGGAGCAAGCCGAGCGGGCCGCAACGTGTCGTCGGCCCCGCACGCGTAGCGCGTCGCCGACGCGAGCGGCACTCCCACTGAGACGGTGGCGCGAACCGGCGTGACCGCCTCTTGGTGAAGCGTGGCCGGATCGATCGCCGGCGACTCGAGCCAGAGCGCGAGGTAGATCCCGTCACGGCCGGCGAGCAGCGTGTGACGAACCGGTGCGCCGGCCGCGTCCACCTCGACCCGCAGCGCCGGTGAAGGATGGCGCGGAGCGCCCGCCGCCGCGAGAAGCTTCATGATGCTCGCCAGCGCCACGAAGGCCGGTTTGGGCGCGCCGTGAGCGTCCGCGAGACCGAACGTGTCGAAGGGTGGTGCTCCCTCATCGAAGAGTTCGTACACGTACGTCCGCTCGATACCGGCGTTGTACTGCGCGAAAAACATCCGCGGAATATAGCGCGCCGCGATCGGCGGCGGCAGCATCTCGGGGCGCGGAGCCGTCCCGTACCCGCTCTCGGTGATCTCCAGCGGTTTTGCGCCGGCGACCTCTCTGGCGTGCGCGATCCCGTAGCGCAAACTGCCGTACCCGCCCTCGCCCCAACCGTCGGTCCCGGGCGGCCGGCCGGCAAAGTACTGGTGCAGATTGCCCCGGTCCAGGTTGGCCGAGAGGTCGCCGACTTGCGCGTAGGCTGCAATGGTCGAGAACGACGGGCCGATCACCGAGAGATTCGCGAGTTCCGGATCCGACTTGACGGCGTGATACAGCGAATGCTGATACGCGCGAATCGTCGCGATCCAGTCGCCGTCGGAGGCGGGATGGCTCGTGTTGTACTCGTTGGGCGCCTCGTACGCTTCGAGCGACCGGCCGACGCAGCGGCGCCAAGATGCGAGAGCGGCATCGTCGAGGTCGGGCTTGGTGACGTACGTGAAGCGGACGCCGTCGCTCGCGAGGCGTCGCGCCGACGCGCACAGGTCTGCGCGGCCGGGTTCGACACCGTCGCGCACGTGGCGGACGTGCAGCGTCGCGAGGAGGTGAGCTACGCGACCGACGTCGGCGTACGCGGTGTCACCGTACGCCAGATGGATATTCATCCCGACGGAGTCGACGAAGCTTGCCGCGGTACGCGGTGTTTCGCTCACCGATGCCGCTGCTGCACGGCCGGACACGAGCGCCACCGCGAGAGCGCCCGCAGCGAACCCGACGATCGCGGTCGTGCGCGAGGCCGGACGCAGGACGCCGCGCAGCCGCGTCGCCGCGTGCGCAAACCGTCGCTCCTCGAAGCGCCAGGCGCCGACCGCCCAGATCAGAAATGCGAAGCACAGCACGTAGAGCATACCGCACGCGCCGAGCACCCAGATTCCCGTGATCCTGGACCCGAACGACGCAGCGACCCACGGTGCGCCGAGGGCCTCCTTCAACCCGAGGGCGCTGAACGCGCCGGCCGCGATGATCCGCAGCGACGCGTCGCCGGTCGAATGCCACCAGGCACTCACGTCGCGGCGCCGCTCGATGACGAGCGAGCACAGCGAGTACGCGACCCATCCGGCCGCATAGCCGAGCGCAGCACCCACCACGCCGACGCGCGGCACGAGCAGCACCGTCGCCGCGACCGTCGTGGCCGCGCCCGCTCCGACGCACGCGGTCTCGAGCTCCGGCCGACCCAGCGAACGAAGCACGGTGACCCGCACGGCTGCCGCGCAGCTGACGACGTACGCGATGCTCAGGCAGAGCACGATCTCGTGCACGAAGGGGTACTCGGTACCGAACCAGACGCGCATGATCGGCCCGCATGCGCCCCAGGCGAATCCTGCGATCAGCGTCGTGACGAGCAGTAAATAGAGCGACGTGCTGACCGTAATGTGACGAACTTCCTCGCGATCGCCGCGTGCGTCCGCCGCCGCCGCCGCAGGCGGAACCGCGTCGAGGAGATAGCCGGGGAGCCCGCGCGCGATGTGCGCCAGTCTGCCGCCGATCTCGTAATAGGTGACGCTCGAGACGCCCACGACACCAGCCGCGATGAACCGTCCGGCGTCGAACATGATCACGTTGAAGATCGTCGTGAGTTGGGTCCAGCCCCCGAAACTGAACATCTGCCGCACGATCTTGGGGTCCAAGCGGCGCGGATCGTGCCAGAGCGGACCGAAGATTCGCCGTGCGGTGAAGTAATGCAACGTCGCCGTCACGGCGACTTGGGCAGCCTGGGCGATGATGACGCCGGAGATGCCGCGGTGCATGTGGAGCAGCACCGCGACGAGCGCGGCGTACACGGCGTATCCGACGACGTTGTTGCGGCTCGCGAGGTCCAGCCGGTGCACTGCAATGATGCAGCTCCCCAGTATCCCGAAGACCAGCGAGGCGATGAGAATCACGAACAGTATTCGGAACACCGATACGGCGTGCGAATACGCCTCCGCCGGCATCTTGAACAGATGGACGAGCATGGGTGCGCACAGATACACGGGCGCGGCCATCAGAAGCCCGAAGCCGAGATAGAACAGCATTCCGAAGGTGATGACTTGCCGTGCTGCCGCGTGGTCGCCGCGCTCGGCATACTGCGCGATGAACTTCACGAAGGAGCCGCCGAGTCCGAAGTCGAGGATGCCCAGATATCCGGCCAGCGCGCCGACCGTCGCCCACAACCCGAAGTCCACGAAACCGAGCGAATGGACGATGTAGGGCGTGAGGACGAACCCGACGAGCATCATCAGAACGCGCGCGCCGGCGCCGCTGAGGCCGTTGCGAATGATACGGCCGACGGCGTTGTGAGCTGCGTTCACCGGTGCGCCGCGCTTCTCGGCCGTTCGCGGCGGCTGCAGACCAGGGCAAGGCTGAGCCAGAAGAAGATGCCGGAGAACTGATTGTGGTGGTCGCTTGAAATGTCGGTTGCCGCCAGCGTCAGCTGTAAGGCGAACACCGCGGCGCCGAAGGCTGCTTCGTGCGCGTTCCCGCGCCGGCGCGCGGCGTCCCAATACCGCCACGACAGCACGAGCGCTGCGATCAGCGTGGCGACGTAACACAGCGTGCCGAAGTACCCCATCTCGGTGAGCCGCGCGATGTAGCCGTTGTCGAAGTCGACGACCTGCGCGGTAGAGCCCAGCTTCGCCGCGGTTCCGAGCAAGCCGAGACCCGCGCCCGTCGGCTGGCTCAGCGCGGTCTGCAGTTTGTAGCCGAAATACTCCTGGCGGACGTTGTACGAGCTGTCGCTCTGAAGATTACCAAGGGTCTGGAAGCGCTGCGCGAGGTCGCTTCCCGCCTGGTCGCTGCCCAACAGGCCGGCGACGTTGAGCACGAGCATCGCGCAGACGATGCCGACGAGGCTGACGATCGCAAGATTTTTCGCGCGATTGGGACTCATCAGCAGGTACGTAAACACGCCCACGATTGCGGCGAGCCACGAGCTTCGGACCATCGTGAGCACGAGCGTGCCGACCAGGAGCACGATCTGCGCCAGTTGCAGCGCGGAAAAGCGTCGGAGCCGTGGCAGGTTGAGCAGCAGCACGGCCACGAGAAAGTCGCCGAGGGGACCCGGCGAGTTCAGCGTCGAGAACGGACGAAACTGGAAGGGTGCGGGATTGCCGATGCTGACGAGCCCCGTGTTCCGCATCCACGCCGCGTCCCAGTCGGGGAGCGCGACGTACTGAAAGACGGCGTAGAGCGCTATCGGCGCCGCAATCCAAAGCGCGATCGACGCGACGCGCTCGCACAGCTCTTCGGGCACGACGTCCAGCGTCGCAACCCACAAGCCGAAGAACATCGGCAGAAGGAAGTTGAGCCCGGCATAGATCGCCGCCAGCCCATTGCCAGCCGTGACGCCGACCGCGAAGGCGTAACCGAATCCGCCCACCCACAGCCAGGCGCACAGCACGATGGGACGCGGCAGCTTGGTATAGTCCCGGTACAGCACGAGCACCGCGAACGGAACGAGCGCAAGGAGCGGAACGATGCTCGCCACAGCGATGTAGTTGAAGCCGATCCGCCAGTCGATGAGCCGGCGAACCTCGGGCATGATCGCCCACAGCACGAGCACGAAGACGATCGGCAGCCACGAGTGCGCTCGCCACCATGCGACCACACCGCTGGTCGACCACTCCGATGACTCGCGCATCGGCCGCGCCGCAGCGATCATCGCGCAGCCTCGCGCGCGGCTTCACGCATACTGCAACCCGTTGGTGCGATACCAGGCGTACGTGCGGCGCAGCCCATCGCCGAGCGAAGTCGAGGGCGACCAGCCCAGCCTTCGCGCGCGAGCGATGTCGGGACGCCGGCGCTGCGGGTCCTCCGGTCGCTGGGGAAGACGAACGATGCGGTAGTCCGTCCCGGCCGCCGCGGCGACCTCCTGCGCGATCTCGAGAACGGTATGCTCCTCTTCGCTGCCGAGATTCACGGGATCGTGCGCCGCGAGCTGCGACTCGGCGACGATCATCAACCCGTCGATGACATCGTCGACGTAGGTCATCGAACGCGTCTGAAGCCCGCTTCCATGAATCGGCAGCGGCTCGCCCGCGGTCGCTGCGGCCAGCAACGCCGGGATGAGGCGCCCGTCGTCGGTGTCCATCCGCGGCCCGTAGCAGTTGAAAAGACGTACGATGCGTCCGTTCAAGCCGCGCCGCCGCGTCGCGACGGACATCGCGGCCTCACCGAAGCGCTTGCCTTCATCGTAGCACGCTCGCGGCCCGACCGGGTTGACGTTGCCGAAATACGACTCCGGCTGCGGATGAACGAGGGGATCTCCGTACGCCTCCGATGTCGATGCGAAGAGCAAGAGCGCGTTGCGCTCGAGCGCGAGCTCGATCAGGGACATCGTCCCGAGACCGTTGACGGCCAACGTTTCCCACGGATTCGCACCATACGCTTCCGGACTCGCGGGGGAGGCGAGGTGAAAGATCGCATAGATGTCGTCGGAGGTGGCATTTTCGATCGCGGCCCGGAGCTCGTTCGCCGGTGAAGCGACGTCCACGTAGACCAGCGTCGCGTCCGCGCTCGAGAGCGCTCCGCCCAGGTTGGCGATCCGGCCGGTCGACAGATTGTCGGCGACGATCACGTCGTGCCCGTCGCGCACCAGCCGGTCGACGAGGTGGCTGCCGAGAAAGCCGGCTCCGCCCGTTACCAGGACCGCCATGCTAGCTCCCGACGCCGGCGCGCGGCGCAAAGCGCGCCGGCGGCTCGACTTCGGGGACGAGCTGCGGCGTGCTCGCCGGTTGCAAGACTCGGCGACCTCGCGCCTTGGTCGGCACGATGCCGAGGAGACGGACGTCACCGTCGCCGATCAGTCGCAAGAGTTCCTGATCGGCAGAGCACGCACGGCGCCCCGTTCGCACCGCGACGAGCAGCGCGTCCGACGCGTGCGCCAGTTGAAGCGCAGTGCTTGACGCCGGGATCGCGGCCGCGTCGATCACGGTGACTGCGAACTCCTTACGCATGCGAGCGGTGAGATCGTGCATCGTTCCGTCCGCAGGTCCTTCGCGCAAAGCGGCGACCCACAGATCCGAAACGCCCGCGTGCCGTGCGTGGAGTCCGACGGCAGTACAGGTCGACGGTATCGGCCGCATCCCGAGGCTTTCCGCGACGCCGGGACGGCCGGCGTTCGCCTCGAGCAACAGCGTTCGATGCCCGGTCTCGGCGAATGCGCGGGCGAGGCCGGCGGCGACGTACGTCGTGCCGTCGCCGGACATCGCCGCGCTGACCACGACGATCGCTGGCGGCGCTGCTTGCGATTCAACGCGAATCCGCAGAATGCGGAAGTTCTCTTCGAGTGAGTCCATGGAAGGGCTCCTAACCGACGTCGGTCAGCACGGGGCTGCCGTACAGTTCTTCGATGGTCGTGCGCGTCCGGAGCCGTTTGTCCGAGGCGTCGACGAGAAACGCGAGCGTGATCGCCAGCCAAAGGAACGCGATTGCCAGAGCGGCGCCCAGGACGCGTGGTTGCGAGAACAACGCCGGATTCGCGGAGGTCGCGCGATCGATCACCACGGCGGGGGCGATCGAGGCTGCCTGCGATCGATCCGCCATGGCGTTTGCCAAGCGATCCGAAAGACGGGCATAGGCCTGATCCCCGGCCTCTCGCTCGCGACGGAGCGCAGCTACCGCCAGCCCGGAGCTTCGGCTCGCATCGAGGTGCTGCGTCAGATCGCCGATCACTGCGTCGAACGTCGCAAGTTGGGCGCGATCGCTCGCATACGCGGCATCGGCCTTGTTCTTGTCCAGCAGCGCGGCGACATACGATTCACTCTTCGCAAGCTGCGCCGTTTCGCGGTTCTGCAGGTTCGAGAGCATCTGCCCTTCGCGTCCCACTTGTTCCGTTTGTCCGGCCAGGCCGGGGAATTGGTCGGTGTAACCGGCCCTCGCGACGTTGAGCTGCGCGAGATCCTTGCCGTATTGCTCCCGAAGGCTGTTGAACGTCGGGTTTTTCTCGATGATCTCGCGCGACGCGAGAGCCCGGGTGAGCTCCGGCCGCTGAGCGGCAAACTGCGCGGCCGCTGCATCGCCTTGCATGGCGGCGCGCAACGCGTCGCGCTGGCGCAGGGTAGTGACGAGCTGCGTGTTGATCGCCGTCGTCCCCGCGTCAGCGGTGATGTACGGGTCTTGGGCCGAGACGGCAGCGAGCTTGGAGTCGATCTGGGCGAGCGCATCGCGCCGAGTGCGCAGCTGCGACTGGAGATCTTGGATCAGCGTTCCATATCGTGACGTCGCTATCTCACGCTCGATCACTTGGATCTCGAACGAGAACGCGTTAGCCGCCGCGATAGCTCGCCGCGGATTCCGATCCGTCACGCTTATCGGGATGACGTTCGATGAAGACGGTCCGCGAGCTTTGACTTCTCCAGCGAGCGTGAACGTCTGGTCCATCGAGAGATGAAGATCGCGGCCGACCCGCTGCACGACCGTGGAGCTCGCGATGAGACTTGGCAGATCTTGCGGCAGCACCGCGGCCGTCGTCGGATCCTTCTGGGGATCCAGCGCCGCCGCATTCTGCGACGGAGCGACGCTGAGGATCGACGCGGTCGCGGTATACGTCCGCATCCGCTCGAGCAGGAGGAAGTACGCCATCAGTCCGATGGCCAGAACGATTGCGACAACCAGCCACTGGCGGCGAAGCGTTCCGCTGAATCGATCGAAAGTCATGACACCTCAGCTCGCCGCCGCTAGCGGCAGACAGGTTGCAGGTCGCCGCCCCACGCCGCGAAAGCGCAGGCCGGCGGCCGCATAGGACTGTGGGTCGAGCACGTTGCGGCCGTCGACCACGACGTCGCCGCCAAGCCGCGCGGCGACCGCGTGCGGCGAGATCGCGGCGAATTCCGGCCACTCCGTGAGCACCAGCAATCCGTCGGCACGATCCAGAGCATCCAGCGCGGAGAGCGCGACATCGCAGCGAATCTCGGGGTGCAGCGCTATCGCCGGGTCATAAGCGACCGGTACGGCCCCGCGCGCGCGGAGATCGTCGATGATGCGCAAGGCAAGCGAGTCGCGAACGTCGTCGGTGCCCGCCTTGAACGTCAGTCCCCAGACCGCGACCTGGGCGCCGGCCAGCCCGCCGAGCTCCTCTTCAAAAACGTCGACGATGCGGCGAGGCTGCATCTCGTTGACGCGCAACGTCGCGGCAAGCAGCTCGGGCGGTTCGCCGTGTTGGCCGGCGATATGGCACAAGCTCTTCACGTCCTTCTCGAAGCACGGCCCGCCGAAGCCGATCCCGGGCGCGAGGAAATCTCCGCCGATCCGGCGGTCACCTCCGACGCCGCGCAGCACTTCCAGAGCGTCCGCCTCCAGCACGTCGCACAAGTTGGCGACCTCGTTGGCGAAGCTGATCTTCAGCGCCAAGAAGGCGTTCGAGACGCTCTTGACGAGCTCCGCATTGCGGTACGACGTGACCAAGACGGGACGATCGAGCGCGGCGAGCAGGCGCGCATAGTGCTGACCCGCGTGCAGCGACGGAGCTCCGACGACGATGCGATCCGGACCGAGGAAGTCGGCGACCGCCGATCCTTCGCGCAAGAATTCTGGCGCGTAGATGAACTGCCCGTCGTATTCCTCGGCGAAGCTATTGGTTGTACCGGCCGGTACCGTCGAGCGCAGCACGATGACGGCATGCTCCGCCATGACGGGAACGATCGACGCGATCGCGTCCCGTACCGCGGAGAGATCCGCGGCGCCGTCTTCCAGCGACGGCGTACCGACGGTCACGATCACGAAATCGGCCTTGCCCGCGGCTTGGGCCAAGTCTTCGACGAACGCGATCCGTCCTGTTCCCAGATGTCGCTGGAGCGGCTCTTCGATCCCGGCTTCGTTGTACGGCGTGATTCCACGCTGGAGCGCGCGGACGCGGTCCGGCAGAATGTCGTAGCCGTACACGTGGTGGCCGAGTTCCGCGAATCCGATCGCGCTGGCCATCCCGACATAACCCGTGCCGATGATGCAGATAGTCTTGGGAATCGTCACAAGGGCTCCTAATAGGCTCCGTCGGCATGCAGCAGAGCGCGAAACGTGCGAAGCACGATGCGGCTATCCGTGCTGGTCGACGCGGTCCGCAGGTACTCGAGGTCGATCTGCGTCGCTTCGGGGCGATGCAGCGGAACGCGGGATCGGCAAGTCGTCTGCCACAGTCCGGTGATTCCGGGCGTCGCGAGGTGCCGCAAGTGCTGCCACGGCTCGTAGCGCTTGACGATGAAAGGCATTTCGGGCCGGGGCCCGACCACCGACATGTCGCCGCGCAGCACGTTGAAGAGTTGCGGAAGCTCGTCGATCGAGGTCTTGCGCAAGAGCGCGCCGACCCGCGTCACGCGAGCGTCTGTGCCCGAAGTCGGAGAGAGCGCGTCGACGCAGTCCGAGCTGCACATCGTACGCAGCTTGTAGATCGTGAAGACACGTCCGAAACGACCGACGCGGCGCTGGCGGAAGAGAATCGCTCCGCCGTCTTCGAGACGGATCGCGATGGCGGCAAGGACGAGGATCGGCAGTACCAGGAGGAGCGCCGAGGCGCCGATGACGATGTCGAGGGCACGCTTGCGCCTGCGGTAGGCGAGGTTCTCGCGGTAGGCGATGACCGGTGCCGTCATTACAGGCGCAACCCGAACAGGCCAAGGGCACCGATCGCCGACCACACCTGGTTCAAGTCGAACGTACTTCCCTGCGGAACGAGCACGACGTCGCCGTCGGAGAGCGTCGGGTTCTCGCCGGCGCGGCCTTTACGCAGGGCGTCCAAATTGTACGTGTTCCGATTGGAACCGTGAATCACTTGGACCGCTTTGAGGTTCGCATACTGCGCCGGACCGCCAGCGTAATAGATGGCGCTCACCAGCGTGGGACTGCCGCGCAGCACGGTATCGCCGGGCTTCGCCACATTGCCCACGACGTCGACGTGCGGCGCGCGTGGAACGAACAGCCGGTCGCCATTCTGAGCCGCCTGAGCGAACTGCTCGCCGCCCAGCGACACGCGATTCGCGGCGCCGCCTCGGTCGAGCATGATACCGCTCTCCGATGCCGTCGTCGGTGAGGCACCGCCTACCTGTGCCAGCGCCTGAGCGAGCGACTCGCCCTCGCGCAAGTAGGCGATCCCCGGATGCTGCACGTCTCCGGTGATCGTCACCGCGATCGGCTTGTTCACGAGCTGAATAGTGTCGTTCGGCGCGAGCGCTGGACCCAATTGGCCCGCGGCGCGCAGCGCGAGTAGGTCGTATGGACCCATGACGGTACCGTCACGCATCAAGCTCACGCGACGAAAGTCTACCGCGCCGTTGAACAGATCCACCGCATCAGACCCGCGCACGACGGCGGAGTTCTCCGCCGCGCTCTGCGCTTGCGGTGTAACGAGCGTCGTCTGAAGGCGATCGACGACGCTCGAGAGCGTCTCGCCGGGAACGAACTTCACCGAACCACCGGGTCCGCCGGCAACGAAGATCGATTCGCTTTGCGTCTCGAGCCGAACCTGTACCGAAACCTTGCGAACGTACGGAGCTAGCTTGGTGCGAATGCGTTCGGCGACGTCACGCGCCTCGAGATTCGCAGCGGGGACGGTTCCTGCGACGGGCACCGAGACGTTCCCCATCGCGTCGAGCGTGCGGACCCCTGATAGCTCTGGGTGGTTGTACACTTGTACGTCGACCTTGTCGCCCGGATGGAGCGCCGCTTGAGCGATCCCGCAGTTTGCGTAGAACAAGAGAGCAGCGGTGACCGCAAACACACCGCATCGGTTGCGCATTGCTATCCTCGCGATTATCGAGAGAATTGTTGCGCAACGATACCATTGGTTCACACGCCGAATAACTACCGAGACCAGGGGTTCACATAAACTCCACGTCGGGAGGGCGGCGATGAAAAGAACCTTCCGGCCGTTTGATTCCTGTCGACGAGTCGGTAAGAGGTCGGGGGGTGCACGAACGCTATAACTAGAGCGAAAGGGCGTTATGGAGCAGCGCATTGCAAAAGCTGGTCGCTACCATAAACCGGACAACGATCCAAACACTACTTCCTTCGCATTGTCATATGTCCAACAGCTCGGTGCGCCGTTCGCGATGGTCGTGAACGGCGAAGGAAAATTGCAGGCGCGCGATCACCGCACGGAACTCCGCGAACTGCTCGAAGGGCTCGGCCCCACGGCACCGGGGTGCCTACCGGAGTTGCTGGTGCGGATCATCCGACGCAAAGCCGTCGTCGCGCTCCGCACGAACCAGCCGGCGATGACGCTCATCGAACCGGACATCGTCGTCGGACTTACGGCGTTGGAGGGCTCGAGCGCAGGCCAATACTTCGCCTGCTGGCTGTGGCGGGTCAACCGCAATCGGATCCTCGACGTGACCAAGACCCGATACGGCCTCACCGCGCGGGAGCTGCAATTGCTGGCGCTCATCATCCATGGCGCACCGTCGGCGGAGATCGCGCGGAAGCTCTGTATCTCCAGCACGACCGTCGAGTGGCATACGAAGCGCCTCCTCGTTAAAACGGAATCTCAAAACCGCACCCAAATGACGGCGCGCGTTCTCGGCTGGTTGCCCGACTTCGCATAACTGCCGGAAAAGTGCCGCTGTGTACCACCGATAACTGGGTCGCGTCGTCCATCAGCCTGAACGACCGCGACTTCGATTATTTGCCGAGGCGACCTTGGTCCGTTTCGGATGCCTCGTTTCGAAACGGACACTGACGACGGGCGATCGCGGTTGCCGCCGCCCGCGTTGGCCGCGCGTGTCCTCCCAGCCACGTTCGGTTCGAAAGGGAATCGCGTGTCAGTACCGCTCCGCACGATGCTGACCTCCGTGGCGCTCGCAGCGATCGCCGCAGGATGTTTGCACACCGACGGACGCTTCGCGGCATCGGCGTCTTCGTCGACGCCATGAAGCAGGCCGCTCCCTGGTCCAGTAAGGATGCGCTCGTTCTCGACCGCGCCGGCAACGTACGCCACCTCGCGCCGGGCCAAGTCGCCGAGACCGTCATCTACCCGCGCGCAGCCTATCCCGCCGGCGCTCGACATCTCGCAGGCGCTGTTGCTCCAACAAGTGGGCGTCTTACCGATCAACAGGCAGGTCGTGCTCTGGGGCGTGCGCGGGCCGGACAAGCTCTTCCACGTGCAAAGTATCGGGCACGCCGCACGACGCAGAGCGAGTGCGGTGAAGACGACGATACGGGAACTAACCGCTCCCGAACTCGATGACCCTCAACCCTTTGAAATACACCGTTCGATGCAAGGCCAAGCGTTTTCGTATCGCGTTCTCCGCCGCTAGTCTATCGGGACGCGCGCGGGGCTTCAAGTCCCATTGCCACCGTCGAACGTCCCGTTAGGCTGAAGGAATGGCCGCACAGTCCAAAAGAAGCGGGCGACGTGCGATACACTGTCGTTGCCGGCGTGGTCCTTGGAACGTTGCTGAGCCTGGCGCTTCCGGCCTCGGCGAATCCGGACATCCCGGTTGCGAATGCGGCGTTGGCGGCGGTCGTGAAAAAAGCTCACTCTCCGGGGGCGGGCTTCGCGGTCGCCGATCGAGGCCGCATCGTCGACGTGAAGGGTTTCGGATCGGCTTGACCTCGCGACGGCGACGCCGGTCGGACCCGACACGATGTTCGCGCTCGCGAGCTGTTCGAAGCCGATCACCGCGATGGCCGTCATGAAACTCGTCGACGAGCGGAAGCTGACCCTGGATATGCGTGCCTTTTCGTTTCTGGGCATCGTCGACGTCGCGGATGCGCGCGCGGCCGGCATCACGATCAAAGAGCTGCTGAACCACTCGTCGGGCCTGCCGTACGACGTCAACGCGGCGACGGACGACCCGATGAACACCGCACGAGCGGCGGCGCGTGCCGAGCTTCAATTTGCACCGGGCTCGCATCAAGCGTACTCCAACGCCGGCTTCAACGTGCTCGGTGCGGTGGTCGCGAGAGCGAGCGGCCAAACGTATATCGACTTCGTGCGCGACAACGTCTTCGCGCCCGCCGGCGTCACGCGATTCGGGTCGCTGGAAATGCACGCGGCGATCGCCGGTCAAGCCGTGCGCTACGACGAGAACCGCGGCGTCGTCGTCAACAAGCGCGTCGAAGGCGGAACGCCGGCCGGCGGATGGATCCTCTCAGCGGTCGACATGGTCAGAGTCGTGGTTGCTTACGATGCGGGAAAGATCGTCTCGCCCGCGTCACGAGCAGCGATGCTCGCGCCGCCTGCGGCGCCGCTTCGCCCGCGAGCGAACGGTTCGGCGTTCGGGCTCGGCTGGGACGTCGTCTATCACGTCGGCGGCAATCCGGACGCGGTCTTCTATGGAAAGAACGGCGGGATTCAAGGTTCGCACACCTGGGTCGAGCATCGTCCCGACGGCATCGCTTTTGCCGCATTTTACAACGGCGGCTCCGGAATCGGCGCCCACCGCCCGGGACTCAAGGCCGTCGAACGAGCGTTGGACGGAAGGTAGTCGCGAGGCCCGAACGTGCTGTATCACGGGGACGCGCTGGACGCCTATCGTGACTGGCCCGACCCCAGCACGATCGTTTCCGACGGTGCCTACGGGGTCGGTGGATTTCCGGACGACCCGCGGATTGCAGACGGTCTGGCCGCATGGTACCGGCCGCACGTCGAGACGTGGTCCCGGCGTGCGACTCCGGCCACGACGCTCTGGTTTTGGAACACCGAAGTCGGTTGGGCGACGGTGCATCAGCTCTTGACGGAGTTCGGCTGGGACTACGTGCAGACGATCGTGTGGGACAAAGGCATCCCGCACGTCGCGGGCAACGTGAACGGCGACACGATCCGGCAATTTCCGGTGGTGACGGAAATTTGCGTGCTCTATCGCCGCAAGCTCGCATTCGCGAGTTCCGAGGGGACGATGTCCGCCCGGCAGTGGCTGCGCCACGAGTGGCTGCGCGCCGGACTTGCGCTCTCTCTTGCCAACACGGCGTGCGGCGTAAAGAACGCTGCAACGCGAAAGTATCTGACGCAAGATTGGTTGTGGTACTTCCCCCCTGCTGAGGAGATGATGCTGCTCGTGGAGTACGCGAACGAGCACGGCGATCCGCAGGGCCGGCCGTACTACTCGCTCGACGGCGATTCGCCGGTGACGCGCGAGCAGTGGGCGGCGTTGCGCCATCCGTGGACCCACCAGCACGCGGTGACCAACGTTTGGGCGCATCCGCCGCTGGCGGGCACCGAGCGGTTCAAAGGAAACGCGAAGCGCTCCGCCCCGCGTGTCCACACCCGGGGCAAGAACGCCACGGTACACCTCAATCAAAAGCCGCTCGAATTCATGCGGCGCATCGTGATCGCGTGCACCGCGGAGGGCGATGTCGTTTGGGAACCGTTCGGCGGTCTGTGCTCGGCCTCGGTCGCGGCGATCGAACTCGACCGCCGTCCATTTGCGGCGGAGCCGAACCCGGACTTCTACGCCTTGGCGAAGCAGCGTATCGCGAACGCGGGCCGCGCTGCTACTTCGTAGCCGGCGTCCACTTCCACGCGGCCCAGTACGGTGTTTCCGGTGAAGGCTGCAGACCGTGCAGCGATGCCGGTGTGATCGACAGTCCGGCGGTGCGCCACAGAAAGGCGACCGGGACGTCGGCTGCGACGCGTGTCTGGACGGTGCGATAATCGGCGCTGCGGCGCCCCTCGTCGAACGTGACGAGCGCATCGTTTTGCGCGGCGTCCGCCGCAGGGTCGCAGTAGCGCGAGTAGTTCGAGCCTGCCGGCGGCGCTTGGTCACAGCGGAAGAACCACGACGTCTCCGGATCGTAGCCCGTGAGGACGGTGTCGAGCGCGAGCGCGAAGCGTCCGCCGGCGAGCGGACCGTACTCGCCGAGCGCGTGGAAGAGGATGGGCGTGTATCCCTTGAGCCGCAGGTCGATGCCGACGTGGGCGACCTGATCTTGAATCGCGACGGCGGCGCCGCGCGCGACCGCCGACGAGTTGTCGTACGCGAGGTCCATCTGCAGCTGACGGCCGGCGCGCCAGCGCTCGCCGTGGATATCCGGTGTCCATCCCGCCGCTTCGAGCAGCGCGCTCGCCGCCTGCAGGTCGTAGCCCGGCTGACGCACCTGGGGCGCGTAGGCCCAGTCGAACAAGCCCTGCGGCGCCCGATCGGCGCTCAGCGCACCACGGCTGACCTTGCGCACGATGCCCTCACGGTCGATCGCCTGCACGATCGCGCGGCGCACGCGCGCATCGCTCACGACGCCGGACCGCGTGTTGAAAATGAGCGCGCCGAACCCGTAGATCGGATACGTGCCGACCACCGAGTCGCGAAGCTGCGAGCGCGCGAGCTCTTCGCTTGCCGGGCTGACGTCGAACGACGCGTCGAGCTCGTGCGAGCGCAGGCCGGTCAGGATCGTCTCTTCGTTCGCAATGAAACGCACGACGATCCTCTCGAACGACGGAGTCCCGCGCCAGTACGTCGGGTTCGCGGCCAGCGTGAGGCGGTCGCCGCGCTTCCACTCGACGACTCGGTACGGACCCGATCCGACCGGGTGCTGATTGTACGCGGAACTATTGAGTTCGCCGAGCTTCTCGAGCACGTGCGCGGGGAGGATCGGAAAGTTTTCGGGTTCGAGAAAATACGTTACGAACGGTGCGAACGGCCGTTTGAGCGTGACCCGCACGGTGTACGGATCAGGTGCCGCCATCGACGCGATCTGATCGAAGCCGAGCCGCGTCGGGACGTCGTTGCGCGGATTCATCACCGCGCGGTACGTGAAGAGCACGTCGCGCGCGGTCAGTGGTTCGCCGTCTTCCCAGCGGACGCCGTGCCGCAGATGGTAGGTGAGATGCCGCCCGTCCCGCGCGATTCCGCCGTTGGCGAGCGTGGGGACCGCCGTCGCGACGTCGGGGACGAGGCGACCGCGATCGTCGATCGCGACGAGGTATGAGAATGCGAGCGCGCCGAGATTCTCGGCGACGCTGCCGTCGATCAAGAGCGGGTTGAGCGAACTCGGTTCTCTCAGCTGCGCGATGACCAGCGTGCGCCCTGCCGGCGCCGATGTCGACGCTGCGCGCGAACATGCCGTCGCCAGCAGGGTTGCGGCGAGCGCGCCCATCCCGATCCGCCGTCTCAATCGCTGCGCGACTCCTGGGCCTTCGGCTGCGCTGCCGCGACGCATTTCGCGCGCGCTTGCGGGCCGGCATCCCAGAGAGCATAAAGCGACCACGTCCCATATCGGCCGCAATCGAGGGCGCCGCGGGGGACGGCGAACGGGGCAGCCGATTCGCTGTGCACGAGAAGCACGGGGCTCGTCGAGCGTCCGTCGGAAGGGCGCAAAACTGCGTGGGATAAGCGAGGAAGGGTCCCCACCGTCGGCATCTGCCGCGAGATATATCGCCGGCGCGTAGTCATCGATGCTGACGACCGCGTGCGAACCGGCAATTGCCGTACTCGTTCGCCGATCGCTGCCTGGTCGTGCGCATGCAACCGGGTCAACGGCGTGTCGCAAACCGCGGAAGCGGTCGTCCGAAACGCGAAGAACTGTCCCAGAGATCGACGTACAGGCGGGTGCCGTGGACGATCGCCCGACCGTAGTATTCAAAGAGCGCGTCGTCGGCGAACGGCGGCTCGACTTTCCATAGCGCCGCGACGAATGGGATGAGGACAGCCGCCGCCAGGGCTGCCCTGCCTGGCCGCGTCATTTTCCCGCTTGCCATTGCGGCCCGTTCGGCCTCGCTTCAACGCGTCCCCGGCTAACCCAATTCACCGGTTTTGCCGATAGAGAAGATTACCGGCAGCGAACTCCGGCCTTTTTCGAGAGGAAGCAGCATGGACGTGAGGCTTCATCCGGCGCAACGCGGGCGCGCCCGAGCGAAGCCGCGCCGGCCAATCGGCGGCGCGAATGGCTTCGAGCTTCTCATGTTCGCCCTCTTGGGCGCGGCGGTGCTCGATGCGGCGCTCGTGACCTGGCTCTTCGTGCGCGGCGTCGCCGGCTGATCCGCTTTACGGCGCCTCGTGAGCCGGCTGGACCGGCGGCGGCGCGGTGCGCTGGGGGCCGGGCTTGAGCGCGGTGCGGTAGCCCGCGTACGCCGCGATGCCGTAGAAGAGCACGTCCATCAGGCCGAAGCCGCCCTGCAGCAGCGAGAGGCTCATTCCCGGACTGGTGAGGAGTCGCAGGACGACGGTCTGGAGCGGTTTGTGATAGTGGTTCGCGACTTCGGCGGCGATCATCAGGAGGTTGCCGAGCACGCACCCGGCGAGAGCAACCGCTCCGGCGATGTACCCGTCCGGCCGGTCGCGTCCGCCGCCGAGGACCCGCATCCCGAATCCCGAGAGAAAGCCGACCAGCACGGCCATGTAGCCGATCTGAAACCCGGTGGCCGTGCTGATCGCGGCCCAGACGATTGCGCCCAGAACGGCGCCCGCGATCGCTCCTAGGGTTCCCATGGCGAGGCGGGCGGCGGCAGATTGCATTCGGTCCGGTTTTTGAATCAAGCAAGCGTCACCCTGCCGCCTAAGACACTGCGGAAGGTGGGCGCTGAACTCCGAAACAACCCGGAGCAGGCTGTCGTACAAAGGAAACATGCGCCTGCGAACTCTGCTTGCCGTCGCTTTCTGTTCCGTTGTCGCCACCGCCCAACCGGCGTTGGCCACGACCGGATCGTCGGCGACGTTCGTCGCCGTCCGCACGGAGAAACCGCCGGCGCTCGACCCCTCCTTGAGCGACCCCGCCTGGAAAAACGCGGTGGCCGCGAGCGATCTCGAAGTCGTCACGACGCAGAAGCGCAGTCCGCGCCCGTCCCGGTTCCTCTTGCTCTACGACGATACGAACCTCTACGTCGGGATGCGTCTGGACCAGCCGGGGGTCCCGGTGACGGCAAGCCAGGGCGCCAACGGTGTCGGCTTCGGGCTCGACGACTTCGCGGGGATCGGCATCGATCCGAGCGCCAACGCCGGCCAGGTCTACTTCTTCATGACGACGCCGCGCGGTACGCGGTACCAGCAAGCATCGGAGTCGACCCGCTACGCCCCGCCGTGGACCGCGGTCGCGACGCAGACCTCGACCGGCTGGAGCGCGATGATGGTCATCCCGCTCTCGGTGCTGCGCACGCCGAGCACCGCCGTCCAGAGCTGGCGCTTCAATTTCATCCGCCGCTGCGCCGCGACCAACGAGAACGAGAGCTGGGCCTACGACCCCATCATGAGCGACGGCGGGGGCGGAACCAACAGCTTCCCGCAATTCGCCGACGCCCGCTTCTGGCCGCACCTCACCGAACTGCACGTGCGTGGGCAAGTCGCGAAGCGCCGCTCGCCGCGCGCCGAACTCTACGCGCTCACCAGCGTCGGCGACGATCGGCGCCGCTTCCAGGACGCGCTCGGGAACTTCAATGCCACCGGCGCGCGCAACCTGGGCGCCGACGTCGTCGTTCCGCTCACCGGCACGGCCTCGTTCGTCGGCGCGCTCGCCCCGGACTTTTCGAACGTCGAGATCGACCAGCAGACGATCGCGCCGCAAGAGTTTCGCCGTGCGCTCAACGAGTATCGCCCGTTTTTCTCGCAGGGCGCGAACTTCTTCGATCCGGTATCCCTCAACGGCATCAACGCGCCGCCCAATCGGATCTGGTACTCGCCGTCGATCGGTCCCTTCGACCGCGGATTGAAATTCGAGGGGACGCAAGGACTGCAGTCGTTCGGCGTGCTGGAAGCGCGCGGCAACGGGTTCGACGACGACGTCTTCGCGCTCAAGCACGCCACACCCAGCCGCTCGTTCCTGTGGTCGTTCGACGGCGTGCTGGCGCATCACGCCGCCGGCAACGACACGCAGGATCCGCGCGCCGGCGTCGACCAGACGTGGCAAGGTCAAGTCGGCGGGCGCAACAACAACACGGGTTTCGTGTGGGCGATGGATTACGCGCACGAGCACGGCACGTTCGTGCGCGACGACCGTCTCGCGTACAAGAGCGAAGACTTCGTCGACGTGCACAAGCGCAATTACGAGATCTACACCGGCTACCGGACGATCGGACCGGAGTATTCGCCGGTGCTCGGCTACACGCAAAACGCCGACCTGCGCGGCCCGCAGATCTTCGTCGACCTCAACGGAACGCTCGCGCCGAACGGTCCGATCAAGCGCCTCGACCTCTTCCTGGAAGGCGACCGCGCAATCGACGGCAGCGGCGCGGTTCATCAGGCGGACGCGAACGCCTCGCTCGACCTGCAGTTCAAGAACGGATTGCACCTCAACGGCGGACCCCTCGTCTCCGAACTGCGCACGTACGACTCGGGGCTCGTCGGGTATCCGTACTACACCGGCGGCGTGACGCGGTCGTACAACCAGCACTCGCTGACCGCGGGCTGGAAGGACGGAACGCCGGCGCCGACCGACGCGACGTACAGCTGGGGCCCGTTCGGCGACGTCTACCTGCAGCAGATCGACCTCACGGCACAGCGCGCGCTCGGAGCGCGCTGGAGTTTGGCCGGCGAAATCGCCGGGACCCGCGAGCGCGCGCCGACCGGCGCGGCCGACGGGCAGTGGCTGCGCCGGCTGACCCTGGGTGAGTCGATCGACGCCAACACGAACTTCTCGGTTTCGCTGCGCGCGATCAGCGGGAACGGCGGATTCGCGGTCCCCGGCGTGAACCTGGCCGGATCGTTCCACCACCGCTTCAAGAGCGACGGCGAGCTCTTCCTCAATTACGGCACGCCGGCGGCGAACTCCACGCTGCAGCGCGTCATCCTCAAGTACGTCCTGCGCACGGGCGGCGGCGCCGGCACCTAGCCTAGCAGGTTGCTGCTAAGCGCGAGCGGCGAAAGCGGGCGTCTCGAGCGCCGGCTTTCCAGCATCGAACCGTGCGAGATCGGGTGCTCGCAGCGGAACGTGCGTCGTCACCAGCACGACGCCGATCGCGATGACACCGAGGATCGCCAGCACCAGCACGATCGCGTACGAATCGGCGATGCCGAGCGCGAGTGCCTGCCGCAGCAGGTCGACCGGCACGGTGAACGGTACCGCCGCGCCCGTGGCGAACGCGCGCACCGCCTCCTCCGCCTGCGCGGCGGGCAGCGCCGGATCGAGCGCGCGCAGGTGCTCGCCCGCGCGCGAGCCGATCGTGTGCTCGACGCCTGGCGCGCTGATGAAGCCGCCGGTCAAGCGAAACAGGTTGAGCAACGCGATTGCGCGCCCGACCAGCGGCCGTTCGAACGAAAGCGTCACGAGAAACAATCCCGGCGTAACGCTCAATCCCGCGCCGAATCCGGCGATGACGCACAGCGGGCCCACCGAGCCCGCGTCGACCGGCGCGACCGCGCGCGCCAGCGCGGCCGCGACGCCGATGCAGCTCAGTCCGGCCGCGCCGCAGAGCACGACCCACTTCGTCGTCACGAGCCGGCCGAACACGAACCCACTCGCGAGGGCGGCGAGGAACTCGGGCCAGAATGCGAATCCCGTTGCGCGTGGCGTGAGGCCGTCCACGCGCAGCAGGGTCAGCGAAAATCCCTGGACGAGCGCGGAGAACGTCGCGCTGCCGACAACCGTCGCGACTGCGCCCACCAGCGCGACCGAGGTGGCGAGCTCGCGCACCGGAACGAGCGGTCGCGGCTTGCGCGCTTCGCCGGCGAGGAGCGCTACGTAAAGGACGATTCCGATCGCGACCGGTCCGCTGGCGAGCGGGTTTCGCCAGCTCGCACCTGCCAGCGCACCGACGCCCGCGTACACGAACGCGGAGCCGAGCGCGGAGAGCGTCAGCGCGTACCAGTCGACCGGGTCGGCGGCGGCCGGCGCGTCGGCGCGCTCGAGCACCAGCCGCGCAAATGCGAACGCGATCGCCGCGATGACGACTTCGGCTGCGAAGATCGTCCGCCACAGCGCGGGCTCCGCGACGAGGCCGCCGACCAGTGGTCCGAGCGTCGCCGCACCGAAGAGACACGGCACCAGCACGGTCGCCGTCTCGCGCAGCTTCGCGCTGCCGAAACTCGTCAGCAGCGGGGGCAGCGTGACGAGGAACAGCATCCCCGCGACGAGCCCGTGCGCGACGTGCGCGAGCAGCAGCACGCCGAATACCGGCGCGACGGCGCTGGCCAGCGAGGTCGCGAGCGACGCGCCGATCAGCCAGAAGTAGAGCGCGCGGCGCGAACACCGCCGCGTCAGCTCCGCGCCGAGAACGCATCCGAACGCGAGTGCGGCGTCGCTGAGCAGCGGCAACGTCGCCGCGCTGTCGGTCGAAACGCCGAGATCGGCTCCGACGACGGGCGCGGCCAGCGCGATCGCGCTCGTATTGATGAGGCCCGGAAAGAGCGTCAGGACCACGAGCACGACGTTCGCGGGGTACGACCTCGCGAGGCGCGGCTTGGCGCGGAGCGTCATGGATTCGCTCTTTCCCGTTCCGGCGCCGGGCTACGTCACTGCGACCGGTACGTCTTCGAGCAGCGTCGTCAGTCGCCGGCGGCGCCAGAACACCTGGTAGTAGATCGTCTGGAAGACGAGGCCGGAGCAGAACGCGATCGGGTACGCCGCCCACACGCCGGCCAAGCCGAAGTGGGGCGCCAGCGCGTAGGCCACCGGAACCTCGACGCCCCAGATCGCCACGATCGAGAGCAGCGTCGGCCAAAGGACGGTTCCGCTCGCGCGCATCAGGCCCGAGAGCACGCTGGTCGTGCCGAAGACCGCGTAGCTCCACAGGGTGATCGAGAGCAGCATGTGCGCGGTGTGCAGCACGTTCGGGTCGGTGATGAACCAGCCCAGCACGGTGTCGTTGAACGCGTACACGACCGCGATCAGACTGCCCGCGATCGCCCAGTTCAGCGCGATCCCGGCGCGCGCGATCTTGCGCAGCAGTTCGAAGCGCCGCGCGCCGATCGCTTGCGCCCCGAAGATCGACGCCGTCATGCCGATCGAGATCGCCGGGAACTGCACGTAGGAGACGATCTGGTTGACCGCGCCGTACGCGGCCGTCGCGCCGGAGCCGAAGCGGTTCACCAGCGCGATCAGCGCGATCTCCGAGAGCGAGACCATCACCATCTGCAACCCGGTCGGGATCCCGATGCGCAGCAGGGTCACCAGCAGCTTCGGTTCCAACCGCATGTGCCGGATGATCGAGGCATCCAGGGCGAGCGGATTCTTTTCGAGCCGCAACGAGATCAGGACGTAGACGAGGCCCACGCAGTTCGCGATCACGTTCGCCAGGGCCGCGCTCGCGACGCCCATGCGGGGCAGGCCGAACCAGCCCGCGATGAAGGCCGGGGTCGCGACCAGGGTCACGATCGTGCTGACGATCAGCGCCAGAAACGGCGTGCGCGAGTCGCCCGTTCCGCGCACGAACGTCGCATACGAGAGGTACACGAAGAGCAAGGGCAACGCCAAGAACGTCACGCGCGCATAGCTCAGCGATTCGGTGAAGATGTCGGCCGGCGTTCCGATCAAGTGCAGCAGCTGGGGCAGAAACACTGCGCCCAGGAACCCGATGAACGCGCCGGCGCCGATTGCCACGGTGAGCGTCGTCCCCGCCACGGCCTTGAGCCGCTCCTCATCGCGAGCGCCGTACGCCTGCCCGATCAGCACCGAGCTCGCGCTCGCGACCCCGATGAAGAACGAGATCATGAAGAACACGATCGGGAAGAAGGCCGATGCCGCGGCCAACGCGGAGACGCCGATCATGCGGCCCAGGAAGATGCTGTTGAGCGTCTGCGCCGCCGACTGGAGCACGTTGCTGAGCATCAGCGGGACGAGGAAGAGTCCCATCGTGCGCCAGATCGGTCTCGAATCGTCGATCGCGGGGCCGCGGCGCTGCATCGGCTCCTGTATTCCCCCGTCCGGGGACCGGCTTCCCGCACGGCGAAGACGGCCGGCAGCGGCGGGCGATTAGCTCAGCGGGAGAGCGTCCCCTTTACACGGGGAGGGTCGGCGGTTCGAATCCGTCATCGCCCAATTTTTTCGGGCTTTCCGATTTCGTGCGCCAAGCCGGTCAAGTCACCGCCGTGACGGTGACCTCCGTCGGCGACGTGATGTCGACGCGCGGGCGCGGATACGATCCGGCAGCCGTGCGGTGAAAGTCATCTTGTGCCGCGGTGAGCCGGCCGTGGAACTCGCTCGTCGCAGCGTACCAGGTCATCCCTAAAATGCGTCGGTAGTAGTCGCCCTTCGCGAGCGTGTCGTCATCGGCGCGAATCAACACCGGTTGATTTCGGGCGGCTTCGAGTTTGTGGTCCATATCGTACAACGAGCCGAAGACGTGATTCAGCAAGCTGAACACATGCTCGAACTCGTGGTCGAGCACGTGCAGCCGAAAGGCCAGATCCGAGGGACCCCGTGGACGGTGATGCGCACGTTCTCGCCGAGACCGCTCGTGTTCAAATCCGGAGCGATGCGTCTGATCGCGGTTTGCGCGGTCGCCTTCGGCACCGTCGTGCTCCATATCCCTTGTGAGGGAAGGTGCATGACGTATCCGAGATTCGCCACGGGGACGTTCGTGATCTGGACGCGATAGTTCTTCTCTTCCGCGCCGAAGAAGCCGAAAACCGTCGCCGTCCGACTCGTCCCCGGAATCGGACGCCGCCGCGTGTGGCGCCGGCGCTGCGGCGGCTGGAGCGTCGAGATCGTCGATCCGAAGTGCCGGCTGCGGATAGTAAGCGTTCATATCGCCCTTCGCGGCGATACTGCGGTTGTTGACCTGAGGATCGGTGAAGCCGATATAGGGCGGATCGTTGGTGGCGAACTGGTTGGCGAGATCGTTGTCGTAGCGAATGTCGCCCGACACCAGCTGATCCGGCGCTGGATCACGTGCGTCGACGCGGTCGTGTGCTGTGGCGGAGCGGTCGTCGCCGGCCGGCCGTGCGCGACGAGGTCGATCGAGGCCAAGCGGTGCGGGATGGCCGCCGCCGTGCGGGGTGCCTGCGTCGTGCCCGCGCTCGGGCCGGCCCGAACGTTGCTGGGCGGCTGGGGCGCGCGCATGAACTGATACATATCGCCTCCGGCCGCGTTGTGACGGCAGCGGTCGGATTTGCGGCCCCAAAACGGGCTCCTCTGCTCGAGGTTCGAGCCGGGAGCGGCGGGCGAGGCGCCTCCGGCCCCTCTCTTGCACGCTGCCAAGCGAGTCTTGCTGGGAATATGGCGCGGGCGACCACGTCGTTGCTGAACGAGGGGCGTAAACCGATATGGCAGTGACATTGAACAGACCGGCACACGAGTATGCGGAAAAGCTCGTCGACAAAGGCCGAGTCGTCTACGACGAAAACGAATTCATCCGCGTGCACGGATTCGCGGAATACGGAAGATGGCACTTAGGTGTCGATGACGGGTACGCGGAGGACACCAAAGCACGGTATCGTTTTCCGTATGAGGATTTTCAGGATGTCCACCGCTGCGCGATACTCTCTGCGGAAAGCAGGGCCGGACAATACGAGCACGACGACATCGAACGCGCAGCAGTCCATCTCCACGGGATGATCGAGGCGGTACCGCACTAACGCAGCGCTGCATCGGGCTCTGAAACGGCGTAGGCGGCAGGCGGCGCCGTCGCTGCGACGAGCACGAGGCCCGCGAGGCCGTACCACAAATGGCCGTCCGCCATCAGTTCAGGGTACGTCGATCGCTCTTTCACCGCCTCTGTGAGCCGGTAAAGCGACGAAACGCAATTTTTCGGCACCTTCGCGCAAACGTCGTGGGCGTGACCCATGCCACATCGGCGGGTTCGTTCCCAGAAACGCTCAGGTACGTCGCGTGCCGTGACGATAGGAACGTACCGGGTACACCAGTATGGAGGCTGCTTTGGTTCGTCGGGCGCCTGGGCTGCCAGTTCGCTCGTGCGCCGTTTCGAACGGCGTCGAGCGCTTGCGCGTCCTCGAATGGCTCGATGCCGCGAGCGACGCACAGGTTCGAATGTTGTGCGGACCGATCGGTTCGGGGAAGACATTCGCCGCACGGCAGTTCGTTGCGCGCAGTCAGGGTGCCGCGGCATACGTTTCGGTTCCGGCGCGCGTCGACGCGGAGTGGCTCCGGTCGGTGATCGCCACCTGCTTGGCCCACGACACGGTCGTTCTTGACGACATCGACCGCATCGACGCGAAGGTGTACGCGGAGCTCGTCGACGCGATCTTCGCGGGGGAACTCGAACGGAAGCTGATTTTGGTCGGCCGGTCGCGGCGCCGTCTTCGCGTGGAGAGCCTGATCGCCCGCGGCTTTGCGCGCGCGTGCACTGACGACACGCTTGCCTTCGACGCCGCCGAGATCGAACTGCTCGCCGCCGCGCACGGCATCCCGGCGGACCGCGACGATATCGTGCAACTTCTCCACGACACCGACGGCTGGGCGCTCGCAACGGAGTGGCTCGTCCGCGACGCTGCGGAGAACGGCCGCACGCTGTGCGACGCATTCACGCAGTGGCGTCAGCGCAACGGTCACCTGCTGCTCGAGTTCGTCGAGCACGAAGGTTTCGAGGACGCGACCTCCTACGAGACGTTCATCAAAGCGCTGCGCGGGGGCTGGCGCGGCGTCGAGCACGAGGCGGCGCGGCTGGAACAGCTCGGACTGCCGATCGTGCGCACGCGGAGCGGTTTGCGTCCGTACCGCATCCTCGCGCGGCTCGCGGCGCCCGTCACCGAGAACGCCGACGTCCGGACGACCACCACGCTGCCACCGCTCATGGCGGTCAGCGTGTTCGGACGATTTCGGTGCGAAATCGCCGGGCGGCCTGTGCCGTTCTCGCGGCGCCGCGACCAGCAAGTCTTCGCCTTCGTCATCCTGCAGCCGGAATGCCGGACGAGTCGCGAAAAGCTGCTGGAAGCGTTCTGGCCCGGCATCAACCATGCCGTCGCCTTGCAAGGCTTGCGCACGACGCTGAGCCGCATCCGGCACGCGATCGTCGAGGCGGCGCCGTCGGTCGACCCGCAGCGTTACTTCGAGACGACCGGCGAGGTGCGCGTCAACGTCCGCGCCGTGGCGGTCGACGTGCATCGATTCGTCGACCGCGTCGAGCAAGGCCGCATCGACGATGCGCGCGGTGCGGTCGAAGGCGCCAAGCACCACTACCGGGTCGCGCAGCGCATCTACGCTGACCGCGTCCTTGCCGCGGAGGCCCCCGAACCCTCTCTGGAACGACATGCCGAGCGGCTCGAGGCCCTCTACATCGAGGTACTCACCCGCGTCACGGAGCTCCACGCGGCAACCGGAGAGTTTGAGATCGCGCGCGAGGCAGTGCGCACGCTGCTCTCGTGCAACAGCGAAGAGGCACGCCGCCGCGGACTCGCCAGCATCGCGGCACGGGCGCCGGAGCCCGCGGCGAGCGCATGAACGCACTCGTCCCGTACGAAGCAAAGGATCTCGTCCGGCCCCGCAGGCGGCGGGGTGCGGCCACGGTGCTGCAGTTCGCCTCCGGCGGCGTCGCGGCCGACGTTCGGGTCGAGCGTGTCGACCGCCGTAACCGCTGCAGCTGGTACGCGCTGAAGCTGGCGGCGAACGAGTCGGACGTGACGGGGAGACTGATGGGACTGCGGCGCGGCGGCGCGATCGAAGAACTGGGATCGATCGTGGCGGCGGCGGGCTCCGTCGGAAGCGCGCGGTTCTCGGTCACGACGCCCCGCACGGGCGCGTACCTGTCGATGTTCCTCGAGATCCGCTCCGAGCAAATGCTGCTGCGCGTCGAGGCTCCGCGACCGCCTGCTCCGGCCGCGTCAGGCGCGTTGAAGCTCGCCGCCACGTTGTTCGTGCTCGGCGCAGCGGCGGTCTTTGCGGGTACGGCCTCGTTCGCGTTCACGCGCGACGCAAGCCCTGCCGCGCCTTCGCGCGCCGGCGCGCCGCCGGTGGTGCAGCCGAAGATCCTCGCGCAGACCGCTCCGGCGCGCGTACAGTCGTTCTCGGCGCGGCGCGACGAAATGCCGGGCGGCCGGGAGACGGTTTTGGCATCGTATCTCGCGGTCGGCGAACGCGGTACCATCGCACTGCTCGACGGCGAGGGCACCATCGTATCGACCGCGCCGTTCACCCGCGTCGGCACCGTCAGGCTGCCCGTCCCGAGCGCGTACCGCACGCTCCCCATGACCGCGCAGATCACCGTGCACCGCGGCGCGACGAAGGCCGTCTCGAGCGTCGCCGTCCTCCCGAACGCCGTCGCACCGGCCGCAGGTGCGCCGGCTGCGCCGGTCGCCGCGCGGGATCTCCCCGCGGAAGGCGTGACGCCGATCGACTCCGCCTCGATGGGCGCAGCTGCCGGCATCGTCGCGGTCGAGGGGCGCGCCGTCTGCGGCCGTCCGCTGAACCTGCGCCTGATGGCACAGGCGAGTCCGGTCCACATCGAGCTCGAAGACGAAACGGGCGGCGTCATCACGGAGACCGACGTCGCACCCGGGGCGACGCGCGCCTCTCTGCCGCTGCCGGTCGCGACTGAGCGCGCGACGTACCTGATCGCGCTGCACTACACGCGCTACGGCGGAGAAGAGACCGTCATCCGCACGATCGTCGCGACCCCGCGCTGATCCTCAGACCAGCTCGAGCAAGTCCCCCGGCATCACGTCCACCTCGCGCAACGCGCCGCTGCCGAGCTCCACGACGCTGCGCGCGCCGGCGCAGCTGAGCGCGAAGCGATTCGGTCGCACGTCCTGGACGGCGCGGATGACGCGCCCTCCGCGGTCGACGAAGATGACGTCGATCGCGACGCGCATCCCGATCGTGTGGATCGCTTGGCACGACGCGATCCACACGCCTTCGTCCGGACGCAGCGTCGTGCGCGCCAGCAGGCCGACCGCCCGGTGCAGGAACGACGAGAGATGATCGATGCGTGTGGCGACGATCTTGCCGGTGGTGCTGTTTCGAAGGAGCGGCACGTCAGATGGACCTCGTGAAGGAGAGCGTAGCGGCGATCGATCCGGCGAGATAGGGTCCGAAGGCAACGGGGCGGCGCACGCCGCCCGTGGCGCGGGCGACGACGTACGCCGCAACTGCGGCGATCGTGAACGCGAAGGCGGCGCCGCGCGCGCCGAGCAGCGCGCCGCCGAGCGCGGCCAGCTTCACATCGCCCCAACCCATCCCGCGTCCGCGCGAAAGCAGCGCGCACACGGCGAAGGGGAGGGCGACGAAGGCGGCGCCGAGCGCGGGCATCCAATCGTGCGTCAGCGCGCCGAACGCCACCACCACAGCGAGCGGAATCAGCGTCAGCGCGTCGGGCAGCGCGCCGCAGGCGAGATCGGCGGCCGTGCATCCGGCGAGCGCGAGCACGACGAACGCCAACACGGCGAGCTGCGCGGGCGGCTCGCCGCGCAGCGCGATGGCGAATCCGATGCAGCCCGCGACCGCGGCGAACGGCCAACGGCCGACCACGATCGGCACCGGACCATCATCGTACGGCGTCCGGCCGGCGCACAACGCCTGCGCGATCACCGCACCGGTCCAGCCGGCCGCGGCGAACAGCAGTACGATCAAAATCGCCATTACTTACCGGTTATGACGCGCGCGATGACCGGGCCGAAGATCATCAGGTACAGCGAGGGGATCATGAACAGCGCCATCGGCAGGATCATCTTGATCGGCAGTTGAGCGGCCTTCTCTTCGGCGAGCATCCAGCGCCGGTCGCGGATTTCCCGGGAGAGCTCGGCTAGGACCACGCTGAGGTTCGACCCGAGCTTCTCCGCCTGCACGATTGCGGTCACCATCGTCGTCGTGGAATCGTCGTTCACGCGCTCGGCGAGCGCGTTGAACGCGTCGGCGCGCGGGCGGCCCAGGCGAATCTCGGCCAGCATCGAGGTGAGCTCGGCGCGCAGCGCGCCGCGCGTCGCGTCGGTCGCCTGCACGAGCGCGGCGTTCAGCGCGAGACCGGCTTGCACGGTGGTCGCGAGAAAATCGAGAAAGTCCGGCAGATCGCGCCGGATGCTTTCCTTGCGCGCCTTCACGGCTCGGGAAAGCATGATGTTGGGCACGCGCCACGCGACGAGCGCCGTGAAGGCGCCGACCAGCACACCCAGCAGGTTGGCGTTAAAGAACAGGAGCGACATCAGTCCCGCGACGACGCCGATCCCGAGTGCTCCGATGCCGCGCAGCCACATCGCCACCGGCGTGACGCCGTACCAGCCGGCCTCGATCAGCTGCTGCTGCAGGCGCGACTGTTTTTCTTTGGTGACGATTTGGTCGATGAGCTTGATGCGCAGGTGAACCGACTTCTCGTTGATGCGCTCCAGCTTCTTGAGGCGGGCTGCCATCGGGCTGCGCGCGGGGAAGGCCGAGAAGACGATCAGAAACGCCGAGAGCGTGCCGCAGCCGGCGATCGCGTAGGGCGAGAGCGGGTTCACGGGTCGATCCTCGTGATGCGGTTGAGGGCGAAGATCGCCAGCGCGTCCAGGCCCAGCGCGAGCGCCAAGAAGAGCTGGCCGACCGGCGTACGGAGCATCGAGTCGCGCAGCTCGTCCTGCGTGAGGACGAACATGCCGACGCCCAGCGGCAGCGAACCCAGCAGCCACGAGGTCGCGCGGCCTTGCGCGGTAATCGCGCGGACGCGGCGGATCAGGCGGCGGCGGTCGCGGATCGTTCCCGCCAGGCCTTCCAGGACCGATCCGAGGTCGCCGCCGGTCTGGGCCTGCACGCGTATGACACGCGCGAGAACGGCGGTTTCCGTGTTGGTCATGCGCACCGCGAGCTGATCGAACGCGTCCAGGATGCTCACGCCGAGGTTGCTGAGGCCGACGACGCGCATGAACTCCGACTTCGCCGGCTCGCGGCTCTGCTCGCTGGTGAGCACCAGCGCTTGTCGGATCCCCAGGCCGACGCGGACGCCGCCGGCGAGCGTGCGCAGCGCGCCTTCGAGCTGGTCGGTGAACTTCGCGATCCGCCGCACGCGCTTGCGCCGCAAGTACGTGCGCCCGCCGACGAGGCTGCACGCCGCGGTTCCGCCGAACAGCAGGACGCCGATGAGCGGCGCCGGCCGCACCAGCAGGAGAAGGACGACCCACAGCGCGATCGAGACGCCGGCGAGCACAAAGGCGAAATGCTGCGGCTCGATGCGCATCCCGGCGGCTTCGAGGTCGATCTCGAAGCGCGAACCGAACTTTCCGATCCACGCGAAGAGCGGACCGGAGAACGACGTGAAGAGCAGCCCGATCGCCGCGACGGCGCCGAGCAGGATCGCGATCGGGGCTACCGCAGCCATGCCGCCTCCGCGCGCTGGATCGGCGAGACGTGGAACGTGACCGGATCGTACGCGATGCCGAGCTCCTCGAAGCGGGTGAGGCAATTCGGCTGCACGCCGCAGGGCTCGAACTCGCCTAGCACCTTGCCCTGCGCGTCGACGCCGCGCTGCTTGTAGCGCACCAGCTCCTGCATCGTCACGATGTCGCCTTCCATCCCGACGACCTCGCTCACGCCGGTGACGCGGCGCGAGCCGTCGCGCAGGCGCGCGACCTGCACGATGATGTCGACGGCACTCGCGATCTGTTCGCGAATCGCGCGCACGGGGAGATCGAAGCCCGCCATCAGCACCATCGTCTCGATGCGCGAGAGCGCGTCGCGGGCGGCGTTCGCGTGGACCGTGGTGAGCGAGCCGTCGTGACCGGTATTCATCGCCTGCAGCATGTCGAGCGCTTCGCCGCCGCGGCACTCGCCGACGACGATGCGGTCGGGCCGCATGCGCAGCGAGTTGCGAACGAGGTCGCGGATCATGATCGCGCCTTTCCCCTCGAGATTCGGGGGGCGCGACTCGAGGCGGACGACGTGCGGCTGTGCGAGCTTCAGCTCGGCGGCGTCCTCGATCGTGACGATACGGTCGCGCCGTGGAATGAAGTTCGAGAGTGCGTTGAGCAGCGTCGTCTTGCCGGAGCCGGTGCCGCCGCTGACGACGATGTTGAGGCGCGCTTCGACCGCCGCGCGCAGGAAGTCGAGCACGGGAGCCGTGACGGCGCCGACCGCGAGCAGATCGTCGATCCCGAAACGCTTGGTGCCGAAGCGCCGGATCGTCAGCGTCGGGCCGTCGATCGCGAGCGGCGCGATGATCGCATTGACGCGCGAGCCGTCGGGGAGGCGCGCGTCGACCATCGGGCTGGACTCGTCGAGGCGGCGTCCCAGCGGCGCGATGATCCGCTCGATCACCAGGCGAACTTGGCGGTCGTCGATGAAGCGCTTCGCGGTCCGCTCGATCGCTCCGCGCCGCTCCACGTAGACGTCGGCGTACCCGTTCACCATGATCTCGGTGATGTCGTCTTCGTACAGCAGGCTCTCGAGCGGTCCGAGGCCGAGCGCTTCTTCCATCACCTCGTGACGAATGTGCGAGGCCTGTTCGGCGGAGGTGACGTCGCTGCGCGAGGCCAGGAACTCGTCGGCGATCGTGTTGACCTGCTGGCGCAGCTCGGCCAGCTTGCTCTCGTCGGTGTCCGCGCGCGCCGCGGCGAGAAAGTCGATCTTGGAGAGCATCGTGGCGTGCAGCTCGGCCTTGAGCTTTTCGTTCGCGCTGACGTCGACGCCGGGCGGCGGTGCCTTGAAGATCGACGCCCCGCTCGACGACCCCAGGAAACTCGGGGTCTCCTGCGGCGCGGGATCGGGACGTGGTTCGATGCGGCGGTCGCCGATCGGGTTGGCGGTCGACGCGCGCAGGCCGGCGAGCGGGCCCGGATCCGGCCCGGCGGCGAGCGCGTCGGCGAACTTCGCGAACGTGCGGTTCCAGTTGCGGTCGCGCGGCGGGGGCAATTCCCCGGCGACTGGGATCTTCAGCGAGTCTTGGATCTCTCGCGCGCGCAGTTCCGCCGCGTTGCGCAGATCGAACAGCGTGAACGCGATGCGCGAGCGCGGCACGCCGAAGCGGTCGAGCGCGGCGAGCATCGACTGCGCCGAACCGACGCCGAGCAGCGTCGGTTCGCTCAGCACGACGATCTTCGCCGCAGCGACCATGAAGGGGCGCACCGTGGCGGCGAACGGCTGCGGCGCGTCGACGACGACGAGGCCGGTCGAGGGCAGGTTCGCGGCGAATTTCTCGACCGCGTCGGCGCCGACGACGAAAGCGTCCTCGTACGAGCGCGCGAGCTCCACGATGGTGAGGTGGCCCCTCGTCGCGACGGCGGGCGAGCCGGCGACGCGTCCGAGGTCGAGCTCTCTCGCGACGTCGTACCAGACGGCGAGCGCGCGTCGTCCGGCCAAATCCGCGTCGACGATGCAGCGTGGCCCGGCGGACGGGAGCTGCTCGACGAGTTTCATCGCGAGGCTCGACGCGCCGACGCCGCCTTTCGCGCCGACGACGACGACGACTCGCAGGCTCACTGGTGTCCGACGGGTTGGTCGAGGTCGATCACGGGCACGGTTCCCGACGGTGCGGTCGCAGTCCGCGCCTTTGCGGCCGCGACGACGGCGGGCGTCTGCGGGACCGGCGCCGCAGCCGGCGGCGGTGCTTGGGCGTAGGCCGGCGCCGGGGCGGGCGCGCGGTCGGGAACACCGAGCGTGAGCTGCTCGGCCGGGTACGCGCGGATCGGCTCCTTCGGCGGGCGCAGCGCGAGCCGCAGCGTCGTGTTGATGTCGGCCGACGCGAGCAGGTCGACTTGCTTCGGCGTCAGCGCGAGGGTCACGGTGGTGAGGTTTTGGTTGTCGGGGCTCGGCGTCGCGCTCGTCGTTTCGACCGCATTGCCCATCGCGAGGACGAGCGCGCCGCGCAGGATCGCCGCCGCGCGCGGCACTTCGCTGCCCACGCGGGGCGGAACCGCGATGACGTCGACGCGATCGCCGGGCTGGATCAAGCCGGCGACGCCTTTGACGCGATCGATAGAGATGCTGACCGCGCGCATTCCGATCGGAAGCCGCGCGGGGAGAGCGTTCGCGCCGCCCGCGCCGACCTTCGAGCTCGTCACCACGCTGCCGGCCGGGATCGTGATGAGCGAGTACTTGCCGACGATCTGCTTGCGGTCGGTCACCGCGTCGGCGTCGACTTCGTTCGCGGGCCTCGTCACTTCGGTCAGAAACGTATCGGTGAGCAGCGCGCGGGCCGGCACGTCGCGTGACGCGACGAAGACACGCTTCGTCTGAACCGCCGCGTCGGACGCGCGCAGCGAGGCGAGATAGTTCAGCAGCAGGACGCCGGTTCCGAGCGCCAAGAGCAGGCCGACGAGGAGTGGGATCCGACGAGCGTTCTTCATAAGGGCAACCTCAGAACCGGGAGCATGGACGAGGCGACGTAGGCGATGCTGCCGCCCGCGATCGCGACGGCGTACGGCAGTGCCGCCGCCTCGGTCGGCGCGCCGTGCACCGCGACGGATGCCGTGCTGCGCACGAGCGCGACCAAGCGGCCGCGGGCGAGCGCCGTGACGACGGCGAGGATCGCGCCGGCGACGAGGACGTACAGCACGAGCGAGAACGCACCGGGGAAACCGGCGAGACCGCAGCAGACGGCGACGAGCTTGACGTCACCGCCGCCGAACCAGCCGGCGGAGAAGGCGACGGACCCGACGAGAAACGCCGCGATCAGCGCGGTGAGCGAGAGCAGAACCGCGGGCGCCCCCGCCGGAAGATGGATTGCGAGCGCGGCGACGGCCGCCGCGCCGGTGAGGGCGTTCGGGATTCTGCGCGTGCGCACGTCGAATGCGGCTGCCGCGCAGGTGACGACGATGAGAACGATCGCTGCCGCACTCATGGGTAGTTCGTCGAGACGTTCTGATAGAATGCGAGCAGCTGCGAACCGAAGAAGACGACCGCCGCGACGCACAGCACCGCGACGAAGCCGAGGAGCAAGCCGTATTCGGCCAGTCCTTGTCCTCGGTCGTCGCGGAGTGTGTGCAGCATCAGAAGATCGCCAGGATGGTGGTGACGGTATCGCCGATCCGGTCGTGCAGAACGATCGCGGCGGCGATGCACTGCGTGCAGATCAGTGCGGCGGCGACGGCGTACCTCGCGGACACTTTAGATGCTGCTGCCGACGTTGCTCAGGACGCCCTTGACGCTGCCGCTCAGAACCAGAACTGCCGCGATGCAAAGGACGGCGACGAGCCCGAGGATGAGACCGTACTCGGCGAGCCCTTGACCCGACTCGTCGGCCAGGATGGTCTTGATCGACTTGACCGTGTTTACCATGAGAGTTCTCCTTGTGCTAGTGCACGGATTTGGGGATGTCGTCCGGCGGCGCCGGAATGTTGGGCGCCGCGACGGTAATCGTCGCGCTCGCGCCGGCGACGTCGGAGAACGCGCGGACGAAGACGGTGACGATCGCACCGCGAAAAAAGGCGGGAGCGATCGGCAGCGTCGCGTCGTAACGGCACGCGGCGTCCGTGGAAACGATGCGGCGGCTCAGGAGCACCGTCGGAAGATCCTGCGAGAACCGCGCGTAGAGCGCAGCTTCCAGCGGTTGCGCGGCCGGAGCGGTTCCGGTGACGTGCACCGCTTCCGAACCGACCACGCGCGTCGCGATGAGAGTGATGCGCGTCACGCGCGGCACGCTCGAGCTCTGCGCCGTGACGGGCGCGACGAGCGCCGCCATGGCGGCGAGGAACGGGATGGAGAGCCGAGTGCTGACGTGCATCGTGGCCGCATCGTACACACCCGTCGTGCCGCTGAGAAGCCGTTGTCTGCAGAATTGACGCTCTGTCTACGGTCCGTCAACGCACGGTCAACGGCGTCCTCTGGCATACTGCGGACACGGGAGTTCGCTCCCATTCCAGGAGGGAATCGTTTTGCATCATCGATCTCGCGCGTTACTGGCGTTCCTGTGCGTGACGGCCGTCACTGCCGCGCCGCTCACGGTCTCCGCCGACGCGCCGACGCCGGTGAAGCTCCGCACGGGCGAATCGATCAGCGTCGCGACGCCGCATTTGACGCGCGTCGCGGTCGGTGACGGGAAAATCGCCGGCGTGATGGCGGTCGGCAACACCGAGATCGTGATCAGCGGCCGTTCCGTCGGGCGCACGACGCTGCTTGTGTGGACCGGCGCGGGACGCCGGACGTTCGACGTCACCATTCGCGAACAGAGCCTCGATGACGTGCGGTCGATGATGCAGCGCGCGATCAACGACCCGGACGTCCACGTCGACACCGCGGATCGCTCGATCGTCGTCGATGGCACCGTCGCGAACGGCGAGAACCTCGTTCACCTCAGTGAGGTCCTCTCGCGCTTCGAGCCGGTCGCCGCGGCCGGAAAGTTCACCGTCGTCAACGCGGTGACGGTCGCGCGCCCGCTGGGGCCGCTGCAGAACGAGCTGGCGGCTTTGCCCGCGACGGCGGGAGTGCGCGTCGACCGCGACGTCAAGGGTAACTTGATCGTCAGCGGTCAGGTGCCGGATCGCACGACCGCGGAGCACGTGCTGCGCCGCGTGCGCACGCTTGCGGGCCCGTACCTCGCCATCGACGGAAAAGTGGTCGATCGCATCGAGACCTCGACCATCAGCCAGGTCTCGATCAAGGTCTACGTGATGGAAGTCGACGAGACGGCACTCAAGCAGCTCGGCGTCAACCTGCAGTCGGCGACCTTCAATCAAAACGGAACCTACACGCTCGGCAGCCCGCAGTTCCCGGTCGTCGAGTCCCCCAATGTGGGCTCGAACGGCGGGCCCGGCCCGATCTTCCCCGGACGGGGCCTCACGCTCGGCGCGCTGTTTCGTTCCGTAACGCTTGCGCCGACGCTCAATCTGGTCTTGCAGAACTCACACGCGCGGGTGCTCTCGTCGCCGGATCTGGTGACGATGCCCGGCCGCCAGGCCGAATTTCTCGTCGGCGGACAGATTCCGATCCCGGTCGCGACCGGTCCTCAGCAGATCGCGATTCAGTACAAGGACTTCGGGGTGAAGCTGGTCGTCACGCCGACGATCCTCGGCGAGGGCAACATCGAGACGGTGATCGCGCCCGAGGTCTCCGATCTCGATTTCCAGGACGGCGTCTCGCTCAACGGTTTCGTGATCCCCGCGCTCAAGACGAGCCGGCTCTCGACGGACGTCGTGACGAGAGCCGGCGAGTCGATCGTCATGGGCGGCCTGCTGCGCCGCCAAGAGACGCGCTTCGTCGACAAGATCCCGGGCCTGGGCGATCTGCCGATTCTCGGCAAGCTCTTCCGTTCCACGCGCTATCAGAATAATCAAACCGACGTCGTGTTCGTGATGACGCCGGAGATCTTGACCCGCTAGAACGCCGCCGGCAGAAGGGAACCGAGATGGAGACGATTCGCGAGCAACGTACGCGCTCGGGAGAACGGGGGCAGGTTCTACCGTTGTTCGCCCTCGCTCTCGTCGTACTCTTCGGAGCTGCAGCACTCGCCGTCGACGTCGGCTATTGGCGGTATCAGGAGCGGCTCGCGCACTCCGCAGCCGACAGCGCCGCGATCGCGGGCGCCGGCGAGCTCGCGTACCCGGCCGCGGCCGACGTGACCTCCGCCGCGCAGAGCGACGCGAGCGCGAACGGCTTCACGGACGACGGCGGTGCAAACGTGAGCGTCGCCGTAAACAGTCCGCCGACTTCCGGCGCGTACGCCGGCAGTGCGAGCGCGGTCGAGGTCGTCGTAAGAAAAAAGCTGACGAGCTTTTTCGACGGCATCTTCGGCATGACGCAATGGGTCAGCGTTCGAGCGGTCGCGCTCCTGAACACGAACGGGGTCTACTGCGTGTATGCGCTGGCCGGCAACATCGATTTGCGGGGAGGCGGCGGAGGCGGAATCACCGCGCCGACCTGCGGGATCATCACGAATCAGGATCTCATCGTCACCGGGCAGGCGAACGTCGACGCCCGCTCGATCGGCTACGTCGGCAACGGGCCCGGCGGAGGGTCGTACCCGCTCGGCCAGCCGATGAAGAGCGTGCCGGTTGCCGACCCTTGCCTGACGATTGCGGGATGCGCGTACCTCACCGACCTCACGCTGAATCACCCGGGCATTCTCCATAGCGGCTGCCAGCCGTTTCCAGGCCTGAGTCCGCTGCCGCCGGGAGAGTATTGCGTTGCGCTGAGCGGATCCCTGACGTTGTCGCCGGGCTTGTTCGTACTCGACCAAGGCATGACCAGCGGCGACATCACCGGCACCGGCGTCACGATCTACAACGCCGGTACTGCCGGACTGACGTACAACGGAAACGTCAACGTGATCCTCACCGCGCCGACCAGCGGGCCGACGGCGGGAATGGTGTACTACCAGCCGCCGAGCAATCCGGGCAGCTTTACGAAGAACGGCGCCGCCGGCACGGTGAACCTCATCGGCGGATTCTACGCTCCGTCGTCCGACTTCACGTTCAACGGCGCCCTTCCGTCGATCACGCTGCTGGTGGCGAAGTCGATCCGGATGAACGGCGGAGGCTTGACCGTTCCCAGCACGGGCGGACTGACGCGCACCGGCCATGGCACCCTGGCGGAGTGAGAACGATGCGATTGAAGATGCTCGGACGTCCGGCGCGCGCGCAGACTGCGCGCTCGGGAGAGCGCGGGCAGGTGCTGCCCTTGTTCGCCCTCGCTCTCGTCGTTCTCTGCGGGAGCGCGGCGCTCGCCGTAGACGTCGGCTATTGGCGATATCAGGAGCGGCTCGCGCACTCCGCAGCCGACAGCGCCGCCATCGCGGCCGCCGGCGAGCTCGCGTTCCCGGCCGCAGCCGACGTCTCGTCCGCGGCGCAGAGCGACGCGAGCGCGAACGGCTTCACCGACGACGGCGGTGCAACCGTCAGCGTCGCCGTCGGTCCGCCGACGTCCGGGCCTTACCTTGGCAGCACGAGTGCGGTCGAGGTCGTCGTTCGGAAGAAGCTGTCCACCTTTTTCGACGGCATCTTCGGAATGGCGCAGTGGATTCGCGCTCGAGCGGTCGCGAGGCTGAACACGAACGGCATCTATTGCGTCTACGCGCTCGGCGGTGACATCGACTTGGGCGGCGGTGGCGGAGGCGGGATCACCGCTCCGACCTGCGGGATCATCACCAACGAAAGTCTCGTCGTCACCGGCGGGGCGAACGTCGACGCTCGCACCATCGGGTACGTGGGTAGTGGGCCCGGCGGAGGAACGTACCCGCTCTCGCAGCCGATGAAGACCGTGCCGGTGACCGATCCGTGCCCGACGATCGCGGGCTGCGCGTATCTCACCGATCTCACGCTGAACCATCAAGGCGTGCTCCATAGCGGTTGCCAGCCGTTCCCGGTACCGAATCCCCTGCCACCGGGCGAGTATTGCGTTCCGCTCAGCGGGTCGCTGACGTTGTCGCCGGGCTTGTTCGTGCTCGACCAAGGAATGACCAGCGGCGACATGACCGGCACCGGCGTGACGATCTACAACGCCGGTAGCAGCCCAGTCGTGTACAACGGGAACGTCAACGTGATCCTCACCGCGCCGGCCAGCGGTCCGACGGCGGGAATGGTGTACTACCAGCCTCCGAGCACGTCTGCCAGCTTCAGCTTCACGAAGAACGGTTCGTCCGGGACGGTGAACCTGACCGGCGGATTCTACGCTCCGTCGTGCGACTTCACGTTCAACGGCGATCTGCCGTCGATCACGCTGCTGGTCACGAAGTCGATCCGGATGAACGGCGGCGGCTTGACGGTTCCCAGCACGGGCGGACTTGCGCGAACCGGCTACGCCGTGCTGGCGGAGTGAGACCGTGCGCCTGAAGATCCTCGGCCGCCTGGCGCGCGCCGAGGCGGGATCCGCGCTCGCCGAGATGGCCGTCATCGTGCCCGTCTTGGTGCTGCTGCTCATTGGGCTCATTGAAGTCGGCCGATACGCGCAGTACAGCATCGTGGTCGGCAACGCGGCGCGCGCGGGCGTCCAGTACGGCGCGCAAAACCTGGGGACCGCGAAGGACGCGAGCGGCGGCATGGAGACGGCGGCGCTGAATGACGCTGGGAACATCGCGGGGGTGACGGCGACCGCAACGCAATACTGCCGATGTTCGGACGGTTCGACGTCGACGTGCCAGCCGACGGACTGTGCGAGCAGCCATCAGCTCGTCTTCGTGCAGGTCGACGTCACCGGAACGTTCCAATCGCTGCTGCACTTCCCGGGGGTCCCTCAGAGCCAAACGATCACCAGCCGCGCGATCATGCGCGTCGCTCAATGAGCGCACGTGAGCGGGGCAACGCGCTGGTGGAGTTCGCGGTCGTCAGCACCGCGGCGTTGACGCTGATGTTCGGCATCATCGATTTCGGCCGAGCGCTGTACACCTATCATCTCGTCGCCGACGGGGCGCGGTCCGGGACCCGATATGCGATGGTTCGGGGCTCGAGCTGTACCGTCGCCGGATGCCCGGCGACCACCGATGCGATCCAGACGTACGTGCGCGGCTTGGCGCCCGGGATCGACCCGAACTCGCTGACGGTGACGACGACCTGGAGCAGCGGCGACGGCTGTACCGACCCGGCGAACCAGGGACCGGGGTGCCTGGTCGCGGTGCAGGCGTCGTATCCGTTCAGGTTCATGATCCCGTTGATGCCCAACCTTACGATGCCGATGTCGAGCACCTCACAGATGGTGATCGCGCAGTAGGCCGCAGATGAAGGTACGCTGGCATTGGTTTCTCGCGCCGGCGATGCTGGCGGCGATGATTGCGCTCAATCCGCTGGATCGCCCGACGTATCTCATGGGCGACTTCCGCGCGTTCTACTGCGCGGGGAGCGCGATCGCGCACGGCGCGAATCCGTATCTGGAAGAGCCGCTTCGCAGCTGCGAGGTGACGGCCGGGCCGCCTGCGGAGCCGGAGTTCCTACGGCCGGTCGCGCTGCCGGCACCGCTCCCGCCGCATGCGCTGCTGTTGTTCGTGCCGTTCGCGCTGCTGCCGTTCCCGCTCGCCGCGGCGTGCTACGGCGCGCTGCTGATCGCGTCGATGGCATTTGCCGTCGCGCTGCTGCAGCGCGTTACCGGCGCATCGAGCGCCGTGCTGAACGTCGCGCTCGCGGCGATCACCGCGACGGTGACGTACTACGTCGGCCAGCCGGTGCCGCTCGTCTTGGCGGCCCTCGCCGGCGCCGCGCTGCTCGTGCGCCGCGGCCGGTGGGTCGGCGCTTCGGCGTGCGTCGCCGCAGCGAGCATCGAACCGCACGTCGCGCTTGCCGCGATCGTCGGAATGTTCGCGGTTTTTCCGCGGGCGCGGATGCCGCTCGTGCTGTGCGGGGTCGGGCTTGGGGCGGCGAGCGTCGCGGCCGTCGGCTTCCCGGCGTGCGTAGCGTACGTGCGCGAGGTCGTCCCCGCCCACGCGCTCGCGAACGCCTACGAGTGGCAGTTCAGCCTCACGTCGCTGCTGACGTCGCTCGGCGTCGGGGTCTCCGTCGCGATCCGCTGGGGCGAGCTGATGTTCGCGGTGATGCTCGTGCTCGGCGTCGTCGTCGCGAACCGGCTCCGTGCCACGAACGGCGACGCAGCGGTCATGGTGATCGTGCCGCCGGCGTTCGCCCTGTTCGGCGGCGTGCACGTGCACTTCCAGCAGATCGCGGTCGCGTTTCCGGCGATCGTCTACGTAGCGGTGCGCAACCCGCGGGTGCGTACGCTCGCGTCGACCGGCCTCGCGCTCGCGATGATACCGTGGAACGTCATGGGTGCGAGCGTGCTCGCCGGGTTGGCGCCGCTGCTCGCGGGCGGGTTCGGCGCGCTGACGCTGGGTCGCCGCGCGGGCTTGGCCCTCGGAGTCGGCGCGGCATGCGTCGTGCTCTCCGTCGTCGGGCTGGCGGTGGCCGGATTCGGCCCCGCGCCCGTGCACTTCGTGCCCCACGCGTACCCGCCGGGCGCCCTGGCGGAGCTGAGCTGGGGCGACTTCTCGCGAGCCGCGCTGATGCGCCCGTCGGCGATGATGCAGTGGTTGCGCCTGCCGACGCTCGCGGGGCTGGCGTGCGGTCTGCTCGCGATCGTCGCGGTCGCGTACGGCAAAACGGTGCGAAGCGCCGCATTGCCTGCGCCCGCCGCTGTCGCGGGCGCGGCACGGTGAACGCCGCGCCGGTGGGCAGGCGCCTCGATCCCACGACGATGCTGCCGTGGGTGTGCGTCGCAGCGGTCGTCGCCTGGTTCGCGGCGCTGGCGATACGCCTTCCGCGCGGCGACGGCGATCTGCTGTGGCAGCGCTGGCTGGGCGAGCGCGTTCTGCGGGACCATGCGATTCCGCGCGCGCTCGGACCGGAGACGTTCGCTGCCGAAGGCGCGCCGTGGACGCCGCACGAGTGGCTGTTCTCAACGGTGCTCGCGTGGACGAGCGCGCACGGCGCGAGCTGGATCGTGCCGCTGTTCTGCGCGCTCGCGTTCGGCGTCGTGCTCTGCACGGTGGTGCTGCGGTGCCGCCGGCGCGGCGTCTCCGACGCGAAGGCATCGATCGCCGTGCTCGTGTGCGCGCTCGCGGCGATGCAGTCGTTCGGCGCCCGCACGCAGGTCCTCGGCTGGGCTTGCCTCGCGACCACGGTGTGGCTGCTGGAGATGGAAGGCCCGTGGGCGTGGGCCGTCGTTCCGCTGACGGTCGCGTGGGCGAACCTGCACGCGAGCGCATTTCTCGCGCCGGCCTTCGCCGTGCTCGTCGCGCTGGCCGCGGTGCTGCGCGATCGCGCGTGGTCGCCGGCCGCCCGCCGCTCCGCCTTGCTCGCGCTCGCGAGCGCCGCCGCGACGCTCGCGACGCCGTTCGGCTTCGATTTGGCGCGGTATGCCGCGGCGCTGCTGACGAGTCCGATCCGCCATTCGATCAGCGAGTGGGGCGCGACGAGCGCGAGCAGCGCCGCGTTCGTCGCCGGTGCGCTGCCGCTCGTGCTGCTGCTCGCGGTGTTCGGCGCGCGCACCTCGGTGCGCGACCGGCTCGTCGCGGTCGCGTTCACGATCGTGCTGTTCGGCGCAGTGCGAAACGTGCCGGTGTTCGCGCTCGTCGCCGCGCCGATCGCGCTCGCCGCGATCCCACGCCGTCCTGCGCGCGTCGCCGCCTCACGCCCGAGGTCGCACGCGCTCGCCTGGACGACGCTCGCCGCGGTCGCGCTGTGCGGCGTTGCAGTCAGCGTGCTCACGTGGCGCGACGCTCCGCTGGCCGGCGACGGGCTTCCGCTCGGCACCGCCCGCGCCCTGCTCGCCCAGGCGCGAACGCCGCCGCGAATCTTCTGCGAGGACTTCGCGTGGTGCAGCATCTTCCTGAACGAGCCTGCGCGATTCTTCATGGACGGCCGCTGCGATCCGTATCCGGCGCGGATCTGGCGCGACTACCGCGAGGTGATCGACGGAAACCGGGGCTGGGCCTCGATCCTCGACCGCGAACGGATCGACGCGGTGCTCGTGCGCCGGAACGGTGCGCTCGATAGCCTGCTCGGCGAGCGGCGCGGGACGTGGCGGCGCATCGCGTCCGATCGCGTCGCGGATCTGTACGTGCGCCCCACTTTGCTCGCGGACGCGCGGCGATGACGGAGCAGCGCCAGACTCTCCTGCCGCTGACGTCGCTGCGGTTCGTGGCGGCGCTGCTCGTTTTTTCGTGGCACTGCGTGCCGACGCGCCGCATCTCCGTGACGTTCTCGTTCGGCTACCTCGGCGTGGCGTTCTTCTTTCTGCTCTCCGGCTTCATCCTGACCTACACGTACCACAGCGAATTCCGGGATCGCCTCCGCAGCGACGCGCTCCGCGCGTTCTATGCAGCGCGGATCGCCCGCATCTATCCGCTGCACCTCGCGACGATGCCGCTGATGCTCGCCGCGCTCGTCTACCTCGGAACCAACCCGCTCTGGAGCGGCGTCGACGTGCAGACGCGCCTGCACGCCGTCGCGGCGCAGCTCGTGCTGGTGCAGAGCTGGATCCCGGTCGGCGCGATCTACTTCGGCGTCAATGGACCGGCGTGGAGCATCTCGGTCGAGGCGTTCTTCTACGCGGTCTTTCCGTTCGTCGCATTCGGTTTGCTGCGGCTGTTCCGCACGTCGCCGCCGCACGTCGTCCTTTTCAGTGCGGGGGCGCTGTGGCTCGCCCAGATCGCGTTCCTGTGGCCGCAGCACGCCGCGGTGGACGACTGGCGGTGGTACGTGTTCCCGCCGAGCCGCCTGGTCGACTTCGTCGTCGGGATGCTGCTCGGGATCGCGTTCTTGCGCAGCGACCCGCAAAAACGGTGGCGGCTCCGCGCGACGAGCGTCGAGATCCTCGTGCTGGCGGGGGTGTGCCTGGCGGTGTACGTCTCACCGGTCGTCCCGCTCTCGGTGCGCTTTTCGGCGTGGGCGATGCCGGCCTGGTGCGCGCTGATCTTCGTGTTCGCGCGGCGCGGCGGCGCGATCTCGCGCCTGCTGTCGCACCCGATTCTCGTGCGCCTCGGCGAGGCCAGCTTCGCGTTCTACCTCTCGCACCTCGCCGTCGTCGCCTTGATCAGGCACCTCCTCGGCTGGGATCATCCGCTGATGCTGCCGCTCGCGTTCGGCTGCACGCTCGCGCTCAGCTTCGCGCTGTACCACGGCGTTGAGCAGCCGATGCGGCAACGCGTTCGTGACTTGCTGATGCGGACGCCGAAGCGCGAGTTAGGGATCGCCGGCCGTTCGGCGGTCGCCGAAGCCTGATGCTTCGCGCGGTGCTGTGGGCGTGGTCGAGCGCGTTCGCGGCGCTGGTCGCGTGCGCGGCGCCGTGGTCGATCGCGCACCGCGGCGGCGACTGGCAAGTGTTCGTCGCAGCCGGCACGCGGGTGGGAACGCGCGCGCTGCTCGAGCCCCCGCAGGCATGGCAGGCGTTCTTCTATCTGCCGGGCAGCGCATGGGCGCTGATTCCGTTCGCGTCGTTGCCGCTCGCCGCCAGCTTCGTGGTGAACGCCGTGCTGATGCTCGCATGCGCCGTAGCGGCGGGCCTCGTCGCGGCGCGCACGTACGCGCTGCCTCGCGCGACCGCGGTCGCGACGTTCGCGCTCTGGTCGCCGGTCGTGTACGCCGCGGCGATCATCGGCCAGAACGCGCCGTTCGGCCTGTTGCTGGCGCAGCTCTCGATCGCCGGCATGGCGACACGTTCGGTTGCGCTGACCGCGATCCCGATCGGCCTGCTCTGCTACAAGCCGACGTACGCGATCCCGTTGATCGCCGTGCTGATGCTCCGCGGACGGCTGCGCGAACTCAGCGTGGTGAGCGCGATCGCGGTGGTGTGGTACGTGCTCAGCGTCGCGGCGGCCGGTGGCGATTGGGGTTGGGCGGCGACGTGGCTGCGGCTGCTCGCCCACTACGCGAGCGGCGATTTGGGCGTCAACGGCGCGTTCGCCGTGGGCATTCCGGCGCTGCTCGCGCGTGCCGGCATCGGCGTCCCGTTCGCGGTCGTCTTCACCGCGCTTGTCGCCGGCGCGGTGGCGGTTGCGGTGCGCCGCACGACGCCGGTGGAGGCGGCCAGTTCCGCGTGCCTGGCCGGGCTCGCGCTGAGCCCGCACGCCTGGGCCTACGATGCCGTGCTCGCGCTCCCGATGATCGGCTTCACCGCGGCTGCGCTCTCCGAGCCGAACCGCACGCGGCTGCTGCTCGCGCTCGCGATCGTCGGGCCGCTTCTGTTCGTCTCGCCGCAGCTGCACTTCGACCCGCTCGCCGTGGTCGTCGTCGGCGGAACGTTCGGCTGGCTCGCGTTGCGGCTGCTTCCGGTGTTGGGAGCTTCCGTCGGTGGACGGCGTGGCGCCGAGCGCTCTGTTGCTTCCAAAAGCGTGGTCGAATGCGAGAGCAAAATTATGATTGCCGGTGGAGAGCGAGTCCCGGTACCGTAAACCTGACATGGAGACGTCGATGACCGCCGGAATGCTGACCCTACAATACGTTCCGATTCCCGTGGAGATTGCCCAGGAGGCGCGCCGGACGCGCCGAGATGCGTTCGGTCACGATCTCAAGGTTCAGCGAGACACCGGGCCCTGCCGTGTCTGCCTGAGGATATCGACGTCTCGCGAGAGTTTTCTTGTTGCTGTCATACCAGCCGCTGCCGGATCGCAATCCCTACGCCGAAGTCGGTCCGATTTTCATTCACGAGCATGATTGCGCTCCGTACCGCTCTCTCGATACATTTCCCGAAGATTTCGTACAGCGCGAATTGGTGCTTCGGGCGTATGACGAGGACGGCAGAATCTTCGATGCTGTCGTCGCGCCTCCAGGTAAAGGAATCCGCTTCGCGGCGGAGTTTCTGAGCAACGCGGACGTCCGTGAAGTGCACGTTCGGCATAGATCCTACACGTGCTTCGATTTCAAGATCGTTCGGGCACCCTTCGCCGGCTAGGCAGTGTCGGCGCGTGCGCGAAGCGAGCGGTCGAATCTGTATACAAAATGTTCTTCCGCGGGCCAGTCGGAACCGCGAACCTTTTTGACCCTTGGGCGGATCGAACGCTGCGCATGGAAACGAAAGAGAATCGTCAGTTCCGTCTCGCCGCGCGCCCCGTCGGCCTGCCGAAGGACACCGATTGGGAACGCACGGTCGAGCCGATCCCCAGCCCCGCGGCCGGTGAGATCGTCGTCGAGGTCATCTATCTCTCGCTCGATCCGGCGATGCGCGGCTGGTTGAACGACGTGCGTTCGTACGTTCCGCCGGTGCGCATCGGCGAGGTCATGCGCGCGGTCGGGATCGGGCGCGTCGTCGCCTCGGCCGCGCCGGAGTTCGCGATCGGCGACTACGTCACGGGACCCTTCGGCATCCAGCAGTTCGCGCGCATCAAAGCATCGGACGTGCAGAAGGTCGACTCGAACCTCGCACCGCTCACGACGCAGCTCGCCGTCCTCGGCATGCCCGGGATGACCGCCTACTTCGGCCTGCTCGATGTCGGGAAGCCGGAGCCCGGCAACACGGTCGTCGTTTCGGGTGCCGCCGGCGCGGTGGGCGCGGCCGTCGGACAGATCGCGAAGATCAAGGGCTGCCGCGTCGTCGGCATCGCCGGCGGTCCCGACAAGTGCAAATACCTCGTCGACGAACTCGGGTTCGACGCGGCGATCGACTACAAGAGCGAGGACGTGGCGAAGCGGCTGCGCGCCGAATGCCCCAAAGGCATCGACGTCTACTTCGACAACGTAGGCGGCGACATACTCGACGCGGCGCTGGCGAATCTCGCGCGCAAGGCCCGTGTCGTGATCTGCGGTGCGATTTCGCAATACAACAACACGACGCCGGTGCGCGGCCCCAAGAACTACATGTCGCTGCTGGTCCATCGCGCGCGCATGGAAGGCTTCCTCGTGTTCGACTACGCCGACCGCTACGCGCAGGCCGCGAAGGAGATGCTCGGCTGGATCGAAGAGGGCAAGCTCGTCTCACGCGAGCACGTCGTACAGGGGATCGACACGTTCCCGAGCACGCTGCTCAAGCTCTTCAGCGGCGAAAACACCGGCAAACTGGTGCTGCAGGTCGGCTCCGAGAACTAACGCCCGCTACGCAAGCGAGAGGATTCGCCCTTCGTCGGGGGCGGCTCGTCCGTCGAGCGTGTCGCGATAGACGCGCTCGACGGCTTCCCGCCCTTCTTCGAACGTGACGCGCAGCCACTCATCACGGCCGCGCAGGGCGTCGAGGAGCCGTTGCCATGCGGCCGCGAAGCGCACTTCGAATCCGCCGGGGTCCCCAGTCGCGCACCCGCTGCTTGATGCGGGCAGGCGCGAAGAACACCTCGGGCGCCGCTCCCGGCGAGGCGGCCGTGCCCCCTTCCGGATCGCGTTCCCAATGCGTGAGGCCGACCGCGCAATCGTAGCGCAGCCCCTCGCCGTAGTGGTGATGGACCGCCGCGCGCACCGCCGCATCGTTGGCCATGTCGATGAAGACGGCGCCGCCGTCGGCGCGGCAGCGAATCGATCGCATCGTACGCCACGACCCGGTCGTACACGCCCAGGCTGTGCGTGAAGTCGAGATTGCGCGGTGAGGTCAAGCCGACGATCTCGACGTTCGCGCCGTCGCGCTTGCGTTCGGCGAGCTGGAACGCGACCCGTACCCCGTCTTGCTCGACGCACTCGAGATCGCGACGCTGCGCGCGCCGTAGAAGCCGGCGTCGGCGATCATGTCCTCGATGACGAAGGACGTGATGAAGAGCGGGCGCAGCAGCATCTGGAGCGCATCGGCGCGGTCGTCGCCGGTCGCGGGCATCAGCGTGTACTGGTTGTAGAGCGGGTGCAGATGCGCGCGATGTGCGCAAGCGTCGCTGAAGCCGCCGGGGTTGACGCGGTCCGGCACCATCACCACGTGACTCGACATCGGAAAGTATCCGTAGTAGCGGCCGCCCGCCTCGACGCCGTCGCACGCGGAGCGCAGCACCGTCCCGAAGCCCTACACGGGGATGCGCCCCCATCCCTGGGGCGCCGGGAAAAAGTCCCAATACGACATCCGCTCGCCCATCACGGCGTACGTGATGTTGTTGGCGGTGAACGCGAACCGGTCAACGGCGGAGGCGTTCTCGTTCGGCGGGCAGGGGACCCGTGCTCGCCGAATTCGCCGGGGTGGAGTTCGTGAAGCCGCGGCTGGACGGCGCTGCGAAGACGCTCGAGGCGCGCTGGTACCGCTCGCCGGAGGTGTTCTCGGCGGAACGCGAGCGCATCTTCGCGCGCGATTGGGTGTGCGCGGCGCGCGTCGAAGACGTACAGCGGCCCGGGGACTTCGTGCTGGCCGACGTGGCCGGCGAGAGCCTGGTCGTCACGCGCGGCAACGACGACCGCATTCGCGCGTTCTTCAACGTCTGCCGCCACCGCGGCACGCAGCTGTGCAGCGAGCCGTCGGGCCGCTTCCGCGGATCGATCTTATGTCCGTACCACGCGTGGACGTACGCGCTCGACGGCACGCTGCTGACCGCGCGCACCATGGCCGACGTGCCGGACTTCTCCCGCAGCGACTATCCGCTGCACGCGGCAGCGGTCGCCGTGCTGCACGGCTTCGTGTTCGTGACGCTGCATGCCGATCCCGAACCGTTCGTGTTGACGCACGCCGCGCTCGCGCAGCGGTTCGGGGCGTGGCGGCTCGGCGAGCTGCGCACGGCGCGCACGATCGCCTACGAGGTGGCGTGCAACTGGAAGCTGATCTTCCAGAACTATTCCGAGTGCTATCACTGCCCGCTGATCCACCCGCAGCTCGACCGTCTCTCGCCCTCCGACAGCGGGCGCAACGATCTGATCGACGGTCCGTTTCTGGGCGGATTTTCGGAGTTGCGGCGGCACGGCGCGAGCCTCACCACGACCGGAGCGACGACGCGTCCGCCGATTCGCGGGCTCCCCGAAGGCGACCGCGACCGCGTCTACTACTACGCGATCTTTCCGTCGCTGCTGCTGAGCCTTCACCCCGATTACGCGATGGTGCATTTCGTGCGCCCGCTCGCCCACGACCGCACCGCGATCGTCTGCGCGTGGCTGTTCGAACCGGAGACGATCGCGTCGCCGGGATTCGATCCGAGCGACGCGGTCGACTTCTGGGATCTCACCAACCGCCAGGATTGGCAGGTCAGCGAGCTGACGCAGCGCGGCGTCTCCTCGCGCGCGTACACGCCGGGTCCGTACGCGAACGCGGAAGGCCTGCTCGCCGCATTCGACCGCCACTATCTCGCCGTCATGCAGGGAGCGTGACGCGGCGGTTCGTCAGGCGGGTGTGAGCGCGGGCGCAGGAACGTCGAGCGTCGTGACGCGGCGCAGATCGCGGAACTGCGTCGTCTCGTCGAACGGCAAGCCCCGGTGCATCATACAGCGATTGTCCCAGATGACGAAATCACCGACCCGCCAGCTGTGCCGGTAGACGAATTGGGGAAGCGTCGCGAGCGCCATCAGCTCGCGCAGCAGCAGGCGTCCGTCGGGGACGGGCCAGCCGACGACGTGCGAGGCGTGCGATGCGATGTAGACGGACTTGCGATGCGAGCCCGGATGCACGCGCACGAGCGGCTGTTCCGCGCCCGGAAATTCGGCGCGTTCCGCGTCCGAGAACTCGGTGAACCCGATCGTCTGGCGCGAGTAGATGATCGAGTGAAAAGCGGAGAGTCCCTCGATCTGCGCCTGCAGCGACGCGGGCAGCGCGTCGTACGCGGCGCGCATGTCGGCGTACTCGGTCTCGCCGTCGGCGTCCGGCACCGACTTCGCGGAGAGCATCGAGTAGCGCGCCGGCGGATTCTGGAACGACGCGTCGGTGTGCCACAGGCGGTTGCCGAGCGAGTACATCCGGCGCCGGTCGGCGCGATCGAGCGGCGCGCCGTTCTCGTCGAGGTTGGAGATGTCGGTGATGCCGGCGGCGTTCAGCCGCGCCGCGGTGTCGATCACTGTCCGCGCGACCTTCATCACCAGCTCGCCGTCGAGCCGCCGCGCGAACGCGATCTGCTCCTCGTCCTCGAACGGCTGGTCGCGAAACACGACGACGCCGTAGCGGTCCAAGAGCGCCTTGATTTCGTCGAGGATCGCGGCGCCGTGCGTTTCGCGCAACACGACACCGCTGATCTCGCCGGCGAAGAGCGGGTGGAGCGGACGCGCGGTCAGAGCCATGGTATCTTCGCAGAACCGAGAACGGCCGAGGGGGTTCCGGACGTTCAGTGCTCGGCGACCCCGATCTCGAACGAACGTTTGCCGGAGATGAGCCGCCGGGCCGAGCCGGCCGTGAGGACCCAGCGTCCGCCGAGCGGAATCCGCACGTTGCCTTCGAGTGCGCCCGCGCGCACGAGCAAATCGAAGCGGGTCGGCCCGTCCCAGGTCAGCCAGAGCAGGTCCCGTCGAAACGGCCGCGCGATGCCGATCGCAGCGAGGGGGCCGTTCGGATACTCGGCCTGCAGCGCTTCCTGCACGTCCGAGTCGCGCAGCGACCACGCGCGCAGCGAGAGACGCGGCGCGATTTCCCAGCCCAGATCGGCGGCGAAGGCGCGCGTCACCGCGCGCGGCGTCGCGCTGCCTTCCGCATACGCGAGGAAGTCCAGATGCACGCGCCGCCGGTCGGTGAACGAGAGGCCGGCTTCACCGAGCGACGCATGGGCTATCGCCGCCCCCGGTGTCCCGAGCGTCGAATCGCCGGCGCCGGCGTGGAGCGACCAGTACGCCGAGAGCGGCGCGTCGATCGAAAGCGACGGGAGCACGGCGAGCGCCGATTGCGAAACGGCGTAGCCGCGGTCGAGACCGTAGGCGAGCGCGGCCGTCGCCGAGACGCGGGTGCCGTTCGCCGCGCCGCGCGTGGTCCCGACGACGAGCGCGGCGTCGCGGTGGTCCACCGAGAGGTCACCGAGCACGCTGCGTTCGTCGCGCCATCGCGCGCGGACCGCGAGCGCATCGGGGCCGCGGCCCGCCGCATCGACCGTGAGCGACGTGACACTGCCCGCATCGGGCACGCCCGCCCCAGCCACGATGTCCCGGGTCAGATCGACTCTCCCGCTCAGGTCGATTGCGCGGCTCGCACCGCGCGCGCCGACGCCGAGGCCGGCATAGTGTGCCCCCGGCAGGTCGCCGGTCAGGGCGACCAGATTCGCCGTTACGGGCCCGAATGCGTGCATCGTGCGCGCCGCGGCGAGCCGCCGTTCGCCGTCAGGATCCCATGAGGCGGCGGTCAGCAACGCCGTGTCGCCGCCGAGGAGCAAAGATGCGTCTCGGTTCGTCACCCGTGCGACGTCGAGCCGGTCGAACAGCCGCCCGTCGATGACGCCGCCGCCCGCCCGATCGCCGTAGAACGGCGCCTCCAAGGGGTCGTGCACCGCGACCGCCCCGATCGCGTGCGCCGGGAGCAGGCCGCCCACGTCGGCGCCGTCGCCGCGATAGAACGGCAACCCCTCGATGGTGGACACCCCCTGCCCGCGGGCCAGCCAGCGATCCCCGAGCCGGTCGGGGAACGCGATCCAATAGGGGATCACCGTTGCGATCTCGGCGAGGCTGCCGGCCGGAAGGGCGGCGACGTCGGCGACGGACGGGACGCGGTCGGCGGCCCGATGCCGGCGCACGGTCGCCGTGATCGGTCCCTCCGGGGGGACGGGGACCCGCAGGGGATCACTGTCGTCGGCCCTCACCAGGAGAACGGCCGGACGAGCGGCCGCCGTCAGGGCGAACGTTCCGTCACCGGTGCTGCGATCGCGAGCGATCACCGCGCCGCGGCCGTCCAACGCCGAGATCCGCGCGCCCACGACCGCCGCGCCGTCCTGGTCCCGCAAGGCCCCCGTGAGGAGCTCGTCGGCCCCGGCCCCTGCAGAGCAGACCGAGAAGGTGACCAGCAGAGCAAATTTCAGGAAGCCTTCACGAGCCCGGTGTATGATGACTCGTATGAGGGACCTCCAGCGCTGGGCGATCGCGGCGGCACTCGCGCTCAGCGTGGGGGCCGGCGTCGCCGCAGGAGCGGAGCTGCTGCAAGGCGATCCCGCGCTGCTCGCTTCGAGCGCGCCTCCCGCATTGCTGGGCCCGATCACCGAAGCCGGTCGCACCGGCTGGAACTGCGCTCCCGAGCACGCGGCGACCGCGCGCTCGGTGACGTCCGCGGGCTTGCCGCGGGACTGACGTGATCGCACGGGCGGTCGTTGCGTCGCTGCTCGCGCTTGCCGCGGCGACCGGGAGCGCCTGGGCGCAAACCTACCCCGGCAACGCGACCGCGCCGCGCACGACCGATCCCGGCGCGCTCGCCGCGCGCGCAAGAGACCGCGAGATCCACGAGCGATTCGCCAGAGGGGTAGCGGCCGAGGAGAAGGGCGATTGGGCCGCAGCCGTCCCCGAGTTCGCGCGCGTGATCGTGCTCGATCCGCCCGAACCGAAAGGCTCCACCGCGCGCTACGACTTGGCGATCGCCGACGCGCATCTCGGTCGCGACGATGCGGCAGTGACGCTCCTGGATGAGGCCCTCCATCGCGATCCGGGTTTCGCGGCGGCCGCCGCGACCCTGGTCGCCGTTCAACTTCGCCGCGGAAACGTGAGCGGCGCGCGAACGGCCGCCGATCGCTTCGTTGCGATCGCGCCGAGTGCCGCGATGGCGCATTACAGCCGCGGTCTGGCCGCGCTGCAGGGCGGCGATCTGACCACCGCGCGCGGCGACTTTCGCGCGCTGCTCGACGCCGATCCGTCGTACGCGGTCGCCCACTACGATCTTGCGCTGGTCGAATTGCGCGACGGTCACGACGACGTCGCGCAATTCGAATTGCAGCGCGCGCTCGCGCTCGCTCCGGGCTATGCCCGCGCGCGGTTCGCGCTCGGAACGGTGCTGCTGCGCGGCGGCCGGCGCGCCGACGCGCGCGTCGCGTTCGATCGCTGCGCGCACGACGCCGAGGACCCGGCGCTGCGCGCGCTTGCAATCGATTTGCGCGATAAACTCTGAGGCGGCTTAGCGGCGGCTGCGTGCGACGGCGCGCAGGCCGGCGAGGATCTCTTGGTCGGCCGAGGTCGAGAGCGGGATCGTGCGGACCGGCAGACCGTCGCCGTCGAGCACGTACGCGAAGGTGCTATGGAACTTCTTGCTGATTCGCTCGACGTGAAACGCCGCCATCAGCTGCTTCACGTTCGCCGGGCGGCCGCTCGCCCAGCGCCAGCGCGCCGCGTCGGCGCTGAACTTGCGCGCCATCGCGGCCATCGCGACCGGCGGGTCGTCGTCCGGAGAGAGCGTCAGCGTGACCAGCCGCGCATCGACGTGTTCCTTGGCCATCGTCTGTGCGAGCCGGGCGAAGAGCGCTTCCGTGATCGCGCAGGCGTCGTCACAATCCAGATCGACGAACGTCACCGCCGTCGGACGGTGCAGGTCGCGCAGGGTGAACGTCGTGCCGAGCTGATCGACGATCGGGACGTCGCGCGCGTCGCGCGGAACGCCGGCGTTCGCCGGCGTTCCGCAGACGAGCGCGGCGCAGATGGCGATCGCGCCGAAGCGCATCAGTAGCCGATTCCGCCGGGCGGCGGAGTCTGGGTGCCGCCGCCGGGCGGCGTCGCTTGCGGTCCCGGCGTCGCGCCGGCGGCGACCGTCAGCACGGTGCGCATCGTATCGGACGTGTAGTGGAACGCGCAGCCCAGGAAGTACGTGCCGGCCGCCAAGGTGAACGGACCGATCATCGTCGCGGGGCTGATCGTGCCCGAGGTGAAGTTCTGATCGATCGTCGAGCTCCCCGAGGCGCTGGTCGGGAGCGCCGGCGAGGCCGGGAACGACGTGGTCGAGAGGACGTTGAACGTGTGCGGGACGCCGGTTTGGCCGTTGCGCAGCATGATCTGACTGCCGGGCGCAAAGGCGAGCGTCTGGGAGAATCCGCTCTGGGTGTAGCCGCCGATGGTTCCGAACGCCGTCGTCGTGGAGCCGATCGCCGACGGCAGCGCCATCGTGACGACCTGTTGCGTGGAGACGGTCGAGGTCGGGAGCGGTGTAGGCGTAGACGAAACCGGCGTCGGCGTCGAAATCGGCGCAGTAGTGGAAGAAGGCGGCGAAGACGTAGGCGTGACGCCGACGGGGCCGACGGGGACGCCTCCGCCGGTCGCGCTGCCGCTGCTGCCGCTGCCGCAGGCGGCGAAGATGGCAGTACAACCCAGTGCTGCGAGAACGAGCGCCGAACGATGCGGTGACATGGAGTGCCTCCGGAGGTGTGCGTTGAGGCGCACGCTACCGGTCGGCGCTGAAGCGGCTCTGAAGCGCCGCTCCCCGCCTTTTCAGGGATTCTTCATACAACGGTGCGCGGGTGCCGCGCGGCGAACCCCGCTTCCGTGCGCATCCTCGTGATCGAAGATCAACGCGAGATCGCCGACGCGCTGCGTGCCATGCTCGAACGCCGCAAGTACGCGGTCGACGTGGCGATGGACGGCGTTTCCGGGTACGACATGCTCTTGCGCGGCACGTACGACGCGGCCGTCGTCGACGTCGTCTTGCCCGGTCGCGACGGGTTTGCGCTGTGCCGCGACGCCCGGGCCGAGGGCGTCGCCACGCCGGTGCTCTTTCTGACCGCGCGCGACGCGGTGGAGGATCGCGTGCGCGGGTTGGATGCAGGCGCCGACGACTATCTGGTCAAGCCGTTCGTCGAGGACGAGCTCGCGGCACGGCTGCGCGCGCTGCTGCGCCGCACGCCGCTGGCGTTCCGCGCCACGATCGAAGTCGGGGACTTGGTCGTCGACCTCGGTGCACGAGCCGTGCGCGTGGCCGGCCGGGAGGTGCCGCTGGGCTCCACCGAGTTTCGCCTGCTGGAGTACCTGGCCTCGAACGCCGGGCTCGCCTTGACGCGCGCGCAGATCCTCGAACGCGTGTGGGGCGACGACTTCGACGGTTCGAGCAACGTCGTCGACGTCTACGTCAGCGCCGTGCGCCGTAAGCTCGCCGTCGTCGGCGCGCGCGACCGGATCACCACCGTCTGGGGAGTCGGTTACTCATTGCACGCGTAGTCGTGCGCCTGAGCGCATCGTATCTGGCGATCCTGCTGGTGGTGCTGGTCGTGCTCGACGCGGTCGCCTACGTGTATCTCGCCGGTGCGCGGCACGACGCGCTCGAGCCGATCCTCGGCACGCCGGAAGGCCGCGGCGTCTACGCCGCGGCGATGCGGCGCACGGCGCTCGACCTCGCGCTGATCGACCTGCCGCTGCTGGCGCTCTCGGGCCTCGCCGCGTACGCGCTCGCGCGGATCTCCGTGCGGCCGCTGCTCGAAGCCCGCGAGCGCGAAGCGCGTTTCGCCGCCGAAGCGGCCCACGAGCTGCGCACGCCGCTCGCGCGCATCACCGGGCTCGCTCAGAGCGGCCCGCCGCATGCGCTCGACCGCATCGCGGAGATCGCGCTCGACGCGTCGGCGACCGTCGGCGACCTGCTGGCGCTCGTGCGCGAGGAGAAGGTCGCGCAGCGCCTTTCCGAGCCGGTCGACGTCGCCGTGATCGCGCGCACCGCCATCGCGTCGGCGCGCCGCGACGGCGTGCGCTACGACCTCGACGCGGCTGACGGTGCCTGGGTGCTCGGCGACGAGCGCCGGCTGCGGCGGCTGGCGGAGAACCTGCTCGAGAACGCCGGCCGGCACGCGCACGGTTCGGTGCGCGTCGCGGTCGGTGCCGACGGCACGAACGTCGCGCTCAGCGTGGAGGACGACGGTCCGGGCGTCCCGCCCGCACTGCGCGAGCGGATCTTCGAACGCTTCGTGCGCGAGCGGGACGACGGCGGCGGGAGCGGCCTCGGCCTTGCGATCTGCCGCACGATCGCGCGCGCCCACGGCGGCGACGTCGTGCTCGAGGGGCAAAGCCGCTTCGTCGCGCGCCTGCCGGGCTTCGCCTTGCACGACGACGTGAACGAAGTCTGAGAGCGATCCCCGCACGGCTTTCATCGCCGCTTCACAACCCGGCGCGAGAATCAGCCCGTGCGATCCATCTCGCTCCTCCTCGTCGCCGTCCTCGTAGCGTGCACGCCCGGTGCTCCGTCTGCGGGGGCGGCGAACGCCGCCGCGACGACGTCCACCTCGTTGACGACGATCGACGTCTCGTTGACGACCTCCACCGTCGTCGCGACGGCGTACGGGAGCAGCGGCGGGTTCACACCCCCGATCGCGACCGTCCCGGTCGGCTCGACGATCCGCTTCGTGAACGTCGACTCGTTCGCGCACACCTCGTCGTCGTTCGACGGCGCGGCGTTCCCGGCCGGATCGCCGCTCGGCGGCTCCGCGCTGAACACCTCCGGCGACCGGCTCTCGACGGGCTGGACTTCCGGCAATCTCGCGGCGGGCGCTTCGTCGCAGCCGCTGCTCGCCGACAAGGCCGGAACCTATCTGTACGGCTGCTTCTACCACTACGGCGCACCGATGCGTGGAGCGGTCATTGTCCGATAACCGCGTCGCCGTCGCCGCGCTGCAGGCCGGCATCGGCATCGGCATCGGCATCGCGTGCGCGTTCGCGCCGCGCGCGGCGCAGGCGATGCCGATCTTCGCGCAACGCTACAACCTGACGTGCGCGACGTGCCACTCGGTGCTGCCCGAACTCAACGCGTTCGGCAACGAGTTCCGCAATCGCGGCTACCGCATCGACGGTCTGGCGAAACACGGCACGACGATCGTCGCCTTGCGCGAGCAGATCGGCTACACCGAGACGCCGCCGCAGGGAAGTACGACGAGAACCGTTCCGGCGGGCGCGATTCTCGGCGCAGTCGAGGTCGGACAGATCGAGGCGTTCGTGCACGAGAGCCTCGGCAGCCAAGGCGGTCCGGCGTCGCTGTTTCTGGGGTACCTCGCCTATCGCGACGACCACTCGAAGGTGTTGTACCGCGCCGGATTGTTCGAACTGCCGCTCGTCCATTCGCCTGCGCAGCGCCTCGACACGCTCACGACCTACGGCTACGAAGGCGCGCGAGCCGGCCTCAACGAGCTGACGCTCGCGACGCCGCGCTGGGGCCTCGAAGCGGAACGCTCCGTCGGCGTCGCGCGCTTCGCCGCGACGATCGGCGTCGGCAACGCGTCGGGTTCGGCCTACGGCGGAAAGCCGGTCGACACCGGAACGACGCAGACGTTCGCGGCGCCGGAGTATGGCCTCTACGCGCGCGTGCCGCTGAACGACGACCTGCGGCTCGGGATCGACGCGATCTCGGGCACGGCCGGCATCACACCGCTCGGACGGGCGTCCTTCAACGACGCGTACACGCGCACCGGCGTTTCGATCGACGCGCGCCACCGCCGGTTGGAGCTGCTGGCCGAACAGTGGTGGGGCCGCGACTACAACAGCGACGGCATCGGGGGACGCCTGGACTCGACCGGCGGGTTCGCGCGCTTGCGCTGGCGGCTCGGCGAGCATGCGTTCGTCGGGATCCGCGAGGACGCATTCGCCGCCCCGGCAGCGACGCGCGCGCTCCTGTGGTACGTGGAGGCTCTCGTCACCCCGCACGCTCGCGTCCTGATCCAGCAAGCCCGGCCGCTCCCGGGCGGCCCGACGTCGCTTCAAGCCGCGCTGACTATCGCCGTCCCCTGGCCGCGCGGAAAATAGCCCAGGGGGCGGCGTGCGTTTGACCCAAATACCGGGCATGATACGCCTTGCCGCCGTTCTCGCGCTCGTGCTCGCCGTCGCCGTTCCTTTTGGTGCGTCCGCGAAACCCAAGGGCACTCCCGCGCCGGCCGGCTCGCTTTCCGCCACCGTCCCCTCGTGCCCAGCGGGCGACCCGGCCGTGTGGATAAACACCACCTCGAAGATCTACTGGGCCGAAGGTACGGAGTACTACGGGAAGACCAAGCACGGCGGCTACGCCTGCACCTCAGCAGCCAAAGCGATGGGCGCCCGTGCCCCGAAGGCGTCGCCGATCGGCCACGGCAACTCGATGAGCGGTGCCACCGTCGCGCCCAGCGGCAAGAAGAAGCATCACAAGGGCGGAGTCTCACCGGAGCCCACCCCGACCCCCTAAGCAAAGGCCAACGCCGATGATCGCAACCAGCGCATATCGCCACCTCCTCGTGGAGGGCGCCGACGGGATCGCCGTCGTGACGCTCAACCGTCCCGAGAAGCGCAACGCGCTCTCGCTTGAAGTCATGCGCGAACTCCTCGCCGCGTTCGCGGCGATCGGCGCGGACCGCTCGATCAAGGCGGTGATCCTGCGCGGGCTCGGTCCGGCCTTCAGCGCCGGACACGATCTGCGCGAGATGCTCGAACGCAGCATCGAGGACTACCGCTTGACCTTCGATACCTGCGTCAAGTTGATGGAGTCGATTCAGACGATCCCGCAGCCGGTGATCGCCGAAGTCGCCGGGGTCGCCACCGCCGCCGGCTGTCAACTCGTCGCGACCTGCGATCTCGCGATCGCGTCGACCGCTGCGGTCTTCGCGACGCCGGGCGTCAAGATCGGCTTGTTCTGCACGACGCCGATGGTGGCGCTGACCCGCGCGATCGGCCGCAAACGCGCGATGGAGATGCTCCTCACCGGCGAACCGATCGACGCCCTCACGGCGGCCGATTGGGGCCTGATCAATCGCGCGGTACCTCCCGAAGCGCTCGAGTCCGCGACCAGTTCCCTGGCTTCCAAGATTGCCGGCAGCGCCGGCGCGGTCGTCGGTCTGGGGAAGGCGGCCTTCTACGCCCAGATCGACCTGCCGCAAGCCCAAGCGTACGCATACGCCAAGGAAGTGATGTCGCAGAACGCGCTCGCCGCCGACGCTCAAGAAGGCATGGGCGCCTTCGTCGGCAAGCGGCCCCCCGTCTGGCGGACATGAAATTCGGCGGCGTCCCCTTGTTACGGAACCTTAACCGGCAGGGGGCGCGAACGAGAGGAATCGCGGCTCGATGTTCCAATCCTTATGTTACGATAATCGTCCGGTGTGGGCAGCGTCGAAACGACGCATGAAATCGTCGCCCACACCCGGTAGTAGGGCAACCTGCTACGCGACGGCAGCAAGACCCGCTTCACAGCGGGTCTTGTTGTTTTTCTGCGAAGATGCCGAACGTGACCTACCGCCGTCTGCTGTATGCCCTGCTTGTGATCGGGCTTCTCGCCTCGCTCTACATCGTCGTACGGCGCGAACGGCACGAGCATCGAGCGAACCGTGTCGAGATCGTGATGGACGACGCGGACTTTCAATCGCTCGCGCGTTCGTACGCGTACGATCAGCGCGCGTTTCTCATTGCGCTGCGGCGCGCCGGGCTGACGTCGCTCGCGGTGCAAGAAGAGCTCGGCGGCGCGGTGTCGTCGTCGGCGAGCGCGGCGGTGTATCCCGGCACGACGCTGCTCTCGCAGGCGAAGCTGACCGGATTCCACGATCCGGTGTTCGCACGGCTCGCCGTGCACGGCATTCGCACCGACGAGGTGTACCTGGTAGCGTACGATCCGGCCACCGCGAACCGGTATGCGCAGCAGCTCGCGCTCAAGTTCTCGCCGCGTGCGGTGCGCGTGCTGCGCCGCGCGGCGCCCGCGGTATTCGCGATCCGCACACAGGCCGACTATTTCAGCTCCGTGGGGCTGGGTCTGCCGGCCGATCGCGTCGCGCTCGCGCGCGAGCTCAACCTGTATCTGGTGCCGCGACTGCAGAACGACGAGCGCTTCAAGGCACCGCAGATCCGCGCGCTATTTCGAGACGAGGTCGCCGGCCACAACGCGCACACGGTCATCTTCTTCGGCTTGCGCAATCAGGTCGTCGGCTATCCCGACACGATCGCGGACACCGCCGCCGTGATGCACGACGAGCACGTCGATTTCGGCACGGTCGAGACGTACGACGTCAAACAGAACCAAGCCGGGAGCGAGACGCTTGCGAAGGACCTGCCCAACGCCACCGTCCGCGTGCAGGCGATCTCGAAGGTCGAACAGGACAAACTTCGTCCGGAAGAGATCGTCTCGCGCTACGCGCTCGGCGTGCGCGAGCGCAACATCCGCGTCGTGTATTTGCGTCCTTTCGCGCACCAGTGGGGCGACCGTTCGATCGAGGCGACCAACGTCGAACTCGTCCGGCAGATCGCGCAGAGCATCCGCGCGTCGGGACTGAAGATCGGCACGGCGTCGCCCATCGATCGGTTCGAGACGCGCTGGTGGGAGATCGCGGCCGTTTCGCTTGCCGTTCCGGCGATACTCTTGCTGCTGCTCGATGTCTTCGGGATCGGCGGGTCGCGCTGGCTGATCGCGTTCGTCGCGTGCGACCTGCTGCTCGTCGTCGGGGGCTTCGCGGTGCACCACGACATGGCGGCGCGCAAAGTGCTGGCCTTGATCGGTGCGATCGCCTTCGCGGTCGCCGGCTTCGTCGCGATCGCGCCGGCTTTTCGCGCACCGCGCGCGCCGACGACCGGTGCGGCGATCCTCGACGGGATCCGGGTGATGGCGATCGCGATCGGCGTGACGCTGGGCGGCGTGCTGGTCATCGTCGGCCTGCTCTCGACGCCGTTGACGATGATCGAGATCGACCGCTTCAGCGGCGTGAAGGCCGTGCTAGTTTTGCCGCCGCTCATTGCGCTGGTGCTGTACCTCTTCACGGATCGCTGGGGCGCGCGCGTCGCACCGGCTCGGCTGGCCGAATCGCCGGTGACGGTGCTGCAGCTGGTCGCCGGGATCGTGCTGCTCGGCGCGGGGTATCTGGTTCTGGTGCGCAGTGGAAATCAAAGCGACATCGCGCCGTCCGGGATCGAGCTCGCCTTGCGCGCCCACCTGACGACGCTGCTCCAAGTCCGCCCGCGGTTCAAGGAGTTCTTGGTCGGCTTTCCGGCCCTGATGCTCGTGCCGGCACTGCTCCCCGGCGACCGCGCTCGCTGGGGCTGGCTGCTGGCGCTCGCGATCGGGGTCGGTTTGGGCGACGTGGCGGACACGTTCTCGCACCTGCACACGCACCTGTTCATCTCCGCGCTGCGGCTGGTCAACGGCGCGGTGATCGGGCTGCTCATCGGCGCGATCGCCATCGTCGCGTACCGCCGCTTCCGGCGTCCGTGAGATGGCCGGCGCGCCCCGATTTCTGCTCAGCGGATACTACGGTTTCGGGAACCTCGGCGACGAGGCGCTGCTCGAAGTCATCGTCTCGCGTCTGCGCTCGCACTGGCCGGGCTGCGCGGTCGACGTGCTGAGCGGCGACCCGGCGCAAACCGCGCGCACCTTCGGCGTGGAGGCGACACCGCGGATGGACCTCGGCCGCGTCCGCGGCGCCATCGATCGTGCCGACGTCGTGCTCTCCGGCGGCGGAGGCCTGCTGCAGAACGTCACCAGCTTGCGCAGTCTCCTCTACTACAGCAACGTGATCCGCACGGCCGTGCGGGCGGGAAAACCGACGATGGTGTTCGCCCAGTCGATCGGGCCCCTCGATTTCTGGGGCCGGGCCATCGTCCGCAACTTCTGCCGCGGGATCGCGGCGGCGACCGTGCGCGACGTCCGCTCGCAGAAGCTGCTCGGCGGCCTCGTCCCCGGCGTGCACGTCGAGCGGACGGCCGACCCGGTGTTCCTGTTCGAGTCCGGCGGCGAGCCGCTCGACCTCGCCGCGGAAGGACTGGCCGGCGACGATGCGCCGCTGGTCGTGGTGTCGGTGCGCAAATGGCAAGCGTCGGAGGCGACGACGGCTGCGCTGGCCGCCGTCGCGGACCGGCTGGCCGGGAAGTACGGCGCGCGCGTCGCCTTCTTGCCGCTCGGAGGACCGCCTGACGCCGAAGTCTCGACCGCGATCATCCGCCGCTGCGCGTCGACGCCGGTGCTGCTGCCGGATTATCCATTGGGCCAAGCCGCGCAGGTGATCGCGCGCGCGTCGCTCGTGATCGGCATGCGACTGCACGCACTGATCCTCGCCGCGCGGGCCGGCGTTCCGTTCCTCGCGCTGCCCTACGATCCCAAGGTCACGTCGCTCTGCGAGGACCTCGCCTATCCGGCCGCACCGCTGTTCGTCCCGGGCCAGCCGCTTCCGGCGGCGGACGAGATCGCGCGCAGGCTCGACGATGCGTGGGCGCGTCGCGCGGAGTTGACCGCCCACTTGCAGAGCGTGCGCCCGCAGATCGAGCAACTCGCCGAGCGCAACTTCGACGTCTTGAACGAACTCGTGACACGCGTTACACCAAAGTCTGCAGGCGGCGAAGGCTGACGCGCGAACGAGCGCGTCACGGTGAGACGGCAGACGTTTTTTCTGGGTCGTCTGTTCGGCATTCGCGTCGGCGTGCACGTTTCGTGGCTCGTCGTCTACGCGTTCATGACGGTCGTGCTCGCGCGCGGTCTGGCCGCGACGCCGACGGCTCAGGCGTACGCGCTCGGCGCACTCTGCGCACTCGCGCTGTTCGTCAGCGTCGTCGCCCACGAGTTCGCGCACGCCTTGGTCGCCCGCCGCTTCGGCGTGCGCACCCGGGCGATCACGCTGTTCCTCTTCGGCGGCGTCGCGGAGCTGGAAACCGAACCCGGGACGCCGCGGGCTGACGCCGCGATCGCGGCCGCCGGACCGATCATGAGCGCCCTGCTCGGCGTCGTCGCGCTCGCCGCCACCTTCGCGATCGACCGTTACGCCTCGGGGAGCGTCGGCGAGGCGCTCGGCCGGCTGGGCACCTACGTCGCCTTGGTCAACGGCGTGCTGGCGGTCTTCAACATGATCCCCGCCTATCCGATGGACGGCGGGCGGGTGCTGCGCGCGGTGCTGTGGCGGCGCGGTCACGATCGTCGCACCGCGACGATCGCCGCTGCGCGGGTCGGCATGGCGTTCGCCGTCGTCTTCGTGGCCGCCGGTGTGCTCGCGGCAGCCGGCCTGAGGGACGTGTCGTACGGCTGGTGCGCGTTGCTGGGCGCGTTCCTCCTGCGTCAGAGCTGGTCGCAGGAGCGCGCTCTGCGCACCTCCACCCGCGTTCCGTCCGGCGACGTCCCCGTCACGGCGTAGAGCAACCGTCCGAACGCGAAACTTTCGCGCGAGCCGGGGGGAGCGCCGCACGGTTCCGCCCGAAGTCAGACCGTTCCGATGTCCGAAAGCGCGCGCGATTACCGTTCGACTCTGAACCTGCCCAAGACCGACTTCCCGATGCGGGCCGAGCTCCCCAAACGTGAGCCGGCCCGCGTCGCGTGGTGGACCGAGCACCAGACGTATCGCAAGCGGCTGGCGCGCAACGGCGAGCAGGGCGGAGCACCGTACATCCTGCACGACGGACCGCCGTACGCGAACGGCGACATGCACATGGGGACCTTCCTCAACCGCTTCCTCAAGGACGCGCTGGTGAAGATCCACCTGCTGGACGGCCGCTACGCCGACTTCGTTCCGGGCTGGGACATGCACGGCTTGCCGATCGAACGCGAGACGCTCAAGCATTTGAAGCTCGACTTCCGGGCGGCCGACCCGATCGAGCTGCGCCGCGCCTGTCGCGAACGCGCGCTGTACTGGATGGGCCGCCAGCGCGAGCAGATGCTGCGCATGGGGGCGTCGTTCGGCCGCTTCGACGAACCGTACATGACGATCGCGCCCGAGTACGAAGCGGTGATCGTCGAGACGCTGGCCGACCTCGCCGAGCGCGACTACCTCTACAAGGGACTGCGCTCGACCCTCTGGTGCGTGTACGACGAGACGGCACTGGCCGAGGCCGAGATCGAGTACAAGGACCACACCTCGCCCTCCGTCTACGTCCGCTTCCCCGCGAACGCGGCGCAGCGTCCCGCGCTGCTCGAGAAGTTCGGTCTCGACGACGACGGCACGCCGCTCTCGGTCGCGATCTGGACGACGACTCCGTGGACGCTGCCGGCCAACGTCGCGATCGCGCTGAGCCCGACGGCGACGTACGGCGTCTACCGCGTTGCCGGCGAGGACATCATCGTCGCCGAGGCGCTTGCCGGAGCATTGTTCGAACGCATGGCCGCCGGCGAAGCGATCCTGCGGGGCGAGGCGCCGGGCTCGGACCTCGAGCGGCTCGCGGTGAGGCATCCGTTCCTCGATCGCGACTCGCTGGTGATCCTCGCCGACTACGTCGAGCTCGAAACCGGAACCGGCGCCGTGCACACTGCGCCCGGACACGGCGAAGTCGACTTCGAGAGCGGCGTGCAGTACGGGCTGCCGATCCTCAACCCGGTCGACGGCGCCGGCCGGTTCACCGCCGAGGCGGGTCCGTACGCCGGGATGTTCATCTTCGAGGCGAACGCGCGGATCGTCGACGACCTGCGCGCGGCGGGGCTGCTGATCGCGAGCGAGTCGTACGACCACAGCTATCCGCACTGCTGGCGCTGCAAGAACCCGGTCGTGTACCGCGCGACGGCGCAGTGGTTCATCGGGATGGATCGCCACGGTTTGCGCGAGCGCGCCGAACGTGCCGTGCACGACGTCGAGTTCCTGCCGGCCTGGGGCGAGACGCGCATGTCGCAGATGGTGGAGAACCATCCCGAGTGGTGCGTGTCGCGCCAACGCGCGTGGGGAACGCCGATTCCGGCCGTCGTCTGCACGGCCTGCAACGAGTCGCTGCTCGACCCGGCGCTCGCGCGGAACCTCGCGCAGGCGATGCGCGCGCGTTCGTTCGACGAGGGCAACGCGTCGGATCTGTGGTGGACCGAGCCGGTGAGCGCGTTCGCGCCGCCTGGTTTGACCTGTCCGCGCTGCGGCGGAACGGCGTTCGAGAAAGAACGGAACATCGTCGACATCTGGTTCGAGTCGGGCGTGAGCTGGCGCGCGGTGCTGGTCGAACGCGGCATGCCGTTCCCGGCCGACGCGTACCTCGAGGGCGGCGATCAGTACCGCGGCTGGTTCCGGTCCAACCTCGTCACCTCGGCGGCGGTGCGCGATCGCGCGCCGTACAAGTCGATCATCGCGCACGGCTGGGTCGTCGACCAGCACGGTCACGCGATGCACAAGTCGACCGGTAACTACATGGCGACCGATGAGGCGATCGCCAAGTACGGCGCCGACGTGCTGCGCTTGTGGGTCGCATCGAGCGAGTTCACCGGCGACGTGCGGCTCGGCGCGAACCTGCTCGACAACGTCTCGAACGTCTACCGCAACCTGCGCAACCGTCTGCGCTATCTGCTCGGCGCGCTCGACGGCCTCACGCCCCTCTCGATCGTGCCGCGAGAGGAGATGGAACCGCTCGATCGGCTCGCGCTTGCCGCGCTCGACGCGTTTGCCGGTGAAGTTGCCGAGCACTACCGCGCGTTCCGCCTGCACGACGCGTACGTGGCGCTGACCCGCTTCGACATCGAAGACCTCTCGCGGTTCTACCTCGACGCGCTCAAGGACAGGCTGTACTCGAGCGCACCCGACGCACCGCGCCGGCGCAGCGCGCAATCGGCGCTGTTCGAGATCTTCCGCACGCTCTGCGTTTTGCTCGCCCCGGTGCTCTCGTTCACCGCGGAAGAAGCATGGCAATGTCTCGACCCGGCGCTGCGCGGCGCGGCCGAATCGGTGTTCGACCTCGAGCTTCCGACCGTTTCGCCGATCGATGAAGCGCAGCTTGCGACGTGGTCGCTGCTCAAGGAACTGCGCGCGCAGGTTGCGGCGAGCGAAGGCATTCGGGATTTTCAGCTCGACGCGACGATCGACGTGCAGGAGCCGTACTACGACCGGTTCGTCGCGCTGGGCGACAACCTGCGCGAAGCGCTGGTCGTCTCGGCGCTGCGCGGCGTCCACGCCGCTTCGAACGGAGCGCCGACCGTCGTCGTCGTCCCGGCCGAAGGCGAGAAGTGCCAGCGCTGCTGGAAGTACCTTCCGCTGGGCGTCGACCCCCACCACCCGACGCTCGACGCGACCTGCGCGGCGATCGTCCGCGAGCTCGAAGCGAAAACCTAGCCGCGCCGGGCCGGGTCGCAAAAGCTGTCCACGACGAATAGCCGCGAATTGCCAAACGTACGTCGTATGGTAACCTAGTAGGGTGAAGCTGGTCGAGTGGGCGCGACGGCAAGGAATTTCGTATAAGACGGCTTGGCGCTGGGTGAAGGACGACGCGATGCCGGTCCCTTGGCGGCAATTGCCGAGCGGGACGATCCTTGTCGATGCGACCGCGGACGAGCGGCCATCCACGGTCGCGCTGTACGCGCGGGTCAGCAGCCACGATCAGCGCAACGATCTCGACCGACAGTTGGCTCGGCTCTCGCAGTACGCCGCGGTGCATGATTTGCATGTCGTTGAATCGGTCGCCGAGGTCGGATCCGGCTCAAACGGCAAATGTCGTAAACTGCTGCGCTTATTGTCGGATGCGACGATCGGTGCAGTGGTGGTCGAACATCGGGATCGCTTTGCGCGCTTCGGTGCGGAGTATCTCGAAGCCGCACTCGCCGCATCCGGCCGCCGGCTCATCGTCGTGGACCCCTCGGAGATGAACGACGATCTCGTGCAGGACATGATCGGTGTACTCACGAGCTTTTGTGCGCGGTTGTACGGCCGTCGTTCGGCTCGGAACCGTGCAATCAGCATCGAGCGTGCGTTGGCGCGCGAACCGCACGCATGATCCTCGCACATCGAATTCGCCTGGTTCCAACAGCGGATCAGGAATCGTACTTCGCTCGCGCGTGCGGCGTTGCGCGTTTCGCCTATAACTGGGCGCTGGCGGAGTGGCAGCGCCAGTATGCCGCCGGGGAGAAGCCGTCGGAGGCCGCACTGCGCCAACTTCTTCGGGGATCTCAAGAAGTACCGACGCAACGAGCTTCCTTGGAAGCGTGTGAGGGTCCCGACGTTCAAGATACGGTGTCGCCACGACAGCTTCGCGCCGACAACGGCCCCGATACGTACCATCCCGACGCAGTGCGCACCAACGGCAAGCGGGTCGATCTTCCCATCATTGGATGGGTAGCGATGCGGGAGGAGGTGCGCTTTGCCGGACGCATCCTCTCGGCAACGATCTCGCGAGAGGCCGATGCCTGGTATGCAAGCTTCGCCATTGAGGTGGAGCACGAGCCCGACGTTCGCATCGACGACACGGTTGTCGGCGTCGACCTTGGCATCACCGCACTCGCCACACTCAGCGAGGGTTCGAAGGTAGCCGCTCCCAAGCCATTGAGGAGGTATTTACAAAAGCTCAAACGGCTTTCTCGTTCGCTCTCCCGCAAGCAGCGCGGCTCGCGCAATCGTGCCAAGGCGAAAACCAAGCTCGCACGATTGCACCGGCGGGTCGCCGACATTCGCACGGACGCGCTGCATAAACTGACGACCTCGCTCACGCGCTACCGAACCATGGTCATCGAGGATCTGAACGTGGCCGGCATGCTCGCGAATCGGAATCTCTCTCGTGCGATTGCCGATGTTGGTTTCTTCGAGTTTCGACGGCAGTTGCAATATAAAGCTGCGATGGCGGGCTCGACCATCGTTGTCGCCGACCGATGGTTCCCATCCTCGAAACTCTGCTCGACGTGCTGCGCGAAGAACGAGTTTCTCGCGCTCACCGAGCGCACTTGGACGTGCGTGTCGTGCGACACGTCCCACGACCGCGATGTCAACGCGGCGCGCAACCTCGCACGATACGCGGAGAGTTCACCCGCGTCAGCCTGTGGAGCCGAAGGCACTGGCCGCGAGGAGAACTTCGCGGTGAAACCGGCGGCGTAGAAGCAGGAAGAAATGCCTGGAATAGATGTCCATGCAAATCAGAACGGTATAGTGGTGGCCTAACCCCTCTCTCCGACCTCGGAAGCAGGCCCGCGATGAGCGAAGCTAAGATCACGGTCGGCATCGTCGGCCTCGGCAACATGGGCGGCGGAATGGCGGAACGGCTGCTCGCGGCCGGCTACCCGCTGGTCGGATTCAACCGTACGCGCGCCAAGGCTGAGGCGTTCGCGGCGAAGGGGATGATCGTCGCGGGCTCGCCGCGCGAGGTCGCGGAGCGCGGCGATCTCACCATCACGATGGTGACGAACGACGCCGCGCTGCTCGCGGTGTTCGATGGGCCCGACGGCATTCTCGCCGGGCTGCGGGGCGGGAAGATCGTCGCGGAGATGAGCACGACCGCACCGGCGCTCGTCCGCGAGCTCGCGGCTCGCGTTGCGGAGCGTGGCGCGCAGCTGCTCGACGCGCCGGTTCTCGGCAGCATCCTCACCTTGCGCGAGGGGAAGCTGCTCATCATGGTTGGCGGCCCGCGCGATGCGTACGGACGCGCCGAGCCGGCACTGCTCGCGATCGGTTCAGTGCGTCGCGTGGGCGACGTCGGAGGCGCGAAGGCGCTGAAGATCGCGGCGAACCTCAACCTCGCGGTGCAGGTCGTCGCCTTCAGCGAAGGGATTTTGCTCGCGGAGAAGATGGGTGTCGACCGGCGCGTCGCAATCGAGACGCTGCTGGGCGGCGTGATCGCTTCGCCCGCGCTCAAGTATCGTATCCCGTTCATCCTCGCTCCGCCGCCGTCTCCGTTGTTCGACTGCACGATGATCCAAAAAGATCTGGCGCTCGCGCTCGACCTTGCGCGCGAGACCGACGTCCCCGTGACGACCACGGCCGTCGCGCAGCAGATGTTCTCCGCGGCGTGCGCGTTCGGCTACGCGAAGGAAGACTTCGCGGTCGTGTTCCACGCGCTCGCGAAGATGGCCGGTATTGAGCGCTAACCCGCTCTTCGGTAGCGCAGGCGGGCGAGCATCGAGACGGTGGGAAGCCGCAGGTCCTTGGCGAGTCCGAGCGCTGCGAGCACTCGCACCGTCAGCCACGTCGTGTCGAGTTCGAACCAGCGCATGCCGTGGCGCGCCGAGAACGGAAACGCGTGGTGGTTGTTGTGCCAGCCTTCGCCCCAGCCGAGCAGCGCGACCCACCAGCAATTGGTCGAGCGATCATCGGTGCGGAACGTTCGGTAGCCGATCGTGTGCGCGGCGCTGTTCACGAGCCATGTGATCTGATAGGTCAGCGCGAGCCGTACGAAGATGCCCCACACGACCCACGGAAGCCCGCCAAGCGCGTAGAGCAGCGCCGCGAGCAGCACCGTGAACAGCACGTGCGAGCGATCGAGCCGACGATAGAACGGGTCGGCGGTGAGGTCCGGCGCGAACCGCTCGCGCTGCTCCGCGTCGAGCAGCGCCGAATTCGGCATCACCATCCACAGCAAGTGCGACCACGCGAAGCCCTCGTTCGCATCGTGCGGATCGCCGGGCACGTCGGTGTGCGCGTGGTGCTTCCGATGCGTCGCCACCCAGTCGATCGGCGAACCTTGGAGCGCGAGACAACCGCAGACGGCGACGGCGTATTCGAGCGGCCGCCACAGCCGATAGCTGCGGTGCGTCAGCGCGCGGTGAAATCCCAGCGCGACGCCGATTCCGCCGGTGACGTAGGTCAGCACCAGCATCACCGCGACCGCGGACCATGACGAGCAGCCCGGCACGAGCGCGGCGAATGCCCCGAGGTGAATGGCCCCGAGCAGGGCGCCGGTGCGCCAATTGGAGCGCACCGACGCGGCTGCGGTCGGTGCAGGTCGGACGATGGATGATTTGGACGTGATGGTCTCCCCGGCAGTCTGACCTTGTTCCGCAATGGGGAGAAAAAGAAACGTCGTGCGCTAGCGAGCGTATACCGGTGCCGGTTGCGCCAGCCGCTCGAGCACCGCGTCGGCGAACGCGTCGGTCGACGCCGAGCCGCCGAGGTCGGCCGTATGCGGCCCCGCTTCGAGCGCCCCTGCGACGGCGACTTCGATGCGCCGCGCCGCGTCGTCGTCGCCGAGCGAGAAGCGCGCCAGCAAAGCGGCCGAGAGAATAGCGCCGGCGGGGTTCGCGATACCGCGGCCGGCGATGTCCGGCGCGGTGCCGCTGATCGGCTCGTAGAGACCGAATCCGCGCGCGTCCGGGTCGGCACCGAGGCTTGCGCTCGGCGCGGTGCCGATCGTCCCGGTGATCATCGCCGCTTCGTCGGAGAGAATGTCGCCGAACATGTTCTCGGTGACGATCACGTCGAACGCGCGCGGATCCCGGACCAGCTGCATCGCCGCATTGTCGACGAGCATGTGCTCGAGAGCGACGTCGGGGAACTCACCGGCAACCTCGCTGATGATGCGCCGCCAGAGCTGCGAGGAGATCAGCACGTTCGATTTGTCGACCGAGGTGACGCGCTTGCGGCGCGACCGGGCCAGCGCGAACGCGAACCGCGCGATCCGTTCGATCTCGAAGTCGCGATAGACCAAGCCGTCGCGCGCGGTCAGTACGCCGTCCTCGATCTCGAGGCTCTTGGGACCGAAGTAGAGTCCCCCGGTCAGTTCGCGCACGAACACGAGGTCCATCCCGGTCGCGAGCTCCGCGCGCAGCGGCGAACGCTGCTCGAGGCCCGCGAACACGCGCGATGGGCGCACGTTGGCGTACAGGCCGAATGCCTTGCGCAACCCGAGGATCGACGCCTCGGGACGCTTGTCGGGGGTGAGATGTTCGAACCCCGGACCGCCGACCGCACCGAACAAGATCGCGTCCGCGCCGCGCGCCAGCGCGAGCGTTTCGTCCGGCAGGGGCGTGCCGTGCGAGGCAATCGCCGCCGCGCCGACCGCGCCTTCGGCAAACGTGCACGACGGCACCGCCGCGTGCAGCACGCTCACGGCCGCAGCCGTCACTTCCGGTCCGATCCCGTCGCCCGGCAGAACCGCGATCGTGCTCATCGCGCGGCTTCCCACGCGCGCACGTCGGCGATCTTGCTGTTGAGATACTTGAGAAAGCCGCCGCCCAGGACGAACTGCTTGCGCAGCGGGTCGAGCGCGAAGGGAATCGGCGCGCCGCTGTCCGCGCGCAGCGTCTCGCCGGCGACGTCGATCGCGATCGACCGCGCGCCCATCAGCTCGTCAACGGTCTCCTGCGGGAGGATCACCGGCACGACGCCGTTGTTGTAGGCGTTTTCGTGGAAGATACGCGCGAAGCTCGGCGCGATCACGGCCTTGAAGCCGCGGCCGAGCAGCGCCCATGCGGCGTGTTCGCGCGAGGAGCCGCAGCCGAAGTTCTCACCGGTGACGATGATCGAGGCGCCGGGATGGAGCGCCATCAGATGCACGCCGTCCGGCATCCCCTCGAAGAGGTGTTCGCCCATCCCGTCGGCGTCGATGCGCGTCAGGTAGTGCGCGGGAATGATCTGGTCGGTGTCGATGTTCGCCCGCGGAATGGGGAGGACGCTGCCCTCGACGATCATGCCAGCACCACTTCGCGCGCTTGGATCTCCGCCGGCGAGGCGATGCGGCCCAGGATCGCCGACGCGGCAACGACGGCCGGTGCCGCGAGGTGAACGCGTCCGCCGTCACCCATCCGGCCCGGGAAGTTGCGGTTCGACGAGGAGACGCAGCGCGTTCCGGCCGCGAGGACGCCCATCGACATCCCAAGACACGGACCGCACGACGAGTGCGTCCACAGCGCGCCCGCGTCCTGAAAGATGTCGTGCAAGCCTTCCTTCTCGGCCTGCCTGCGTACCGCTTGCGAACCCGGCGTGATGATCGTCGGGACGCTGACCTGTTGTCCTTGGAGCACCGCCGCGGCGGCGCGCAGATCGCCGATGCGCGAGTTCGTGCACGACCCGATGAAGGCTTGATCGATCGCGATGCTGCGCAGCGCTTGACCCGGCTGCAGATCCATGTACGCGAGCGATTCCGCCGGCGCGTCGAACGGTACGATGCCGTCGACCGGCGAGCACTCGCCGGGGTTCGTTCCCCACGAGACGACCGGCCGGATCGCGTTGCCGTCGATCGTCACGGTCGCGGCGTATTCCGCGTCGTCGTCGGCTTGCAATGCGGTCCAGTTCGTGGGAGCGCCCGGCGTCGCCGCGAGGTATGCGGCCGTCGTCGCGTCGGACGCGATGATCCCAGTCGTCGCGCCGGCTTCGATCGCCATGTTGCACAGCGTCATGCGCTGTTCCATGTTCAGCGCGCGCACGGCGGAGCCGGTGTATTCGAGCACGTAGCCGGTGCCGCCGCGGAAGCCGATCGTCGCGATGACGGAGAGCGTGAGGTCCTTGGCGGTCGCGTCGGGCGGAAGTTCGCCGGTGATCTCGATGCGCATGACCTTCGGACGCTGCAGGATCAAGCATCCGGCGAGCATCGCGCCGGCTTGCGCCGTCGTGCCGATGCCGAGCGCGAACGCGCCCAGCGCGCCGAGCGTGCAGGTATGGCTGTCACCGCAGCAGACCGTCATCCCGGGCGACACGTACCCGCGTTCGGGGACGAGCACGTGGCAGATGCCGTTGTTGCCGATGTCGTGGAAGCGAATCCCTTGGCGCTTCGCCCACGTGCGCACGGTCTGCGCCTGCAGCGCGGTCGCTGCGTCCTTGGCGGGCGCGACGTGGTCGATCATCGCGACGATGCGGTCGGGCTCGTAGAGCTTGTCGCCGAACTCTTTCTCGATCGCGATCGCGCCCGGGGGCGTCGTGATCTCGTGCGCGACGACGAGGTCCATGAACACCAGCGCGTTGCCGCCCGGCAGTTCCTCGACGACGTGCGCGTCCCAGACTTTATCAAACAGCGACCGGCGCACTTGTTTCCTCATTCTCCAAATCGTCTCCGGCGGTACGAAGGGCCGCCGGAACCCTGCCGACGGCGCTGACGATCGCCGCCAGCGACGCGGTCACGATGTTCGCATCGATCCCGACGCCCCACACGCTGCGTCCGTCGACGTCGACCTCGACGTACGACACGGCGGCTGCGTCCTCCCCGGCGCGCAGCGAGTGCTCGTGATAGTCGCGCACGTGGATGCCGACGTCGAACGTGCGGTGCAGCGCATCGACGAACGCGTCGATCGGTCCGGTTCCGTCGCCGTAGATGGTAAACGGCCGTAGCCCGTCGGTGAGCGTCGCGTCGATCGTGCACGGCGTTCCCGCCACACCGTCGTTGGTGGTCACATAACCCGCCAGCCGCAAGCGGCCGCCGTGCACGTACGTCGCGTCGAACGCATCGCGAATCTCGGGCGGCGTGATCTCGCCGCCGGACGCTTCGCTGCGCGCTTGGATCACGCGGCTGAAGTCGATCTGCAACCCGCGCGGCAATTCGTAGCCTTGCTCGGCGTGCAGCACGTAGGCGACGCCGCCCTTGCCGGACTGGCTGTTGACCCGCACGACCGCTTCGTACGAACGCCCGATGTCCTTCGGATCGAGCGGCAGGTACGGAACTTCCCAGAGCGCCCCGGCGCTGCGGTCGAGTGCCGCGAAGCCCTTCTTGATCGCGTCCTGATGCGATCCCGAGAACGCGGTGAAGACGAGCTCGCCGGCGTAGGGGTGACGGGCGTGCACCGGCAGCCGGTTGCAGTCCTCGACGATCTCGACCATCGCGGGGATGTCGCGCAGGTCGAGCATCGGCTCGACGCCTCGCGTGTACAAGTTGAGCGCCAGCGTGACGATGTCGACGTTCCCGGTGCGCTCGCCGTTGCCGAAGAGCGTCCCCTCGACGCGGTCGGCGCCGGCCATCAGGCCGAGTTCCGCCGCGGCGACCGCGGTGCCGCGGTCGTTGTGCGGGTGCAGGCTGAGCACGACGCGGTCGCGGTGGCGGATGTTGCGGTGGATCCACTCGATCTGATCGGCATAGACATTCGGCCCCGCGCACTCCACCGTCGCCGGCAGATTGAGCACGATCGGTTCTTCCGTCGTCGGACCCCAGGCGTCCATCACGGCTTCGCAGATCTCTTTGGTGAACTCGAGCTCGGTCGCCGAGAACGTCTCGGGCGAATACTCGAGCCGGACATGCGTGCGGGCCTCGATCTCTCGGGCCCGCTGACGAATGTGGGTAACGGCGGAGACGGCGACGTCGATGACGCCGGCGTTGTCCAAACCGAAAACGACGCGGCGGAACAGCGGCGAGGTCGCGTTGTAGACGTGGACGATCGCGCGCGGGGCGCCGTCGATCGCTTCGATCGTGCGGTCGATCAAGTCGTTGCGCGCCTGGGTCAGCACCTGGATCGTCACGTCGGCCGGGATGCGGCGTTCGTCGATCAGCTGCCGCACGAAGTCGAAGTCCGGCTGCGAGGCGGACGGAAAGCCGACCTCGATCTCCTTGAAGCCCATCCGCACGAGCAGGTCGAACATGCGCAGCTTGCGATCCGGCCCCATCGGTTCGACCAGCGCTTGATTGCCGTCGCGAAGATCGACGCTGCACCACAGCGGCGCACGGTCGATCGTACGTCCCGGCCACTGCCGGTCGCTCAGCGGAATCGACGGAAAAGCGGTGTAGCGGTGGGTGTTCATAGCGCTCATTCAGGTGAGGCCTCGTAGGCGAGGATGCGGTCGATTTGCGCGCGCAGCCGGGTGAGCGCGAGCGCCGGGCCGTCGAAGGCGAACATCGCCTGAGTGGCATCGGCGTCCGCGGTCGCGTCGACGCGCGTGCAGCGACAGTTGAAGCGGTGGGCCAGGTTCACGATGCGGGCGATGCTGCGGAAGTCGCGCAGCGTGAGGTCACAGGTCAAGCTCGGGCTTCCATCAGGTCGTCGACCGTCATCCCGGCGGGGATCATCGGCCAGACGTTTTCGGTGGGGTGACACGCCGCGTGCAGCAGCGCGGGTCCGCGATACGCGACGAAGCGTGCGATCACGTCGTCGGCATCGTGCGGGTCGTTCACAAAGAACGCCTCGATCCCGTAAGCGCGGGCGATCGCTGCGAAGTCCGGATTGTCGGCGAGGTTCGTCGCCGAATAGCGTTCGGAGAAGAAGAGCTCTTGCCATTGCCGGACCATGCCGAGATTCTGGTTGTCGATCAACAGGATCTTCGCCGGCACGTTGTAGCGCCGTAGCGTCGCGAGCTCCGGGAGGCACATTTGGAAACCGCCGTCACCGACGATGGCGAACACCGGTGCGTCGGGACGCGCGAACTGCGCGCCGATCGCGGCCGGGAAGCCGAATCCCATCGAGCCCAGGCCGGCCGAGGTGGCGTAGTTGCGCGGGTGCGCCGGACGCGCGCGCTGCGCGGTCCACATCTGGTGTTGACCGACGTCGGTCGTGATGACCGCGTCGTCGGGGACCGCGGCGAAGAACCGGTCGAGCACGTCCGTCGCGGAGAGGACGTGGTCGCCGACGCGGTCGCTCGGCAACGGGCCGCCGAGCTGCTGCGCTTCGCTCGCCCAGTCGTCGAAGCGCGGCACCTGCGTGCGCACGAGCTCGGCGACGAGCGCCTCGAGCGTATCGCGCAAATCGCCGTGCAGCGAGACGTCGGCGTGGATGATCTTGTTGAATTCGGTCGCGTCGATGTCGGCGTGGATCACCGCCGCCGTGCGCGCGAAGCGATCCGGCTTGCCGGTCACCCGGTCGTCGAAACGCATCCCCAGCGCGATCAGCAGATCGGCGCGCTGCACCGCTTTGTTGGCGGCTTTGAGGCCGTGCATCCCGAGCATGCCGAGATAGGCGGGATCGTTCGGCGAGGCCGAACCGAGCGCCATGATCGTCGATGCGTGCGGGAGGCCGAGCAGTGAGACGAAGGTGCGGTAGGCTTCGACCGCGCCGGCCCGGACGCCGCCGCCGATGATCGCCACCGGCCGCCGTGCGGCCCGAATCCGCGCGACCGCGTCACGCACCGCCGCCTCCGACACCCGGGCGCTCGTCGCGGGCCGCGCGGCGGGCCGGACGGCGTCGGTGACGTAGGCGGCGTCGAGCTGTGCTTTGAGCAAATCGTTAGGGATGTCGACCAGGACCGGTCCGGGCCGCCCGCTGCGCGCGAGCGCGAACGCTTCGTGCAGCGTGGAGGCGATCTTGGTCGAGTCGGTCACCAGGAAGTTGCGCTTGGTGATCCCTTGCGTGATCGCGCAGACGTCGGCTTCTTGGAAGCCGTCGGTGCCCATCAGCTCGGTGCGGACTTGACCCGTGATCGCGACGACCGGAACGTTGTCCATGAACGCGTCGAGGAGCCCGGTGACGAGGTTCGTCGCCCCCGGGCCCGACGTGGCGCAACAGACGCCGACGCGCCCCGACGTACGCGCGTAGCCGCTCGCGGCGAAGACCGCCGCCGCTTCGTGGCGACACAACACGTGCCGGACGGGGTGCTGAAAGAGCGCATCGTACATGGGCATGATCGCTCCGCCCGGGTAGCCGAAGATGAAGTCGACTCCCTCGCGTCCGAGCGCCTCGACGACCGCCTGCGCGCCGTTCATGATCGTTTAGAGGACCCGGAAGCGGAGATCGTCGTCCGCCGGCTCGCCGGCGGCGCGTTCGTTCATCCAGGGCATCAAGCCGCGCAGCTCGTGACCGACGTGCTCGATCTCGTGCTTCGCGGCCTTCTCGCGATAGGCGCGGAACGACGGCTTGCCGGCGGCGTTCTCGGCGACCCACTCCTGGGCGAACTGACCGCTCTGGATCTCGCCCAGAATCTTGCGCATCTCGGCGCGCGTCGCGTCGTTGACGATGCGTTCGCCGCGCGTGTAGTCGCCGTACTTCGCGGTGTTGCTGATGGCGTTGCGCATGCCTTCGATCCCGCGCTCGTACATCAGGTCGACGATCAGTTTGACCTCGTGGAGGCACTCGAAGTACGCCATCTCCGGCGCGTAACCGGCCTCGGTGAGCGTCTCGAAACCGGCCTTCACGAGGGCCGAGAGACCGCCGCACAGCACGGCTTGTTCGCCGAAGAGATCGGTCTCGGTCTCTTCCCGGAAATTCGTCTCGAGGATGCCGGCACGGCCGCCGCCGATCGCGGAAGCATAGGCCAGCGCGAGCGGCTTCGCCTTGCCGGTCGGATCCTGGTGGATCGCGATCAAACACGGCACGCCGCGGCCCGCTTCGTACTCGGTGCGGACGAGCCGTCCCGGACCCTTGGGCGCGATCATGATGACGTCGATGTCGACCGGCGGCACGATCGTCCCGAAGTGGATGCCGAACCCGTGCGAGAACGCGAGCGCCATTCCGGGCCGCAGATGCTCGACGATGTCGCGCATGAAGACCGCGGGCTGCTCTTCGTCGGGGATGAGGAGCATCACGACGTCGGCTTGGGTGACGGCTTCGGAGACCGATGCGACCGGCAGTCCGTCGCGGCGCGCTTCGTCGCGCTTCGCCGATTCCGGGCGCAGTCCGACCACGACGTGCTGGCGAGAGTCGTGCAGGTTCAGCGCCTGCGCGCGCCCTTGACTGCCGTAGCCGATGACGGCGATCGTTTTTCCGTCGAGTGCGCCGCGATCGATGTCGCGGTCGTAATAGGCGTCCATGATTCCTCCGGAGAGCTATGAAAAAAGCCCCCGCCGGTTCTCCGGCGAGGGCTCTCGTAGTCGCGACCTAGGTGTCGTCGTCTATGCGAAAGCGTCTCGCCGGCCATCAATAAGGACCGCAAGAAGGACGCTAACAAGAACGACGAGGCGCGTTTGCATCGTGGCATGGTTTGTACTATGGAACGTCGAGTGTGTCAACCGGCCAAACGGCTGCGTTCGCCGATCCATTGGCATCCAACCGTTCGGTAGGGTGATAGAGCAGGGGCTCGGCCGCGTTGCATGAAGCCTCCCCTTGCCGCCGCTGCTGCGGGTGAAAGCAAGGGGATGGATGTCTACGGCAACCGTACAGAACGTCGATCGTACGACGCTCTCCGAGGAGGAGCGCAACGCGCTCGCGATCCTCGCCGCGCTCCCGATCGCCGACCTCGACGCGCTCAAGGCGTTGTTGCGTCTCTCGACTCCGGGCGTGATCGGCCCACAGACCGTGGCGACCTTCGCGAAGCTCTGTGCCGGGCCGCCGCTGAGCCTCGACCTCTCGGACGCGGGCGTCAACGCCTTCAAGCAGGCGAACGGACTGGGCAACGCCGGCCCCCTCGCCGGGATCATCGGCGCCCAGACGGCGGGCGTCTACTACGCGAAGGTCGTCGCCGCGCTGAAGGGCGGCGGCGACGGTGCCCGCACGATCGACGCCGAGGGTTTGAACCTCATCAAAAATTTCGAGGGCTACGCGCAGGTCGTCCGCGGCACGACCAACGTCACGACCTATCTCGACGCGGTCGGCGTGCCGACGATCGGCTACGGCCACACGGGTCCGGACGTCACGCCGAACCTCGTCATCACGCAAGCCCAGGCCGAGGCGCTCCTGCAGTCCGACGTGCGCGGCGCGGAGCGAGCGGTGACGGCGGCCGTCACGGTCGCCTTGAGCGACAATCAATTCGCCGCACTCGTGAGCTTCGTCTACAATCTCGGTGCCGGAACGCTCCAGAACTCCACGCTGCTCTCGGTGCTCAACACCGGCGACTACGCCGGCGCGGCGGACCAATTCACGCGCTTCGTCTACGCGGGCGGTGAGGTGCTCCAAGGACTAGTGAGGCGCCGGGACGCCGAACGAGCGCTGTTCCTCGCGTGACGAACGGCGCCTTCGCTTAGCCTCCGACGAGGCGGTGGTTCCATTCCCACACGCCGAGCTCGACGATGCCGAACGCGATCGACCACACGAAAAACGGAACGTACAGCCAGTGCGGCCGCGCCCTGATCGCGATCGCCATCAGCGTGTACAAGAACGGAACGAAGTCCAGCGCATGGCGCGCGCCGAGTTGAACCATCCCGGTGCTGTAGTAGAGCAGCGCCGGGATCGCGCAGCACGCAGCGGCGAACCACAACAGCTGCACCGCACGTTCCCGGAGCGGCGCGAAGAGCGCGATGAGCAGTGCCGGGCTCGTGTACGTCAGGGCCGTCCCTAACATGCCCGCGACGAGGTACGGCGGCTGGTGCACGAACCGCGGCGGCTCCACCAGATAGAAGTGCAGCTGCATCGCGAGGTTCTTGAGCGCGAACGGCGGCGCCGGATCGGTTCTCCCGATGTCCATGATCCGGTAGAACTTCGTGAAGCCGGCGTCGGCGATCGTGCCCCACCGAACCTCGTCGTACCAGATCGACGGGATCGCGAAGAGCGCAACGACGCCGGCGGCGCGGGCCAGTTTCCACGGCGAACGCACGATCTGCGGCCACACGGCGACGAGATACGCCGGCGCGGCGAGGAACATCGGGTAGCGGCAGAACGCCGCGGCCAGGGCCCACAGCGCGACCACCCACGGGCGCCGTTTTCCGAGACATTCGGCGATCGCCAACAGCGTGAACGCGACCGAGCCGGAATGGGCGATGAACCACACGTCGCCGGTCGCGCCGCAGTATGCGTAGCTGGTACCGAACAACAGGAACGTGACCAGCAGCATGGTCCAGCGCACCGGAACGCCGACGCGGCGCGCGACGAGCCACGCCGCGGCGATGCCGAGCGCGCTCAGCAGGATCGCCAGGACGGTCTCGTTCGCCTGCAGCCCCCAGATCGCGACCATGGGGAGCAGCAGCACCGCCGGCAGCGGCGCTTCGTAGACGTACATGCGTCCGTGATAGGGAATGGCGTCGATGTAGTCGCCGGGGAAGTGCGGCAGGTAGGTGAAGCCGTGCAGCCATCCGTGCGCCTCCCACACGAAATTGTTGAACACGGTCGGCGCAAAGCGCGAGAAGATCCCGAGAACGGCGATCGTCGCCAGCGCTGCGGCGACCGCCGCCAGGCGGTCTGCAATTGTGAGCGGGGCGGAGGAATTCGGTCTCGCGCCCGGAGCCGCAACGGACATGCGACCGTCTTTCCCCGAACAGCGAACGCTCGCCCGCTCTGGTCCGGCGAACGGCGGGGGCAGGCGCGAATTCAGGCGCCGGCAGCGTTGCGATTCTCGCCGGTCAGCACGCTGTCGATGATGCCGTATTCGAGCGCCTCGTTCGGCGTCATGTAGAAGTCGCGTTCGAGGTCGCGCAGGATCTCGGCGGCTGTCTTGCGCGTGGTGCGTTCGTAGATCTCGGCGATGATACGGCGGGTCGCGACGAGCTCCCGGGCGTGGATTTCGATATCGGTGGCTTGTCCGCCGATTTGGCCGATCGACGGCTGGTGGATCAGGATCTTGCTGTAGGGCAGCGCCATGCGTTTTCCGGGCGCGCCGCCGGTGAGGAGCACCGAGGCGGCCGATGCGGCGAACCCGGCGCAGATCGTCGCGATGGGCGGCCGGATCAGCTGCATCGTGTCGTACATCGCGAGGCCCGCGCTGACGCTGCCGCCCGGGCTGTTGATGTACATGTCGATGTCGCGTTCGGGATCCTCGCGTTCGAGAAACAGCAATTGCGCGATGACGACGTTGGCCATGACGTCGTCGACCGGACCGGTGACGAACACGATGCGCTCCTGCAGCAAACGCGAGTAGATGTCGTACGACCGTTCACCGCGCGCGGTCTGTTCGACGACGATCGGGATCAAGCTCATGCGCGCAGTATAGCGAAGCTCGGCGATTGCCGGCCGAACGGTCCGCCGAAAGCGGCCGGGCCACGCAAAAGCGGCCACGCGGCGGAGGTTCGCACGTACGCGGCAGCCGAATTCTTCGCCATGAACACGCTGACCGATGCGCAGCGGGAACGCGTTCTCGCGCTGCTGCGGCAAGGGAAGACGCTGCGCCGGATCGAGCGCGAAACCGGTCATCGCCGCGAAACGATCGCCGCATACGGCCGTCGCGCGCGACTGCTCGACAGCGGCGTCGCCGAGCTCGATGCGATGCGCGAGCCGGCTTCGGCCTGCGAGCCGCACCGCGACGCGATTCTGGCCGCACTCGCCGGCGGCGCGTCGCTGCGCGCGATCCACGCCGAGCTAACCGAGCGCGACGGCTTCCGCGGCAGCTACAGCACGCTCAAACGCTACGTCCGGACCCGGATCCCGATGGAAGCAACGATGCTTCTGGCCGCTTAGCTTAGCTGGCGAGCAGCGGCACCGTGGTGTCGGTCACGGTATCGCCCAAGCGCTGAAGAACGGTAAACCGGCGGACGACGACTAGAGTCCACCGATGCCTTTTTCACTCGGGCCCTTTGCGCGCACTTCGCTTCCAGCCGCGTTCATCACCGCGTCGCTTCTCTTCGTCGCGGTGTCGGATCCGGCGCCTGCGCAGGGACGCGATTCCAGCATGGTCGGCCGCTATGCGGACGCGCTCGGGACCGCGAACGCGCGCCTGCCCGTTGCCGTGCGGCGCGACCTCGCCGAACGGCTCCTCCTGCTCTCGTCGTACTACAAACTCGATCCGTGTCTGCTCGGCGCGCTGGTCACGGTCGAGTCGGCCTGGCGCGCGCGGGCGGTCTCGCCGGTCGGTGCGCTGGGGTATGGGCAGCTGATGCCCGGAACGGCCGCGTCGCTCAACGTCGATCCGCTCGAACCGTACGAAAACCTCGACGGCACCGCGCGCTATCTGCGCCGGGCGCTGAACCGCTACGTGACGCGCGATCTCCAAACGCGCATGCGGCTCGCACTCGCATCGTACAATGCGGGGCCGGCGACCGTCGCGCGGTACAACGGCGTTCCTCCATATCGCGAAACGCGCGCCTACGTCGACAGTGTGCTGCGCACGCGGCGCGCGTTCGTCGCGACCGTCGGCGGGCGGATGACGTTCGACGTCGCCGCGTACGTCGCGAGCCGTTCCGCCGCCCCGAGCCGCTCCGTTGCGGCGAAGAAACGCATCCGTTCGGCGAAGCTCGTCGCGGCGCGACGCACGCTCCGCATCGCGAAGGCGAGCCGCCCGCACACGCCGCCGCGCATCGAGCCCCCGCGGCCGATCCGGCTCGCGCTCCAGACGCCGCCGCCGCCGGAATGGGAGACCTCGCACTCATTCTTCGCACGGATGCTCGGTTTGCGCCATCGCGTCGCCCGACCGTCCGCGGTCGCCGTCGGAGACGCTCCCGCCACTCCGCCTCCGGAAACGGCCGTCCCCCTGCTGCCGTAACGGCGCCCGCGTAGAAATCCCCCGAATTGTGGGGTTCCGTCGATGTCACGCGCGGGGAACTCGACGTATCATGAACACGAAGCCCACCGCACTCGAAATCATCCGCCCGCTCGCTTTGGGACTCGGCGTTTTCGGCGCCGGCAGCGCGATCGGAGCGGCGCAGGCGTCGAATCCGTGCTCACCGGCCGCCCAGGCCGCGTGGAACGCCTTCGATCCTGCCTACAACGCGGTCGACGCTTGGCAGACCGCCTGGGATACCGGAAACTACGACCGAAACCACATTCTGCTCGGAACCGTCGGATCGTTCGCACCGTATCGCCTCACGATGCTCAACCCGCAAGGCGACAGCATGAAGATCGACTTGAAGAACGGCACGGTGATCCGTCCGACCGGAACGACGCCGTCGGCCGGCCAACGCGTCGCAGTATTCGGCTATTGGAGCAACGGCACGTTCATCGCCAACCGCGTCGTACTGCACGGCTGACCGCCGCGTCACGCGATCGCAACGCGCAAAAGCCCGGCCATCCGTTCGATGGCCGGGCTTTTCTCGCCGGCGTCGCCCGGCGACCGGCCGCCGGGTACGCTGCGTCGCACGCTCGAAGCGCGACGAATGAAACTGTCGATTGCGTCGCTCGCCGTCACCCTCGCGTTCGGCGTTGTGACACCCGCCGGGGCCGAGGGGCCCGCGACGATCCACGGCGTCGTCTACGATTGCGCCAGCCGTCACGCGATCGTGAACGCCTACGTCACCTTGCACGGCCTGGACAACGGCGAGAAGTTCAAAACGCTGACGGACGCACACGGACGTTTCGCGCGAGTCGGCCTCACTCCGGGGCATTGGCTCATCGAAGCGTCGACGCGGCCCGGCGCCGCCGGCGAACGCGACGCCGCTTCGCGTCTCGCGACGCTCGAAACGGACGACGTCCTCGAGATGGTGATCGGCACGCGGCTCAGGGGCGAGGCGCGGGCGACGGCAGGCCACCCGGCCCGCGATCGGCAGGCGAAGGCGAACACAGCGCACCCGCTGTGCGACCCGGCCCGCGTTCCGCAAGCGCCGTCGACTTCGGATCGCACGATCATCCACTGACACTAGGCGTTCCCGCCGTACCCGGGCGACGAGCATTCATCTTGGCGGGCGACCGGATCTCTTTCACTCGCGCTCGACCGGCGTCGAGCGCCTCGACGAGAACCGCCGATGATGTGCCGACCTGGATCGTGACGAGCTGTACGCCACCGCGTTTCGCGGCACGCAAACGGGCGAACTCGGCGAGTGACACCCTGCTGGCACGGTGTCGGCGTAGGATCGGCCGATGGCGTACCCGCTCTCGCTCGGTTTTTCGGCGTTCGTCGATCCGGCCGACCTTCCGTATCTGCGTTTGCTCGAGCACTGCGCTCGTGCGCGCCGCGACCTGGGTCTGCCGAGTTTGACGCGGGCTGAGCTCGAAGCGTTGCTCGAACGGCGGGTGCAGGGGCCGCGCGCAGCGCTTCCGCCGAACGTCGTGCCGTTGCGCGATCGCCGCCGGCCGCCGACCGGCGAGGAAACGGCCTAGCGGTCCCGGCGCGCTCGGCTTCGAAATGGCCGAGCGTGTTCGAAGGATATCGGTTCGTGCGGGATCAGCGGGTCGCGTTTCGAGATCTCGACTATTTCCGGCACGTCAACAACGCCGCGTACGTCACCTGGACGGAGACGCTGCGCATCGAGTACATGATCGAAGTAGTCGGCGTGCCGATGGACGCGCCGGTCGGCATCATCATGGCCTCGCAGCGCTTCGACTACGCCTATCCCGTCGCCCTGGGAGAGGTTGTCGCGGTCGGCATCCGGTGTTCGCGTTTGGGCACCAAGTCGCTCGATTTCGAATACGAGATCTACAGCCGCACCGCCGAGAAGCTCGCGGCGCGCGGGTTCAACGCGATCGTTGCCTACGATTATGCCGCAGGGACGTCAGTCGCGATCCCCCGCGCGTGGCGCGAGGCGATCGTCGCGTTCGAGCCGGCACTACAAGCGTAGCCGGTAGCCGAGGACCGGCGCCAGCCGACGTTGCGGTCCGCGAGCATGCCCGGGTGTTCGCTGTAGCGTGAGGTGAAGTTGATATAGCGGAGGCCGAAAAGCAGTGAAAGGTCGCTCTGGTTGTGGCCGGTCTCGTGCGGCCCGCTCAGCGGGTTCACCGTGACGGCGAGCGTGGTCTCGATCGGCTCGGCTTGTACGGCCGCCGCCGGCCATGTGAAGAACGCGGCCGTGAAGACGGCAGCGGTGAAGACACCCCTGTTCATGCACCCGCTTTTGGCGTGCGCGGCGCGCGCGCCTGGTTGGCCGCGCGCCGGGTTTACTCCGCGGGCGCGAGCACGCCGTCGCGAAAGGCCTCCCAGCGGCCGGCCTCGATCGCCGCCCGCGCGTCCCGAACGAGGCTGGTGAGCGCGGCGAGGTTGTGGTACGAGATCAAACGCTGCGCCAGCAGCTCGCCGGAGCGGAACAGATGCGAGAGATACGCCTTCGAGTACGTCGCGCACACGCGGCAGCCGCATTGCGGATCGAGCGGACCGAAATCGCGCGCGTTTCCGGCGTTGCGCACGTTGTACTCCACGCCGCTGCGGGCGAGAACGCGGCCGTGGCGCCCGCTGCGGGTGGGATAGACGCAGTCGAACAGATCGATCCCGCGATCGATCCCGGCGAGCAGGTCACGAACGGTGCCCACGCCCATCAGATAGCGCGGTTTGCCCGCCGGTAAGCGCGCGGCGGTGAAGCGCGCGACGCGATCCATCTCTTCGCGCGACTCGCCGACGGAGAGTCCGCCGATCGCGTATCCAGGGAGATCGAGTTCGACCAGCTCGGCGGCGCTGCGCGCCCGCAAGTCGTCGTCGAGCCCGCCCTGCACGATGCCGAACAGCAGGGTCGGTCCGCGGCGCCAGGCGGCGGCGCAGCGGCGCGCCCAGGCGGTCGTGCGCTCGACCGCGCGCTCGATCTCGGCGCGCTCCGACGGCAGCTTGACGCACTGGTCGAACGCCATCGCGATGTCGACGCCGAGATCTTCCTGAAACGCGACGACCGACTCCGGCGTGAAGCGGTGCACGCTGCCGTCGAGATGCGAGCGGAACGTCACGCCCTCGTCGTCGATCTCGCGCCGCGACTCGAGGCTGAACACCTGGTAGCCGCCCGAATCGGTGAGGATCGGCCCGTCCCAGGCCATGAAGCGGTGAATCCCCCCGGCCGCAACGAGCGTGTCGCGCCCCGGGCGCAGCCACAGATGGTACGTGTTCGCCAGCACGATCCGAGCGCCGAGTTCGTGCAGGTCGCGCGGTTCGAGCAGCTTCACGTCGGCCAGCGTGCCGACCGGCATGAAGCACGGCGTCGCGACGTCGCCGTGCGCCGTCGACAACGTCGCCCGCCGCGCGCCGCCCGACGTCGCGTGCAGCACGAAGTCGCCGATCACGTCAGCGGCGTACGGAACATTGCGAGCGTTGCGAGATATTCCGGGGGCGGCTCGCTCTCGAACGCCATCATCTGTTTCGTGCGCGGGTGCTTGAAGCGCAGGCGCCACGCGTGCAGAGCCTGTCCCGGCAGCGGCAGGCGCGAGTCGGAGCGGCCATAGATGCCGTCGTTGACGATCGGATGCCCGAGCGCCGCCATGTGCACGCGGATCTGATGCGTGCGGCCGGTCTCGAGCGTGAACGTCAGCTCGCTGGTACCGTGCAGCCGTTCCCGCAACGCGTAGTGCGTGACGGACGGCTTGCCCTCGGCGCGGATCGCGTACTTCATGCGATTGCGCGGATCGCGGCCGATCGCGCCGCGGATCGTCCCTTCGAGATCGTCTGGGACGCCGATCACGATGCCGCGGTACTCGCGTTCGATGTAGCGCGCCTGCATCGCGCGCCCCAGCGTACCGAGCGCCGCGTCGGTCTTCGCCACCAGAATCAATCCCGACGTATCGCGGTCGAGCCGGTGGATCAGCCCCGCGCGAACGCGTTCCCCGGGGAGCGAGGCGACGTGCGCGAGCAATGCGTTGACCAGCGTTCCGTCGGTCGCGCCGTGCGCGGGATGCGTCACCATCCCGGCCGCCTTGTCGACCACGAGCAGATCGTCGTCCTCGTAGGCGATCTCGAGCGGAATATCTTCCGGATCGGCGGTCAACTCTTGCGGCGGTTCGACCGCGTACTCGACGGCGTCGCCGAACTCGAGCAGGGTGCTCGGTTTTCCCGCCGCGCCGTTGACCGTCGCCGCTCCGGCGCGCAGCGCCGCGGAGACGTGTGAGCGCGAGAATCCGGTGAGCCGGGTCAGCAGAACGTCGAGCCGCGTCCCGGCATCGGCGTCATCGACGATGTGCGTCAGGTGCGTGCCTCGCGGCGCAGCGATGCGATGATGAGCAAACCCACCCCGATCGTGATTGCCGCGTCCGCGACGTTGAACACGTTCGGCCAGATCCGGTAGAAGTCGATGAAGTCGACGACCCATTGATGCTGGAAGCGATCGACGATGTTCCCGATCGCGCCGCCGACGATCATGCCGAACGCGACCCGCACGACCGCCGAGCGCTGCACGGCATCGCGGAATGCGTACGCGAAGATCGCCAGCACGGCGAGCGCCAGCACGATCAGCAGCAGCGGCGAGTTGCCGAACATCCCGAACGCTCCGTGCGTGTTCTGCACGTACGTGCATCGCAGCAGGCCCGCGATGACGTCACGCTGCGCGCAGCTCATGGCGTGGTTGAGGATATAGGCCTTGGACCAACGGTCGAGGACGAAGACGACGATCGCGACGAGCCACAGGAGAATCACCGGTCGGCCGGTTCTGCCAGCCCTCACCGAACTCCCGGCGCCTTCACAGGCTCGGCGGCTTCACGTACTGATAGAAGTATCCCGCGACGCGGCCGAACGAGCCGGTGACGAGCACGATCCCGGTCGCGACCAGGAACGCTCCGGCGCCGATCTCGATCGCGCCGAGGTAGCGTTTCACCCGGTTCAGAGCGCCGAGGGCGCGCGATATCCCGGCCGCGGTGAGGAAGAACGGCAGCGCAAGTCCCATCGAATAAACGAAAAGCAGGAAGGTGGCCTGCGCGAATTTCTCCTGCGTGGCGAGCGCCAGAATTCCGGCCAGGATCGGCCCGACGCACGGCGACCAGCCGGCCGCGAACGCGAGCCCGACCAGGAACGACGCCAGGTACGAGCGGTTCGCGCTGCGGTATTGCGGCCGCTTGTCCATCATCAGGAACGGGATCTTGAAGACGCCGATCATGTTCAGGCCGAGGATGATGACGACGACGCCGCCGATCTTCGCGATCCATTCGCGGTAGTCGATCAGCACCGTGCCGATCGCGCTCGCCGTGAAGCCGAGCGCCATGAACACCACGGTGAACCCGGCGATGAACGCCAGCGCGTGGAACATCACCCGCGCGCGGTCGCCGGCATCGGTCTGCACCTTCAGTTCCTCCAGGCTCGAGCCGGTCAGGAACGAGAGGTAGGCGGGGATCAGCGGGAGGACGCAGGGTGAGACAAACGAGACGACGCCGGCGAGAAAAGCGGTCAGGATGTTGATGTTGCTGCTCACGGTGCTCCCGATGATGATGGCATTCGACGGCCCTGGGACCCGGCCGAGCATCCCGATGGTGGCAGGAGGCCGGCCGTGAGGCATCCTACCACGTGCCGGGCGCCGGGCCCCGTCCCGATGCGGTCGCGGGGGAGGCGCATGACCCGTGCCGTACTCCCCGCCGAGTGAGCCACTGGTTCGTCTATCCGAAAATCGACCCGATCGCGTTTCATGTCGGGCCGATCGCCGTGCATTGGTACGGGCTGTCCTACCTGTTCGGTTTCATCTGCGTCTTCTTGTGGATGAACCGTCCGGCCGGGCGCCGGCGGCTCGGCCTGACTACCGACGAGATCCAGGACTTCCTGGTCTACGCGCTGGTCGGGGTGCTGATCGGCGGGCGTGCGCTCTTCGTCGTCGCCGACATCATCACCAACCACAACGCCGGCGACTACTTCTCGCACCCGCTGAAGCTCATCGCGATCTGGGAAGGCGGGATGGCCTTCCACGGCGCGCTGGTCGGCGTGATCGTCGCGATCCTGCTGTTCCTGCGCAAGCACCGCGGGCTCTCGTTCGGCGTGCTGGCCGACGAAGTCGTCGTGCTGCTGTCGATCGGCATCTTCACGACCCGGATCGTCAACTTCATCAACGACGAGCTGCTCGGAAAAGTCTGCCTGCCGGACCACCCCTACTGCATTCTCTTTCCGAGCGATCCGCTGCACTACCGGTACCCCTCGCAGCTCTTCGAGGGGATCCTCGACATCCTCACGCTGCCGATCGTGCTGCTCGTCTACCGGAGCCGCCCGCCCGACGGTGTCGTCGCGTGGACGTGGTTCACCCTGTACGGCATCACGCGTTCGGTCGCGGAGATCTGGCGCGAGCCCGGCTTCACCGTTGCGGGCCTCTCCGGCGGCCAGCTCGTGGCGATCCCGCAAATCGTCATCGGCATCGCGATGCTGATCTACTCGTATCGGCGCGGGACCCGCACGGACGTGCGGTGAAGGACTCCTTCCATGCCCCACGCCACCGGAACGGTCGCGGAGCGCGTGGCCGCGTTGCGCGAGCGGGTCGACGAGGTCACCCTCGCCTGCGGACGTGAACGCGGGTCCGTCGCGATCCTCGCGGTCACCAAGAAGCATCCGCGCGACGCCGTGCTCGACGCCCTCGGCGCCGGCCTCTCCGACGTCGGCGAGAACTACGTGCAGGAAGCGCGCCTGAAGTACGCCGGCTTGCCCCCGTGCACGCGGCACTTCATCGGGCACGTGCAGACGAACAAGGCGAAGGCGATCGTCGCGCTGTTCGACGTCGTGCAGAGCGTCGACCGGCTCGATGCCGGGCTGGCGCTTGCGAAGGCGGCCCGTGACGCCGGGCGCCGTCTGCGCGTTCTCGTACAAGTGAACGTCTCACCGGCCGAACGTTTCGGGACCTCGCCCGCCGAGGCGCCGGCGCTCGCCGCGCGCCTGCGCGACGAAGGGCTCGACGTCGACGGCGTGATGGCGATCGGCCCGCTGGAGGGCGACGTCGACGCGGCCTTCGCGGCGGCCCGTGGGGCATTCGAGCGGGTGGGCGGCACGACGCTCTCGCTCGGAATGTCGGGAGATTGGGAACGAGCAGTGCCGTACGGATCGACGATGGTGCGCCTGGGAACCGCGATCTTCGGACCGCGCCCGGCGCGGGAAAGGAACGCAGCATGAGCGTGTTCGCGAAAATTGGATCGTGGTTTGCGATCAACGATGAGGAAGAAGAAGAGATCTACGCCGACGAGGTCGGAGCCAAGCGCAACGTCGTCCCGCTGAGCGACGCGTCGCGCCGGCCCGGCGGCTCGGTCGCCGTCTTCGCGCCCCGCTCGTTCTCCGACGTCACCGAAATCGCCGATGCCCTTCGTTCGCGTCAAGTCGTGATCGTGAACGTGCAAGGCGCCGACCGCAATCTGCTGCAGCGGGTCGTCGACTTCACCTCGGGCGTCGCATATACGATCGACGGCCGCATACAAAAACTCGCCGAAGCAATCTATCTGGTCGTTCCGTCTGGGGTCAACGTCAACTCCGCCGGCGTGAAAGAACAGCTCGACAACGACGGCATTCTCGGCATCAAGGATCTGCGCTAGTGGCGAAGCTCACCATTATCGACATCCAGCACAAAGAGTTCAAGAAGTCGCTCCAAGGCTACGATCGCAACGAGGTCAACGAGTTTCTCGACGAGATCATCGAAGCGCTCGAAGACGAGGCGCAGCACCGCGCGGCACTCGAGGGCGAGATCGGCGACTTGCGCGAGCGCATCTCGCACTTCAAAGCGATGGAGGAGTCGCTCCAGTCGACGCTGCTGCTGGCGCAGCGCACCGCCGACGAGGTCAAAGCCGCCGCCCACAAGGAAGCGGATCTCATCAAACAGGAGGCCCGGATCGCTGCCGAACGCGAGATCGCCTCGCTCGGCGACCGCATCGACGAACAGCGCCGCGAAGCTCAGCGGCACCAGGACACCGCCGAAAAAGCCAAGAGCGAACTGCGTTCGCTCTTGATGTCGCACCTCTCGTTGATCGAGCGCACGCCGTCGCCGGCCGCGCCGCCGACGCAGCCGCCGCTGCTCCAAGCCGAACTCACCGACACCGATCAGCTCACGCTCACCGGCGGCAGTGCCGGCCACTTGATCGTCGAGTAGCGCGCACCGGGCGCGCTGGAGGATCTCGTGGATCTCGGGTTGACCGGCCGCGTTGCGCTCGTGCTCGCGGCGAGCAAAGGCCTGGGCCGCGCGACGGCCGCCGCACTCGCCGACGAGGGCGCGGACGTGGCGATCGGCGCGCGCGATCCGGCCACGCTGCAAGCGACCGCAGCCGAGATTCGCGCTCGCAGCGGACGACGGGTCATCGCACTGCCGGTCGACGTCGCCGACGCCGCAGCGTCGCGCGCGTTCGTGGACGGAGCGTTGCGCGAGCTGGGCCGGATCGACATCCTCGTCAACAACGCGGGTGGACCGCCGTTCGGCAAGTTCGACGACTTCGACGACGCGGCGTGGCGCGCGGCGTTCGAACTGAACCTGCTGGCCACGGTGCGCATGACGCGCCTGGTGCTGCCGCATCTGCCGCGCGACGGCAGCGGCCGCGTCATCAACGTCACGAGCGTCTCGGTCAAGCACGTGCTCGCCGGTTCGATGCTCTCGACCGCGGTGCGCGCCGGGGTGATCGGAATGGCGAAGCTGCTCTCCGACGAGCTCGGCCCGTACGGCATCACCGTGAACAACGTGGCGCCCGGCCTCATCCTGACCGGTCGCGTCCGCGAAACGGGCCTGGGCGCACTGCTCGCACAAGGCCTCACCGAAGAGGAAGGCCTGGCGAAAATGTCCGCGACGGTTCCGCTGCGCCGGGTCGGCCGGCCCGAAGAGCTCGGAGCCGTCGTCGCCTTCCTCGCCTCAGCCCGCGCCTCGTACGTCACCGGCGCAACGATCCCGGTCGACGGCGGAGCGATCCGCGCGCTCAGCTGAGCGGTTAGGCTTTGGCGAGCTGGGCGGTTAGCTCGGCGGCGCCGAGGGGCTGGTTGTAGATCGGCGAGCCCGGCTGCTGATTGCGTCCGCCACGGACCAGCCCGTCGTTGTCGACCGGGTCGAAGCCGATCGCGTCGATGAGGTCCATGACGACGCGCTTGGCTGCCGGATCGTCCGAGGCGACCGGAATCGCCAAGCGGCCGGGGGCGCCCTTCGGCTTGCCTTCTTCGGCCAGCCGCTTGTAGAAGATCGTGTTGAAGGCCTTGACCAGCAGTGCACCCGGCACGAGCGCCCGGGTGACTTCGCTCGAGGTACGGCGGCCGAGGTCGTCGATCTCGAAGTCCTCGGTATACGGGTTCATCGCATCGACCACGATCTTGGAGTCGTAGGGCCCGGTCTCGCCGAGGACTTCCTCACGCTTGGTCCAGGGGATCGCGATGACGACCAGGTCGGCTCCGTCGACCGCGTCCTGCGCCGTCGCCCCCTCGACGTTCGGCCCGATCGACTCAGCCAGCGCGCGGAGCGACTCCGGGCCTCGCGAGTTGGCGATCCGCACGTGATGACCGGCGCGTGCGAAAAGACGCGCGAGGTTCCCCCCGATATTGCCGGAGCCTAAGATCCCGATCTCCATCCCGATTCCTCTAACCTGGCGGGAGACCGCTCCCGCCCTTTCCCAGCCCGTTACGCCATCGGGCGGAACAATTCCGCGCCACTGGACGCTCGGCAGCTTAGCAGCCTGCTAGCCCTCGTCGGGCTCGACCATCACGAAGATCCGCACCAGGCCGCTTGGGCCGTACTGGAAGCTCCGGTTGAGACAGACGTAGGGCTGCTCGTCGATCTCGACCACATCGCCGGCATTGGGCAGCGGAACGCCGGGGATGCAGGGCGCGGGGGCGCCCAGCGTCTGGTGAGCGCGGAAGTTCCGGATCTCGACCGTCACCTCGCTCATGACGAAAGTCCCGCAGTGCAGGCGAATGGCAATTGCATTCCCCGAGTGTACCCGCTTGAGAGCTCCGTAGGAGGACGCCGGGCAACGACGACGACATACCGCGAACGTGAACGGGGCGGATGGAGATTGGGAGAAGCGGATCGCAGAGCTGTGGGCGGTGATCGACCATCACGACAGGGACGAATTTGTCGCCCTCATTGAGGGTCTGGCTGCGGAACTGCCGGCGGGGAACGCGATTGGGCTCTTCGAGCGTGCGGCGGCGAATGATTCCACCGGCCGCCCCGATCTCGCGGTACCGCTGTACGAGGCCGCGCTCGAGGCAGGTTTGTTCGGCGAGCGCCGCCGGCGTGCGGTGATTCAGATGGCCAGCTCACTCCGGAATCTCGGGAATCCTCGGGAGGCCGTCGACTTGCTCACCGCCGAGCTGGACGCCGGGACCGATGCGCTGGATGGGGCGGTGCGAACGTTCCTGGCCCTTGCGCTCGTCGACGTCGGACGCGAGCGCGAAGCCGTTGCCGTCGCGCTGACCGCCCTCGCCGAGTACCTTCCGCGCTACAACCGATCCGTCCGCCGCTACGCGGACATGCTCACGACGGAGACTCCGCTCCACTAAGCTCAACCGCCGTTCCGCGTTCATCCGCGCGTCATGAGCCGGACATGGGTGACCCCGTACCATCGCGCCGATGGACGGAATGCAATGGATGGGAAGCGCGATGCGGGCGGCGCGCGAACAGCTCGAGGCGGCGACGCATAATCTCGCCAACGCCGCGACCGACGGCTTTCGCAAGGCGATCGCCCGGGTCGGCATTGACGAGCGGGGCCTCGTCGTTACGGAGCGGGCGACGCACGAACAGGGCGCCGTACGCACGACTGGGCGCGCGTTCGATCTCGCACTGCTCGGCGACGGTGCGTTTCGGGTCGGCGACGCGACGACGCGCAACGGCGCGTTCACGCGCGACCGCGACGGCTGGCTGGTCGACGATCGCGGACGGCGTTTGCACGGCGCGTGCGGAGCGCTGCGGGTCTCGGAGCACGCCGCGATCGCCGCCGACGGAACGGTACGTGACGCCGGCCGCGTCGTCGACCGTATCTCGCTGCCCGAAGGAACGCACCTGCTTCCCGGCGCGCTCGAGACGAGCACGGTCAATCCGGTCGGTGAAACGCTCGCGATCCTGACCGCGCAGCGCGCGTTCGAGACGGCGCAGAAGACGATGCTCGCGATCGACGCGACGCGCGAGAAGGCCGCCAACGACGTGGTGCGCGTCCAGTGAACCGCGCGATGTACGCGGCCGCCAGCGGGATGGCGGCGCAGCAGACGCAACTCGAAGTCGTTGCCGACAACCTCGCCAATGCCGACGTCGCCGGCTTCAAAGGCGCTGCCGCAACGTTTTCCGACGTGCGCGCCGGCGCCGTCGGCCTCGGCACGACGACGCTCGGCCGGCACGCGCTCTTCGCCCAGGGCAAACTCGTGCGCAGCGGCGGCGCGTTCGACGTCGCGATCGACGGCCCCGGATTTTTTATCGTCGAGCGGGGCGGGAAGCACGCCTATACCCGCAATGGGGAGTTCGCGCGCGAAGCGGACGGGACGCTCCGTAACGGCGCGGGCTGGACGCTGCGCGGCGTGCGGATTCCGGCCGGCGCGCTGGCCGCGCGAGTCGGTCGCGACGGCCGTGTCATCGTCGACACCGCGACGGAGAAGAACCGCCAGATCGCGCAGTTGCGGCTCGCTTCGTTCGCGGCACCGGAGGCGTTGCGGCCGCTCGGCGCGACGCTCTTCGCCCAGAGCGAGAACTCCGGCGCCGCGCGGACCTTCGTTCCCGGCGGTCGCGACGGCCCGTCGCTCGCGTTCGGGATGCTCGAACGCTCGAACGTCTCGATCGTCGAGGCGATGATGCAGATCCTCGGCGCGCAACGCGCCTACGAAGCGAACGCGAAGGGAGTGCAAGCGGCCGATGAGATGCTGCGCATCGCCAACAACCTCCATCGCGGCTGAGCCGCACGAGGCGGAGCGGCGCGCCGTGCGCGACGTGCTGAACGCCGTGCTGTTCCGCGAAATCCTCAAACCGCTCGCGCACGACCTCGGCCCGGTGGGCGAGATCGCGCTTGGATCCGTCGCGGATGCGATCGTCGTCCGTCCCCGGCGATGAACGAACACGAACGTGAGGAGCAGATCAGGGCACTGCTGCCTCTCGTCCGGCAGCTCGCGCGACGCGTGCAGCGGATGGTGCCGAGCGCCGATCTCGACGACCTGATCGGTGACGGCAGCGTCGGCGTGATTCGCGCGGTCGACGGCTTCGATCCGAGTCACGGGATCCCGATCGAACAGTATGCGCGGCGCATCGTCCTCGGCGGGATGCTCAACGGCGTCCGGCGGCTCGACCCCGTGTCGGAACGCGTGCGCCGAACGATTCGGCTGGCAGAGCGCGCACGCTTCGCGTTGGCGCAGGAACTCGGTACGCTGCCGACACCGCAGTCGATGGAACGTCGCATTCCCGGCTTGGCGCGCGCTCGGATCGAAGCGCATCGCGCCACGCCGCTCTCGCTCGACGTGACGCTTCCGGCGGGCGAACGGCTCGAGCTCGATCACGACGGCGATCCGCAAGCGATCGTCGCCGCCCGCCTGCACGGCGAGCGCGTGCGCGGCGCGATCGCGGACTTGCCGCCGCGCCAGCGCGTGATCGTGCTCGCGCACTATCTCGAAGAACGTTCTCTGCGCTCGCTGCACGCGGCGCTCGGCGTCTCACCGCAGCGCGTCTCGCAGCTCCACCTGCTCGCGGTGAAACGCCTGCGCGCGGCGCTGGCGGAGTCGGCATGAGAGACGCGGCTTCCGCGTCGGTCGTCGATCCGCCGGCGCTTCCGGCGACGCCGATCGCCGCGCCGCTCGGGGAGGTAGAGCTCGACGCGGCGCCGTCGCTCCCGGGTGGTCATCCGGCGTGGCAGCGGGACGTGCTGGCGGTCTCCGCGCGGGTCCGTGCGATCGTCGCGGCGCTGCGGCCGGTCGTCGTGCACGTCCTGACATTTTGGGACCACGTCGTGCGTAGCGTCAGCATCGGACAGCGCCGCGTCGAAGTCGACCCGAGCGGATCCTACCGGCTGCGCTGAAGCGCGAGCCCCCTGCTCCTACGGACGGACTGCCGCCTTCAGACTTGTTTCATGCATGCATTCTATCGTGGGCCCCGTCAGGAGGGACTCACACCCATCATGAATCAGCGATTCCTTGCGTTTTTCGGCGTTGCCGCGATGGCGCTCGCCGCGTGCGGCGGCGGTACCAATAGCAGCGTCGGCGGCAGCGGTGGCGGCGGCACCGTTCCGGTCACGCCCATAACACCGACATCGACACCAGTATCGACACCGACGTCGACACCGGTATCGACACCGACATCGACCCCGACTCCGATCGCCACCGTTGCACCGCAGGGCAATCTGCCGCTGTCGGAAGCGGTCGGTGGAAGCCCGGCCTTCGTGAATCCCGCCAATCACAAGACGCTCTATTTCCTCGACGTCGACACGGCGACGGGCGGCACGTGCACCGCCGGATGCCTCAGCATATGGCCGGTGTTCGTCCCCACTGCAGGCGCGACAGCGACCGGCAATGTGGCGATCATCACGCGTTCCGACGGTACGGGGCAGCAGTGGACGTATCAGGGACATCCGCTCTACAACTACGCCGGCGACAACGCGGCCGATCAGACGAACGGCGACGGTATACCGCAAGCCGGCGGCCATTGGCACGTCGCGCGTCCGGCGGCACCAACGGCTCCGCCAGTCGGCACGCCGCCGCCTTGCACGGGTCCGTACTGCTAACGGCCTGAACGCGTCGAGCCCACGGGTACTCGCGCTTCGACGTCGCAGGTGCAGGCCGCACTCGAACGGTACCGCGCAGGTAGATGAAAAACACCGAGCGGCTCGTAGGAATCGCGCTCGCGGTGCTTGCACTCGAAGGCTGCCGCGGGCAGCAGCAGGCTCAGCAGCCGGGACCCCGGCCATCGCAAAGTCCCGGCACGTCGACGGCAGCCGGTCATGCGATCGGTCACGGCGGCGGGGGAATCTACGCTGCGGGCGCGGCGGCTGCCGGTGCGGCGGCGGCGCGCGCCGCGCGCGATCCGGGCGCCGGCACGGACCGCACCCTCGGCCGTGGCGGTGGGAACGGAAGCAGCGCCGACGGCGAGGGTAGTCGCGGAGGGTTTGGTTTCGGCGATGCGGGAGCGCACGGCGCCGGCGGCTGAGCCGGTCGCGTTCTGGGAGACGATTCAAGGGCAGCCCTACGGGCTTCCGGATGTCATCCCGCTCGAGCACGCCGAGATTGACGCGATCCGCGAAGCCGCGCGCGATGCGTGGACGATCTTCGAGCGCGTCGCGCCGCTGTTGCGCGCGCTGCCGGACGACGGGCTAGCCGCACTCGGCATTCCCGCCGCCGCCTACGATGTCGTGCGGCTGTACGATCCTCGAGCGGGAGAGACGCTCGTCGCGCGCTTGGACTTCCTGCGCGAAGGAGACGCGTATCGCGTCCTCGAGCTCAACGCGGAGACACCGTTCTTCATGGTCGAGTCATTCGTCGAACAGGGCCGTCGTGCGCGCGCGGCCGGCTACGCCGACCCCAACGCAAATGAGTCGGCCGCGCTCGGCGACGCGCTGGTCCGGGCGCTAGCACCGCTCGACCGGCTCGCGCGGGTCGGAGTCGTCGCGACGAACGTGTACCGTGAGGACGTCGGCACCGCGCTCTTCGTGCGCGATCTGTTGAGCGCACGCATCGCAGCAGAGGTCGATTTCGTCCCGGTCCACGAGTTGACCGTCACTCGCGGGGTTGTGCGCGATGCGACCGGCCCGCTCGACGTGCTCTATCGGTGCTATCCGCTCGAGCACTTCGCCGCCGATCCCGGCGGACCGGCACTGTTCGACGCGGTGCTGCGCGGTGCGTGCCGGCTGCTGAACCCGCCCTCGGCGCTGGCGCTGCAGTCGAAGGCGACGCAGGCGCTGATCTGGGGCCTCTACGAGCAGAATGCGTACTTCGATGCGGCGGAGCGAGCAGCGATCGCCCGCGTCTTCTTACCGACGTACCTGGACCGGCCCGACGATGGCGTATCGTACGTTCGCAAACCCGTCCTGGGACGCGAGGGCGGCGGCGTCGCGGTCCTCGATCCGCACGGCGAGGTCATCGCCCACGGCGCCGGCCGCCGCTTCGACGCGCAGCCGTGCGTGTTCCAGCGCTACGTCGCGCCGTCGGTGCGCCGTGTCGACCGCGGCGACGACACGTCGTTCGAAGGCACGGAGTTGCTGACGTGCTTCGTCATCGCCGGCCGGCCGAGCGCGATCGGGATGAGGATCGGCGGCCCGGTGACCGACGCATGGGGATATTTTGCTCCGCTAGGGGTTCCGCTCGAGCGGCGTGTCCTGTAGTCCGTGGTCGTCGAGCGAGTGACGAAGAAAGGCGTTGGTTTTCGCGTCGTCGAGGAATGCGCCGGGTAGCACGCGCGAGCCGCTACTTTGACGCTCGGCTGATCCAGCTGCTCGGCGGTCTGGACGGGCGACCCCGCCCGCACGAGAGAGGTCGCGTCCGCCGCATCGTAGCGAATACGAGAGAAAGAGCGATGCGCGTAAGGTGGGTGCTCATCGTTGCATCGCCTTACGGGAAGCCGTCACCGAACGTCGCGAGACTTCTCCGTCATGCGAGAACGCCCCGCGGGTCTCCGCGGGGCGTCCTTGAGTGACGGTACTGCCGGCCGTGAAGCCGTCTAGGGGCAGCCGATCACGTAGTAGTTCGTTCCCGTTTGCTTCAGCGTCGTTTGGTAGAAGACGTTGTCGAGGCCCATGTTCTGGTTCGAGCCGTTGGCGAGCGCGTAGCCGCCGCTGTCGTGTGCGCGCCCGGCCTGCACGTGGTAGTAGTTGGCTGTCGTGAAGCAGGCGGGCGTCGGCGTCGGGGTCACGATCGGCGTCGCGGTCGGTGCCGGCGTCGCCGTCGGCTTGGGAGTCGGCGTGCCGGCTGGGGTAGGGGTCGGCGAGCCGCCCGGTGTTGGGGTCGGCGAGGGCGTCGGCGTCACGCCGCTGCCCGACTGAACTTGGTCGACCATCTTCTTGATCGCGGCCATCTGCGGGCCGCTCTTGAGCGCGTAGTTCGACCCCTCGAAACCCCACCAGTCCCAGCATCCGTTCGGATTGCTGGGCGTACTGCTCGACACCTGATACGGATAGAGGATCAGCAGGTTGTTCGTGTCGGCGTACTTGTTGAGGCCCGCTTCGGTGATGAACTTGGTGCCGATGTTCGCCTGCGTCTGCACGCAGCCGTCGAGTGCGACGATCAGCCGGCATTGGGTTCCGCCGGCGCAGGTGTTCGGAACGTAGAGATAGCCGTTGGTGTCGAGATCGCTCGAGCCGCCGCCGTACGGCGTCTGATCGAAGTTGACCAGCGTCCCCGTCGGCGTGCCGGTGTTCTGCGCGTTCACCGAGCCGAAGAAGTACGTCAGCCAAGTGTTCTCGGAGTCGTAGCCGCCGCAGTTGATCATGTATGGGCTGGCGGTGGTGCCGCAGGCGACTTCGCCGTCCGGCGACTCCCAGCCGTGTCCGGCGGCGTACGAGTTGTCGTACTTCGTCGCGACGCCGTAGTGCGCGTACTCGCTGTTGAGGTCGTTCATCGTCTTCTGATAGACGGTGTAATCCGAAGTGCCCGACCACAGGTACGCTTTCTGGCCGTTCAAGTTGCTCTCGTTATCGATCGTTCCCGACGACGATTGGCTGTCGAGATAGGTCTCTGATGCCGAGAGCGAACTCGCCGTCGCATACTGACAGTTGTTCTGTGCGGTCGTGAGGCTGTTTTGCGCGCAGTAGTACGGCCCGCCGGCGTAGATCGCCGCGTAGTGGAACGTGGTCGAGAAGGCGACCTGCAACTGCACGGCCATGAAGCCGCCCGACGAGATGCCGGCGACCGTCGTCTTCGTCTTGTCGACGTTGTACTTGCCGAGCGACGTCACGCTCTGCACGGTGCGCGCGTGCCCCTGCGGACTGCCCGCACTGGGAGCGACGCCCGATCCTCCCCCGCCGCACCCGCCGGCGACGGAGGCAAGCGCAATGATGGCGAGAGCGGTCAGAGGACGAGCAAGCTGCACGCGCAGACTCCCTTCGCTTATACGAGGAAACTGCCGAGAGGTTCGGCTCCCCATTATCACACCGGGCGTCTCGTCGATGTTACACCCGAAGGAAGGTAATTTTCGTGAGAAGGCGGTTTCTTACGGAAACCGTTTTCACGCTTGTCTTGCTTGGCTAAACGGCAGCCTCGGGCGGCGCCTCCACGGTGACTTCGGCGTTCGCGACGATTCCTTCGATCATGCGGGCGACGTTCTCGGCGCTGCGGGCGGAGGCTTCGAGCACCTCTTCGTGCGAGGTCGCCGCCCCGATACCGTGGACGTTCGTGATCAGCGAGAAGCCCACCACGGTGCAGCCGAGCGCGCGCGCCGCGATCGTCTCGAGGACCGTCGACATCCCGACCGCGTCGGCGCCGATCGTGCGCAGCCAGCGCGCCTCGGCGGGCGTTTCGTATGCCGGTCCGGTCAGGCCGGCGTAGACGCCGTCGTGCATGACGATACCGTACTCGGTAGCCATGTGCCGCGCGAGCTCCCGCAGATGCGGGTCGTACGCGTCGAGCATGTCGATGAAGCGCGCGTCTTGGCCCGGCAGCAAGTCCGCGCCGATCAGCGGGCTCGTTCCGGTGAGGTTGATCTGATCGGCAATCAGCATCAGGTCGCCCGCCGTGTAGTCGGGATTCACGCCGCCGGCGGCGTTGGTCAGCACGATCGTCTTCGCGCCCGCGTGCGCCGCGGTCAGGATCGGGTAGATCACTTCGTCGGTGGCGCGGCCTTCATAGAGGTGGAAACGCCCGCTGAACGCGACGACGCGGCGCTGGTGCAGGTTGCCGATGCGTGCCTCGCCGGCGTGCCCCGCGACGCCGGGCTCCGGCATTCCGTCGATCTTCTTGTACGGCACCGTCGTGCCGTCGATGCGCTCGCGCAATACGCCGCCGAAACCGGAACCCAGCACGATCGCGCAATCGAGGCTGCCTCCGGCCTTGCTGCGCAGGTAGTCCGCGGCTGCGTCGAGCCGTTTCCGTTTCACCTCACCGCTGCTCCTTTCGCGATAAGCAAGTTCGCGCCGGTCATCTGCGGTGGTACGTCGAGCCCCATCAGCGGCAGCAACGTCGGCGCGACGTCGCCGAGTTTTCCGCCGCCCGCCAGCGTGCCGGCCGGCGCGTTCGCCACCAGCAGCAGCGGGACGGGATTGGTCGTGTGCGCGGTCAGCGGGTTGCCGTCGTCATCGAGCTTCGCTTCGGCATTCCCGTGGTCCGAGGTGATCGCGAGGAGGCCGCCGGCATCCAGCACGGCTTTCTCCAGCCGTCCCAGCGCGACGTCGAGCGTTTCGAGCGCCGAGATCGTCGCTTCCCACACCCCGGTGTGCCCGACCATGTCGGCATTCGCGTAGTTCATCACGATCACGTCGTGGCGGCGGTGCGTGATGTCCTCGATCGCGGCCGACGTGATGTCGGCGGCCGACATCTCCGGCGCGAGGTCGTACGTTGCGACCGTGCGATTGGAGGGGATCAGGATCCGGTCTTCGCCGGGGAACACGTCTTCGCGTCCGCCGTTGAAGAAGTACGTGACGTGCGCGTATTTCTCGGTCTCGGCCAGGCGCAGCTGGGTGAGGCCCGCGTTCGCCACGACCTCGCCGAAGACGCCGAATTGCGGCCGTGGGCCGAACAGCACGGGGTTGGGGAAGTTCTCCTCGTAGCGGGTCATCGTCGCGAACACGAAGTTGGTGTAACGATGCACCGGAAAGTGGTCGAACGTCGAGTCGGTGAACGCCAGCGTCAGCTGACGCGCGCGGTCGGGGCGGAAGTTGAAGAAGATGCACGCGTCGCCGTCTTTGACCGGCCGTGCATCGCCGACGATCGTCGGCAGGACGAATTCGTCGTTCTCTCCCCGCGCGTACGCCTCGCGCAGCGCGTCGCCGGCGGTGTACGAACGATACTCTGCCTGGCCGTTCGCGAGCGCATCGTAGGCCTTGCGGGTGCGCTCCCAGCGCTTGTCGCGATCCATCGCGTAGTAGCGCCCGCACACCGTCGCGATCGCGTTCAAGCGGCCTCGGCCGCTGCAGTAGGCGTCGATCCGGCCGAGATACTTCTCCGCGGAGCGCGGCGGCGTGTCGCGGCCGTCGAGGAACGCGTCGATCACGAACGGCATCTCGGCGATCACGGCCGCGTCGACCAGTGCTTCGAGGTGATCGAGCGAGCTGTGCACTTTGCCGTCGGAGACGAGCCCCATGAAATGCAGCCGTCCGCCGGAACGGCGGACGTGATCGAAGCATCCGTTCAGCGTCGTGTTCGTCGCGAATTCGCCGCTCGCGATCGCCTCGTCGATCACGACGACGCCTTGCGGAACGACGCGTCCGCTGCCGATGTTGATGTGGCCGACCTCGCTGTTGCCCATCACGCCGGCCGGCAATCCGACGTCCTCGCCGCTGGCTTCCAGCAGCGTGTACGGATAGGTCGCGACGAACCGTTCCCAATTGGGAAGGTCGGCGGCGGCGATCGCGTTGCCGTGCGCGTCGGAGCTGTAGCCCCAGCCGTCGAGGATCGCAAGGACGAAGGGTCGGCGGCGGCTCACGCGTAGGCTCCTTTGCGCGCGCCCTCGAGGAGCGCCGCGAACGATGCGGGATCGAGGCTGGCGCCGCCGACGAGCCCGCCGTCGATGTTCGGCTGCGCGACGAAGGCGGCGATGTTGTCGGGGTTCACGCTGCCGCCGTAGAGCAAGCGGACGCGCTCGAGGCCCGGAACGGTCGCGCGGATCACGCCCATGATCGCGTCGGCGCTCTCCGGCGTGTCGGCGTGGCCGGTGCCGATCGCCCAGATCGGCTCGTACGCGACGACGCAGCGCGCGACGTCGGCCGGCACGACGCCTTCGAATGCGGCGGCGATCTGCGCGCGGACTTTTTCACGCGCAAGCCCGCGCGCGTGTTCGTCGGCCGTCTCGCCGACGGCGACGATCGGCGTCATGCCGTGCGCGAGCGCGCAGCGCACCTTTTCGTTCACCCGCACGTCGAGCTCGCCGAAGAGCGCGCGCCGCTCGGAGTGACCGAGCACGACCCACTCGACGTCCAACTCCTCGAGCATGAGCGGCGAGATCTCGCCGGTGAACGGGCCGGCTTCGGCCCAGCTCATGTTCTGCGCGCCGAGGCCGATCTGCGACCCCGCGAGCGCGTCGCGCGCCGCGCAGAGCGACGTGAACGGCGGACAGATGACCGCGTCGACGCCCGCCGGCAGCGTGCGCGTGCGAATGTCCGCCGCGAACGCCTTCGTCTCGGCGATCGTCTTGTGCATCTTCCAATTGCCCGCGACGAGCGGCGTGCGAGGTGCGGTCATCGCAGGAGCGCCTCGACGCCGGGGAGGGTCTTGCCTTCCAGAAACTCGAGCGTGGCGCCGCCGCCGGTCGAGACGTGCGTCATCGCCGCGGCGAAGCCGAGCGCGTGCGCCGCGGCGGCGGCATCGCCGCCTCCGACCACGCTCGTCGCGCCGGCCTTCGTCGCCTCGGCGATCGCTTCGCCGACGATTCGCGTCCCGTTCTGGTAGGCCGGCTTCTCGTATACGCCCATCGGGCCGTTGAAGACGATCGTCTTCGCTGCGCGCAGCACGGCCGCGTATTCCCGTGCGGTCGCCGGGCCGATGTCCAAAATCATCCCGCTGCCGACCTGGTCGAGCGGAACGGTGCGCGCGGTGTCGTCGGCGTCGAAGGCGTCGGCGACGACCGCGTCGCTGGGCAGGTGCAGGGTGACGCCCTTCGAGAGCGAGAGCGCGATGATGCGCTGCGCCGGCATCAGGTCCGGATCGCGCAGCGACCTGCCGACGTTGATCCCCTGCGCGGCGAGAAACGTGTTCGCCATGCCGCCGCCGATGACGAATGCATCGACCTTGGCGAGCAGGTTCTCGAACACGCCGACCTTGTCGGCGACTTTGGCGCCGCCGATCGCGCAGACGAACGGATGGACGGGATGATCGGTCAGGCGCGCCAACGCGGCCAGTTCCGCCTCCATCAAAAAGCCCGCGTAGGCGGGCAGGTAGGCCGCGACGCCCGCCGTCGAGGCGTGGGCTCGATGCGCGGTCCCGAACGCGTCGTTGACGTAGAGATCGCCGCTGCGCGCGAGTTCCCGCGCGAAGGCGGGATCGTCGGCTTCCTCTTCCCGATGGAAGCGCACGTTTTCGAACAGCACGAAGCCGCCGCTCGGCAACGCGTGCGACGCCGCCACGCACGCGGGCCCGACGCAGTCGCCGACGAAGTCGACCTCGACGTCGAGGAGGTCGGCCAAGCGCGTCGCGATCGGTCGCAGCGAGTACGTCGGATTCGGCGCTCCGTCCGGGCGGCCGAGATGCGAGAGGATCACCGTCTTCGCGCCGTGGTCGTGGAGCCAGCGCAAGGTGCGAAGCGCGGCGGTGATGCGCGTCTCGTCGGCGATCGCGCCGTTGTTCATCGGAACGTTGAGGTCTTCGCGCAGCAGCACGCGTTTGCCGCGCACATCCACGTCTTCGAGCGTCTTGAACTCCATCGCGCTTCGCCTTCGACGCCTAGGCCACGAACCCGGGGACGTCGACGGCACGAAACGCCGCGCGAGTCGGCGGACCGTCGGCGTAGTGCAGGATCGGACGTCCGGCCGCCGGGACGGCGATCAGCGTGCTGGCGACCGTCCCGAACCCATGATCCGTCACGACGGTCATCGCCTGATGCGGGTCGACCGCATCCTCGCGCCGCAGCAAGTCGATCCATTGCGACCAGTCGGCGCGCTCCGGCTCGGGGATCGCGGCCGCGCGAAACTCCGCGCCGTGCGCCGCGAAGCGGGGCGATCCCGCCGCGTCACAGCCCTCCGGCGTGAGCATGTGGTGGCCTGCGGCGAGGACTTCCGCGCGCATCGTGCCTTGAACGTTCGTCACCACCCAGGAGTGCGAGCGATCCGCGACGAGCATCGTGAACCCACCGTAGCGCTCACCGCCGAGATCGTGCACCGCCGTGACCGCGCTCTCCGCATCGTCTCGCCGCAGCGCCTCGATCACGACTTCGCCTCGGCTGGACTTCCCGGGCAGGGGTCCCAGCTCGTCGACCCGGTTCACCAGCGTCGCAACGACGCCGTGATCGTTCGCGCCGAGCCAGCTCCCGCCGCTCGCGCGGTCGCGCCACGCGACGATCTCCGGCGCATCCGGCCACCACCGCCCGGGCGGATCGAACGCGCGGTCGAGCCGTTCGTCGCGGTTGGTGGCGACGAGGAGCGGCCAGCGTTCACCCGGGCGGAGCAGGACCAATACGGTGCACATCGCTCGCTTTCAGCGAAAGTGTCCCGCGGCGAGCCGGCGCGGGACCCGTCTCACGCGGTCGCGGCCGCGAGTTTCGCCCCGACCATCTGCGAGAGGTCGGCGAGGCGGCACGAGTATCCCCACTCGTTGTCGTACCAGGCCGCGATCTGGATCAGGTCGCCGTTCGCGTTCGTAAGCTTGCCGTCGATGATCGAACTGTACTGATTGCGCTTGAAGTCGCTCGAGACGAGCTCTTCCTCGGTGTACTGCACGTACCGCTTGAGCGGACCGTCGGCGGCGCGGCGCAGCAGCGCGTTGAGCTCGTCGCGCGTCGTCGCCTTCTTCGTCTGCACGACGAGGTACACCATCGAGACCGTCGGCGTCGGCACGCGCAGCGCGAAGCCGTCGAACGTTCCTTCGACCTCGGGGATGGTCAGAAACAGCGCCTTCGCGGCGCCGGTCGAGGTCGGGATGATGTTCGTCGCGGCGTTGCGCGCGCGACGCAGATCCTTGTGCGGCGCGTCGAGGATGTTCTGGTCGTTCGTGTACGAGTGGATCGTCGACATGAAGCCTTTGACCCAGCCCAGCCCGTCGACGATCGGCTTCACTGCGGTCGCGAGGCAGTTCGTCGTGCACGACGCGTTGGAGATGATGTGGTGCTTCGCCGGGTCGTACTTGTCGTCGTTGACGCCGAGCACCAGCGTGATGTCCTCGCCCTTGGCCGGCGCGGAGATGATCACTTTGCGCGCGCCGCCGCCGTCGATGTGCGCGCGCGCTTTGGACGCGTCGGTGAAGAGGCCGGTCGACTCGACGACCAGGTCGACGCCGAGATCCTTCCAGGGAAGTTTCCCGGGATCGCGTTCGGCCATGACCCGGATCGTCTTGCCGTCGATCGCGATCGAGTCGGCGGACGCGGTGACCGTACCCTCGTACGTGCCGTAATTCGAATCGTACTTGAAGAGGTGCGCGCATTCGGCAGCGCTGGTCAAATCGTTGACCGCGGCGATCTCCGCTTCCGGATACCGCTCGAGAAGGGCCTTGGTGAAGTTGCGGCCGATCCGGCCGAACCCGTTGATACCGATGCGCATAGCCCCACGCAGTTAGGCTGGGGTAACTTCAGGCTCCTCTCGGCCGCCGCGCAAGCGCTTGACCAATCGCAGCAAAGCCGCGATTCGGCCGTTGATCGTGGCCTTGCCGACCGGCGGCGTGCAGCGCCTTCCCAGCTCCGCGAGGGTTTCGTCGGGATGGGCCATCCGCAGCTGGGCCGCCTCGCGGAGGACCGGCGAGAGGTTGCGCAGGCCGTAGGCGTCCGCCAGGTAGGCGATCGCCTCGCGCTGGGCCGCCGCGGCGGAGGCGGCCCGCACGACGTTGGCAGCCTCCGTATTGACCAGCCGGTGGATGCGGTTCTTGGTCTCCTTGACCGCCCGCACGTCCTCCAAGTGGAACACCGCCCCGGCCGCGCCGATCGCGCCGAGCACCGTGACGATCGCATCGAGTCCCTTGAGGTAGACGACCTGGCGGCCCTTGCGGGTCATTCGGCGTGCGGCGACGCCCTCGCCGCGCAGCAGCGCTTCGATGCGTTCGGCGCGCGCCCGATCCGCGACCACGAATTCGAGATGATAGCCGTGCTGCGGTGCGGCGACCGAGCCGGTGCACAGAAACGCGGCCCGCAGCTCGGCCCGGCGCTCGTCACGCCGGCGCGGCCTGGGGGGCGGCCCGACCGGTGCCGGACCGAGGTCGATCTCGAACGTCGTCGCTTTGTACAGCCGCGTGTCGTGCCCGCGCCGTACCGCGATCGCGCGCTGCTCTTCGAACAGCGTGCGCGCCAGCCGCGCGACGGGCGGACGCCGGGTCCGGAACACCGCTTGGCCGTCGACGTCCACGGTACCGAAATAGGCCAAGCCGCCGCGGAGCGTGCCGCGCACCGCAGGGTCGGCCGGCAGATCGCGCGCCAGAGCGTCCTTCGCATCCGATGAGAGCCGCGAGCGCTCGGGCACGGCTTCTCAGCCGAGCCAATCCAGCGGATCGTCCTTGCGCTCGTCGACGATCTCGTACAGGTCGGCCGGTTTGAGCGAGGGCAGCACGCGTTCGGGGACCGCGAGCACGCGCACCGTCAAGAACTTCGTGCGATAGTGAATGAGCAGCACGTCGCCGGTCTTGACCAGATAGCCGGGTTTGAGGGAACGCCCGTCCTTGGTGATGCGGCCGGCTTCGATACCGTCTTTGGCTTCGGCCCGGCGCTTCGCGAGACGCGAGACCTTCATGAACTTGTCGAGTCGCAACGTAGCGGCCGATTCGGCGCACGCGCTCGGCCTCCGCCCCGAGCAGTCATCGCCCCGATGCGAGGCGAACGCCCCTGACGCCATGCCGTTTCGCACCACGATCGCCGGAAGTCTTCCGAAGCCGGCGTGGCTCGCCGAGCCCGAGCGCATCTTCCCCACCTGGCGTCTCGAGGGCGCAGACCTGATCGAAGCGCAGCGCGACGCGACCCGCATCGCGATCGGCGAACAGCAGCGCGCTGGGATCGACACCGTCACCGACGGCGAGCAGGGACGCAAGCACTTCGTGCACGGGTTTGCCGAGCGGCTCGGCGGCGTCGACGCGGCGAAGCGCCAGAAGCGCGGGATTCGGGGCGACCGCTACGAGGCGGTGTGCCCGACGGTCACCGGGGAGATCCGCCGCGTCGCGCCGGTGCATCTGGATGAGGTCCGCTTCGCGCGAACGCTGACCGCGGGGCAGCTGAAAATTACGATCCCCGGCCCGATGACGCTGGTCGACACCGTCGTCGACGAAGCGTACGGCGGGCGCAGGGAACTCGCGTTCGCGTTCGCGCGCGCCATTCGCGAGGAGGTCGCCGACCTGGTCGCCGCGGGTGTCGACGTCGTGCAGCTCGACGAGCCGGCGTTCAACGTGTACTTCGACGAGGTTGCCGCCTGGGGCATCGACGCGCTCGACGCCGCGCTCAGCGAGGTCACCTGCACCACCGCCGTGCACGTGTGTTACGGCTACGGCATCCCGGCGAACGTCGCGTGGAAGGCGAACCTCGGCGAGCGCTGGGACCAGTACGCGCACGTGCTGCCGCTAATAGCGCAGTCCGGCGTCGATCAGGTGTCGATCGAGTTGGCCGGTTCGCACGTCCCGCCTGACGTGCTGCTGCTCGCGGGAACGAAAACGGTCGCCATCGGCGTCATCGACGTCGCGAGCGACCGGGTGGAGACGCCCGACGACGTGGCGGGGACGATCGCACTCGCCCGGCGGTACTTGCCGGACGAGCGTATCGTGTGTTCCACCAACTGCGGCATGGCGCCGATGCGCCGCGAGGTCGCCTACGCGAAGCTGCACAGCCTCGCGGAAGGCGCGCTCCTCGCGAGCGTCGGGCTTTAACAGGTTGCTGTTTAGGGTGCCCCGGCCGCCCAGCGGTCGGCGATGTCGGCGACAAACGGCAGCCGCAATGCGGAGCCCTGGAACGCCTTGATCGTGGTGAGCAGCCACGCGATGAAGTAGAGGACGCCGATCGCGAGGTTCACCAGACCCAGGAGTATCGAAATCGCGCCGAGGTGCGCGATGGCCAGCATCCCGCTGATCACTGCGATCGCGATCATCGCGACGACGTAGGCGACGAACAGCACGATGGACTGCACGGCGACGAAGCGGACCCACTGCTGCGGCGGCTTGCCGAGCAGGATGATCAGGCCGCCCAGCCAGGTGAAGAACGAAGCGATACCCGCGGCTACGTTGGGCGAAAGACCAAACGACGAAGTGGGTTGATCTTGAATCATTGTTGGACGGCCCCTTTGGCGGAACGAGTACGAAAGGCTCGAAGCGACAGGATTGTCCCTAATGCCGGTTACCGTTCGCTTACGGCTGGCGGGTTGCCTCGTGGCCCCGCACGGGCGCTCCCGTTACGGGCCGTTGCGCTGGCTTGCTTTGGGTGTCACGCACGTCCCCCGCGCGCGAACGACCAGTTCCGGCTCCTGTAGCACGTCCGCGGCGGACGGCGAGATCTCCGGTCGAGACGCGAGCACCTTGTGCGCCTCGAACTCCATCGTGCGCGACGTGTTCCCGACCTTGACGATCCGGCCGCGTGCCTCGATGTAGTCGCCGGCATGGACCGGCGCTTTGAACTCCACCAGGTCGTACGCCACGAACAGCCCCTCGTCGCCGTCGTGCCGGATCAGCAGTTCGGTCGCGACGTCGCCGAACAACGCCAAGATGCGCGCACCGTCGACCAGATTGCCCCCATAATGCGCATCGTGCGCGCTCATCCGCACCCGAATCAGCGCCGTCACGCCGCGAGCTTCGCTTGCTGCCACAGATCCTCGAGTTCATCGAGCGTCATGTCCGCCAATTGCCGTCCGCTGGCGATCGCGAAGGCTTCCATGTAACGGAAGCGACGTTCGAACTTCGCGTTCGCGTCGCGCATCGCGCCCTCGCCGTCGACGCCGAGCCGGCGCGCGAGGTTCACGACCGTGAACAGCACGTCGCCGAGTTCCTCACGGACGTGCGGATCTTCGGGTTTGAGGTCGCCGGCTTTGATGCGCGCGTCGGCGAGTTCGCGCAGCTCCTCCGAGAGTTTCTCGGTGATGTCGCGCGGGTCGGTCCAGTCGAAGCCGACGCGCGCCGCTTTCTCCTGCATCTTCTGGCCGCGCTGCAGCGCGCCCAAGTGCACCGGGATGCCGTCGAGCTTCGAGGTGCGTGCTTGGCCGGTCGCCTCTTGCGACTTGAGCTGCTCCCAGTTCGCCCACACCGCGTCGACGTCGGCGACCGCGACGTCGCCGAACACGTGCGGATGCCGGCGGATCATTTTGTTCGAAAGGCCGTCGATCACGTCGGCGACGGAATACTTCCCGCGTTCGGTCGCAAGTTGCGAGTGGAAGACGATCTGGAACAACAGATCGCCGAGCTCCTCGCACACTTCGACGTCGGTGCCGTGCTCGATCGCGTCGACGACCTCGTACGCCTCCTCGATGAGATAGCGGACCAGCGACGCGTGCGTCTGCTCGCGATCCCACGGACACGATCGCCGCAGCCGCGCCATGATCTCGACCAGATCGTCCCAGGTGTGACGGGTCGATCCGGGCGGCAGCGGGATCAGCGGCATCGTGATCGAGGCGGAGAGCGTCGCGCGCGGCATCCCCGGCACGATCTCGGCGGAGATGCCGCGCCGCTCGAGCGCGCGCAGCAGCATCGGCAGGCCGAGGAAATCGGAGAGCGGGTTGCCGAGCACGCCCAATCCCAGATCGCGCTCGTCGACCCGGTCGGCGAACGTGTCGATCACCTCGCTCGATCCGCGCAAAAGGAGTCCCTGATCGGTGATCAGGTTGCGCTCGATCGTGATCCCGTCGCTCTCGAGGAACCGCACGAGCTCCGGCGGAGCGAGCACCGTCGCGGCGCGTCCGACGGCACGCAGCGATTCCCGGCTTCCGAGCGTGAGCAGTCCCGGGTCCCCGGGGCCAAGCCCAACGATGCGAATCATAGCCGGGAAGTTCGCGAGGCGGGGTCTGTCCGACTCCCGCCTCGCGCGTCCTTCCTAGGTCACTTGGTCGCGGCGGGCGCGGCGCTGGCCGGCGCGGCGGCGCTGCTGGCGGCCGGCGACGGAACCGGCGGCGGGAACGCGTCCTTGAAGCGGTCGTCGTAGACGGTGATCGTCGCTGCCGAGCGGAGGCCCTGGAGGAAGACCGGCACCTGCTGCGCCTGCTGCTGCTGCGTGAGCTGGGTGCGGATCTGCTCCTTGACCGCGGCGAACGTCGCGATCGTCGCAGGCTTCTTCTCTTCGACTTGAATGATGTGATAGCCGAACGGCGATTTGACCGGCCCGACGATTTGGCCGACCTTCGCGCCGAACGCGGCGTCCTGGAACGCCGGCACCATCTGACCGCGGCCGAAGAACCCGAGCTCGCCGCCCTTGTCCTTGCTGGAGGGATCGGTCGAGTACTGCTTCGCGAGCGCGTCGAAGTTGCCGCCGGCTTTCACCTTGGCGAGCACGGTCTTCGCGGTCGCCGCGTCGGCGACCAGGATGTGACGCGCGCGAACCTGTTCGGGTTTGTCGAACGTCGCGTGGTTCTTGTCGAAGTAGGTCTTGAGGTCGGCGTCGGAGACGTGCACCATCGGCGCGACGGCCTTCTCGAGCACGATCTGCTGCTTGAGGATCGCCTGCACGTCTTGTTCGGTCAGGCTCTGCTGTTTGAGGATCTGCTCGAACTGCCCGGCCGGGTACTTCGCCTTGATCTCGGCTTCTTTCTTGTCGATCTCGCCTTGGCTGACGTCGACCTTCTTGTCGCGCGCGTATTGATCGATCAGCGATTGCTGGACCAATGTGGTGAGCGTTTGGCGCGCGGCCGGGCTCGACTCGAGCTTTTTATCGAGTTCTGCGCGGCTGATCTTCTGGCCGTTGACGGATGCGATGTCGCCGCCGGCGCCGCTCGAGCTCGAGCAGGCGGCGAGCGAGACGCAGAGCGCGGCAATGCCGAAAGCGGCAACGGCGCGGAAAGTACGGGACATCGGTTCTCCGGTTCTTCGAGGTGCTGACGCGAAAAGAGCGGAGAACGAGGCCTCCGCACGACTCGCCCCGGGTTCGGGGCTCACGAGCGGCGTCCTCTCAATCGTGGCCGGTCACTCTTTGAATGAATCGCTCAAATTCGGTGTTCGCTTATCAAGCTCAGCAGAAACGGCATGCGGATCGGTCGCCTGCGAGAGCTCGCTCGCTTCGAGATCGACCCGATTGCGGACCGTCGGCATGTCCCGGCGGAGCTCTTCGAGCAGCGAGATGATCTTGGCGGTCTTGCGATCCGTCAGCAGGGCGATCTGCAGCGAGAGCCGATCCCGCTGTTGGTCCAGGGCGTCCCCGCGGTTGGCGCTGATCAAGATCATGAAGGTGGTCAGGAAGGAGCCAACGGTGCAAGCCAGCGAGAGCCACGCGAACGGCGGAGGATCCGGTGCGGTGTGAGCCAGCGCCAGCGCCACGATGTTCCCGGCGATCCAGGTCAGCAGGGCCGTGATCGCCAGGTACAGCGTCCGCGGCCGGCCGATGCCGGTCGTCAGAAGCTCGATGGCCCGCTGATGGTGGGAGGCCTCGGCCAGCATGCGCCGCTCGAGCTCGGCGATCGAATCGATGGTCTCGTCGACCGCCGCAGTATCATTTTGCACGAACGACTCGTACCCGCGGAGAACGTGGCCGCCTGCTCGAACGAGCATAGCTGGTGAGCGTACCCGTACTGCTCTTCCTGGGTTTGATCGCGACGATCACCTTCGCGGTCGTTGCGAAGCGCCTCGCGCTGCCGTATCCGATCGTGTTCGTGCTGGCTGGGACGCTGCTTGCGTTCGTTCCCGGCCTGCCGCCGGTGCGGATTTCGCCGGACTGGATCTTCCTGGCGATCCTGCCCCCGCTGCTCTTCAGCGGCGGCTGGCAAACCGATTGGGCGATTTTCCGCTTCAACCTGCGGCCGATTCTTGCGCTCGCGATCGGGCTCGTCATCGTCAGCACGATCGCGGTCGCGATCTTCGCCGAACGCTTCTTGCCCGGTCTTGGGTGGGCGGGGGCTTTCGTGCTCGGTGCGATCGTCGCTCCGCCCGACGCGGTCGCCGCCATGGCGACGTTCGAACGCTTCGCGGTCCCGCGCCGCATCGTCACGGTGCTCGAGGGCGAAGGACTGGTCAACGACGCGACGGCGCTGGTGATCTACGGCTATGCGATCACCGCTGCGGCGACCGGCGCGTTTGCGCTCGGGCCGGCGGCCGGTTCGTTCGTTGTCGTGGCGCTCGGCGGAATCGCCGTGGGACTCGCGGTGTCGTGGGCCGTCGAACGGTTCGCCCTGCTGCTGCGCAGGTACGATTTGAACGATTCGCTGATCGACAGCCTCAGCATCATCGGCGCTGCGTATGCGGCGTATCTTGCCGGCCAGGCGCTGCACGTTTCCAGCGTGCTCGCGACGGTCGTCGCCGGAATCCTGATTTCGCGCCGCTCGTCGGTGATCTACACGCCAGAGACGCGGCTGCTGGCCGTGAACTTCTGGACGCTGTGGATCTACGTGCTCAACGCGTTCGTATTCCTCGCCATCGGGCTGCAGCTCCGCGCGATCGTCGCCGAGACGCACGCGTTGGCCTTGCTTCCGGCGGCGCTCGGCGTGAGCCTCGTGCTGATCCTCGTGCGGCTTGCTTGGGTCTATCCAGCGGCCGTCATCCCGCGCTTGATACCGTCGGTTCGCAGGCGCGATCCGATGCCGTCGCGGTCCGCGCTCGTGGTGATCGGCTGGACGGGGATGCGCGGGATCATCTCGCTCGCGGCGGCGCTGGCGATCCCGTACCGCACCGCGAGCGGTGCACCGTTTCCGGGGCGCGACGCGATCGTGTTCATCACGTTCGTCGTCATCTTCGTGACGCTGGTCGGGCAGGGTCTCACGCTGATCCCCCTGCTGCGCTGGCTGAAACTCGGCAGCGAAGACGGCGAGTCGCGCGAGCTGGCCGTACGCATCAGCGCGCTCGAAGGCGGGTTGCGCGCGATCGACGAGCTGCAGCGCGAGCGCACCGAGCCGCACGAACGAGAAGTGCTCGATCGGTTGCGTGACGAGTACCAGCATCGCATCGAACACTTGGGGCGCCATGAACCGGACCGCCGGGCCCCCGAGAGCGCGGAAAGCCGGTTCGACCACGAGGCCCAGCGCGTTGCGATCCAGGCCGAGCGGCGCGCTATCGTGGAATTGCGCGATCGCGGCGAGATTCCGGACGAGATCTTCCGCACGGTGCAGTACGACATGGACCTGGCGGAGGCGCGCTTGTTCTAAAATGGCGGCCGCGATGAAGGCGGGGCGTGCTGCGCGAAGCATCGAGCGCAGATCGGCGGAGGCGGCATGGCGATGAACCCGCTCGCCGCGGCGCATCGGGCTTTGCGGACGTACTCGCTCGGCCTGCCCGCCGCGTACGAGGATTTCCCGTGGGGCGAGAGCGCGATGAAGGTGAAGAAAAAGATCTTCGCCCTCGTCAACTACGACCGTACGGCGGGACGGCTTTCCCTGACCGTGAAGCTGGGCGAGTCGAACGCCGCGGCGCTAGGGCTCCCGTTCGCGCAGCCGACCGGCTACAATCTCGGAAAGAGCGGTTGGGTCACCTCCCTATTCGAGGCGGGGTCCAAGCCGCCGGTCGGGATCCTGTGCGACTGGATATACGAGAGCTACGTCCTGGTCGCGCCGAGAACCCTCGTCGCGACGATGACCGAATAGCGCCGTGATCCCTTCCTTAACGTCGTGCTCCCAGCATACGCAGCGGTCGCTCGTAACAGGAGTTCAGGCGGGCGTCGTCAATCGTCGATACGCAATGGGCAGCGCTCCATGCGACGCGTCGCTCCGGTACGCCGCCCCAAGGGTGGGGGCAGCGCCCCGTGCGCACGGCACCCGCGAAGTCCGGCGATGCTGAACGGCCACCCCTCCGAGCCGCTGGTCACGCTCGAGCATTTCTACGAGACGTGTGCGATGGGCCGGCACGCGGACATCGTCGCGCTGCTGGCGCGGTTCCCCGCCTCGGCGCGGATTCGCGACCCGATTGCGATCGCGTTGCGCGGGATGAAGGCCGTCACCGGCGGCGACATGCCGGGCGGGCTAGCTTTGCTGAAGCGGTCGGCCGCGCATTGCGAAGGCCGCGTTCGGCAATACATCCTCGACCTGCTGATTCCGGTCCTCGTCAACACGGACGAGATCCACGAAGCGGCGCATCTGCTCGACACGGTCGGTGACGTCGCCTCCGAACTCGTCCCGGCGTTTCTCGCAATGCGAGCGCTCGTCGCCGCCCGGCAGGGTGCCGATGCGGCGAGCGCTGCCTACGCCCGGGAAGCGTTGGAAACGGGCCGCGGCCTGGACAACGCCTCGATCGTCGGCCGTACCCTTCAGCGGACCGGCATGGCCGCGTTCTATCGGGAGGACTTCGAGGAAGCGCAAGAGCGAGCGCTCGAGGCCGCGCGATGGTTCGAGCGCATCGAGTCGCATCGAAACGCCGCGCTGTCGTACTCGATCTTATATGTGATCGCGCACGACTGGCTCGCCGATCCCGACGTGACGCGATTTTACGCCCGCCGCATGACGATGAGCGCCCACCTCGCTGGCGATGTTTCGCTAGAGAATTTTGGGCTGCTCTCGCAGCTGGAGACCGCCGCGGAAGCCGGCGACTCGCGCCGGTTCGGCTCTATTCGGGGACGCCTGTTCGCCAATCCGCTCAATGAGCAGTACTACCTCACGCGCTTCAACTACGTCATCTCAGAAGTACTTTCGTACGGCTGGGCCGGCCACTTCGAGGTCGCGCGCGCATCGCTGACGTCCTTGCGTCAGTCCGACCAGCTCTCGCTCCCGGAGCGCTCTCTCTGCGATGCCCTCTTGGCCGTGGTCGCGCTGACGACGTGGCAGCTCGATCTCGCCCGCACGTTCGCGAGGAGGGCGATCAGCCAAACCAGCGAGCAACCCGGCAACGAGCCGCTATTCGATTCACGCCGGCGGCGAATCGCGCGCATCCTCGCAGCGGCCGTCTGCATCATCCTTGGGGACACCACCCGCGGTCGCCGAGCGCTCTCGCGCACGGTCGACCCGGAACAGCGCTTCGCTTCGATCATCTCTCCGCTCGGCATGGACGAAGAGCGCACGCCCGCCTTGATGCGCGGCTACGCCCGGTTCATCAATCAGGCGTGCGCCTCGGCAAGCTTGGTCCGCCCTCGCTACGGGCTGACCAACGCCGAGCTCGAGATATTGAAGGCCCTGCCCGAGGGCGTGACCCTCGCGACCATCGCCAGTTCGCTCGGCAAGTCCAAGAAGACCGTCGAGAAGCAGGTCGGCAGCATTTATTCGAAGCTCGAAGTTGGGAACCGTGCCGAAGCCGTACGGCGCGCCCGCGATCTCGGCATCTACGCCTGAGAACTTTCTTGAACCGCAATCCCTTGCTGGACGGGGGTTCGCGTCGCGTATGGGGTGTACGCCTGATACGCGGTTCCCGGGGGGGTGTGCTATGCTCGGCCCACTTCAACCGAGCCCCCTTTAGGAGCGCTTTATGATTACCGCTTTTCGTACCATCGGCGCAGTTGCGCAGGTCGTCGGCTTTACCAATCCGCCTCTCACCTGCTAGATCGCGCCATGTATCAACTCGCAGCGGATAGCCGGTCGATCGACAAGACGCAGCTCTTCGTCGAAACCTGCACGTCGATGGTCCCGAATTCCGACAACATGAATCTCGTTCGCTCGGCAACGAAGCTGATGCGGACCGCGCTCAATAGTGCAGATCTCAAGCCTTTGTGCGATTTCGCCGCCAAAATTTCGGAATGGTGCGACGATGTCGATGACGTATTCGCCGCCGCCGGTCAATCGGTCGTGGACGAACTCGACGACCTTCCGCACGGTAAGCTCCATGACGTCATTCGCCAAGTCGCGCAGATCGAACGCGACGTGCTGGCGGGCGCCTTTGCGGGGCGTCGCGACACGCTGCGCACCGTGTACGCCGGCTAACCGAAGCGGCAGACATGTTCGACGACGACATCGCGCACGACGCGTCGCACTCGACGCGCGCACAACTATCTGAAACCCTCGACGAACGACGCGTCGAGGTAGCCAACGATGTCGTCAAGCGCCTGAGCCTCCGTTACCAGATCGCCGTTTCCCCGCTCATCGTGCGTACGCTCGTGCACACGCTGGCGAAGTCGGTCGGCGAAGGCTCGCCGGACCCGATCGTGCACTGGTCCCGCATGGTGCGCCACGGGCACGCCCTTCCGGTGGTCCTGGCGATGGTCGACACGGCCTGCGAGATCGCCGAAGAGTTCGCGCACGCTTTGGACGGAGACCTCGGCACGATCGTCGTGTTCCTCGAGATCGTCAAAGCCCGCTCGCGGACCTTGCCGTCCGAAGAACCCGCCGCGAATGGCGACCGCGACCCGTCGGGCCAAGCGGCGATCCAGAGTATGCTGGCGATGCTCCGAGCGCGCGATGACGCGACGTGCAGCCACTCTCAAGCGACCGGTGAGTGGGGCCGCCGCATCGCCGCCCGCGTCGGTCTGTCGACGGCGACCACCGAGCGGATCGTCCGCGCCGGCATTCTCCATGACATCGGTAAGATTCGAGTTCCCGACGCTATCCTGTTCAAGTCCGGCGCGCTCGACCCCGACGAGTGGGAGACCATGAAGCGCCACGCCGAGTCGGGCGCTGAGATCCTCTTGCAGATCCCTACCCTCGCGCAGTACGCGCCGATCGTCGCCGCGCACCACGAGCGGTTCGACGGCCGCGGTTACCCGCACGGCTTGCGCGGCGACGAGATCTCGCTCGAAGCCCGCGTCGTCTCGGTCGCCGATTCGTTTCACGCGATGATCAGCGACCGCCCCTACCGCAACGCGTTCTCGTACGGCGAGGCCATCGCCGTCCTGAGCGAAGGCCGCGGCACGCAGTGGGACGCCGCCGTCGTGGACGTGATGATCGCGCTCGCCGCCGAAGACCGCAACCGGTCCGCCGACGCGAATCTCTCCGCGCTCTCGCCGTCCTTCTACGCCGACTGCATCCCTCTTCAGCGCATCGACGACGCCCAGGCAATCTAGCCGCAGAAGGCGGGATCAAGCACGACTCCGAGGGCGGTCCTCATCGTTGCTTCCTGCACGGTTTCGACGGCGGTCATTTCCTGTTGCCGCGCCCGCGATGCGCATTGGGCGGCGTCTCGGCTTGTGGGGCACGCTTGCTGGCAGGTGTCGGTTGACACTGCGGCCGATTATCGACGTGCCGTGAACTTTGTATTGGTCGCCGGATGTTGGCCGACATGATACCGGCAGTGTCTGCGCGGCCCTCGCGCGCCTATTTGGCGGTCGTCACCGTGACGGCCATCGTTCCGGTGCTGATGGCCGTTATGGACTCGGGCATCACCAACGTCGGCTTTGACGTGCTGGCCGGCTCGCTCGGTGTGTCGGTCGATGAGATCACGTCGATCAACACGTCCTACATGTTGGCGATGCTGGTCGCGATGTCGCTGTCCGGTTGGCTGGGGGCGAATCTCGGCCGCAAGCAGTCGTTCCTAGTGTCGATCGCTGTTTTCACAGCAGCTTCGTTGTTGTGTGCGCTCTCGTCATCGCTCACGGAACTCGTGCTGGCACGTTTGCTTCAGGGATTCGGTGCGGGGATCATGCAGACGATGTCGGCCGCGGCGCTCGTGGATGCCTATCCAAAAGACATGCACGCGAAGGCGTTCAAGTATTGGGGGCTGGGGATCATGGTCGGACCTATCCTCGGACCGGCGCTTGGCGGATGGATCTTTGCGAATTCGTCGTGGCAGTTCGCGTTTTTGATCAACTTGCCGCTCGGGATCGCGGCGTTTGCGCTGGGGATGCTTTTCCTTCCCGAACAGAGCGTTCGCGGCGAACGACGCCCGTTCGACTGGACGTCCCTGGGTCTCATGTCGGCGGGGTTCGCCTGCCTGTTGTACGTGCTTCAGGAGGGACCGCAGCAGGACTGGTTTTCCTCGCCGGCGATCTCGGCGGCGCTCTTGTTTGGCGTGGCGCTCGTTGCCGCGTTCGTCGTGCGCCAGTTGCTTCTGACGAAGCCGCTCGTGGATTTGCGCCCACTGCGCATACCGTCCTTTTCGGTGGGTATCGCGCTGGCGGTCGTCACGGGGGTGAGCACGACTGGAACAGCGTTTATCGTGCCGCTGTATTTTCAACAGGTACTCGGTTTTGACAGCGCTCTCGCTGGTCTGGGCATGCTCCCTACAGCGTTCGGTTCCATTGCTGCGATCCAGTTCGGCGGAAGCGCTTTCGCTCAACGCGTTCCGCCCGCGCTGCTGACGATCGTGGCGCTCGGTCTCGTGGGCGCTGGAACGTTTTGGCTCTCGATGCTTGGCAAAGACGTTGGTTTCGAGCAGATCGTATTGCCCCGTCTCGTTCAGGGTATCGGATCGGGGTTGTTCTATATCCCGCTCAACGTGCTGATCAACGCACAACTGGAGAAACGTGACTTGGATGGGGCGACGGGCATTTCCGGCGTCGCTCGCCAGTTGGGGATGGGTTTCGGATATGCCGGATTGAGCGCGATGCTGGCGCAGATGCAGGTGACGGCGATCTCGGAGTTTTCGCGGCACGTGCGGACCGGGTCGCTCACGCCGGAGCTGCGCCTCGCGCCCATTCGGGACTGGCTGATCTCGCACGGATGGTCGGCGTCCGATGCCGCAACGGCGACGCTCCCGACATTCCAGTGGTTTGTGCAGCGCGCCGCACTCGCCGTGAGCTTCGAACAGACGTTTTTCGTCCTTACGTTGTTCTTCGTGATCTCTATGCCCGGGGTTGCCGTTTTATGGCGCCTTACGTCGATCGGAGCGAAAACCCAGTGAAGACGACGAAAGAGGTTTCGAACGGCTTCACCCGCGCAGAAGCCGGCTTGACGGGCGAGCTCGAGTTCTCGACCGCGCCGAAATCGCGTGGGTGGATCCGATATGGTCTGATCGCGCTGGTCCTGGTCCTGGTGCTCGGGTGGGGCGTGCAGCGGTATCTGCATGGCCGGAACCGTGTTTTCACCGACGATGCATATGTCGATACCGACCAGGTGATGGTGATGACTCGCGTCCCCGAACGGGTCGCTGCGGTTCTCCCGAGGCAGAACGACCGGGTGCGCCGCGGTCAGGTGGTCGTGATATTGGAAGACTCGGCTGAACAGGCGCGACTCGCCGCGGCGCAAGGAGCGCTGGCTGCCGCTCTCGCGTCCGAGAACTCGATGCGGACGTCGGCTTCATTGGAAGGCGAGACGCAGACGGCCCAGGTCCATGCGCAGGCCGGGATGCTTGAAGCCGCGCGGCGTGCGCAGCAGGAGTCGCGTCTGCGCGTGCGTTCAGCGGCGGACGCCGTCGTGGTCGCGCAAGCCGAACTTGAATCGGCGTTGACTGCCGTGCGGCTTGCCGCCGCAGCATTGCCGGCGGCGGCGGCGGCATCGTCCAACGCTGATGCTGAGATGCGCCGTGACGACGTGCTCGCGGCGCAGGGATTTGTTTCTTCGTCCGCGCTCGATGCTGCACGCATGGCTGTTTCACAGACGCACGCCGCGTACGAAGCGGCGTCCGCGAAGGCTGAAGGGGCGAGAATGGATGTGCGGACCGCTCGAGCCAGGCTCGTGCAGGCGAAGACCGACGCGTCCACTGCGCAAGCGGTCGCTGAATCGGTGCAGGCGCAAATACCGGTTGCGCAAGCAAGGGTTGCGGAGCAGGCTGCACCGAGTCGCGTGCTGAGCAAGATCGCGTTGACGGAGGTGTCCTCGGCCCAGGTCAAGAGCGCCCGAGCTCAGGTTTTGCTTGCGAAGGTTGACCTCGAGGGCACACGGATCGTTTCTCCGATCGACGGATGGATCGCCGTGCGCAACGTTGAGCCGGGTCAGACTGTGGTTGCCGGACAGGCGCTCTTGACGATCTCTCCCGTTGGTGGCGTGTTCGTTACGGCAAACTACAAGGAAACCCAACTTGACAAGATCCGGCAGGGGCTAGATGTCGAGATCGCCGTCGACGCGTGTCATGGTCGGACGTTCGTGGGAAAGGTCGTGGGCCTCGCGCCGGTCGCGCAGAGCGCGCTCTCGACGTTGCCGACGCTGACGGCACCGAGCAACTTTGTGAAGGTTGCCCAACGCGTTCCGGTACGGATCAGTCTGCCGGCGGTGGGTGATGGCTGTGTTTTCCGGCCGGGGATGTCTGTAGAGACATCGGTACTAACGACGCGCGCCTAGACGCAGGGTCGCTATCTGAAGACGACGCTTATCGTACCGGGTGCGAGGCGGCTTGGGAGCGTTCGGGGTCTTCGGCTTGCGGGGCGTGCTTGGGCGACGACGTGCCGTCGCAGCCGCATTCTTGCGGCACGTCGAGGCGCGTGCCGGGATACCAGTAGCGGCACGCCGGGGTGTGAAGCCGCCAGGAGTGCCCGCAGCAGGGGAGCTTGTCTTCGTCGGGGACGATCGTACGGTCGGCGCCCATGGGCTGAACGTAGGCCCTTGGTCCGCCTGCGTCAAGTAGGATTTACACGCGACCGGGCGGGAGCCGGACTGTGCCGCTGAAGCAAGGAGGCGTACGGCGTCTTTTCGGTCAGCCGGCGGCGGTCGCCGAGGCGAGCTGGCGTGCCTCGACCGCGAGCCGCTCGCACTCTTCGTCGATCGCCGGAACGATGACGCCGTAGCGCCGCGCGAGCCGCGCGCTCGCCGGGGCGAACCGAGTGCCGATCCGGCGCAGCTGCTCCGCGGTAAGCGAGACGGGCGCGGTCGTTGGGTTGAGGCGCGGCGGAAACACCCACCGGGTCGCCGCTTCGTCTCGGTGTCCGACCAGCAGCCGGGCGAGGCCGCGGAGCAATTCCTCGTCGTCGCGATCCGCGCGATAGCGTCGCACGACCAGGGCTCCGGCGCCGAAGGCCTGCGCGAACCGGTCCAGCAGTGCGGCGTAGTCGAATGGCGGCCCGTAATCCACCGGCACCGGCGGCGGCGCGGGCCACTGGAACGTTCCGATGCGAACGACGTCGTCGATGAAGTCGTCGAACCCCAGCGGAAAGCCGTGCTTGCGGATCTCGGCGTAGATGCGTTCGCAGTATCCCGCCTGCGGGCGCAGGGCGACGACGACGCGGGGCGTGAACCCTGCGGCTTCGATCGCTTCACGTAGCCGCGGGATCGCATCGGGCACGTTGTACAGGAGCTCGAAATCCTCTGAGCTCAGGCACGCCGTGTGCGCATCGCTTCGGCGCAACTCGTGGACGACGTCGTCGAGTCCGCCAAAGCCGGCATCGTGCCGGACGTCGCGCCGGAGTTCCCACGCGACATTGTGGTGTCCGGCGGACCCTGGACTCGGCCGACCGGCCTCCGGGACCAGGACGCCCAGCCGCGCGAGCCGGTCTTGGTTCGCGGCCAGAAACGCCTGGATCGAGGTCGTCCCGGTCTTGTGCGTTCCGATGTGAAGGTAACAGAGCCGGCGGTCCGCCATCGAACGCGGCTACAAAGTGCACCCTCGCCGTACCGCTAGGGGCGATCGAATCTCATGGAACTTTATCCGTGCCCTCATCCATCTCTCATGGGTCGGCCGAAAGTGCCTCGAGCAGCGCGTGGAGGGTCGGGAGCTGCTCGGCCGCCGAGCGGGCCGGCAGGTCGATCGTGATCTTGCCCTCGCCGAAACGAAACTTGTTCTTCGTGATCGACTGCAGTTTCGGAATCGACGCGGGGTCGAGCGTGAACCCGGTGCCGACCCCCAGCGTCAGCCGCTGTTCGTTGATGACGACGCGCGTCACGCCGACGGCGATGGCCATGACGCGCAGCCGCGTGATCTCCACCAGCGCGTCGAACTCCGGCGGCGGCGCCCCGAACCGGTCGCGCACCGATGCGACGGCGTCCTCGACCGCGGCGAGCGAGCGTGCCGCGGCGAGCTGCTGGTAGATCGCGATCTTCTGCGAGACCTGCGGGATGTAGTCATCGGGGACGTACGCGTCGAGCTTGACGTCGATGACCGCTTCGCGGGCGTCGGAGCGTTCGTGTTCCACACCCTTGCGATCGGCGATGGCGTCGGCGAGCAGCTGCACGTACGTCTCGAAACCGACCGCGCCGATGAAGCCGGATTGCGCGGCGCCGAGCAGGTTTCCCGACCCGCGGATTTCGAGATCGCGCATCGCGATTTGCAAGCCGCTGCCCAGGTGGGTGAACTCGCGGATCGCCTCGAGGCGCGCCTTCGCCTCTTCGGTCAGCGCCTTGTGCGCCTGATAGGTCAGAAACGCGTACGCCTGATGGTTCGAGCGTCCCACCCGCCCACGCAGCTGATAGAGCTGCGCCAGGCCGAACTTGTCCGCGTCGTTGACGATGATCGTGTTGACGTTGGGGATGTCGATCCCGTTCTCGATGATGGTCGTCGACACGAACACGTCGATCTCGCCGTCGATGAAGCGCGACATCACCGGTTCGAGCTCGTGCTCGTGCATCTGTCCGTGGCCGACCGCGATGCGCGCCTTCGGCACGAGCTGTTCGAGCGCGCGCGCGACGCCGTAGATCGACTCGATACGGTTGTGGACGTAGTAGACCTGTCCGCCGCGGTCGAGTTCCGTCGCGATCGCGCGCTGCACGACCGCGTCCGACTGCGGCACGACGACGGTCTTGATCGACATGCGGTTCTTCGGCGCGGTCTGGATCAGCGAGAGGTCGCGTACGCCCATCAGCGACATCTGCAGCGTGCGTGGGATCGGCGTCGCGGAGAGCGTGAGCACGTCGACGGTCGCCTTGAGCTGCTTGAGGCGCTCTTTGTGCATCACGCCGAAGCGCTGCTCTTCGTCGACCACGATCAAGCCGAGGTCGCGGAACACGACGTCCTTTTGCAAAATTCGGTGCGTTCCCACCACGACGTCGACTTTGCCGAGCGCGATGTCGTCGACGATCGCGCGCGCTTCCTTCTTGGTCTTGAAGCGCGAGAGCTCTTCGATGCGGACCGGAAACGAGGCGAAGCGCGCCAGCAGCGTGCGAGTGTGCTGCGCCGCGAGCAAGGTCGTCGGGCACAGCAGCGCGACCTGCTTCTTGTCGGCGATCGCCTTGAAGATCGCGCGGACGGCGACCTCGGTCTTGCCGTAGCCGACGTCGCCGCAGACCAGGCGATCCATCGGCTTGGGCGCCTCCATGTCGCGTTTGGCATCGTCGATCGCCTTCGCCTGATCCGGCGTCGGATCGTAGGGGAACGACTCCTCGAGCTCGGCCTGCCACGGGGTGTCGGGCGCGAACGCGTGTCCGCGCGCGACCTCGCGCTCGGCGTAGAGCTCCACCAGACCGTCGGCGATCTTCGCGAGGTTCTCGGAGACGCGCGACTTCGTGCGCGCCCAGTCGGCGCCGCCCATCCGCGACAGACGCGGCGCGCTGCCTTCGCTCGCGCTGTACTTGGTGACCTGATGCATCTGGTGCACCGGCACCAGCATGCGATCGGTGCCGGCGTATTTCAGATCGAGGTAGTCGCTGGTCGCGCCGAGGATCGTTTCGGTGCGCAGGCCGAGGTACTGGCCGATGCCGTGCACGGCGTGCACCACGTAATCGCCGACCTTGAGGTCGGCGAGCGTGACCGGAACGCCTTCCTTCACCGCGCGAAGCTTGACCCGCTTCGCAGGCTGGCCGAAGATCTCGCGATCGCCCAGCACGTGCAGCCGCAGTCCGGGCACGCTGAAGCCGCTCTCGAGCGAGCCTTGATCGACGTAGATCGTGCCGTGGCGCGACGACGACGACATCGCGACGCCGTCGGTCCCGGCGGCGCGCAGGTGCACGAACGGCGCGCTGCGTTCGACCGTCATGTTCGCACCGCGCAGAATTTCGGCGAGCCGTGACGCGCCCGTCGCGACCAGCCACACGGTGTCGCCGGCCGCCACCCACTCGCGCACCGCTTGGGTGAACAGCTCGAGCCGGCGGTTGAAATGCTCGGCCGGCCGGGTCTCGAAGACGAACCCCTCCATCGCCGCGGGCGCCCAGCGCAAATCGCCGGCTTCGATTCCGCCGGTGATCGTGAGCACGCGCCGTTCGCGCAGCCGCTCGTCGTAGTCGTGCAGGCGCGGAGCGGGTGCGACGACGTCGGCCAGCAGCGCCTCGCCGACCTCGTCCTCGCGCACGTCGAGTTCTCCCGAGTCGACGCCCGCCATCAGGGCGAGTGCGCCGCGGCCGAGCTCCTCGTCGAGTCCTCGTTCGATCGTCTCGAGCATCCCCGGTTCGTCGAGCACGATGAGCGCGTTCGGATCGAGGTAGTCGACGACCGTCGCGCGTTCGCCGTAGGCGAGCGAGACCCACGGTTCGGGAACGTCGGCGCCGGAAGCAAGATAGGCGCGCAGCGCGGAGATGACGTTCGGATCGCCGGTCGCGCGTTCGACGACGTTCGCCCGCAGCGGTTCGTCGCGCAGGATCTCGAGCCACGGCGTGACGGTGAGCGCGTCGAGCGCGGCGGTCGAGCGCTGCGACTGCAGCTCGAACGAGCGGATCGACTCGACGTCGTCGCCGAAGAACTCGACCCGCACCGGTGCGTCGGCGGTCGCCGCGAAGACGTCGAGGATTCCCCCGCGCACGGCGTACTCGCCTACCGCGCTCACGACGTCGACCCGATCGTAGCCGAGCCGATACAAGCGCTGGAGCGTCCCTTCCCAATCGGCGGTCTCGCCGGTACGCAGCGTGAACGCGGCATCCTCGAAGACGCCGCGCGGGATGACGAATTGGCGCAGCGCGCTCACCGGCGCGACGATCACCTGCGGTTTGCGGGCGCACAAGTCGGCCAGCAGCGTCATCCGTGCGCTGCGTTCGGACGGCGACTCGATCGCGCCGAGCGTCTCCTCGCGCGGGCGCAAAAGAGCGACCGTGCGCGCCTCGCGCTCGCCGAAATAGTAGGTCAGGTCGGTGAAAGTCCGTTCGGCGACGTCGCTGGTCGGAACGACCACGAAGATCTGACCGCCGAGTGCTCCGTGCAGCCCGGCGAGCAGGTACGGTCGCGCCGCGCTGGTCGTCTCGTGCAGAGCGAACGCGAGGCCTCGGCCCGCCAGCGGAGTGCGGAGCCGCTCGACCAGTTCAGCTAGCGAACGCGATGAGGCGGGAAGGGCGCGGACGAGACTTGGAGCGAGGACGGCTTCGGGCACGGCCTCTCAGTGTACCATAGGGCCGCTTCGCGTTCACCTCGGCGCTCCTTATCGGACGGCGGCCGCCTCGTCGATTCGGACGAACGCAATGCTGTGCAGGCAGACGCCGAGGGTCCGCGAGTCGGCGGAGAGGCCGCACGTGGCCGGCGAACCCACGGTGTCGACCTCGAAGCTGACCAGCTCAGCCGTTGCGGCGCGCATCGCGATCGGCCTGGTCGCGATCGTGTGAGCGCGCCAGCCCGCGAGGAGCGACACGCCGTCGGAGCCTGCGAGAGACGAATCGTCACCGTCCGGAACGGCGCGTGCTCGGAAGACTTCGATGCCGCCGACGCGGACGACGAGGAGCGCCGTGCGTTCCATCGCCGGAGCGAACACGGTGAGGTCGGCATGGAGGGCGTAGGTTCCGTCGGCCGGGACCGCCACGATCAGGTCGGCGTCGTGCTCCCGGCTCCAGACGCCGGGCTCCTCCGCTTGATGCCAGCCCAGGCCGAGGAAAGACCGGCCCGCCGCCCCGGTCCCGTAGCAGTATTTTTGGCCGGGCAGGGCGACGCCGGCGCAATCTCGCAGCGCAGCGGCTCCTCTGCGTCCCAATCCGGTCACCAGCCGTTGGGGCCACGTTTCGACCGCGTCGCCGAACGCGGCGAGTACCTGTGCCCGCTCGTCCGCCCTCAGCACGTCCATGGCCCGGGGTTCCGCCCAGATCGCGTCCGTGGCGGCGTCGAGCGTGACGCCGAGGAACGCGGCAAGGGGTCCGCAGACGACGTCCGCGTAGCGCTCGAGGACGTCCTCGTATTTCACGATGAAACAATCGTCACCGTATCTTGCCACGTGCGCCAGCAGGTGACGGATGTTCTCGCGGTACTCCTCGATCGCGCACGCGACGTCGTCGATGTGCCACTGGTCGACGTTGCGGCGCGCGCGGTTGCGCCGGTTGATGCTCGAGTTGATCGTGTCGTACGGGTTCCGCACGACGAACAGATACCGCACCGCCGGAAAGAGACGGGCCAGCGCGTCGCGCTCGTCTTCGCTCCGGACCCCCGGCGTCTTCGAGCCGATGATGCGCACGTCGCGCTTTTCCAACGACGACTCGACGACGGCTTTGAGGATCGCGGCGCTGCGGGCACGCGTCGGGTAATGTGACTTCGGCATGCTCGGCGTGCCGCGCCAGTAGAAATCTTCGCCGTTGCCCTCGGCCTCGCCGACCCGCAACGACCCGTCGGGTTGCGGGTGCACGCGTCCGGTCGCCACGAGCGTTGCGATTTGATCCCGCTCGTAGGCGTAAATCGGTTCAAGATCGCGCGCCAAGACGGCCAGAGGGTTCCGAGCTGTTCCGTGACAGGGAGCCAGGTATTGCCAAACGTACGTTCGTATGCTAACCTGGCAGGGTGAAGCTGGTCGAGTGGGCACGACGGCAAGGGATTT
>CALEYW010000005.1 GCA_937927945.1 uncultured candidate division WPS-2 bacterium | reverse complement strand
TGGACGGTCAGGACCCAGCGCAGCGCGCGTGCGTATTGGTCGAGCTCGCGGACCGAGCGGCGCAGCCGGCGGAAAGCGGGATCGGCTCGTAGCTCCGTACCGGACGCGGCTTCCACCTGTTTCACACACCCGGCTTCGCTACGGGAGATCGCCGCCATGGACGGTCAGGACCCAGCGCAGCGCGCGTGCGTATTGGTCGAGCTCGCGGACCGTGCGGCGGAGCCGGCGAAACGCGGGATCGGCTCGCAGCTCCGGACCGGAGCCCGCTTCCACCGCCCTCACGTACGTTACCGCGGCGGCCAGCTGCTCTTCGACGGCGTCCCAGCGCTCGGCCAGCGTCGCCGCCGACGCGTCGGGGAGGCGGTCCAGCACCGGCGGCGCCGGCCGGCTGAGCGAACCCATCGCGAATTCAAGCCGCGCGAGCGCATAGTCGCTCGAACCGCGGATGAAGCTCGAGAGCAAGTTCACCAAACGCGGGTTCACGCTGGAGTGTTCGGCGCGAAAAGGGCCGGACATGCGTCCGGCCCTTCGTGTCCATTTAGTTCCGCGAGTGCCGCGTGGGTTCGTCGTCGTCTCCCAAGACGTCGCGCACGAGCTCGCGATCATCCGCCCTCGGCCGGACACCGAGCAGGATGCTGCCCCGCTCGAGGCGGTCTCGATACTCCTTTGCGCGATGCTCGGGGACCCCGGCGCCGACCAGGGCCCCCAGGATACCGCCGGCCGCGCCGCCGACGCCCAGGCCGGCGAGCGCTGCTGCCAGCGGTCCGGCCACGATCGGTGCCGCCGCGCCGCCGGTCCCGACGATCGTCGCGACGCTCCCGGTGGCCGTCAGCCCGGCGATGATGGCGCCGAGCCCGCCGCCGATGGCGGCGCCGGTCGCGGCACCTTTTGCAACCTTGCTGCCGGTCTCGTGAGCGAATTCGCGAGCGGCCGTCTTGTCGCTCATCATGACGCCGATATCGTCCGGCCGATAGCCGAGCCCGTGCAGCCTGTTCACCGCCGCCTCGGCGGAGTCGCGATCATCGAAGATACCAAATTCGAAATAGTCGTAGGTCGCCATTGTTGCCTCCAGCGTAGTACCGAGAACGCTCCTTTCCGGCTAGTGCGGGCGGCAAACATTTTGGCACACTGCGCGCGAGCGTTTCTGCGCGTTTCCTGCGTCGTTGCGGAGTGCATGGGACGCGCGTCACAACAAAGGGGCAAGCAATCGCTCTCGCGTTGACTCGTTCAGTTGGATTCGCTGTGACGTAACGCATGGTCGAGTGCGGCGCTCGTCTCAGTGTCCATGCTGTTCGGGAAGGTCTCGAGGGGCAGGTCGGTCTCTCGCGCGGCTTGCAGGCGCGCAAGACGGTAGGCCTGTTCCGTGAGTTCGGCCATCCGCGCACCGAGCGACGGAGACTCTTGAAGCAGATCGCTTACCTGAAGCGCCTGTTCCCGTATCGTGATGTCCCAGGAGCGGCTCGTGCGGTCTCGCTGATGCGTCCGTTTTAGCAAATGTGCAAGCAAGGTGGCGAGGCGAAACCGGAGCTGGCGGCGAGCTGAGCGACTCAATTCGCCGATCTCGTCGCAGAGATTCTCGACGTCGAGATCGGCCCAGCGATGCTCACGAACCGCAGCTTCCTGTTCCTCAGCCCAACGGTCGAAGTCGTCTTCGTAGGGGGCGGACCTTTGGTTGACCCGTTGTCGCATCGTCTATCGATTCTACACCACGCCTGCCCGGATAACGACGCACGGGAGCGAGGGGTGCGAGCCGTCCAGCGAGGGAGCCACTTGCGGAGGGGTGATGCGCCGCCGCGAGCCCTCGAACGCATACTGCTTCAAAAGAGCCGATCGCCAAGGGGCGGCCGCCTGGGGCGAATCCTGAGAACCGGGCTAAAGCAATCGCTCGGTAAGTGATCGGCAAGCGAGGGCCTGTACTGCTATAGGGCAATGCCACCTGTGTGGCATCCTGAAGGCGCATAACGGGGCGAGAATGGCTAATCCGACTCTATAGGTTACAATCTCGGTGGACGCCCGTTCTGGGTTGAAGCCGGCTCTGGTTGAACGCAACTTCGGTGCCGCAGTCAGCCATCCGCGTCGGCGACGACGCGGCTCCGTTGAAGCTAGTTGTACGATCCGCGCCATTGTCGGACCGAGAGATCCATCCGCGTCGGCGACGACGCGGCTCCGTTGAAGCCCGACTTGGAGCGGCAGCGTGAACGATGACGCAGACCATCCGCGTCGGCGACGCCGCGGCTCCGTTGAAGCAGGACTACACGGTCGACTACTTCGCTCGTCCGAAGACCATCCGCGTCGGCGACGACGCGGCTCCGTTGAAGCTCGGCGAACTTGATCCCGTATCGCGCGCCGCCGAGCCATCGGCGTCGGCGAAGACGCGGCTCCATTGAAGCAGCATCCCGGTGATCGGACTGCCGAACCCCGTAGCTTCCCAACCGCGTCGGCGACGAGGCGGCTGCGTTGAAGCGCCTCGGTCGCTGCGGCGGCAAACCGTAACGCGCAGCCCAACCGCGTCGGCGACGACGCGGCTCCGTTGAAGCAGCACCGTGGGACCGCTGCGGTGAAGACCTTGCAGATCATCCGCGTCGGCGACGACTCGGTTTCGTTGAAGCGTTTATCATGCCCGTAGTTGGAACAGGAAGCTTATCCCATCCGCGTCTGTGGACGACGCGGCTTCGTTGAACCGCAGCGCGCCGGCCTGGTTCCGCCGAGGGTTGCCGCGTTTGCGCTGCCCGGCACATCATTCGTCGAGGGCCCATCCATTCTCCGCACGAAAGCCCGCGGAATGGCGGAATCGAGTACCCATGGCTCAATGACCGGCCTTTCGCGCGGGCTCACCAATTACGGCGATCGCGATTTTTCGTTGTATTTGCGGCGCGCGTTCGCGAAGTCGATGGGATTTTCGGATGCGATGCTGGAGCGGCCGATCGTCGGCATCGCGACGGCAGGCGGTGGGTTCAACAACTGTCATCGCACGACGCCGGAATTGGTGACGGCGGTCTCACGCGGCGTGCTTGCAGCCGGCGGGCTGCCGCTCGAGTTCCCGACCATTTCGCTCGGCGAACCGTTTCTCTCGCCGACGAGCCTCGTGTTCCGCAATTTGATGGCGATGGACGTCGAGGAGATGATTCGCGCGCAGCCGATGGACGCGGTCGTGCTGATCGGCGGTTGCGACAAGACGCTGCCCGCGCAGTTGATGGGTGCGATCTCCGCCGGAAAACCGGCGATCGCGTTGGTCGTCGGACCGATGATGACGGGCAGTTTCGAGGGCGCGCGGCTCGGCGCGTGCACCGATTGCCGTTCGTGGTGGGCGCGCTATCGCGCAGGCGAGCTCTCCGACGAGCGCATCCGTGCGCTCGAGTCCAACTTGGCGACCACCGCCGGAACGTGCGCAGTGATGGGCACCGCCAGCACGATGGCGTGCGTGACGGAAGCGCTCGGCATGAGCCTGCCGGGCTCGGCGACGCCACCGGCCGTGCATGCCGAGCGGTTGCGCATCGCCGAGGCGACCGGCGCGCGCGCGGTCGCGCTCGCGGCCGAAGGCCTCACGCCCGACAAGATCGTCACCGCGGCGAGCGTCGAGAATGCGTTGCGGGTGCTGTTGGCGATCGGCGGCTCGACCAACGGCGTCATCCATCTCACCGCGATCGCCGGACGGCGCGGTCTTCCGCTGACGCTCGATCACCTCAACGCGGTCAGCGCGACGACGCCGGTGCTGGTGAACGTCAAGCCGGTCGGCGAGCACTACATGGAGCAGTTTCACGCGGCGGGCGGCGTCGGCGCTCTGCTGCGCGAACTCGCACCGCTGCTCCAGCGCGACACGTTCTCGGTCGCCGGAGAAACGCTCGATGCGCGCTTGGCGCGCGTTCCCGAGTACGTCGACCGCAAGGTCATTCGCACCGCTGCCGAGCCGCTCTTCGCGCGCGACGCGCTGGTCGCGCTGTTCGGCAACCTCGCGCCGAACGGCGCGATCCTCAAAGCAGCCGCGGCGGATGCGCGGCTGATGGAACACGAAGGCCGCGCGGTCGTGTTCCGCGACCTCGCCGACCTGGCGCTACGCATCGACAGTCCCGATCTGGACGTCGAACCCGACGACGTGCTGGTGTTGCAGAACGCCGGGCCGATCGGCGCCGGGATGCCCGAAGCGGGCTACTTGCCGATTCCGAAAAAACTCCTGGCGCGCGGTGTGCGAGACATGCTGCGGATCAGCGATGCGCGGATGAGCGGCACAGCCTACGGTGCGGTCGTGCTGCACGTCTCGCCGGAAGCCGCCGCCGGCGGACCGCTCGGTGCGGTGCGCGACGGCGACCGTATTCGGATGAGCTTGCGCGAGCGGCGCCTCGACGTCACGCTCAGCGACGCGCAGATCGCCGAGCGGCTCGCCGGATTCGCGGCACCGGCCGTTCCCGCGCGGGGTTACCTCAAGTTATACGCCGAGCACATCTTAGGCCCCGAGCTCGGTTGCGACTTCGACTTTCTGACCGCTCAGGCCGAGGGCGTTTCGTAGAGCGTGATCAGCGCGCTGTGGTCTTTTTCGCCGTCGCCGCGTGCGATGAGCTCGTCGAAGCGGGCGCGCACCAGCGCGGCGCCGGCCAAGTCGAGATCACGTTCCTGGCCGGCGTTCACCGCGATGTTCATGTCCTTGCGGTGCAGCTTGGCTTTGAACCCTGGGTTGAACGCACGGTCGATCATCCGCTGACCGTGGACTTCGAGGATCTTGCTCTGCGCGAATCCCCCGAGCAACGCCGCGCGAACCTTCGCCGGATCGACGCCGGACGCGATGGCCAGGGCGAGCGCCTCGGCGACCGCTTCGATCGTCACGCCGACGACGATCTGGTTGCACGCTTTCGTCACCTGACCCGCGCCGGTCGGGCCGACGTGCACGACGTTCTTCCCGAGCACCGCGAAGATCGACTGCGCGCGTTCGACCGCCGCGTCGGAACCGCCGATCATGATCGAGAGCGCGCCGTCGATCGCGCCCTTCTCGCCGCCGCTGACCGGCGCGTCGAGCGGGTCGACGCCGCGCTGCGTCATCGCGTCCGCAACCTTCCGTGCGGTCGCGGGTGCGATCGTGCTCATGTCGATGTAGAGCGCGCCGCGTTTGATTCCGTTCACGACGCCGTTCTCGCCGAGCACGACCGCCTCCACGTCGGGCGAGTCGGGCAGCATCGTGATCACGACGTCGCTGCGCGACGCGACGTCTTGCGGCGAGGTGCCGGCGGTCGCGCCTTCCGCGACGAGCTCGTCGACCGGCCGGCGCGAGCGGTTCAGGACGATGATCGGAAAGCCGGCGCGCAGGAGGTTGCGTGCCATCGGCTTCCCCATGATGCCGAGGCCGATGAACCCGACCGTGGGTTGACTGCTCATGAAACGACCTCGTTCGCGGTGAAAGCGTGCATCCAGGACAGTGTCTCGGCGGTCGCGCGCGAGGGTTTGTACTCGAGCCCGACCCACCCGTCATACCCGATCTCGTCGAGCACCGGCAAGATGCGTTCGTACGCGAGCTCGCCGGTTCCGGGCTCGTTGCGGCCGGGGCTGTCGGCGACCTGCACGTGCTTGATCCGCGCGATGTGCGCGCGCAGCGTCGCGATGATGTTTCCTTCGGCGCGCTGCGCGTGATAGCAGTCGTACTGCAGCGCGAAGTTCGGCGCGCCCGTCTCGTCGATCAGCGCGAGTCCTTCGGCGGTCGTGCCGATGACGAAGCCCGGCGTGTCGATGCGGTTGAGCGGTTCGACGACCAGGGTCACGCCCGTCGCGGCCAGCGACGCGGCAGCATACCGCACGTTCTCGACCAGCGTGGCGCGCGCGACGGCGGGATCGAGTCCGGGAATCGCGATCCCCGTCAAGCAGTTGATCCGCGTGCAGTCGAGATCGCGGGCGATCGTGACCGCCGCCTCCACGCCGCGCCGGAACTCTTTGACCCGCGACGGATCGGTGGCGTACCCGCGCTCGCCCTTCGCGAAGTCGCCGACGGGGAGGTTGAAGAGCACTTGCGCGACGCCGCCAGCGCGCAGCCGCCGTTTGATCTCGGCGACGTCGTACTCGTACGGCGACATGTACTCGACGCCGCGAAAGCCGTTCGCGGCCGCCGCGTCGATGCGCTCCAGGAACGGCAGCTCTGGATAGAGGAACGAGAGGTTCGCCGAGAACCGCGGCATGGGGGTGACCTCCGGGTGGGAAGGGCTTCGCGTACCCACGGGTCATTCGAAGCCGGCCGCCCTCCTCCCCGCCGGAATACGGGATACGGTATCCCATTGACGCGGCCCGTGGAGGAGGGTACGGTAGGTTCATGCACGTGAAGTCGCTGCAGCCGATCCGGCGCGCGCTCCCCCTGCGAGAGCGCATCCACGACCGGCTCCGCAACGCGATCATCAGCGGCGACCTGGCGGCCGGTACCCCGGTGATCGAGTCGGAGGTCGCCGCCCGGCTCGGCGCGAGCCGAACGCCGGTCCGCGAGGCGCTGCGCCGGCTCGAGGCCGAGGGGCTGCTGGAACCGCGCGGACTGCGCGGCACCGTCGTGCGCGAACTGCGGGGCGACGAGGTCGAGTGCGTCTTCGAGATCCGCGAGGCGCTCGAATCGCTGGCGGCCCGGCGCGCGGCGCGTACGATCCGCCCGGGTCACGTGGACCGGCTCGAGGGGCATCTCGAAGCGATGCGCGATGCGCTCGACGACCCGAGCGAAATGGAGCGTCAGGACACCGCCTTTCACGATCTGATCTTGGGGATCGCGACCGGCGAGCGGCTCAAGCGCATGCTGACTGAGCTGCGCGAAGAGCTGATCACGTACCGGTTCTTCTCGCTCTCCGACCCGGTGCGTCGCCGTCAGACGGTCGACGAGCATCAAGCGATTCTCGACGCGCTGCGCGCGCACGACGAGCAGGCGGCCGGCGAACGGACGGCGGCGCACATCGCGAACGCGCGTGCCGCCGTGATGCGGCTGACCGCCGCCGCGAAGCGGAAAACGGACGCGGCGTCGTGAGCGTCGCGACCGTGCCCGATGCCCTCAGCGCGCGTTTCGCGGCCATCGTCGGCGAGAAGAACGCGATCTGGAAACCGGCCGAACTGCGCACCTACGAATGCGACGGTCTGCTCGGGTATCGCGTGCGGCCGGCCGTCGTCGTGCTGCCCGGCTCGACGCAAGAAGTCGCGGACTGCGTGAAGCTCGCGCGCGAACTGGACCTTCCGATCGTGCCGCGCGGTGCGGGGACCGGACTCTCCGGCGGATCGCTGCCGAGCACCGGGTGCGTCGTCATCGGTCTCTCGCGCATGAAGAAGATCCTCGACGTCGATCTCGAGAACCGCGTCGCGCGCGTCGAGCCTGGCGTCATCAACCTCGACATCTCGCGCGCGCTGGCCGCCGACGGCTATTATTACGTACCCGATCCCTCGTCGCAGAGCGTGTGCACGATCGGCGGCAACGTCGCGGAGAACTCCGGCGGCGCGCATTGCCTCAAGTACGGCTTCACCGTCAATCACGTGCTCGGTCTGACGATCGTCCTGGGCGACGGCGAGATCGTGCAGGTCGGATCGCGCGCCGGCGAGCTCGATCCGCTCGGCTACGATCTGGCCGGCGTGATCGTCGGCAGCGAAGGGATGACGGGGATCGTCACCGAGGCGCTGGTTCGCGTGATGCGCACGCCGGCGCGCACGCAGACCCTCTTCGCGACGTTCCCGTCCACCGACGAGGCCGGCGATGCCGTCTCGCGCATCGTCGGCGCGGGAATCGTCCCGGCGGCGATCGAGATGATGGATCGGCTGGCGATCGAAGCGATCGTCCTCGCCACCGGTGTCGATTGGCCGCTCGACGTCGGGGCGCTGCTGCTGATGGACGTCGACGGCGTCGACGCGGAAGTCGAAGAGACGACGGCCCGTGCGCGCGAGCAGCTCGAAGCGGCCGGATCGATCGAGATCCGCGCACCGAAGGACGACGCGGAGCGGGCCCTCGCGTGGAAGGGCCGCAAGGCGGCGTTCGCCGCGATGGGGCGCATCTCGCCGAACTACCACGTACAGGACGGCGTCATCCCGCGCAAAGACATCGCGCCGGTCTTGCGTGAGATCGCGGCGCTGGGCGCGGGCGCCGGGCTGCGCATCGCCAACGTCTTTCACGCCGGCGACGGCAACTTGCATCCGCTCGTGCTCTACGATGCGCGCATCCCCGGTCAAGAGCAGGCGGCCGAGCACGTCGCCGGAGAGATCCTGCGGGTCTGCCTGCGCTACGGCGGTTCGGTGACCGGCGAGCACGGCGTCGGGCACGACAAGGCCTGTTACCTCGGCGAGCAGTTCTCGGCCGACGACCTCGAGACGATGATGCTGATGCGCACGGCGTTCGATCCCGAGCGCCGCTTCAACCCGGAGAAGGTCTTCCCGACCCCACGGCTGTGCGGCGACAAACCGGGCGCGTACGTCGCGCACGCCGTCGAGATCAGCGGCGAAGCCGGTCGCGGATGACCGGTTCGCTCGCCGTCGCGGGCGTCACCCCGCGCGACGTCGTGACACCGCAGACGATCGAGGATCTCGCCGGGGTCGTGCGCGGACTGCACGCCGAGCGCAAGGCGTTCGCCTTCGTCGGAGGCGGAACGGAACTCCAGCTCGGTAACGCGCCGCGCGCGCTCGACACGGTCGTGCGCACGAGCGCGCTCGACCGGGTGATCGAGTACGCGCCGGAAGACCAGACGATCACGGTCGAGGCGGGGGTCACGCTCGCGGAGCTCGACCGCGTGCTCGCCGAGCACGGTCAAATGCTGCCGATCGACGTCGTCGATCGGGAGCGAGCCACCGTCGGCGGAATCATCGCGACCAACGCCTACGGACGGCGCCGGCAACGCTACGGCACGGCGAAGGACCTCATCGTCGGCGTCGGGATCGTGCGCCCGGACGGCGTCCGCGCGCGCGGCGGCGGGAAGGTCGTCAAGAACGTCGCCGGGTTCGATCTTCCCAAGCTGATGGTCGGGTCGCTCGGAACGCTCGGCGCGATCGCCACCGCGACGCTGCGCGTCTATCCGCTCCCCGCGTCGCTGCGCGCCGTCGCGCTGCACTTCGACGGCGCCGCCGGCGTTGCGTCCGCCGTCGCCGCGCTCGTCGCCCAACGGTTCGAGCCCGAGTCCGTCGTCGTCTACAACTACGGCGCGCTCGTCGTGACCTTCGCGGGAACGGCCGGCGGCGTCGACGCGCAGATAGCCGCGATGCTCGAACCGGTGGCCGCCGCGTCGGGCTGCGTGGACGCGACCGAACTCAGCGACCTCGAGCGCGAATCGTACGAGCAGCGCGAGCGCGCCGTCCGGCGCGACGGCGAATGGCGCGTGCGCGTCGTCGCCCCGCCCGCCTATCCGGTCGCGACCCTGGGGTCGTTTGCGGCGTCTGCGCCGCTCGCGGTGCCGGTCGCCTATCCGCTGATGGGCATCGCTCTCCACGCGCACGCCGCCGGCGACGCGCCGCCCGAGCGGCATCTCATCGACCTGCGCGAGAACGTCGCGGCGCAGACGCGCGGAACGGGCAGCGTGATCGCGCACGCGATTCCCGACGTCGCACGCCCGCATGTGGACGCATGGCCCACCCTGCTCCCGGCGCAGTACGCCACGATGCGCGCGATGAAAAACAATTTCGACCCGTACGGCCTCTGCAATCCCGGCCGCTACATCGGAGGCTTGTGATGTCGGTTCCGATCACCGAAGCGACCGCGCACGGATCGCGCTCCTTCGATTCGCTGCTGGCGGATTGCGTGCATTGCGGGTTCTGTTTGCCGGCGTGTCCGACGTACAACTCGTGGGGCGAGGAGATGGACTCGCCGCGCGGGCGGATCGACTTGATGAAGGGCGTCGAAGACGGCGTCATCCCGCTCGACGAGGACGTGAAGAGCCACATCGACGCGTGCCTGGGCTGCATGGGATGCGTCACCGCGTGTCCGTCCGGCGTGCGGTACGATCTGCTGATCGAAGCGACGCGCGCGAAGATCGAAGCCGAGCTTCCGCGCGCGACGGAGGACGGCGCCTTTCGGAACTTCGTGTTCGCGCTGTTTCCGTATCCCGGACGGCTGCGGCTGCTGGCGCCGTTCCTGTGGTTCGCGACGAAGCTCGGGATGCCGCGGCTCGCGGCTGGGCCGCTCGGAAAACTGCTCCCGCCGCGGTTGCGCCAGCTGGCGACGATGGCGCCGCCGATCGTGCTGCGCGAGACGTTCGCGACGCTGCCCGAGCGCACGGCCGCCCAGGGCGCGCAGCGAGCGCGCGTCGCGCTGGTGGCGGGGTGCGTGCAGCGGACGTTCTTCCCGGGCGTCAATTCCGCGACGATTCGGGTATTGAGCGCAGAGGGTTGCGAAGTTCTGGTTCCCGGCGGACAAGGGTGTTGCGGTGCGCTCTCGCTGCACAGCGGACGGCTGGACGAGGCGAAGTCGTTCGCGCGCGCGCTCATCGAGCGGTTCGAGACGCTCGACGTCGACGCGATCCTCATCAACGCCGCGGGCTGCGGCTCGACGCTCAAGGAATACGGCGAGCTGTTCGCGGCCGATCCGCAGTGGCGGGATCGCGGCGTCGCGTTCGCCGCCAAGGTCCGCGACATCAACGAATATCTGGCGACGCTCGAACCTCGCGCCCCGCGCCATCCGATCCCGCTGCGGGTTGCCTATCACGACGCGTGTCACCTCGCGCACGCGCAAGGGGTGCGCGCGCAGCCGCGCCAGCTGCTGCGGACGATTCCGCAGCTGCAGCTGATCGAAATCCCCGACGGCGATCAGTGCTGCGGCAGCGCGGGCACGTACAATCTCTTCCAGCCGGAATCGGCGCATGAGATCGGCGTCCGCAAAGTGGACAACGTACAGACCGTGGCGCCGCAGCTGCTGGCGAGCGCGAATCCCGGCTGCACGCTGCAGATCCAGGCGATCCTGCGCGAGCGCGGCGCGACGCTGCGCGCCGCGCATCCGATCGAGCTGCTCGACGCGTCGATCGCGGGGCGGACGATCTAACGGCGCCGGCCCAGCGACCCGGCCCTGCGAGCCCTTCCCGATGACCTGCTTACGAACCTATGACGACCTGGCGGCCGCCTGGCGCGCATTGCGCGTGCGCGGGGTTCGGGTGCGGGAGGTGGCCTGCGTCAACGCACCGCGCACCCTGCTCTTTGCCGAGGTCGGCGACGCGAACGCTCCGTCGGTCGTGATCTCGGCCGGCGTTCATGGCGACGAACCAGCGGGGCCGTGGGCCCTGCTCTCGATCGTGCGCGACGGGCTGCTGGACCCGCGCTTCGCCTACCGCATCTGGCCGTGCCTGAACCCGAGCGGCTACCTGAGCGGAACGCGTCACAACGCCGAGGGGAACGACGTGAACCGCAGCTTCTCGCGCGGCGGGACGACCCCGGAAGCGCGCGCCATCATCACCGCGAATCGCGATCGCCGCTTCGTTCTAGCCCTCGACCTGCACGAAGACTTCGAAGCCGACGGCTGCTACTTGTACGAACCGCTGCGGCCGGACGCGGCGCCGCGTTTCGCCGGCCCGGTCGTCGCAGCGCTCGACGCGGCCGGTCTGCCGGTCCAGACGATCGGCTCGGATTTCGATCTGGGCACGCCGTTCGGCGAGACGCCGCCGTACCGGCTCGAACGCGGCGCCGTCCTGGTCGACGCGGAAGCAGAGCTGCGGCTCTTCCCCGGGCTCCCCTCGTCGCTGTTCTACTATCGGCGCGGCGCCCAGCCGTTGACCTTCGAGTCGCCGCGGCCGCGGCCGTGGGACGAACGGATCGCGGCGCACCGGGTGTTCGTGACCAGCGTCTTGAGCGCGTTTGCAACCGGGTAAGCACCTCTCGTCGTCGCCGGGAGCCGTGGCGGCGCGGCGCGAAAGCGCGCGGGTCATGCCACAGCGCGATTCCCTCGAAGTCGACGTCCTGTTCGTAGGCGGCGGCCCCGCCTCGCTCGCCGGAGCCATTCGCTTGCGGCAGCTCGCAGCCGCGGCCGGTGCGGAGATCGCCGTCATGGTCATCGAGAAGGGCGGTGAGATCGGCAATCACGGCTTCTCCGGCGCGGTGGTCGATCCGAAGACGCTCCTGGAGCTCTTCCCCGGCGAGGACGTCACCGGCGGCCTCGACTGCGCCGTGTCGAGCGACGCGTTGTGGTTTCTGACCAATAGCGGAAAGATCCAGGCGCCGTTCACGCCGCCGGTGCTGAACAATCACGGCAAATACGTCGCGTCGCTCTCGAACCTCACCAAATGGCTTGCCGCGAAAGCGGAAGAAGCCGGCGTCGACGTCTTCCCTGCCTTTCCGGGCCAAGACTTGTTGTGGGATGGGGACCGCGTGATCGGCGTGCGCATCGGCGACAAAGGCGTCGCGCACGACGGTTCGCGCAAGTCGAACTACGAGCCGGGCCCGGATCTGATGGCCAAGGTCGTCGTGCTCGGCGAAGGGCCGCGCGGAACGCTCACCAAGGCCGCCGTCGCGCGGTTGGAGCTGGACCGCGACCGCGATCCGCAAGTCTACGCGGTCGGCATCAAGGAGCTGTGGAAGGTTCCCGGACGGCTGCCGGCCGGCTCGGTGATCCACACGCTCGGCGCGCCGCTCTGGAACACGTTCGGCGGCGGCTGGATCTACGCGATGAGCGACGACGTCATCGACATCGGTCTGGTGACCGGGCTCGACTACGCCGATCCCACGACCGATCCGCACGACAACTTCCAGCGTTACAAGCTGCATCCGGCGGTCCGCGCGCTGCTCGAGGGCGGCGAGATGATCCGCTACGGCGCGAAGGCGATCCCCGAAGGCGGGTTGCACGCGATGCCGCGCTTCTACGCCGACGGGCTGTGCATCGTCGGCGATTCCGCCGGCTTCCTCAACGGGCTGCGCCTCAAGGGCATCCATCTCGCGATGAAGTCCGGGATGATGGCCGCCGAAGCGATCTTCGACGGCCTGCAAGCCGACGACACCTCGGCGGACAAACTCTCCGCGTTCGAGCAGAAGTTCCGCGACTCGTGGGCGTTCACCGAACTGCACGCCGCGCGGAATTTCCATCAAGGCTTCAGCGCCGGCATGTGGGGCGGTCTCATCAACGCGCAGCTCGGCATGATGACCGGCGGACGCGGTTTCGGCGTGCGCGACCGGCTGGCCGGCGAGCACGGGTACGCGCGGATGAAGAAGCTCGGCCAGATCGAGCCGAAGCAGGCGACGAAACGCGTCGTCCCCGACGGCAAGCTGACCTTCGACAAGCTGACCGACGTGTTCAAGAGCGGGACGATGCACGACGAGGATCAGCCCCCGCATCTGCACGTCGCCGACACCAACATCTGCGCCGACCGCTGCACGGTCGAGTACGGCAACCCGTGCCAATACTTCTGCCCCGCGAAAGTCTACGAGCCGCACTTCACCAAGGTCGGTGACGCGCCGGCCGAAGGGAAGCTGCAGATCAACTTCTCCAACTGCGTGCACTGCAAGACGTGCGACATCATGGATCCGTATCAGATCATCACCTGGGTCCCGCCGCAGGGCGGCGAAGGCCCCGTCTACACCGGAATGTGAGCGCCATTGGTAGAGTTCGAGTGGGAGCCCCGAAAGGCGCGAACCAACGCGGTCAAGCCTGGGGTCACCTTCGAGGTGGCGACGACGGTGTTCGGGGACCCGCTCGCGCTGACCGTAGTGGACGATCGTTTCGAGGAGCACCGGCTATTTGACGATCGGGCGGTCGCAACGTGGTAGAATGATCGTCGTAGCGCATGCGGATCGCGGCGACCGAATTCGGATCATCAGCGCCCGTTCCGCGACCCGCCATGAACGAAAGCAATATGAGCAAGGCTGACATTCCTGAGGAGGTCGACTTTCGCGGCGGCAAGCGAGGCGTCCACGCTGCTCGCTACGCGTCGGGGACGAACGTCGTCGTGCTCGAAGCCGACGTCGCGCGCCGTTTCAAGACGTCGGAGCAAGTGAACCGAGTCTTGCGGACATTCATCGAAGCGGCTTCGGAGATCGCGCCGACAAGTTCAGCTCCTCGTCGCTCGGGGTCGAAGGCGAGACGCCGCGCCGCGAGTGGCTGACGCCGCGATCGTCCGCGCGCGGCTGATCGGCCTGGTTGCCGCCAGCGAGCTCGGAGGCGTATGAGTGAGTATGCGCTGCCGCTCGACGCGCGGGTCGGACGGATCGTGCTTTCCGACGGCGGCGAGCTCGCGTACGAGGAGCGCGGTGCGGGTCCCGCGATCGTCTTCTTGCATTCCTCGATCGCCGATCGCTCGATGTGGCGGCCGGTCGCGCGGCTTGCCGATCGCTATCGCTGCGTGGCGCTCGACACCGCCAGCGTCGCGCCGTCGCTGCCGAGCGGTGTCGTTGCAATCGCAGCTGGTGCGGGCGGGTGGACGTACCGTGCCGAGGTGCAGGCGTTCTACGCCGAGTTGACCGAGATCGCAGCGGAAGAGGGACCCGAGGCAGCGGTCGACGCCGAGATCGACTTCTGGGTACTGCGCGGCCGGCCGCGCGCGTCGCTGGGTGCGGATGCGCTCGCGTGCCTGCGCGCGGCTGTGGGGGGCGCCCGAGCGCTGAGCTGGGATCGCTCGCTGTGCTAACGATCGTGGTCGGAGCGTACGACCTCCCCGACTTCGCGGCGATCGGCGAACGCCTGCAGAGGGGGATCCGCGACGCGGTAACGCTGAGCGTTCCGGCCGCACATCTCGTGCCCATCGAAGCGCCGGACGCGGTCGCCGCTGCGATCGACGAGCTGGCCTGCCGTGCGAGTGTCGAGCCGTGAGCGACGTCGCGGTCGTCGGCGCCGGGCTGATCGGACTCGGTGTCGCGTACGAACTTGCCAAGCGCGGCGTTTCCGTCACCGTGTACGATCGCGCGGAGCCGGCGCGCGCGGCGTCGTGGGCCGGCGCCGGGATGCTCGCGCCCTTCAGCGAGGCGACGCCGGACGCAGCGATGCTCGCGTTCTGCCGTTCCGGGCTCGCCGGCTACCCGGCGTTCGTCGACGAGCTGCGCGAACGCACCGGCGTCGATGCGCGCTTTCGCCGCGACGGCACGCTCCACGTCGCACTCGACGAGGCGGCGTTCGCGGCACTGCGCGTGCGTGCCGCGACCTTTCGCGCGAACGGCGGCGAGGTGACGGTTCTCGATCGCGCCGAGACCCTCGAGCGCGAACCGCTGCTCGCCAAACATTGCGCCGGCTCGCTGTTCGTCGCGAACGAAGCGCAGGTCGACAACCGGCGGCTGGGCCGAGCGCTCACGGCGGCGTGCGAAGGGCTCGGCGTGCGCTTCGAGCGGGTCGACGATCTCGCGCTCGAAGCGGATGCGCGCCGCGTGCGCGGGCTGCGGACACCGCACGGCTTCGCCGCCGCGCCGGTCGTCGTGAACGCGGCAGGTGCGTGGGCCGGCGAGCTCGCCGGCGTCCCCGCCGCCGTACGGGTTCCGGTTCGTCCGGTCGCGGGTGAGATGCTGGCGCTCGCGGTCCCCGCGGGCGCGATGCGCGCGCTCGTGTGGCTCGGTCATCGGTACCTCGTGCCGCGCGGCGACGGCCGCCTGCTGGTCGGCGCGACCGTCCTGGAGCGGGGTTTCGACGCGCGCGTTACCGCCGCCGGGCTGCACGACTTGCTGGACGCCGCGCTCGCCGTCGCGCCCGCGCTCGCCTCGTTCGCGGTGGTCGAAACATGGGCGGGTTTGCGCCCTGGAACGCCCGACGGCCGTCCCTATCTCGGCGAAACGGCGCTGGCCGGCTACGTGGTCGCGACGGGCCATTATCGCAACGGCATCCTGCTCGCCGCTGCGAGCGCGCGCTCGATCGCGGCGATGATCGTGGACGGCGACGGAGTGCCGCCTGCGTTCTCACCGCAGCGGGTCGGGGAGCCCGCCGCCGCCACCGCGAAACCCGTCGAGTGACCATCACGGTAAATGGCGAGGCGCGCGAGATCGACGACGGCGCGACGCTCGCTTCGCTCCTGGACGCATTGGACGTGCGGCGCGACGGCACCGCGGTCGCGCTCAACGACGAGGTCGTGCCGCGCGGACGCCACCCGCAGACGGCGCTGCGCGCCGGCGACCGTCTCGAGATCATCGTCGCGGTCGCAGGAGGTTAGCATGGATACCGACACCGCCGAGCAGACGCTGCGGATCGGCAAGTACGAGTTCCGCTCGCGGCTCTTCGTGGGGACGGGGAAGTATCCGTCGCTCGACGTGATGCAGGCCGCGCATGCGGCGAGCGGCGCCGAGGTGGTCACCGTCGCGATTCGCCGGATGCACCTCGACGAGGTGAGCGGAAAGACGCTGGTCGACTACATCGACCGCACGAAGATGACGCTGCTTCCGAATACCGCCGGCTGCTACACCGCGAAGGATGCCGTGCTCACCGCGAAGCTCGCGCGTGAAGCGCTCGGCACCGATCTGATCAAAGTCGAAGTGATCGGCGATCCGCAAACGCTGTATCCCGACACGCTCGAGACGATCGTCGCGTGCGAGCAGCTCGTCCGCGACGGTTTCACTGTGCTGCCGTACATCGTCGACGATCCGATCGCATGCAAGCGGTTGGAGGACGTGGGCTGCGCCGCCGTGATGCCACTCGCCGCGCCGATCGGCAGCGGTCTGGGCGTCTGCAACCCGTACTCGATCCGCATCATCAAGGAGCGCGCGACCGTACCGGTGATCGTCGACGCGGGCGTCGGCACCGCATCCGACGCGGCGATCGCGATGGAGATCGGGGTCGACGCGTTGCTGATGAATACCGGCATCGCGGCAGCCGGCGATCCCGTGCGCATGGCGCGCGCGATGAAGGCCGCGGTCGAAGCCGGCCGCGACGCGTTCTTGGCGGGGCGGATGCCCAAGCGGCTCTACGCGAACGCGTCGAGCCCGATGCACGATCTGATCGCAACCAAAGGCGGCCCTCAAGCGTGACCGAGATCTCCGTGTTCGACCTCAAGCGCCGCCGCGACGCGGGCGAGCCGCTCGTCCTGCTCGACGTGCGCGAGCCGGACGAGATCGCGATCGCTTCGATGGCGGGCGCGGTGACGATTCCGATGGCGGAGATCCCGGCGCGCTTCGCCGAATTGCCGGCCGACGTCCCGATCGTCGTGATGTGCCACAGCGGGGGGCGCAGCGGCCGCGTGACGGGCTACCTCAACGCGAACGGCTACGACCAGGCGGTCAATCTGGCCGGCGGCATCGACGCCTGGTCCGAGTCGATCGACCCCGCCATGGCGCGCTACTAG
>CALEYW010000004.1 GCA_937927945.1 uncultured candidate division WPS-2 bacterium | reverse complement strand
CTAAAAGGGTCACGTTCGTGACCGAGGGATTATCGCTCTCATTACGCGCTCATAACCTCGTCCTAAGGTCCGCACCGCTATAATTCGCGGGTGTTCGTCCGGGCTTTTCGCTCATTCGAGATTGCGGTTACGATTGCCGGCGCTGCGGTCGTTCTGGTGACCACGATGCTCGTCGGCGTCGGCGGGTACTTGAGCGCAAATCATGAGCTGCAGGTGCAGATCGCGGCTCGATCGGCATCGGAAAGCCGGCAGACCATGGCGGCGATCGATGCGTACCTCGCAGCGCGAAAAGCGGAGATCGGAGCGCTGGCGTTTCGCGACCTTGCCATCAAGGGCCTCACGCAAAAAGAACGCCTCGCAACGCTGACCGATTTCATCAACGCCTTCGGCCGCACGAGGTACGCCGACCTTTCGGCCGTGTCCGCGCACCGGCGGCGTGGAGAGCGCGACCAACTTGCCCGATTTCAATTGGAAAGATGCGGCGCAATCCGCATTGTTGAAGGGCGATCAGGCAGGCATCTCCGACGTCGTTCTTTTTCACGATCAGCCGCGCCCGATGTTCGTCGTTCACGTTCCGATCACCGAGGAAAGCGGGAAGATCGAGTCGGTCCTGATCGCGCGTCTCGCTCTCTCGGAGATCGACGCGATCCTTCAAAACGTGCTGCTCCAGGACGGCAGCGAAATCGTACTTGAGCAGGTCGCCTTTGCCGCGTTCTGGTGCGCTCGGCGGGTCGCTCGCCCGGTGAAGGAGGCCGCGGCAGCAGCGCGCGCGCTCGCCCGCGGCGACCTCGACGCACGCCTTCAAACGGGTACCGTGCCGGTCATCGAGATCGACGGAAATGGCGGCGGCGTTCAACACGATGTCCGAGCGCGTCGGTTCGCTCGTGCGCGAGATGGAACGGGCCTCGAGCGACGTGGACGAAGCCGCGGCGAACGGCCTGCACGTGGCACGCGACGCCGACCGAGCGGCGAGCCGGCAAGCGGAGCTCGTGCAAGAGATCGGCGGCGCCTTGCGTGACGTCGGGGCGAACGTCGACGTCCTCGCCGCGGGATGCGACCGGCTCGAGCAGTAGTCGGCACAAGGTCTGGACGCGTTCGGCCGTCTCGCGGACGATGTCGGCGAGGCGACGGTGGCGCTCTCGAAGCTGCAGGCGATCGTCCCCGAACCGAACGCGGCCGGCCGCGCGCTCACCGGTCAGGCGCGAGACGTCGTACAGCGGACGGAACTCTGCGGCCAACAAGCGGAGCGCGCGAACGACGCTGCCCGTGACGGCGGAAGTGCGATCGAGCTGCTGGTGGCGGACATGCGCACGATCGCCCAACGTTTGGTGGTCACGGTCGGCTGTCTCAATACGCTGGCACATTCGACCGGGACGGCGATTCGGGCCCAGCTCGCGGTCGTTGTCGACGTTTCGGCTTCGCCGTGATCGCGGACGAGCTGCACAAGCTTGCAAACCATTCGAAGACCGCGGCGGCGCAAGTGGGAACGCTCGTGGGCGAGGTGCTCCGCGAGACCGAAGCCGTCACCGAGGATACGCGTGACGCCACCGCCGGCGCGGAGGCGAGTATCCGGCGCGCGAGCGAGACGACCGACGCCTTTGCGCGGGTCGTCGGGGAAATCGGAAAAACGTCCGCGGCGGTGGCCGAAATCGGTTCGATCGCGCGCGAGCAAGCCGTGCGGGCGGCACAAGTCGAAGATGCGGCGATGCGGCTGAACGCCGTCTCCGTCGCATCCGGAGAAGCGATGCATCGCGTCGTGGAATCGTCCGATGCAATCGCTCGTAGTGCGGGCGCGGCCCGTGAAGTCGCGACCGCCGTCGTCGCTTCGGCCGCGTTCCAACGCTCGGTCCACGCCAACGTCATCGCGAGCGTCGGCCACATCGACGCGGCCGGGCGGGCCAGCTCTTAGCCGGTGTCACGGCGTTCCGGCAGCCTTCCGCGCCGGAGCCCTCCGCGCCGCTCGAGCCGCCGTCCTATCCTGCACGTCCCGCGATGTTCGGTCTCCCGACGCCCGAAGTGTCGGCCTGAGGGACCTTCGCGGCGGAATGGTCGCGTCTCGCATCCAAGTCGTACTGATGGGAAACGAGAAGCGAGGCCGATGGTCCGCGTCGTGAGGCCCGACGACGCGGAGGCGATCGCGGCCATCTACGCCCCGATCGTCGAGCGGACCGCGATCTCATTCGAAGAGGTCGCCCCGAGCATCGACGACACGCGCGCGCGCATCGAGGAAATCGGAGAGACGTGGCCGTGGCTGGTGTTCGACGACGGCGGCGGCGTGCTGGCCTACGCGTACGCGAGCGGGCACCGTACGCGCGCGGCCTATCGCTGGTCGGTCGACGTCTCGGCGTACGTTCGCGAGGACGCGCGCGGGCGCGGTCTGGCTCGCGCACTCTACGAGGTGCTCTTCGGCATCCTCGCCGCGCAGGGTTTCCATCGCGCGTACGCCGGCATCGGCCTCCCGAATGAGGCGAGCATAGCGCTGCACCGGTCGGTCGGCTTCGAGCCGGTCGGTGTCTATCGCGAGGTCGGCTACAAGTTCGGCGCGTGGCGCGACGTGTCGTGGTGGGAACGCGCGCTCGGGTCCGCGGGCACGCCGCCTGACCCGATTCCGCTCTCGGCGCTCGCTCCAGCCGTGCTCGACGAACTGCTCAGACCACGACCGTCACGAGCTCGTTGACCGGGACTTCGAGTGCGCCCGATTTCTTCTCAGCGCAAGCAGGCGACCGCAAAACCGCGGTCTGGATGATCCGGCGAACGGTCGCGGCGAAGAGCGCGCGGATGAGTTCTCTGAGCGAGCCCGCCGTCCGCCCGCGGACCTCGGTCATCCCGCCGACGATGCGCGCGCTCAGGAAGGCTGCCGCTGCGCCGGGATTCACGCTGGAGCATATCCCGGTTCCGGAAATCGGGCCCAGCGACGTGCTGATTCGGGTGAAAACCGTCGGCCTCTGCGGCACCGACCTGCACATCTACGGCTGGGATCACTGGGCCCAGCGACGGGTCAAGCCGCCGCTGACCATCGGCCACGAGTTCATGGGCGTGGTCGCCGCGGTCGGCGCCGCCGTGCGCGCGTTCGCGGTCGGCGACCGCGTGTCGGCCGAGGGCCACATCGCCTGCGGCGTCTGTCGCCTGTGCCGCACCGGACAAGCGCACATCTGCGAACGCGTGCAGATCATCGGCGTCGACACCGACGGCGCGTTCGCCGACTACATCCGCATGCCGGAGTCGAACGTCTGGAAACTCGACCCTTCGATCCCCGACGCGTGGGCGGCCGTGTTCGATCCGCTCGGCAACGCCGTGCATACCGTCATGGCCGCCGACGTCTCGGTGAAGTCGGTCGTCATCACCGGCGTCGGCTCGATCGGGCTGATGGCGATTCCGGTCGCACGCGCCGCCGGGGCAGCGAAGGTTTTCGCGGTCGACGTCAACCCGCAGAAACTCGCCCTCGCCGCGCGAGTCGGGGCCGACGCGACGTTCCTCGCGACGCAGCCGGATCTCGTCGACGACATCATCGGCCGAACCGGCGGCGACGGCGTCGACGTGCTGCTCGAGATGTCCGGCTCCGGATCGGCGATCGACAACGGCCTCGCGATGGTGCGCAACGGCGGCGTCGCCGCGCTGCTCGGCATCCCGTCGGACGACATCGAGATCAACCTCGCCGAACGCATCATCTTCAAAGGGCTCACGGTGCTCGGGATCAACGGGCGGCGCATGTTCGAGACGTGGTATCAGACGCAGTCACTCGTGACGAGCGGCCGCGTCGACTTGACGCCGATCATCACGCACGAGCTCGGGTTCGAGGAGTTCGATCGTGCGTTCGGATTGATGAAATCCGGCGAGGCCGCGAAGATTGTGCTCACGCTCTGACACTCGGCTGGTGAGGTGGCTGCGTTGCGGGGGCGGTGCACCACCGCGGCGGGGACGCGCCGCTCGCACTTCCTGTGCGAGCGGCGCTCGGTTTCGTCTCGCTCTCGTCCATCCTGGACTCCGCTCGCCGAAAACGCCCCGCCGCTGGTGATGCACCGCCCCCGCAACGCAGCGAACATGGTGGCTTTTCGGTCAGAGCCCTCGGTGTCGGCAGGATGGTGCAAGGTCATCCCGACAATGCACCGTGCGCTGCCGTCTGCGGCTAGAGTTGGATGATGCGGAGGTCGGTTCGGATGAGGGTTTTTACGTGCGCTATGGGGACGTGTTGGTGGGCTAGCGTTCGGTCGCCGGAGCGGACGGCGAGGTCGTAGCTGCCGGGGATGACGCCGTGGACGACGTAGGCGCCGGCGTTGTCGGTGCGGGTCGTGTAGGCGGCTCCCCCGTTTTCGGCGTTGAGGTGGATGGTGGCGTTGGGCACGGCTAAGCCTACGCGGTCGCGCACGAAGCCGGCTATGGCGGTCGACGGCTCACCGTCGAGGGGCTGGCCCTCACCGGGGATCAGGCCGCGGACCAGCGACTGGCGGTAGCCGGCGAGAACGCCGACGCCGCGGACGAAGAGCGAGAGGTAGCCTCGGGCGGAGATCACCAGATCGTAGACGCCCTCCGGCAGGTCGGCTGTGAAGGTCCCTTGCTCGTCCGCGTTGAGGACCGAGACGCGTTCGTTGCGCCAGATGCAGGTCACCCGGGCGCCCGCCAGCGGAACGCTCGAACGGCGGTCCAGGAGCGTACAGTGCAGCGTTCCGAAGGTCACCCTCACCACGAACGTATCGGCGAGCAAGCGGCTGGAGAACACGTTTGCGACCGCCTCACGGAGACTTGATGAACACCGCCTTCGATGCCCGCCTCACCGCCGAACTCGACGCCCTGCGTGCCGCCGGCACGTACAAACGCCTGCGACACCTCACTGGGCCGATGGCCGCGGAGGTGCACATGGAGGAGGCCGGCGACGTCATCGTCCTTTCTTCGAACAACTACCTCGGGTTGGCGGATCATCCTGACGTCGTCCGCGCTGGGATCGAGGGACTGCAGAAGTACGGGGCCGGCACCGCGTCGGTGCGCTTCATCTGCGGCACGTTCGACATCCATCGCGATCTCGAGAACAAGATCGCCTCGGTCTTCGGATTCGACGCGTCGTTGTCGTACGTCTCGTGCTGGGCGGCGAACGAGGGGCTGATCCCGACGATTGCAACGGCGGGAAATACGATCGTCTCCGACGAGCTCAATCATGCCTCGATCATCGACGGCTGCCGGCTGGCGAGTGCGAAGAAAACCCGCTACAAGCACGGCGACATGGCGGATCTCGAACAGAAGCTGCGCGAGGCCGAGGGGACGGCGTTCATCATCACCGACGGCGTGTTTTCGATGGAAGGGTCGATCGCGAAGCTGCCCGAGATCGTCGCATTGGCGGAGCGGTACGGCGCGGTGACGATCGTCGACGACTCGCACGGGACGGGCGTGATGGGCAAGACGGGCCGCGGGACGATCGAGCATTTCGGGCTCGAGGGGAAGATCGATATCCTCACCGGCACGCTCGGAAAGGCGCTGGGCGGCGGTGCCGGCGGCTTCGTCGCCGGTTCGCAGGCGCTGGTCGATACACTCGTTCAGCGTTCGCGCACGCAACTGTTTTCGAACGCGCTGCCGGCGACGATTGCGGCCAGTGCCCTCAAAGCGATCGAGCTGCTCGAATCGCAGCCGCACTTGGTGGAGACGCAGCGCGAGAACATCCGGTATTTCCGCGAGGGGCTCACGCGGCTGGGCTTCGAGCCGCTCGCAGGGCCGAGCGCGATCGTTCCAATCATCGTCGGCGACACCGCGTTCGCGATCGCCATGAGCGACCGGCTGCTGCAGGCGGGCGTCTTCGTGACGGGGTTCGGGTTCCCGGTCGTCCCCGAAGGGACGGCGCGCATCCGCGTCCAGATCTCCAGCGACTTGAACCGTGCCCAACTCGACCGTGCGCTGGCCGCCTTCGAAAAGGTCGGCACGGAGCTCGGCGTCATCGGGAAGACCGTCCGCGCGTAAACGATCTGCGCGGAGTCTGCGACGACTGTCGCATCGCTGCGGTGCGGCCTTCACCGTTCGTCGGGTGAGGTCGCGCGCGCGGCGCGCTACTATGGACCATGCAATCAGCACCGCTCCGTACGGCGACGGCGCTCGTCGCGTTCGCCGCTTTCCTACCGTTTGCAGCGCTCGCCGCCGCGAAGCCGTTCGTCGGCCCGACCGGTTGGGACCACGCCGTCGGCGCGGTCGCCGCGCAGCCGCTGCCCCGCGCGCAAGAGACGTGGAAAAAGAGCGACGGCGAGCAACTCATCTACCTCACCGACGGCGGCCTCGCCTACGACGACATCGTAGCGCTCGTGAAGAAGAACATCGCGGACAACGCGATCAAGACCGCAGTCGACAAAGACCGTACCTGCGACGGACATCGCGCGCACGAGGTCGAGATGACGTTCTCGCCGACCATCGTGCATCAGATCATCATCGACAATGCACCGGGCGTCACGAAGCTCACGTACACGCGTCCGGACGGAATGGCAACCAGCACCGAAGCGAACGGAGCGCTCGCGACGTATTGCGGGCCGTAGCGGCGCCGAGGATCACGTCGCACGGAAGCGCGACGGTCGCACAGTCTCCTGCAGGCCAATGCTTCGCGCGAGCCGCCGGCGAGCGCGCCGGAGGGACACGAGCCGACCTTGCCGCCGAAGAGCATCCGCGGGTTCTCGCCGTACGCCTCGATATTTTGATCGATGGGTCCAAGCCAATCATCGGACAGAACTTGGTCCACCTTGACGACGGTGCCGACGGGGCCGGTTTGCTCATCTTGCGGCGCCGGTTCGACGACGCGCTCAAATGTTAGCGAATAGCGTTCACAAGTCCAGCCGTTCATGGAGTTCTGGCTTGAGGTGGAGATCAGGCATAGACTGAGCGATTCAGAGAATGCGGATCGAAAGGGCGTCGGGTATTCGGCTAAAGCGCTCCCGCAGCCACCAACATTTCGTGGTAGCGCTGCTCGTCGATACCGTGCCGTTGATCCTTTGCAAGTGATGATTCGGACTGCGGTTGTAAGATAAACTCGGGACGGTCGCCGCCAAGGCCAAACTTGATCAGAACGCGCTCGTTGGCGGCGTCGTCGTAACCGGGAATCTCATTCGCCAAAGTACCGCTCTGCGGAGCCTCATCCGAGGCATCGGAATCGTAGATTTCCAAATAGCGCTCGAAGACTGCAGGCTCAACCTCGGCCCAGAGGCCCCACGCAAATTCGTCCTCGCGCTCCACCAACGGAATGAGCAGAATACCGCGGATGAAGCAGCGGCCATCCATCTTGCAAAGGTGCGTTGTGAACTTCGCGCGGGCCTCGCGTTCGGACTCGGGGATTGCCCAAACGGCGTCGGGCAGCGTGAAGCCGCGGTCGGTAGGATACCCTTCGCGCGCCGTCCCGCATTGTGTGCAATCGAACCCCGGCTTCGCTTCCATCGCTCCGCCCGGCTTCCCTGACTCTCGTACGGACGCCTTACGACGTTTGGACCAGAAAGTCGGCACTGGAAACGAAACAGGTCCAGAAAGCTTGCACTTTCTGGACCTGTAGTTGGTTGCGGGGACAGGATTTGAACCTGTGACCTTCGGGTTATGAGCCCGACGAGC
>CALEYW010000003.1 GCA_937927945.1 uncultured candidate division WPS-2 bacterium | reverse complement strand
ACGTGCACCGAGAACCAATCGCGGTCCGGGTGACCGTAGAGCACGCGCCGATCGGGAACGCAGCGGTCGAGCGCGTCGCGCGAGGCGAGCGCGATCATCAGCTGCTTCGTCCCCGTGCTCACCGTTTGCGGCGTCGTCCCTGCGGCGATGTCGCGCTCGTCCAGGCCGAGCGCCGCCGCTGCTTCGGAGCGGGAGAGCGTCGCGTGAAACGTCGGCGGCGGCTGCGACATCGCGTAGACCGTCGGGCTTCCGCGGCGAATCGTCACCGGGACGATCGCGGCCGGCATCTTGACGCGCAGCACGTCGCGATCCGCGGCAACGGCGCCGGTCTCGCACAGCGCGTGCGCCGTAGCGATCGTGGGGTGACCGGCGAGCGGAATCTCGCCGATCGGCGTCCAGTAGCGCACGACGACGTCGGACTCGGCGTCGCCGGGGAAGACGAAGCTCGTCTCCGAGAGGTTCGTTTCGCCTGCGATCGCTTGCATCAGCGCATCGTCGAGGCCGCGCGCGTCGAGGACGACCGCGCAGGCGTTTCCGGCGAGCGGCGTGGTGGTGAATGCGTCGACCCAGACGATCGAGAGATTCCGTGCCATTCCGCTCCGTTCGACGGCGGCGGGCCGTGCCGCTTCGAGAAGTGGCCCAGCCGGGCCGCAAAGAGGTTGCCGCGCGATCGCCGCGGGTACAGGCGTGTCGATATGGCCAAGCGCGTTCTGCTCGCGGTAAACCCGCGAGCCCGCAGCGGTGCCGCCGCTCGTGATCGCGCGGCGGCGGCATTGCGCGCGCTCGGGCACACGCTGGTCGAGGTTTCGCTCGACGGCGGGGCCGACTTGTCGCGCGAGATCGTCGAGCACCGCGACGGGGTCGATGCGGTCATCGTCGGCGGCGGCGATGGAACGCTGTTGAGCGCGCTGAGGGGTCTGGTCGAGACGAAGCTGCCGCTGGCGATCCTTCCGCTGGGCACGTTCAACGAACTGGCCCGCACGCTCGGCGTTCCGCACGACCCGGTCGAGGTTGCCGCGCTGATCGACGACGGCGTGCCGGTGCCGATCGACGTCGGGCGCGTGAACGGCGTGCACTACTTCAACGAAGCGTCGATCGGGCTCTCGACGCAGGTCGCCCGGTTGCAGACGAGCGCGGTGAAGCGGGCGCTCGGAATGCTTGCGATCCCCGTCACGACCCTGCGCGCGCTGCGCTGGATACGTCCGCTGCATCTGGAGATCGGGCTGGAGGACGGTACGACGGTGATCCTGCACGCGGCGCAGTTGACCGTCGCCAACAGCTACCGGTTCGGCGGTGTCGTCGAGAACCCCGAGGGCAGCCTGGAAGACGGCGAGTTGTGGCTCTACGCGGTCGACGTGCACGGCTGGTGGAGCGCGCTGCGCGTGGTTGCCGCGGTGATGCTGCGCCGCTTCCAGCACGCGCGGGACGTAGCGACGCTGCGTGGCACACGCTTCACGGTGCGCTCACTGCACGGCGGAAAGCACCGCGTCTTCGCCGACAGCGAGTACGTCGCGCGCCTGCCGGCCGAATTCACGATCGTCCGCGGCGGCGTTACGGTATTGGTCCCCGCTCCGCGGGTACAGACAATCCGCTGATGGACCGCCGCTAACATGCTGAGCTTCTTCCGGCCTGGCGCGTACGCGACCCGGATCACCGAGATCGATCCGGCGGAACTGCGCGCCCGCGGCATTCGCGGCGCGATCGTCGACCTCGACAACACCCTGGTCGGCTGGCACCAGCTGGTCCCGCTCGCCGAGGATGCGCTCTGGGTGTCTCGGGCGAAGGAGGCCGGCGTGCGCGTCGCCGTCCTCACCAACAACGGAACGCCGTGGGCGTCGGAAATTGCGAAGAACCTCGGCGTGCCGTGCATCCCGCGCGCGCGCAAGCCGCTGCCGCACGGCTTCCGCCGCGCGCTCAACGTGCTCGAATTGCGCGCGGACGAAGCCGTGGTCATCGGCGATCAGCTCTTCACCGACGTGCTCGGCGCAAAGCTCGCCGGCCTGGAAGTGATCCTCGTCGATCCGCTGATCCGGCGAGATCCGTGGAACACCCGCCCGTTGCGGTGGCTCGAACGGATCGTCTTGCGCGGCGTTCCGCGCGCGTAACGGGATCTTCGTGCCGGATCGCATCGCGCAAGCGCGCGCGCGTCTCGCCGCGATCGCGCAGACCGAACGCAATGACCCGCTCGTCGAGCCGCGATACGTCACGCGTTCGTGGGTGCAGGGCGGCGTCGCTCCCCTTGCCGTCGTGCTGCTGCACGGCCTCACGAACGCGCCGCCCCAATACGATCTGCTGGGCGAGCAGCTCGCGGCGCGCGGGCACGCGGTGATCGTGCCGCGCATGCCCTACCACGGGTATCGCGACCGGATGACCGGCGCGCTCGCGAACCTGCGCGCGGCCGACCTGCAGATGGCGGCGCTGGACGCGGCGGCGATCGCTGCGCTGTGCGGCGAGCGAGTCGTCGCGCTGGGCATCTCGATCGGCGCGACGCTGGCCGGCTGGCTCGTCGCGCGCACGGCGATCGACACCGGGATCGCGGTGGCGCCGTTCTGCGGCGTGCGCGAGTTGTACGGCGGCCTGAACGATGCGCTCGGAGCGGTACTGCGGACGGCGCCCAATCGCTTCGGCTGGTGGGATCCGCGCGCGAAGCAACGCCAACCGCCGCAGCACGGCTATCCACGCTTCGCGACGCGTGCGCTCGGCGCGTCGCTCCAGCTTTCGACCGATCTCCCCGCGCCGCAGAGCGCGGTGCGCGGACGGCGCGCGGTCCTGGTGTGCAACCAGAACGACCCGGTCGTGAACAACCGGTTCGCCGAGCGCCGCTTCGGCCGGCTCGCAGCCGCGGGCATGCTCGTCGAGAACGTCGTGCTGCACGGGTTGCCGAAGATCCACGACATCATCGAGCCGCAGATTCCGCAAGCGCGGCCGGACCTCGTCTATCCGCGCCTGATCGAGATCATCGAGACGCCGTAGCGCCCAAGCGCACCATCAGCGCCGACGCCGCACACAGCCACGCGGCGCCGAAGAACAGACCGCCGATCACGTCGGTCACGTAGTGCGCGCCGAGCGCGAGCCGTGACCACGGGATGCCGACGGCGCAGATCGCCAGCACGATCGTCGCTGCCGCGGCGAACGGCCGGGGAAACGGCGCGTGCCACGCCAGAATCGCCAAGCCGGCGAAAAAGACGATCGCCGTCACGGCGTGACCGCTGGGATAGGAGAGATCCGATTCCAGCGGCCCGATGAAGCCATCGGGGCGCATGCGATGGAAGGCAAGCTTGAGCAGCGTGGTCGCGGCCTGCGATGCCGCCTGCGCACCGAGCACGATCGTCAGCGGAATCAGGTTCGCGCGCACCGACATCCCGATCCCGAACGCGACGACGGCGATCGGCAGCAGCATCCACCAGCGGCCGAGCGACGTGAAGAACAGCGCGAGCGAGAGCGCGTGCCCGCGCAGCGCGACCGTGGCGACGTCGAGCGCGCTGGGCGGCCGATGCACGACCACCGCGCCGAGCGCGATCGTCGCGCAGAAGAACGCGGCGGCGGCGATGAGCCGCGCGATCACGGGACGAACACGCGCAGCGCCTGCGGCACGACCCGAAAGCGCGCCGGCGTCTTCTCGAGCAGCGATCCGTCGATCCCGATCATCTGGCGGGTCTTCGTCCGAATCGTGAACCTCGCCGCGGTGACGACATGGGCGTCGCGCAGCTTCATCTGATCGTGCATGCCGAACGCAAGATACGTCCGCAACGCGCCGATGCGTGAAGGGTTGTCGGTGGTGAACAGGTTCAGTTTGCGGTCGGTGATCGACGCGTCCGACGTGATCGGCGTCGAGCCGAAGTAGCGTCCGTTCGCGATGATGATGTCCTGCGTGCGCAGCACCAGCTCGCCGCCGCGCCACCGGATCCGCGCGCGAAAGGCGCGGTGCGAGAGCACCGGCTTGACGGCCGCGATCGCGTAGGCGATCGGTCCCAGCAGTCCCTTCGCGCCCGTCGAGGTGGCGCCGGCGATCTCCGTGGAGAGTCCGATCGTGGCGAAGTTGGCGAAGTGCGTGCCGTTGACGCGGCCGAGATCGACGGTCGCGACCTTGCCGGCGGCGACGATCGCAATCGCCGCGTCGACGTCGCCGCGTGGGATGGCGAGCGTCTGCGCGAAGCTGTTCCCGGTCCCCAGCGGGACGAGTCCGAGCGTCGTCTTGCGGTGCGCGAGCACGTCGACGGCGTGCGCCATCGTCCCGTCGCCGCCGCCGACGACGACGGTCTCGACGCCCGCTTTCGCGGCGCGTTTCACCAAGCGCCGCAGCTGGGTGCTGTCGGCGGCGACGTGGAACGCCGCGACCCGCAGCCCGTGCTTCTGGAGCGACTCGTGGAGCGGCTCGAGGGCGTGTGCCGTGTGCCGCGATTGGCGGTTGACGACGACGACGACCTCGCGGGCCGCCGCCTGCAGCTCGCCGCTCAGTCGACGTCGCCCGGGCGGCCGCCGACGTCGGCTGCGCCGGCGCTGGGGATCGGGTCGTTCGGGTTGACGTCGAGGTCCGGTTCGGGTACCGGCGGCGCGAGGTCGTCGCCCATCACGGTGTCGTCGTGCTCTTCATCGCCGGGCGCATCGTCGTTCATACCGGCATCGTTCCCGTTTTCACGGACCCCGGACCGGGCGGCTCGAATTACGAGGCGAGCGCCATGGCCCGTTCGCCTGATCGAACCAGCGCGCCGGCGGCGCGGCCCTGATCGTCGACGATGAACCGCGCGACGAGCGCATCGAGGCGTTCGGCCTGATCGCGCAGGGCCCGTGCGGTCTGATCGATCTCCTGTACGCCCGAGGCGAGTTCACCGGTCGCGAGCGCGGCCTGGTGCGCTGCGGCAGATTGTTCTTCCGCCGCGGCGGCGACCGGCAGGATCGTCGCGGTGACGTCGCGCGTGGTCGACTTCATCTGCGAGGCGGCGGCCGCATTCTCTTCGACTCCCGCGGATGCGCTCGAGACGTTCTCGGTGACGAGCAGCGATGCGTCGCGCATCGCGAGAGCCCGCTCGGCGAGCCCGTCAGCGACGCTCGTCGTCGTCGCGATCGCGCGCTCCACGTCTTCGAGTGCCGCAGCGGCGCGGTCGGCCAGAGCGAGCCCGTTCTCCATCGACGTGTCGGACGTCCGCATCGCTTCGGCGGCGTTCGTCGTTTCGCTGCGGATCGCCGAGAGGATCGCGGCGATCTCGCGGGTCGCGCCCGACGAGCGTTCCGCCAGCTTGCGCACTTCATCGGCGACGACCGCGAAGCCGCGGCCGTGGTCGCCGGCGCGGGCCGCTTCGATCGCCGCGTTGAGGGCGAGCAGGTTCGTCTGGTCCGCGATCTCCTCGATCGTGCGAACGATCTCGCCGACCTGTGTCGAGCGCCCTTCGAGCGAGACCATGGCCTGCGCGGCGCCGCGTGAGGTGTCGCGCAAGCGGCGCATCGCTTCCTGTGTCTGCGTCACGGCGCCGTTGCCGCCTTCGACCGCGCTCGAGACGTCGCGTGCGGAACGCGCGAGGTCGTTGCCGTTCGCCGAGAGCGATTCGATCCCGTCGTCGAGCTTCTGAATGCCGCCGGTCGCTTCTTGGATCGCGGTCGCCTGGTGCGTCGCACCGTCCGCGATCATCTCCGCCGAGCGCGCGAGCTCCTCGATCGCGGCGCCGGCTTGCGAGATCTGCACCGCCTGTTCCTTCGCTCCGCCGGCGACGCTCGCCACGGCGCGCGCGATCTGCTCGACCGCGACCGACGCCTGGTTCGCTGCGGCGGACGTCTGCTCCGACGAGGCGGCGAGATTGCGAGACGCCAAGGCGACGCCGCCGACCAGTTCGCGCAGCTTCGCAAGGCCGGCCGTGAGCTCGTCGCCGATCCCGCCGAAGCCCTCGGCGAGCGCGTCGTAGCTTCCTACCAGATCGCCGATCTCGTCGCTTCCGCGGTTGCCGAGCGGCTGGCGTGTCGAGCGGAACGTGGTGCGCAGATCGCCTTCGGCGAGCCGCGCGAGCGCTTGCGAGAGCCGCGCGAAGTCATCGCGCACCATCGAGTCGAGCGCCAGCGAGACGCGGTTGAGACGTCGGCTCGTGCGATTGCCGTAGATGATCGTGATCGCGACCGTCGCGATGAGCGCGATCAGTCCGATCACGAGCATGAGCAGCCTGTCGGCCTGCACTTGGGAATCGAACGTCGCCGACGAGCGCTCCGCGGCAGCGTCCGCAAACTGGGAGATTCGGTCCATCGTCTTCTTGAGGACCACTGCGCTGGTGGAGTTCGCCAGGATCGCTGCGGAGGCATCCGCGTCCTTGCCGCCGCTGCGCCCGATAAACGTGTCGAGCAAAGCGGCACGATCTTTCGTTGCAGCGCGCTGAAGCATGAGGCTGCGGCTGCTGACGAAGTTCACGTCGGCACCGAGTCTCGCGACATCCGCCGCCGCTTCGGGAACCCATGCGGTGTGTTCCTCGAGATACGTGACGCTTTTGAGGGCTTTCGCGATGGCGACGGCCTGAGATCCCGATCCGCTCCTCTTCTGTTTGCCCAGAATGAACGAGCGCGTCGCGTAGCGGCTGATGAGGACCTGCAACGCGATCTCGTGGACCGTCGCGCGGTACGACTCTTTTTGAAGCATCGCCGTCTTGGACCGCTGCATTTGGTTGAAGCCGACGTACACGGCCCCCACGACGAGGGCCAGCGCGAGAATGGGAACCGCAAAACCAAAAGCCAGCTGAGTGGAAATTCTAACCCGCATATGTGCGGTATCGGAGGTTCGCGGCCCCATCCACAGCGACCGTAGCTGATTGAAAGGTTCGTGAAAGGTTCGTGAAAGGTTCGTGAAAGCTTCGGCGCCGGATTACCGCGGTGCGGCCAGATTTGCGTGACCCGCGCAATGCGCTTCCACCGGCACGCGCACATCGTGCAGCCGAACGGGAAGCGCTACGTCGAGGCGGATCAGATCACCGATTCCGTGGCGCGCGATCCGTACGGGATCGGATACAACCGGTACCGGGGCGAGCGTCCGGGCACCAAGCGCCTTCCGGTGGCCGCGACGGACGGGGGACCGTACGTCGAGCACACGATCGAGAACGTTCAGAACCGGACGTATCCGTTGTTCAGCGAAGCGTACTTCTACACCAGCGTCAAACCAGGAACGAAGATGAACCCCATGGTGAAGGAGTTTCTGCGATTCGTCCTCAGCCGGGAGGTCAGGAAGAGGTGCAGCGCGACGGCAAGTACCTACCGCTCACCGCCGCCGTGGTTCGCGCACAGTTGAAAAAGCTCGACGACCAGTAGCGTCACCGGCTAGGGCAACGGCTTGAAGAAGATTCCGCCGATCAGTCCGTCCGGATCGATGCTGTACACGAGCTGGACGGCGCCGTTCGCCGCGGCGACCCGGTAGACGTACGCCGTCCCGGCGCCGTTCGGAAGCACCTGTTTCCCCTTGAAGACGAACGTGCTCGGCGCGCCCAGCACGGCGATTCCGCTGGACACTTGCCGCACCACAGCATCGTTCAGCGCGGCGCGCATCGTCGCATCGTAGCGCGACAGATCGACCTTGCCGCCGCGCCAGCGTTCGTATTCCGCCTTCGCCGCGGCCGTGACCGCCGGGTCCTCGCCAGGCGCAGCGGCCGTCGCCGCCGCGCGCTCCGCGGCGAGTTGCGCCTCAGACGGCGGTACGAGCGCGCGGAACGCCTCGCGCACGATCGCGCTCTCGTCGAAAGCGACGGAATTCCCGAACACGACGACGGCGATCCGCTGATCGGGAAAGTACGCGTTGCGGACGTTCGCGCCGATCACGCCGCCGTTGTGCCAGACCATCGGGTGGCCGTCCAGTACGTCACGGATCCATCCCATCGCGTACTCGGTCTTTGCGCCGTCCGGTAGCTGCGGCGGCGTCGTCAGCGCGAGCACGGCATTCGCGTCGAGCAGCTTGCCGCCGAAAAATGCCTCGTCCCAGCGCACGACGTCCGCCGGCCCGGCGTACAGGCCGCCGGCCGCGTAGGTCGCCTGCACCGTCCACGGCGTGACCGGCACGCCGCCGCTTTGCGCCTCGTAGCCGTGCGCGAGGTTGCCGCCGTTCTCCGGAGATCCGAACGTGAGGTGCGCGAGCCCGAGCGGTGCCGCGATGCGCGCCTGCACGAAGCGGCCGTACGGCATCCCCGCGGCCGCTTCGACGATCATCCCGAGCACGACGTAGTTGGAGTTGCTGTACGCGAACCAGGAGCCGGGCGTGAACGCCAGCGGTTCGCGCGCGATAGGCGCGAGCAGCGCTGCGGGCGTGATCGTCGTCGACGTCGCGACGGTCGCGAGGAATCCGGGAGCCTCGGTGTAGTTCGCCAGACCCGTCGTCTGCTGCAGGAGCTGGCGCACCGTATACTCCGTACCGTGCGGCGCGAGAGCGGTGTAGGTTGCGGCCTTCGCGTCGAGCGCGACCTTGCCGTCGCGCACCAGCAGCATGATCGCGGCGGCAGTGAACTGCTTCGTGAGCGAACCGATCGGAAAGATCGTCTCGGCGTCCGCCGGCAGCCGCGCCGCGACGTCGCGCACGCCGAATCCGTTCGCATAAACGATGTCGCCGGCGCGCGCGATGGTCACGCTCACGCCCCGGACGCCGCTGCCCGCCATCGCCTTCGCAACGGCGTCCTCGACCGGCGCACGCTGCGCCGCGGAGAGCCGCGCGGATGCGCCCGACGGCGCGGCGCGCGAGATTGAGGGGGCGGCGGCAACGCCGAGCGTGGCGGCGGCGGACGCGACGAATCGGCGGCGTACCATAGCCCTCCATACCGAGCGTCGGCGACAAGGTTGCAGGGGCGGACGAGCCGCAACAGGAGCGCGCGCACGAACAGTGTACGACCCGTCGTGCGTTATCGGAATTTGGGACGCTGGGGCGTCAAGGTCTCATCGGTCGGGCTCGGATCCTGGCTGACCTACGGCGGAAGCGTCGAGGAGGACGCGGCGAAAGCGTGCGTCGCTCGCGCGTTCGAAGGCGGCGTGACCTTCTTTGATACCGCCAACGTGTACGCGCGCGGCCGCGCGGAAGAAGTCTACGGACGCGCGCTCAAAGACGTGCCGCGCGACGCGATCGTGCTCGCGACGAAGGTCTATTTTCCGATGGGCGAAGGCCCCAACGATCGCGGGCTCTCGCGCAAACACATCCGCATGCAAATCGACGCGTCGCTGCGTCGCCTGCGGGTCGAGTACGTCGACCTCTACCAGTGCCACCGCTACGACGTCAGCACGCCGCTGGAAGAAACCGTCGAAGCGATGAACGATCTGGTGCGCGCAGGCAAGATCCTCTACTGGGGCGTCAGCGAGTGGAACGCCGACCAGATCGCCGGCGCGGTGAACCTCGCGCGGGCGCGCGGCTGGGCGGAACCGGTCTCGAACCAGCCGCAGTACAGCGCGCTGTATCGGCGGGTCGAACCGCGCGTGTTTCCGACGACGCACGCGTACGGTCTGGGCAACGTAGTCTGGTCGCCGCTGGCGATGGGGATCCTGACCGGCAAGTACACGACGGCGGAGAATCCGCCGGCCGGCACGCGCGCCGCCGGCCGCTCGAAAGACATGATGGAGGATTACTTCACGCAGCCTGTGCTCGACGCGGTGCAGCGCCTGAAGCCGCTCGCCGAGCGCGCGCATTGCACGCTTGCGCAACTCGCGCTCGCCTGGTGCCTGCGCACGCCGGACGTTTCGTCGGTGATCATCGGCGCGACGCGGCCCGAGCAGGTCGACGACAACGTCGCCGCGGCCGATCTCGACGTCGATCCCGAGATCTTCCACGCGATGGACGACATCCTCGCCCCGATCGCGCCGTTCGAACCGTACCTCTCCTAGCCGCTCAGTTTTCGCTGATCTCGTCGCCGTCTTCGTCGGGGACGAGGGTACCGAGGAACGCGCCCAGGATATCTTGCGGCGCGTTGTTCTGCGGCCCGCCGATCACGCTCCAGTCGAAGTACTCGTTCACGTCCGAGCGCCGCAGCGTGCTCTCGAGCTGCTCGAGTGCTTCGTCGGAGTTGATCATCCACAGCAGCACGACCGCGTCGACTTCGTTGGTGCGCTCCATCACGTGGTAGCGGTATGCCCAGATCACGCCTTCGTCTTCGTCGATGAACGCTTCATTGAGCTGCGCGACGCGGTTCTGCAAGAAGGCTTTCGCTTCGTCCGTTCCGAGGCCGTACCAAGCCGGCTTCGGGATGAACGTGGTCATGTAGAACTGCGGCGGAATGTCTTCTTCGTCGTCGGCGTCCTCGAGCGGGTCCAGCGGGTCGAGCGGGTCCTGGGGGTCCATCCGTTTTCCTGTACCCGTTCGCGCCGACGCCGGCCTGTCCGGCGACGGTACACGTGATCAGTCGTAGATACCGCGCACACTCCAGGCATCGCCTTCGCGCGCTATCCGCAGCAGCGCACCGTCGTCGAGGCAGACGTCGTACTCGTCGCGGGCCAGCGGCGCGCCTTCGCCGGTCGCGGGACCCCACCAGCGTTCCTCGACGCGCCACGGTCCGGCATGATCGATCACCTGCTGCGGCGGCGAACCGACGAACCGCGGCGCGCCCTCGAAGATGCGTACGTCGACCGGCTGCGGCGCGACGATTCGCAGTTGCAACGTCGCGGCCGCGGCAAGCGGCGCAGGCTCGGCACGCGGCCCGCGGGTCGCGAGGATTTCGAGCGTGAACGGCTCGAGCGCGAAGCGCCGTTCGATCCGCGGACCGTCGACGACGCGTGCGCGCAGCGCCTTTCCTTCACCCAGCGCCGCATCGAGCCGCGCGAGGACGATGCCGATCGCGTCCGGGTCGGGATCGCTTGCGGCGAAGAGCGAGAGGGCGACCCCGCCGGCGGCAAGCTCTTCCGCGGCGAGACGCAAGCCGGTGACCGGCGCGGTGAGCGTCACACCTTCGAGCCGCGCGCGCAACATCTCGAACAGCGTCGCGGGGACCGCCGTCGGCTGCGCGACGCGGGTCGTGAGCACGTGCGATTCGCCGTCGTCGCACTCGAGCGTGAGCACCAGCCGCCCCGCCCGGCGCCCCGCTGCGGCGAGATCGTCGACTACCCATCCGACGAGCGTGCGCAAGGCGAAGAGCACCTGCTCTTCGGAGCTCGCTTCGCCTTCGCCGTACAATCTGCGATCCACGCGCAGCGTGCGAGCGCGCGGCTTCAAGGGACGCTCGTCGATCCCGCGCGCGCGGTCGTGCCACACCGCGGCCTCGGCACCGAAGCGGCGCACGAACGGTCCGTGCGGCAACGCCGCCAGCTCGCCCAGCGTCGTGACGCCGAGCAGCCGCAGCCGCTCGCGCACGCCGTCGTCGATCGCCAGCACCTCGAGCGGCAACGGCGCCACGAACGCCGCCGGATCGCCCTCGCACACGACGCCGTCCCCGCGCCACGCCGCCGCCCCCGCCACAAACCGGTTC
>CALEYW010000002.1 GCA_937927945.1 uncultured candidate division WPS-2 bacterium | reverse complement strand
CGGCGGCATCGACGCCTGGTCCGAGTCGATCGACCCCGCCATGGCGCGCTACTAGCTGTAGGCGCTACTTCTTGCGGGCTACGACGAACCAGTGCACCCGGCCGGCGATCTGGTCGTCGCCGTGCGCCCACTGCCCGACGATTCCGTCGACTTCGATTTCGTCGAGCGCGTCCATCGTGTAGCCCCGGAGAAGCTCGACGACGCCGTCGCGGTCGAAGTAGGCGTGCGGAATGCCCGCCTCGTCGCCGTCGCCCGCCGCGAACGTCCGCTCGTCGATCGGCATGCCGAGTCCGTACCGCGCATCCAGAATCGATCCGAGGGTAATGAAGATCGGCGCGTCGGCCATCAGGACGCGCCGCAGTTCGGCGATGCCGGTGCGCAGCTTGTCGCTGGCGCCGTGCAGGTACGCGTGGGTCGAGAGGGCGGCGCCGTAGTTCTCCGCCGTCCCGGGGAGCTGTGTGTACGGCGTGGCGTCGGGCACGCCCACGACGGGGATCCCCGCCGCGACCAGGGCCCGCGTATTGCGTCCCGAACCGGTGCCTACTTCGATGATGGGTCCATCGAGGGTACGCTTGGCAGCATACGCGATGAGAATTTCGGCGAGCGGGTGCGGCCCCTGATCCGATGACGATGACATGATGAGTTCGATACCTCTGATTCTTGTCGTGGGCGGCGACGCGTTGGCGTTGCGCGTGTGCGAAGAGCTGTGCGCTACGCAGGGACATCGGGTAGCGCTCTTGTGGGTGCACGACCACGAACTCGCCGCGAAGCTGGATCGGCTCGGCTGCGAGTATTTTCCGCATGCGCCCAACAATTACGACGCGCTGCGGGTGGCTGGTGTGATGGAGGCGACGTCCATCATGTCGCTTTCCGACGACGATCGCCTGAACTTGCAGGTCGCCCTCAAGGCTCGGGACCTCAACCCCGCGATCCGGCTGGTGCTGCGCCAGTTCAATCGCACCCTGGGACGCAGCTCGAGCAAAACCTCCCGAACTGCTCCGTCCTCTCGCTGGCATCGCACGCCGCCGCCACCTTCGTCGGTTCCGCGCTCGATCCGTCCTGTTTTTACGCGCTGCAGTTTCCCGATCGCGACGGCGTCCAGACCGGGTTCACGGAGCGCTCGGCGGCCCAGTTCGGGATCACCGGCTTGACTCGGCGCGAAGCGCAGCAGCGGCTACGCGGCCGCGTCGTCGCCGTCGGCGGCTCGCCGGTGATTTCGGCGGATCACACGTTTGCCGCCGACGAACGCGTGGTCGCCTTCGCCCGGATCGAGCAGCTCGAGGCGACCAGCGGAACGCGCCAGATGATGCGGGTCGAGCGGCGCCGCAACCATCTGCTGCGCTTCAAAGTCGCCGCACACAAGCGCCTTGCCCTCTTTCGGAGGGTCGATCCGATCCTCGCGCGCGTCATGGGCGTGACGTTCGCGATGTTCCTCGTCGCCGTCACGTACTTCAGCCTCGCCTTGCACCGCGACGTCGTGACGGCGGCCTATTTCGTCATGACGACGTTCACGACGACGGGCTACGGCGACATCGTCCCGAGCGGCCGCGGCCCGCTTCCGATGCTGATGGCAGCGCTGGTGATGATCACCGGCGTCGCGACGTCGGGAATCTTCATCGCCTTCGTGACCTCGGCGCTGACGCGCGCGCAATTCACGGCGATGCAGGGGCTGCGGCAGATTCGCACCCGCGGGCACGTGCTGGTGTGCGGATCCGGCAACGTCGGCACCCGCGTGATCGACTACCTGCACGCGCTCGGGCAGAAGATCGTCGTCATCGAAGCGAATCCCGATCCGTCGCTGATCGAGGCGTCGCGGTCGCGTCAGATCGAGCTGCTGACCGGCGACGCGACGAACGATGCGACGCTCAACCTGTGCAACATCGCCAACGCCCGCGCCGTCGTCGCGCTGACCGACAACGACACGGCAAACCTCGAGGTTGCGCTGGGCGTCCGGGCGCGCAACCCGCAGATCCCGGTCGTCATGCGGGTGCAGGACGAGACCTTCGCGCACTCGATCGCCCATCAGTTCGAGGCGATCCGGACGTACTCCACGACCACTCTCGCGGCGCCGGCGTTCGCGATGCTCTCGCGGTTCCCCGGAACTCGCGGCCGGATCGCGTTCGGTGACGACACGTACAATGTCGGCGAGCGGCTCCAGGGAGAGGTCCCGCAACCTCCTCCGGCTGAAGATTGCATCCCGCTGGGTGTCTGGCGGAAGGGTACCTTTGCGCACATCGACACCTTCGCCGAGATGGAGCCGTATGACCGGCTCTTGTTCCTGGTCCCACTCTCCCAATTCAAACCGGCGCCTGCGGGGCACCGCGTACCGGCCGTAGCCGGAACCCCCTGACACTCGACAAGGAAGGTCTTTTGCTCGCAGCGGGTGCCCCGGTGCCGGACGTCGGCGCCAGCGATCAAGACGGCCGGCACGTCGATCTGCGCGGCTTCGCCGGGCGGAGTTTGGTCGTGTACTTCTACCCCCGGGCCGACACCCCGGGCTGCACCGCCGAAACGCAGGCCTTTCGCGACCTCAAAGGGGAGCTGGCCGCCGCCGGAGCGGACATCGTGGGCGTGAGCCGCGACACGAGCGCGGACCAAAAGAAGTTTGCGGTGAAGTACAACGTGAACTTCCCGTTACTCGCCGACACGTCGTCGGCGATCTGCGACGCCTTCGGCGTGATCGTCGAGAAGAACATGTACGGCAAGAAGAGCATCGGCATCCAGCGCTCGACCTTTCTGGTCGGTCCCGACGGGACGATCGCCAAGGTGTGGCCTCGAGTCTCGGTCGAGGGTCATGCGGCGGCCGTCCTCGAGGCCGTCCGATCCCTCTGACCGCCACCGCGCGGTTGATCGTCGCGGGCTCGAGTGCATCGATCCCGCGTCCCGACCGCGCCTGCAGCTCGTATCTGGTCGACGATGGCGAGACGCCGATCGTCTTGGATCTCGGCACGGGCGCGCTCGCCAACCTGCGGCGTCACGTCGACTACGACCGGCTCGGCGCGGTGGTGATCAGTCACATGCACGCCGACCATTTCATCGATCTGATCCCGCTGCGCTACGCGCTGCGCTACGGCCCCCGCCGGCGCGCGGCGAAGCTGCCGGTGCATCTGCCGCCGGGGGGACTCGCGATGCTGAGCAGCTTGGTCTCCGCGTTCGCGCCCGAAGGCGGCGATTTTCTGAGCGACGTGTTCGATCTGCACGAGTACGATCCGGCGCGGCCGCTCGCGATCGACGGCGCGACGCTGCGCTTCGCACACACCGCGCATTACATCCCCGCCTTCGCGATCCGCTGGGACCGTGGCGGCGCCAGCGTGACGTACTCGGCCGACACGGCACCCGACGAGCGCGTCATCGCGCTGGCCCGCGAGAGCGACGTCTTCTTGTGCGAAGCGACGCTGCGCAACGGCGAGGTCGAACTGGGGATCCGCGGGCACTCCTCAGCGGCGGACGCGGCCGCGATGGCGAGCGCCGCGGGGGTTCGGCGCCTCATGCTCACCCACTACGGCGAGGAATCGACCTCGAGCGATCTCGATGAATCCGCCTGCGAACACTTCGACGGTGCGGTCCTCGTCGCCGACGACCACCGCACCGTCACCCTCGGTTAGTTCTCGGTCTTCGGGCCGCCGCGCGGTAAGGAGAACTGGATCAGCGAGCTGACCGGCGCCAAGCCGCGGGCGATGATCGCGTAAGGCGTTACCTTGAGGTTGAGCTCTTCGAGGCGCGCACGCGCCGCGAGCAGCTCGCGGCCGCTCGTGACGACGTCCTCGAGCAGCAGCACGTGCTGGCCCGCGCTGAACGGTCCCTCGACGTACTCGGCGGCGAAGGCGCCGTACTGTTTGGGCTGCTTGCGCACGACGATCATCGGAAGTCCGGTCATCTGGGAGACGGCCGTCGCGATGATCACACCGCCGAGTTCCGTTCCACCGATCAGGTCGGGGCTGATGTCGCTGACGATCGGCGAGAACATGCGCGCGATTCGCCGCAGGATCTGCGGGTCGCTGAACAGCCGGAACTTGTCGATGTAATAGTCGCTGCGCGCGCCGCCCGAGAGCAGGTAGTCACCGCGGGTCAGCGCCTTCTCGACGATCATCGCCTTGAGCCAGCGCAGCTCGGGGATTCGCGCAATCGGGCTTAGCGGCTCGTCGAACACGGCATCACGCTTTCTAGATTTCCCACTCGTAGGCGTTCCAGGCCTCGTTGACGGGGTTCGGGGCAAAGCCCTTGAAGTCGGGCGTAATCGGCTGCAATTGACGCGGGAACCAGAGGTAGACGATCGGGAGATCCGCTGCGAGCAGCTGCTGGATCTTCGCGTATGAGGGCTTGCGCGCCGCTTGGTCGTAGCTCGCCAACGCCTTGCTCTGCGCGTCGTCCATGGCCTTCGAGCAGTAGCGGGTGTAGTTGACCCCGTCGGGATGACTCGGCCGCGGAATCTGGTCGCAGTCGAATTCGGAGTGGTCGTCCGGATCTTGTCCGGCGATCCAGCCCGAGACGTTGAGATCGTACTTGCCGGTCGTCAGCACGCCGCCTTGACCGTAGGTCGCGAACATCAGGTTGGCCGGGTACGTCTTGATCTGCGCGTCGATGCCGACCAGCTTGAGCATGGCCTGAATCTGCACCGCGACGACCGCGCGCGTCTTGTTCTCGACGTTGTAGCTCAACACGAGGGAGAGCGGCTGGCCGTTCTTGCGCATGATGCCGTCCGGGCCCGGCGCGTAGCCGGCCGCTTTGAGAAGGTCTTTCGCCTTGCTCGGGTCCGGCGGGTACTTCGTCACGTTGCCGGTGTACGACCACTGGAACGGCGGTTGGTCAGCCCACGCGACGATCGCCGTTCCGCCGGTGTTCTTGTCGACGAGCGACTGCTTGTCGATCGCGTAGGAGATCGCGCGCCGCACGCGCACGTCGCCGAGCAGCGGACGCGACGTGTTGACCAGCATCTGCAGCGTCTGCGGCTTGTCGTTGAGCACGATCTTCACCTCGGGAATCGCCTTGAGCTGGTTGTACAGGTTCGGCGACGCTTCGAAGATCCAATCGATGTCGTGCGAGCGCAGCGCGTTCACCGACGTGTTCTCATCGGGGATCTCGCGCACGATGATGCTGCGCAGTTTCGGCTTGCCGCGAAAGTAGTCGTCGTTGGCGACCAGTTCGATATGATCGCCGCGCACCCAGCGCGCCACCTTGAAGGGCCCGGTCCCGACCGGGTCCTGATTGAACGGGATGCGGTTGAGGTCCGGGTACTTCGCGAGCAAATGCTCCGGAACGATCGCGACGGGGCTGTCGCTCTCGGCGAACACCGTGTCGACGAAGGGCGCGAATTTGTGCTTGAGGTGGAAGACGACCGTCGTGTCGTTCGGCGTGTCGACCGACTTCACGTCCTCATAGCCGACGCGCTCGTTGACGTTGTTCGCGTTGTTCATCATGGCTTGCCACGAGAACTTGACGTCCTTGCTCGTGAACGGCACGTTGTCGTGCCACTTCACGCCGCTGTGGAGATGGTAGGTGATGGTCAGTCCGTCGGCGCTGATCCCGCCGTTCTTCAAGCTCGGGACCTCGGTCGCCAGGATCGGAACGGTGTTCTTGCCGGCGGCATCGACGCTGACCAGCGTGTCGAAGGTCAGCCGGTTCAGCAGCCCCTCGGTCGTGTTCGCAGAGAGCAGCGGATTGAGGGTGTTCGGCGAGCGCTGTATCGCGATTCGCAGCTCACCCGGGATGATTCCCTGGGCGTGCGCGGTCGTCGCGGCGCCGCCTGGCTCATCGCCCACCTTGGCGCACGCGCTGACGGACAGCGCGCATGCGAGCGCGCCGATCACGAGTTTCTGCAAACGGACCCTCCTAGCGACGTTTCGTCGCCGTCTTTTTCATCGTCTTCTTCGCAGCCGTCGCCTTGCGGGGCGGCGCGCTGCGTCCCGACGCCGGCTTCTTGGCGGCAGGTTTCTTCGCGGGCACGGCCTTTTTGGCGGGCGCCCGCGCCGCCGTCTTCTTCGGCGGCGGGCTCTTCTTCGCGGGCGCCGCCTTTTTCACCGTGCTGGATTTCTTCGCCGGGGCGGCCTTCTTGGCCGGGGCCTTGGCATTGACGGCCTTTTTATGGACCGGCTTCGGCGGGAGCTTGGCGTGTGCGTTCTTACCGGTCGGCTTTGCTTTTGGCGCAGCCTTCGCGGGTTGCTTCGCGGCGGACGCCTTCTTGGCGGGGGCCTTCGCGGCGGTCTTCGCCGGGACGGCTTTGACGGGCGGTTTCGCCGGCACGGCCGTCGCTTTCGCCGCTGCAGGCTGTGACGGCGGCTGCGGCTTGGCCGGCGGCTCGGCCTTGACCGCCGGCGGCTTTGCGCCCTTCGGCGGCGGCGTAGGCTGGTCCGACGCCGGAGCGACCACCGGGTCAGCTGCGGCGGCCGGCGCCGCAGCGGGCGCGTCCGGCGCCGCATCCCGGTCAGGTGCTGGGGCCGACTCGTCGACCCGCGCGGCGACGGCTTCGCCGTTCGGGGGCCGCTTTGGTGGCTGCTTTGGTGGCTGCGACCTCGGCGGACGCGCGGGGGCTGGCGTCACGGCCGCCGCGGCTCCCTTCGGCGCGGGCTCTTCGATGGGCGGAGCCGCAGGCGGCCCGTCGACCGCGGCAGGCTCGGGGCGTTCCGCCGCCCGGGCGGGCTTGGGCGCCGGCCGCGCCTTGCGCACCGGCTTGGGCGCTTCGGCCGCTGGTTCGGCTTCGTCGGCCCGCACCGTGACCTTCACCGGCTCGGGCGGCGGCGGCGGGGGCTCCGGGTCCGGCTCGCGGACGACGCGCAGGGCGACCCGGCGCAGCAGGCCGCCCAGCGGGAAGATGATCTCGTTGATCTCGAGCTCGTCGAGCACCGCCAGGACGGTCTCGAAGCCGTTGCCTTGGTCCTTCGGGGAGTGCGCGTCGGAGCCGATGGCGATCCCGACGCCGCGCTCCTTCGCCTTGCGCAGCAGCCGTTTGTTCGCGGCGAGATAGCGCTGCTTCTCTTCGTCGGTATGATCGCGATAGAGAAACCGCGTGTTGAACTCGATCGCCATCCCGCGCGCCGCGGCGGCTTCGAGCACGCGGTCTTCATACGTTTCGAGCTTCGCATCGTCGGGCCAGTGCCCGAAAACCGCCGGAACGTAGAAGTGCCCGACGATGTGCCCGGGGAGCCGTTCGATCGCGTCGACCAGCGTCGTGATGTACGTCTCCCAGAGCGTCTCGGTGCCGACGACGTCGAACAGATCGGCGAATTCCGGATTGTCGAACGGCCACGGCCAATTCTCGCCGTGGACCGGGTGCGTGATCGGCACGAAGTGGACCGAGCGAATGATCGCGTCGGGACGCATCGCGTCGACGATGTTCTGTGCGTCGGGACGCGAGCGCGGATCGTTGTCGACCTCGGCTCCGATCGAGTAACGCATGCCGCGGCGCAGCCCTTCGCTGACCGCCGCCGCGTGGCCGACGTCGACGTTCGCGGTCTCCGCCGCGCCGTAGAGGTCGCCGGCCTGCGCGAGCTTGAGCGCGCGCCGAACGAGATTGACCGCCGCCGGGTCCTCGAAGGTCAGGTAGTTCATGTGGTCCGCGACCATCAGGAAGCGCGGATACCCCCGCCGGCAGGCGTGATAGAACCACAGGAAGAGCATCCGTGCCGTCAGGGGAAGCGGACGTTCCTCTGCGTACGGTTTGTGCTCGCCCTTCGCGTGGCCGTGGGTATCGGGGATGGCGTAGAAGCGCGGGTCGCGCTCGGTGTTATCGTTCAACTTCTCGTAGTCCGCGCGGAATCCACAACTGGCCGGCTGCGCGTTGCGCGGGTGGGGCGGGTTTGCTTTCGAGCCAAGCCACGACCGTCTCGATCAGCGTCTCGATGCCTTTGCGCATGAGTTCGAGCGACATCGACGGCGTCCGTTCCGCGCCCAGCGCGGCAACTTGTGCCGGCAGCGCCGGAAGGTGGACGAAGCCGACGGGGATCGGCGGCGTCGCGTTCGCGGTCAGCGCGAGGGTTTCGTAGAGCCACTGGTTGCACAGGAACGTGCCGGCGCTGTTCGAGACGTAGCCCGGCACGCCGACGCTGCGCCACGCTTCGACGATCTCGGTGAGCGGCAGGGTCGAGAAGCGGGCGTCCGGGCCGCCGCGCTGGACGACGTCGTTCTTGCGCATCGCGCCGACCGCGTCGGGCGCCTCGAAGTCCAAGGCGTTCAGCCCGGCCCGCTCGAGGCTCAGGGCCATGCGGCCCGCTGCAAAGCCGGTCCCAATGACGAATTCCGGCTGATCCTCGTGGAGCATCGTCTCGATCCGGTCGCGCAAGGTGCGCGTCTCCACGGGCAATACGCGCGCGGCGACAAGGCGCCCGGCGACGAGACGACCCTCGAGACTGCGTACGAGCAGTTCGCTCGGGTTGACGGGGTGGGGTCCGAACGGCTCAAAACCGGTCAGCAGTACGTGCCGCGACACGAACCGGCGATTTTCGTCGGAGGGGGCACGGAACCTGCGCCTTCTCGCTCGGCGACCCAAACCGGGCAGAAAAAAAAGCCGCCCCCCAGGGGGCGGCGGACAAGGTTCTTCGGTTTACGGGGCCCCGGACTTACGTCCTGAGACCTCCGATCATCGTGAGACATTGTTTGGGACTGTCACTGGTAACGATGACCACCTCCTCTTATCCGCCTGTTAACCTTCGTTGGTGTATCTCTGAAGGGGCCGCGGACGTATTGTGCTGAGCGCGTTCCGCGCTCGGCACAACACGTCCTGTTAAAAGGCGCTTCGCTCCGCTGCGCGCCCCCCATGCCTATGGCGTGGGGCCCCCGGGCGCGACCTCGCGTCGACGTGGTCGTACGTGGAAGACCACGCTGTGCTCGGTCCATCACCGGAGTGCTGGCTGCGCACCTACTCGTGCGCGATACTGCGTCGCGCTAGCGGCGCGCGGTTGTTTTGTAGCCTTCGAGCAAGAGGATGCGGGCTTTGTTTTCTACGCCGTACGCGTATTGGTGGAGGGCGCCGTTGGCGTCGACGACTCGGTGGCAGGGGTAGAGGAGGGCGACAGGATTGCGGGCCATGGCTCGGCCCACGGCTCGGGTTGCGGCGGGTTGGCCGATCGTTTCGGCGATCCATCCGTACGAGCGCACTTCGCCGGGGGGGATCGTTGCGGCGGCGCGCAGGGCGGATTGTTCGAACGGCGTGAGGTCGCTTATGTCGACGCGCTCGAGGTCGGCGTAGTGGGTGCGGAAGAAGGCCGCGACCGTGTCGCTGACCCACTGCGGCGTCTGCGAGGGGATGAGGCCGCGGCCGAGGCGCCGCTGAAGGCGTTTGAGCACCGCTTCCTCACCCTCGCCGCGATCGAGCGCGACGGAGGTGATGCCGCTGTGACGGAAGGTCACCCAGAGCGTGCCGATCGGCGAGTCGATCGTCACGACCGAATCGGGGGTGCTGATCTTCACCGTCGTCTTGATGTGGTCGAGGATCTTCGGAAAGAGGCTTTTCGGCGGCTCGACCGGCGGGAGACAGGTCAGGCAGTAGGCGATGCCTTCGTTCTCGCGATAGATTTCCTGACATTCGGGGCAGCCCCGCAGATGGGCCAGGATGTGTTCGCGTTGAGGCTCTACGCCCTCGCGCATCTCGTCCCACAGACGTTCGACGTCGCAGCAGCGCATAGGGGTCTACTCCTCTTCCTCGGAGTCCGAAACAGGACGGTCGCTCGCGGCGATCCGGCCGACTTCGGGCCCGAGAATCCGGCGAAGGATGCGCACGGCGCGATGCACGTGCGACTTGACGGTGCCGATCGGCTGATTCAAGATCTCGGCGATCTCGGGATGACTGCGGCCTTCGATGAAGCGTAAGGTCGCCGCGGCGCGCAGGTGCATCGGCAGCTGGAGCAGCGCCTGCTCCACGAGGACCATGTCGGCCGCCCGGTCGATGATCTGCTCGGGCTGGTCGGGACCCTCTTGGGTCTCGTTGAGCAAGGCGTCGGGGTCGGCGAGCGAATCGAGCGCGACGTTGGTCGGCCGCTTCGAGCGCAGGCGGTTCCGGGTGACGTTCAACGTGATCGTATACAGCCACGGCTGAAGCCGAAGCTCCGCCCGTTGCTGGGGGTCCATCTTGGCAAGCGCCCGGTAGGCGCGCACGAAGGCGTCCTGTACGATCTCCTCGGCGTCCTCACGATTGCCGGTCATACGCAACGCGAAGCCATACAGCCGGCGCTGGTAGTCATCGACGATCAGCTCGAACGTCTCGGGTCCGGGAACGGGCTGGTTCACCGTTGCCGGTGCGGTCACTCGGTATCGGTCTCCGATGATCGGTGCTGCGAGCGCACTCATCAGGGTAGTAGACCTGACCCATCCGAGTGCCGGTTGCGCCCATTCCGTATAGACTTGGAATCGCCCTCGGGTCGGGCCGGGGCGGTCAGTGCTGGTTTTCCGACCGATGGGGGGCCGGCGAGCCGGCGGTCTGCTGGCCGGGGCGGGCCCGGATCGAGCGCGCGTAGACGATCGAGACCGGGGCGCGGCGAGCGCTGTCGTCGAGGTTGCCGTCGATGGCCAGGGTCGCTTCCAGCGAGACGAGCAGCGCCGTGTCGTACGCATAGTACGCGGTGCCCTTCATCTTGATCATCCCCGCCAAGGCCATCGCGGGCCGGTCGGGCAGCGCGCCGTGGAGCGGTCCCGACGCCTCGAACGCGATCCCCATCGCGCGTATGCCGGCGACTATGGCGTCGGGCAAACGCCGCAGCGTGCCGCGCAGCGGCGCGCCCGTCATCGGCGACGGAAAGTCGAAAGGAACCGGGCGCTTGACGTGACCCAGGTCACGCATCGTCGGTTTGTCGAGCTGCACTGCGAACGGCTGGTTCAGGACGGTGAGATAGTCGGGGTCGCGCGACGGACCGTCGCGCAACTCACCCGATGGCAAGAGCGTCGAGGTGTACGACGCGGTCGCATGCTGCTTTCCGCCGTCGCCGTCCTTCTCGTATTCCACCCGCGCGGCGTACGTCGTACCGCGCGAAGAATGCGCGATGGACAGCCGTTGCACGCCATGATACACGGTTTCGCTATGCACCTCGCCGTTGCCGACTTTGAAGACGTCTCGCCCGCTCACCGAGTAGGGCTCGTCGGCCCGAGCGGCCGCGACGGACGCCGCGACGGCGGCCAGGAGCACAAGTGTGCCGGCGACGACGGCGCGGCGGAAAATCATCTGGAGCCTCGGACGGGGGTGGAGGGTTTTACGTTCCCGGTTTATGGTACTACGGAAACGTGCCGATACGAATGTTGAGTTGCTGAAACGATCTATCGGCCGCATTTCCGCACTGGCGATCGCACTTACGATCGCCGTCGGCGCCGCCGTGCCGGTCCGCGCAGGTGAAGGGCTGACGCTCAGCCCGACGTTGAACGCCAAGCTGGACCGTCTCTACCTCACCGCCTTCGACGAGACGATCCAGCGCCACGCGCTCGTTCAGCGCGACGGAACGACATACGTCACAACCGGCGATATCGACTCCGAGTGGCTGCGGGACGCGAGCGCGACCGTGCGGCCCTACATCGGTCTCTCGCAGCGGGACGGGGACGTGCAGTCGACGCTGCGCGGCGTCGTGGCGCGTCAGGCGAAGTACATCCTGATCGATCCGTACGCCAACGCGTTCTCGCGCAACTATGGGGTCGTCGAGCGCAAGTTCGAGGTCGACTCGCTGCTCTACCCGATTTGGTTCGCCTACGACTACTACCGGCAGACCGGCGACCGCAGCATCTTCACGCCCACGGTCCGGCGCGCGTTCAACCGGGTGCTGGCGACGCTGCGCGACGAGCAGCATCACCCGACGCGCTCGCACTACACCCATCCCCAGCTCGCCAACAACGGCCACGGCAGCGCCGTGCGCTATACCGGAATGGTCTGGACCGGCTTCCGCCCCTCGGACGACCCGGTGCGCTACCACTACAACGTCCCGGTCAACATGTTCGCGTCGGTCGTGATGAAGGACCTCACCAACTTGGCGCGCGACGTCTGGCGCGACGACGCGATGGCGCGCAACGCGTGGGGTCTGTCGGTCGAGATCCAGCGCGGAATCGAGCAGTACGGGACGCTCGAGCTCAAACCGTTCGGGCGAATCTACGCCTACGAGGTCGACGGTCTCGGCCATGCCAACGTGATGGACGACGCCAACGTCCCCTCGCTGCTGTCGATCCCGTACTTCGGATATCTGCCGAAGACGAACTCGCTCTACTTGGCGACCCGCCGCTTCGCGCTCTCCAACCGCAACCCGTACTACTTCCAGGGGAAATTCGCACAGGGCATCGGGAGCCCGCACACACCGCACGGGTACGTTTGGCCGCTGTCGCTCTGCGTGCAAGCGCTTACCGCGACCGACGACCGCGAAATCGATCGCGTCTTCTCCTGGATCGCCGTCTCCGACACGGGCGATCACCGTTTGCACGAATCGTTCAACGCCGATTGGCCGGAAACGTACACACGCGAGGACTTCGCCTGGCCGAATGCGTTGTACGCCGAGCTCGTGCTGACCCGCCGCGGGCAGTTCTTCGCCGAGAAGTGAGCCCTTCGAGGGGCTGCGGACAGGCCGGCTATTCGCGCGGCGCTGAGAGCACGCCCGCGCGGCGGGCGAAGTCCAGCGCGAAGACGGTTTGAAGCGCTGCCAGCGGGCCGACCGTCAGCGCGTCGATCGGGACGTTGATCCAGAAGTCGCGCGTCACGTGGAAGCGCGGGTCGCTCAGGATGGTCTGGAGCATCACCGGGACGATCGATGCGAACGCGACGATGCAGAGCCGGACGAGGTTGGAGCGGTGGAACGACAGGGTTACCGCACGCGTGATGCCGTGCATCGCCGCGAACGCGGCACGCTCGGGGCTGAGCGCCGCGATCGGCGGCGCGAGCGAGAGCGTGCCCCATACGATCCAGCACAGCGGTGCCGTCAGCAGCAGGATCGCGGGCGGATCGGGTAAGGGTCCGACGGCGCCGAACTGCGCCGTGGACAGGACCACGATCGACCCGAACAGGTTGGCGATGAACGCGGCCCCCCAACGGGAAGCCGTCGCGGCGGCGATCGAACGTGGTGGAGCGGTCTTGCCGGCGACCCGCGTAGCGATTCCGAGGGCGACTGCGGCAATCACGACCGAATCGGTCAGCAGGCTCAAGAAGATCAGCGTGAGCTCTTTGATCGTCCCCTCCTGCGTCCCAACCTTCCACGCCGGCAAGGCGAACTCAACGGCAGCCTGCAGCGCGAAGGCCGCGAGCGCCAGGCCGAGATAGAGCGGGGCGCGTTCGAGGTACCCAGCGAAGGCGAGGTCGACCAGTCCCCCGATCGTCGTCGGGAGGCGCGCTTCGTCGCCGGTTTCGATCACGCCGCGCGCAACGCGCGCAGGAAGAAGCGCAGCGTCGCGGTGCCCGAGCACACCGCGACGTCGTCCGGATCGGAATAGATGCGTCCGTCGATTTCGACGACGTAGCTTCCGGCGAGTAACCCTTCGATCGTCGAGCGGAGCACGCGTTCACGCTTGTCCTGCGGTGCGCGCGAACCGAGCGCTTCCACCACCGCGACCGCCAGCAGATCGCCGACGCGCAGCGGTGTCGCGAGCGCGAAGGCGGTGGAGGCGGTCTGTGCGACCGCGGACACATCGATCGGGACGGCGACCCGGAGCATACCGACGATGCTCATTCCCGAAACGTGGGCGTGCCTCCCGTGTGGCGCGGGACCGGCGGCGGAGGTCGCGAACATCGCACGCAATGCCGGAGCCGCCTCGCCGTCGTCGATCCACACCGCCGCCGTCGTCATCAGGCTCGAGCTTGCTGCCGACGATCGCGCTCGGGATCGGGGTCGTCGTCGCGGGCCTTGGAATCGGCGCGTTCCTCTCCGCGGTGCAGAATCGCGGCACGTCGTCGACCGCGACCGGCACGTCGACGGCGAGCAGTGTCCCGGCCGTGACGCCGGTCGCGCGGGCGACCCGCGGGCCGGTCGCGATCGCGACGATCGTCGCGCACCCCAAGCCGACGCCGACGCCCACGCCCCAGCCAACCGCGACGGCTGCGGCGAGCGCGACCCCGGCCGCGACGCCGACGGTTCGGCCGACGGCGTCACCGCGCGCGTCGCTCGCGCCGGTCGCAACGGCGAGCGCCGTAGCGACCCCGCCTCCGACGCCGACCGAGACGCCGACGCCGCGCGCGACCGCGCCGCCCACCGCGCGTCCGACACCACGTCCGACGGCGCCGCCGACGATTCCGCCCACGACGATCGCGCGCGTCGCGCCGGCCGGCCCCGGCACACAAGCTGAAGCGACGGTGCGGCGCTACCTCGGCGCGCTGATCGCCGGCAACGAAAACGCAGCGTATTCCGCGCTCGGCGCGTCGCCCGGCGATCCCAACGCGCAACTCTCCGAAGAGGCGTTCATCGACCGCGGCACGCGAATTTCATCGCTGCGCACCACGTCGGCGAACCAGAACGGCGCGACCGTCGAAGTCGAGATGACCTCGGCGCGCGGCACGTACTTCGGCACCTATCACGTCACCAACGGCCCGAACGGCCCGGTGATCGACCAGCACGACTACATCAAGGTCTAGGGCGAAACGGCCGTGGACGCAAGTCTCGAAAATTTCGCCGGATTGCTCTCGACGGGGGAAGTGATCCCACCGCCGCCGGGCGTCGAGCGATGGTTTCCCATTTCCGATCAGGATGCGTACGTCGCCGCTGCATTGCGCGACACCGATGCGTATTGGGCGGAGCGTGCGAAGCGGATCGCCTGGGAGACGCCGCCGCGTATGGTGTTCAGCGGGGCGATCGACGATCAGCATTGGTTCGCCGACGGCCGGTTGAACGCGACGGTGTCGTGCCTGGACCGTCACGCCGCGTCGCATCCCGATGCCCTCGCGTACGACTACCTGTGCGAGGACGGGACCGAGCGCAGCATCACCTACGCACAGCTCTTCGCGCGCGTGGGGCAGTTCGCGAACGCGCTGCGCGCCGACGGCGTCCGCTGCGGCGACCGCGTCTGCATCTACATGCCCTTGACGATCGAAGGGATCGTCGCGATGCTCGCCTGCGCGCGCATCGGCGCGATCCACTCGGTGGTATACGCCGGGCTGGGCGCGACGGCGCTGCGCGACCGTATCGTCGACGCCGGAGCGCACGTGCTCATCGTCGGCGACGTCACGTACCGCAAGGGCCGGCCGTTCGATCTCAAGTCGATCGCGGACGACGCGGTCCGCGGTCTCGCGCTCGTTCGGCGCATCGTCGTCTACCGCCGCGAAACGACGGCGGCCGGCGACCCGCGCGAAGTCGACTTCGACGCGTACTGCGAGGGTCAGCTCCCCGTGTGCGAGCCCGAAATCGTCGGCGCGGAACATCCGCTCTTCATGCTCTACACCAGCGGCACGACCGGGAAGCCGAAGGGCGTCGTGATGACGCACGGGGGCTATCTGGTCGGCTGCAGCGCGATGCTCGCCGAAACGACGGGGATCACGCCGGACGACGCCTATTGGTGCACCAGCGACATCGGCTGGATCGTCGGTCACACGATGATGGTCTACGGCGCGCTGGCGAACCGGTTCCGCTGCATCCTGCGCGAGGGAGCGGCGGACTTCCCCGATACCGGCGCGGTGTACGCCGCGATTGCACGCTACCGGGTCACCAAGTTCTACACCGCGCCGACGCTCGCGCGCATGCTGATGCGCCTCGGGCCGGACCTCGCCGCGCAGTACGATCTCTCATCGCTGCAAGCGATCTTCTGCGCGGGCGAACCGCTCAACCCCGAAGCGTGGCGTTTCCTCCACGAGACGATCGGCAAAGGACGGGTCGCGGTCGACAACCAGTGGTGGCAGACCGAGGTCGCCGCGCCGGCGTGCGGATTCTTCCCCACGACCGCGGTGCGCCCGGATCGCAGTGGAAAGGCGCTCGGACCGTACGCGTTCTCGCTCCGCGACAACGCCGGCAACCCGATCCCGCGCGGCGGCCTAGGCGGGCTGCTGGTGATCGAGAACGCGCAGCCGCACATGTTCAGCACCGTCTGGAACGACGAAGACCGCTACAAGCAGTATTTTCGCTGGGGCACCTACGTCGCGGGCGACGTCGCGACGATCGACGCCGACGGCTTCCTCGCGATCCTCGGTCGTGCCGACGACGTGCTCAACGTCGCGGCGCACCGCATCGCGACGGCCGACGTCGAGAGCGCGCTCGTTTCGCATCCGGCTTGCGGTGAAGCCGGCGTCTGCGGCGTTCCGGATGAGATCAAGGGCGAAGCGATCGTCGCCTACGTCGTCGTGCGCAGCGGCTACGAAGGCTCGGAGGCGCTCGCCGCCGAGTTGGTCGCGCACGTTCGCCAAGAGCTCGGTCCGATCGCGACGCCTTCGGCGATCCGCTTCACCGCGAAACTTCCGAAGACGCGGAGCGGCAAGATCATGCGCCGCCTGCTCAAAGCGCAGGAAACCGGCCAGGACCTCGGCGACGTCACGACGCTCGAGGAGTGACGTCGGCCGTCGGGCCGAGGGAGAGCGGAACCGCGGTCAGAAGCGCCCGGCATGCTCGCGTTGCCGGCCTCGTCGCGATCGACGTGCACGTTCACGCGGAGGCGGCCGATGCGGCGCAGGGTGAGGTCGGCGCGGCGGCGAGCCGGTATTTTGGAACGAGCGCTGTGCCGACCGCACTCGACGACCTGGCTGCGTACTATCGCGCCCGCAAGATGGCGTGCGTCGTCTTTTCGGTCGACGAGCGTCTCGCGGGCCGCGGTTTCGTTTCCGCCGCTGCAGCAGTTCGCGCCGAACGATCGCAGCGTGTATCCGTTCTACGAAGTCCTCGAAGCGGCGCGGTTGCCGGTAATCTTTCACACCGGCCACAGTGGGATCGGTTCCGGCGCGCGCGGCGGCGGAGGTGTGCGTCTCAGGTACGGCGCGCCGATGCTGATCGACGACGTTGCCGTCGACTTCCCCGACCTGCGGATCGTGCTCGCGCACCCTTCGTTTCCGTGGCAGGACGAAGCGATCTCCGTCTGCCTCCACAAGCCGCAGGTGTACATCGACCTCTCCGGCTGGTCACCGAAATACTTTTTGCCGACACTCGTGCAGTACGCCAACACGCTGCTGCGGGAAAAGGTCATGTTCGGCTCCGACTATCCGCTAATCACGCCGAATCGCTGGCTGAAAGATTTCGAAGCGCTGCCGATTCGCGACGAGGTCCGCCCCTTGATTCTCAAAGAGAACGCGATCCGGCTGCTCCGACTCTAGCCCTCGCCAGACCTCAGGTCTCGAGTGACGTGGGCAACAGTCCATAGGCCATGGGTCCCCAACGGAACTGCCGCGCGGTACAATCAGCGGTTGCGTCGGTGCCCGTATACTGCACTCGTCGGCTCGGGGGGCAAGCTGCCTAGCAGTCCTCGCTGTCGGTGCAGTCAGGTTCAAGTGACGACGCTACGTGCTGCTCCTTTGACGCGCGGTGTTTCGCCCTTGCACCGCTGACCTTTACTCCTTCGTCAGCCAACAGGAAGGTGGATTCACCATGCTCGCATTCGCCCGTAAGGCACTCGCCGTCGCTTCCCTCACCGCGCTCGCATGCGCTCCCGTCGCGGCTAACGCCTCCGGCTTGATGAACGTCATCTCGAACCAGACGACGACGCTCAGCGGTACCCTTCACACGACGGACAAGGCGTGGACCGAATACTGCGGCATTCAGCTCACGCTCTCCGAGACGAGCGACACGAACGGTCAAATCGGCGGAAACCTCTCAGGCCTCGATGCGTCCCACGGGATTGCCGGCGGCCTCAACCTCTACGCGCAGAAGGGCCAGAACTTCGCGGCCTCGCTCCAGCTGACGTTCTTCAAGGGCGGCGATCATTCGACGTCCGACTTCAACGGCCACATGGAGCAGATCCAGACCACCACCAGCAACGGCATCCAGACCTCGTTCGGCAACTAACTCACACCGCGTCGAGGCCCCGGCGGTCCGGGGCTTCGACGCCGCATCCGTAGGAGACGTCATGCGTACCATCTTCGCAGTGTCCGCGTTGCTTGCAGTCTCGATCGCGTCGCTCTCGCCCGCCTCCGCGCAAACCGTCAACGTCACGCCGAACCAGCAGACGACGCAGGCATCGGCGGTGTCGAGCCCGAGCGGCCAGAACATCAGCCAGCAGAACAACTTCTTCGATCCCTCCGCCAATGCGTTCGGACCCGGCGTCCAGTGCACCGGCCCGTACATCGCGTCGAGCGCCTACCGGAACGACTCGTCGACTCCCGGCTTTTCCGGTGGTTTCGCGAGCGCCGGCGGCACGATTGCGCTCGTCGTTCCGCTCAACGGCACGAGCCGGAAGTGCGAACAGTTCGTGAACGAGATCCTCTTCCAGAAGCAGCTCGACACGTGCTTGTCGATGCAGAAGCAGGGCTTCTCGTTCGATCCGAGCGGGCAGTACGCGGAGCTCGCAAAGCGCTGCCAAGGCATCCGGTACGCCGGCACGCCGATCCCGTCCGCCAACCCCATCTCGCCGAGCCCTCCGCCCACCGTCATCACCGTTCCCGCGATCCCCGCGGCAACCGCTCCGGTCGTGTTGCCGGGCATCCCGCACGCTGCGGCGACCGTTTCGAGTCCATCGTCGCCGGAGGTCGCCCAGGTGCCGCAACGTGCGACGCTCCGCAGCTACTGTCAGCAGATCACGCCGGACCGCAAGAAGGCGCTGATCGCGACGGTGAAACGAAACGACGGATACCGCGATCGCGCGCTGGACATGCTGCACGCCGCGTGCGTGTCGGACGCTGAGATCGTCGCCGCGTTATGAGCGGCGTGTATCGACTGCTCCCGGCCGTGCTGCTGCTGACGACGGGTCTTGCAGCGCGCTCGGCGCCGGCGATCGCAGCGCAGGGAACGGCGTCGCCGGCGCCGGTCGCGTCGACGCCGCCCGCGAGGCAACTGCCGGACGTCATCGTCAACGACGTGCTGTTCAACGCCGTCGAGTACGAAACCACGCCGCTCCGGTGGCGTAATCTCGCGATAACGATCAAGGCGGACCGCCTCGCCGCCTGGACCGCGCTGCCGCAGGACGTGAAGGACCGTTACGCGCAGACGATGATCGATACGTACCGCGCGGGACTGCACTACGCCGGCAACGTAAAGCTGTCGTTCGTCGACGAACAGAAGAGCGTCGTGACGCAATACGTCTGGACGCCGCCGGCCGCGAGGCCGTAAGCGACTGCGGGTAAAGGGCTCCTACCGACGTTGGGAGGCACATGCTCCGATACTTCGCAGCGGCGCTGATCGCCGCACTCATGGGCAGCTCGCCCGCGATCGCCGCACCGATGCAACGGTCCGGAACGGTCGCGCTTCTTCCGTTAGCTCCGGCAGCAACCGGACTGCCGGATGCTCCGCTCCCAACCCCGACGGACCTGCGTGACCTCAGCGGACACCTGCGCGCGGGCTTCGTCGAGGGAGGCGTACGGGTGGTTGCGGTTCCCCGCGTCTCGCAAGCGGTCGCAGCACGGGGCTTCACCCAAAACTCGCTCGAGCGCTCGTGCGCCGAAGCACGGTGTGCGCAGGCCGTCGGGCGAGCCGTCGGCGCGGATGCGGTGGCCTACGGTCGGGTCACCCGGCTCATGGCGCTGATCTGGAGTACTGAGGTGACCGTCGTCGACGTACGCACCGGGAAGCAGCTGGCCGCTCTGCAAGGCGGCTATAAGGGCGGTCCGACCGAGATGGGGGTCGGTGAGATTGTGATCGGATCGTGTCTCGCGCGCGTCTTGACGGGAAAGCCGGCGTGCAAACGCGACCGCGGATTCTAGCCGCGTGCTCGTGTCACGAGCGCCCGAGTTCGGCGAGTTTGAGGCAGATCTCGATCAGCCGCTCGCGGTCCTTCGTACCGATCATTGCATCGACGCGGGCGTGATGTATCGCGTGGAGCGCTTGCGCGCGCTTGAGCGTCGCGCGGCCTTTGCGGGTCAGGAACAGGCCGTTGGTGCGTCCGTCGACCGCGACCCGTTCGATGAGACCGCGTCGCTCGAGCTCGGTCAGCAGCGGGACGAAATTCGCCTTTTGGATGCCGAGCGCCGCCGAAGCGCGCGACTGGACGATGCCGGGATTGGTATCCGCCAGGATCAGGACGGAGAACTGCGCGGGGCGCAGATCGACCTCGGCCAGCGTGGCGATGACGTCCTGGAAGACCGCGAGCTGCGCGCGCCGCAACGCGTACCCGACGTAGTGCTGGAGCGGCCCTTGCAGCGCCGGATCGGCAGGCCCCTCGAACTCGGCCCGATCCGCCTGCTTCGTCCGTCTCACGGGGGACTTCTTCGAGCAGCGGGGGCTTGACCCCGGCCGGCCGAAAGAATTATATAACATAACATTTCTCGGCCGAGGTTCCGCATCGCGATGTCGCCGACCCCTCCCGCCGGTACGCCGGCGCTGCCCGCAACGCTGCGTTTCCGGCGTGATGCCGACATCGGCATTTTGGAGCTCGCGCGCCCGGAGAAGCGCAACGCGCTGGACGATGCGACGGTGCTCGGAATCCACGCGTTCTTCAGCGCGCCGCCGCCGGGGATCCGCGCGGTCGTCCTATGCGGGGCGGGCGACCACTTCTCTGCCGGCTTGGACCTCGCGTCGGTGGGGGAGCGCGGGACCTTCGAAGGCGTGGCGCATTCGATGCTGTGGCATCGCGCCTTCGGCGCGCTCGAGTTCGGGTCGGTTCCCGTCGTGGCGGCCCTGCACGGAGCCGTGGTCGGCGGCGGGCTCGAACTCGCCGCGGCGGCTCACGTGCGCGTCGCCGATCCGGCCGCATTCTACGCCCTCCCCGAAGGGCAGCGCGGAATCTTCATCGGCGGCGGAGGAGCGGTGCGGCTGCCGCGCTTGATCGGAACGGCGCGCGTGATGGACATGATCCTCACCGGACGCGTCTACGACGCGCATCAAGGCGAGGCGATCGGCATCTCGCAGTACGTGAGCGAGCCCGGCGGCGCGCTGGCGCAGGCCATCGCGCTCGCGCACCGGATCGCCGAGAACGCGCCGCTCTCGAACTTCGCCGTGCTGCACGCGCTGCCGCGAATCGGCGACGCGCCGCCTGAAATTGGATATCTGACCGAAGCGCTGATGGCGTCGATCGCGCAGAGCGACCCCGAGGCGAAGTCGCGCGTGCAGAATTTCTTGCAGAAGCGCGCCGCCAAGATCCGCTCGTAATGCCCGCCGTCCGGCTGCCGGCTGCCGCCGTCGACGTCACGCGGGGACTTCACGGCACGCTGATACGCAACCGCGAGCCGCTGAAGGCGTATCCCGGTGCGCTCGTCGAGCGGCTGGAGCACTGGGCGCACGTCGCGCCGGATCGCGTGCTGCTCGCCGAGCGCGACGCGAGCGGCGGCTTTTGCGAAGTGACCTACGTCCAGGCGTTGGAGACCGTGCGCGCGATCGCGCAGGCGCTGCTCGACCGCGGCCTCTCCGTCGAGCGGCCCGTCGCGATCCTTTCCGAGAACGCCGTCGACCACGGACTTCTCGGCTTCGCCGCGCAGTACGCGGGTATTCCGCACGTGCCCATCTCGCCGGCCTACTCGCTCGTCTCGACGGACTTCGCGAAGCTGCGCGACGTGGTGGGGCAGGTCACGCCCGGCCTCGTCTACGTCTCCGACGGCGCGCGGTTCGCGCGCGCGCTGGATGCCGCGATCCCGCCCGAGACCGAACTCGTCGTGTCGACCTCGCCGCCGTCCGGGCGCACGGCGACGCCGTTCGCCTCCCTCATCGCGACGCGTGACGGTCCGGCCGTCGACGCTGCGCGCGCCCGCGTCGGTCCCGACACGATCGCCAAGATTCTGTTCACCTCCGGTTCCACCGGCTCGCCGAAGGGCGTCGTCAACACCCAGCGGATGCTGTGCAGTAACCAGCAGATGATCCGCCAGATGTTCCCGTTCTTGGCCGACGATCCGCCGACCATCGTCGATTGGCTTCCGTGGAATCACACGTTCGGCGGGAACCACAACGTCGGGCTCGTGCTGTACAACGGCGGCACGCTCTACGTGAACGCGGGCAGGCCGATCTCGGCGGCCGCGTTCGGCGAGACGCTGCGCAACTTGCGCGAGATCGCGCCGACCGTCCACTTCGACGTGCCGAAGGGGTTCGAAATGCTGGTCGTTGCGCTGCGAGCCGAGCCGGCGCTGCGCGAGCGATTCTTCAGCCGGCTGCGCATGCTGTTCTATGCGGGCGCTGGGATCGCGCCGCACGTGTGGGACGCGCTGCAGGAACTCTCGCGCGAAGCGACCGGCGGCGTCTTCATCACGACGAGCTTGGGCTCGACCGAGACGGCTCCGGCTGCGCTCGCGGCGTGCTGGCAGGCCGAGGGTCCTGGTTTCGTCGGCATTCCGATGCCGGGTGTCGGCGTGAAGCTCGTTCCGTCGGGCGAGAAGCTCGAACTGCGCCTGCGCGGGCCGAACATCATGCCGGCGTATTGGCGAAACGACGAGCTGACCCGCGCGGCCTTCGACGACGAAGGGTACTATTGCATCGGTGACGCGCTGCGCTTCGCCGACGAGCGCGATCCGGCGCGCGGCTTCGTGTTCGACGGCCGGATCGCCGAAGATTTCAAGCTCGCGACGGGGACGTGGGTCAGCGCCGGGACGCTGCGCCTGCGGGTGATCGGCCACTTCGCGCCGCTGCTGACCGATGTCGCCGTTTCCGGCGCGAACCGTGACGAGGTCGCCGTGCTCGCCTTCGTCGACCTCGAGCGAGCGCGGGCGATCGCGACCGACGTCGAGGCGAGTGCCGCCGCGCCGGTAGTGCTGGCCAGCGCCGCGCTGCGCCGTCACTTGCACGGAGCGCTGCAGCACCTCGCCCGGTCGAGTTCCGGAAGCGCGGCTCGCATCGCGCGGCTGGTGCTGCTCGCCGAACCGCCGTCGCTCGATGCGGGCGAGATCACCGACAAGGGCTCGTTGAACCCGCGTGCGATCCTGCGCCGCCGCGCGGCACTGGCCGACGACGCGCACCGGACGCCGCCTCCGCCCCACGTCATCGCGCTCGACGAAAAGGAGCCACCACGATGAACATCCACGCTCAGGCGGCCGTCGTCACCGGCGGAGGCTCAGGGCTGCGCGCCGCAACGGCCCGCGCGCTCGCGTCTCGCGGGTTGCCGCCGCTGGCCGACGGCGAGCGCGGCGTCGTCATCTCGACCGCGTCGGTCGCCGCGTTCGACGGTCAAGTGGGCCAAGCGGCGTACGCCGCCTCGAAAGGCGGGATCGTCTCCCTCACGCTCCCCCTCGCGCGCGAGCTGGCGCAGTTCGGCGTGTGGGTCATGGCGATCGCGCCCGGCCTGTTCCAGGCGCCGATGATCGCCGAACTGCCGCCCCAGATTCAAGAAAGTCTCGGCGCCTCCGTCCCGTTCCCCAAACGTCTCGGCGCCCCCGAAGAATTCTCGCAGCTCGCCATCGCGATCTGCGAGAACACCTACCTCAACGGCGAAACGATCCGGCTGGACGGCGCGATCCGGCTCGCACCGCGGTAATTCCGTCTCGGCGACCTTGTCGAGCCGCCCTCCGGCGCTCAGGGTGACGGGGGGTCTTCGTCCACGTGGTGCACTTCGTGCGCGTGCCGAACCGTGTCGTCGACGTTCTTGCGCGCTTGGCGCAACAGCGGGCCGTCGTCGATGCGTTCGCCGAGCGCGGGAGCGATGCCGAGTTCGCGGACCATCTGTTCGGCCGGGGTTTCATCGTCATCGAGCATGTGCGGTCCCTCAGACGTGCAGGTAGCGCTGGCGCAGCGCCGCATCGTCGCGGACCTGCTGCGGGGTGCCCTCGAACTTGATCTCGCCCTGGTCGATGATGTAGCAGCGGTCGGCGACGGAGAGGGCCGAGTAGAGGTTCTGCTCGACCAGCAGGGTCGTAATCCCGGCGGCCTTGATCTCGCGGATCACGTTCTCCACTTCGCGCACGATCAGCGGCGCGAGGCCTTCGGTCGGCTCGTCGAGGAGCAGCACTTTGACGTCTTGGAGCAGTGCGCGCGCGATCGCGAGCATCTGTTTCTCGCCGCCGCTGATCTCGTCGCCCTTGTGCGTCAGACGCTCGCGCAGGCGGGGGAACTTCTCATAGACGTGGTCGAGCGTCCAGCCGGGCTTGCGCGCCGTGACCTGCGCGATCTTCAGGTTTTCCGCGACGGTCAGGTTGGTGAAGACGCGGCGCTCCTCGGGAACGAGTGAGACGCCCATGCGCGCGATCGACATCATGTCGCGCCCGACCAGCTCGGCGCCGTCGAGCGTCACGCTGCCGCTGCGAGGCTTTTGCCAGCCGACGATGCTTTTGAGCGTCGTCGTCTTACCGACACCGTTTCGGCCGAGGAGCGCGACGGTTTCGCCCGCGCCGATGTGCAGCGAAACGTCGCGCAGGACGTGGCTGTCGCCGTAGTACGTGTTGATCCCGTCGACCCGCAGTCGTGTCGTCACTGCGGCTGGAATCGTCGCCGGCGTGCTCATCCGTGCGCGAGCTCCGCTTCGGAGTGGCCGCCGAGGTACGCTTCTTGTACGCGAGGGTTATCCCGAATCTCCGCCGGGGTTCCCGTGGCGAGGACCGTCCCTTGGTGCAGCACGGTGATCGAATCGGAGATTCCCATCACCATCTCCATGTCGTGCTCGATGATCAGGACCGTCATCTCCGTGGACAGCTTGCGAATGAGCGCCTCCGTCTTGCGCGCTTCGTCCTTCGACATCCCGGCGATCGGCTCGTCGAGCAGCAGGATCTGCGGCTGGGTAGCAAGCGCGATCGCGATGTCGAGCCGCTTCTTGTCGCCGTGCGACAGGTCGCCGGCGCGGATGTCGGCGACGCCGGTCAACTCGAGCCGGTCCATCGCACGCTCGGCCAGAGCGTCGACGTCGTCGAGCCGCATCGAGCGGCGAAAGACCTGCAGCGCGAAGGCCCCCTGGACTCTCGCCAGCGCGGCGAGGCGGCAGTTCTGCCGCACCGACTGATCGGGATAGAGACTCGCCGTTTGGAACGCCTTCGCGATGCCGAGGTGGACGCGCTGGGTCCCACTGACGCGGCTGACGTCGCGGCCTTTGTAGTTGATCGTCCCCGCAGTCGGCGCGATCGTGCCGGCGAGGAGATTGAAGAACGTCGTTTTTCCGGCCCCGTTGGGCCCGATCACCGCTCGCAGCTCGCCCGGGTCGACGCGAAAATCGATGTCGCGGTTGGCTGCGAAATGGCCGAACAGCTTGCCGAGCTTGAACGTCTCGACGATGCTCAGCGGGCCGCTCCGCCGACCCTCGCCGGTGGGCTTCAACAGGGGGTCGGGCTCCTCGGTCGAGGGCCGCAGCGAGCGGACGAACAAGGCGCGCGGGTTCTTGTCTCGCTGCTGCTTGAGGACCGTCGCGAGTCCGCGCGGCAAGAAGACGATGACGCCGACAAAGATCAATCCTTCGATCAATCGCCAGGCGGGCGTCTTCGCCGAGAGCACGTTTTCCAGGAACATGATGACGGCCGTGCCGGCGACGGGCCCGAACAGCGTCTGCACGCCGCCGACGACCGTGTAGATCACGAACGAGCCGCTGCGGTCGATACCGAGCGAATCGACGGGGACCGTTCCGTCGAAGAGGCCGCGCAGCGCTCCCGCGAACCCCGTCAACGCGCCGGAGATCGCGAACGCGGCAAGGCGGTACCCCGCGGCATTGAAGCCGATCAGCGTACTGCGCTGCTCGTTCTCGCGAATCGCCCCGAGGACCTCACCGAACTGTGAACGCGTGAGCACGCGAAAGAGGATCAGTACCAGGAGCAGGCAGATCCCCGCGAAGATGTACCACAGCGTGAGCTCGCCGAGGTCTCCGAGGGGACCGAGATTGATCGACGGCAGGTGCCTGGTCAGGTCGATGTTCCAGGGTCCGATCGGGAGCAGCGCGTTCGGCAGCGCCTGCAGTCCGTCGTCGCCGTTGGTCCAGTCCTTCGCTTGCTCGACGATGAAAAACACCATCTGCGCGAACGCAAGCGTCAGCAGTGCGAAGTAGATGCCGTAGAGCCGCACGGTCACCGCGCCGACGAGAACCGCCAGAATCGCCGTCCCAACCGTCGCGCCGGCGACCGCGAGCCAAAGATTGGGATGCACCGGCATCGTGCGCAGCAGAAGGATCGCAGCGATGTATCCGCCGCCGCCGTAGAACATGGCGTGCCCGTAGGAGAGCGTCCCGGCATACCCCAGGAGCAGGTTGAATCCGATCGACGCGATGCTGACGATGGCGATCTGCGTCGCGAGCGTCGAATAACCGCCGAGCGGATGCAGCAGGAAAGGGAACGCGGCGATACCGAGCGCGCAGAGGACGACGAAACGCGCATCGGCCCACAGCATGCTGGTCGATTCGTGAGGCGCCGGAGCGGCCTCGGTCGCGGTCGACGTCGTCACTGGCGGATGACCTCGCTCTCACCGAGCAGCCCTTGCGGACGAAGCAGCAGCACCAGTGCCATGCACAAGTAGATGACGACGTTGGAAGCCGGGGCGTACGCGAGGTTGGTGAGGCTTTGGAGTTCTCCGATCAGCAGCCCGCCGAGCACCGCACCCCAGAAGCTTCCGAGGCCGCCGACGACCACGACCACGAACGACGGCACCAGGAACGCGAAACCGGTCCCGGGATCGATGCTGTAGATCGGTGTCGCAGCTGCCCCAACGAGCCCCGCGATCGCTGCGCCCAGCGCAAAAACGATCGTCGAGGCCTGACGAATGTTTCCGCCGAGAAGCTGCACCATGATCCGATCGCGAACACCGGCGCGAACGATCAATCCGTAGTTCGTGCGCTCGATGAACAGCCACACCAGCGCGAGCATGACGATGACGCCTGCGGCGAACAGCAGACGGTACGCCGGATACGTGATCGGGCCCAGCGTCACCGATCCTTGGAGCGACCCGGGCATCTGGTACTGCTGCGTGGTCGCGCCGAAGATGAGGCGCAACGTTTCTTCGACCACCAGCGCGATGCCGAACGTGACGAGCAGCTGCGCCGTCGGCTCCTTATCATAGAACGAACGCAGCACGAGGCGATCGAGCAGCACCGCGAAGAGCGCGACGGCGATCGGCGCCGCCACGAACGCCCAGCCGACGCCGATGTGCTGGGCGATCACCAAACCGACGTATGCACCGATGGCGTAGAACGCGCCGTGCGCGAAATTTACCAGGCGCAGTGTTCCGAAGATGATCGTCAGCCCCACGGCGATCGCGACGTAGATGAGACCGAGGACGAGACCGCCTAGCAAGGCTTCGAAAAACGCTTCCACGTGAACCCTCGAACGCGAGATAAGGAAACGGGCCGGCGCGCCCAAGGGCGCCGGCCCGCGATGCTTTCGACGGGAGGTCTTCTTATGCCGTCTCCATCTTGCAGGCGAGGCTCGTGAGCGGCGCGACCACCTGCGGTCCGTCGTGCACTTCGAGCACTTTCGCGTACTCGAACCCTCCCGGACCACGCTGACTTTCCGGGATGCCTTCGACAACCAGGCAAGAGTTCACGCCCTGATGATCTTCCTTACGATACCATTCCTGTTCCTTGGTGAACTGGAACTTGGTGGTTTCGAGAACGTCGATCACCTTGGCCGCGTTGATGGAGCCCGATTTCTCGACGGCCATCTTGTAGATGTAAATGTCCGCATAGGCGGTCTCCGCGCCGTTGGACGGCGGGAAGCCGTAGCGCTTCTGGAACGCATCGACGAACTTCTTGGCGCCGGGATACTTCGCCGCGTGGTACTTCCAGTAGAACGGCGCGGTCGACACGACGTTGTTGAAGTTGTCCTTCGCCCCTTTCGCCATGTATTCGTCGACCAGCGGCACGAGGATTTTCGTGGACTTGGTCAAGCCGAACTGCGCCGCCTGGTTGAGGCAGATCACCATGTCCTCACCGAACTCGGTGAGCACGAGGACGTCCGGTTTCGCCGCTTGGGCCTGCTGAAGCATCGGCGAGAAGTCCTTCGTGCCGGGGAACGGTGTCAGCACGTTCTTGATCGTCTTCGCACCCTTCGGCTCGACGACCGCCGTGATGTTGTCGTAGACCGAGTGGCCCCATGCGTAGTCGGCTGTGATGTGAAACCAACGCCCGGTTCCGTATTTCGAGACCAGTGTCTTCGCCAACGACTGCGCGCTCATGTACGCGTCGTTGTAGCGGCGGAACGTGTGCTTGTGGCAGTTCTGGTTCGTGGTCTCGTCGCCGTGGGTGAGCGTCGCCATGAAGATGACGCCCTTCTGCTGGCACACGCCCGACACGGCAATCGCGGTGCCCGTCGAAGAGCCACCCGTGATCATGATCGCGCCGTCGCGCTCGATCATGCGCTGGGCGTTTTCCGTCGCTACGCCGGCTTTCGTTTGATCGTCACCTTCCGTGGTCTTGACCTTCATGCCCATGATGCCGCCTTTGGCATTGATCTCGTCGATCGCGAGATGATAGGCGCGCAGCTGGTCGGTGCCCTGTTCGGCGTAGGGGCCGGACTGAGGCACGTTGAGACCGATGACGATCTCTTTGGTCGGCGCGGCGATGACGTACGGTGCTGAACCGAACGCGAGCGCGGCCGCACCGGCGGAACCGGCAACAAAACGACCGCGCGACAGAGCTTGCTTCACGGGCTGATGCTCCTGGGAAGATGCTGAGTTTTGAAAGCGACTTCAGTCACTTCCGGGAAACCTTCCTGCATGGGCGGGCCGGCTGCGTGAAAAGAGTTGGCACCGCCCCGCCCCCGTCGCGTGCCCCGGCGCAAGGGCAGCCCACCGAAGCTATTCCACCGTACCGGAGCCCCCGCCGCCAGTGAAAATGCCGGACCGCCGCTAACATCCCGGTCATGGACCGAGCGCAGCATAACCCTCCTCGTGCGACCCCGTCGTTGCGAGGTCGAACCCGGGGGCCCCACGCCATAGGCGTGAGGGGCGCGGGGCCAAGGGCGGAGCGCCGTTAAACCATGTGGTTCGGCGAGAACCCTCCGAGCGCCGTCGTGACCGGCGGCGGGAGCGGGATCGGACGCGCGGTGTGCGAGCTGCTCGCGAAGGATGGTTACCGCGTCGCCGTCGCGGATCGCGATCTCGCGGCAGCGGAAGCGGTCGCACACCACATCGACGGGCTCGCCTATCACGTCGACGTCGCCGACGAAGCGTCGGTCGTGGCCCTGTTCGAACGCGTGTGCGAGGCCTTCGGCGGAACGCTGGACGCGCTGGCAACGCCGGCTGGAATCGTCGACATGACGCCGTTCATGGACATCGACGTCGCGACGTTTCGCCGGGTGCACGACGTCAACGTGATCGGCACGTTCCTCTGCATCCGCGAAGCGGCCAAACGCATGCGGTCCGGCGCGCGCATCTGCACGGTCGCGAGCGTGGCCGGGAAACGCGGCGGGGGGTTGTCGGGCACCGCCGCCTACGCCGCCAGCAAGGGCGCCGTCCTCGCACTCTCCCGCAACGCCGCCCGCGTTCTGGCCGAGCGGGGGATCGCGGTGAACTGCGTCGCGCCGGGCGCGACCGTCACGCCGATGCTCGATTCCGCGTTCGCCGACGCCGAACAGAAGGCGCGCATCGAAGCCGGCATTCTGCTGCGGCGGGCCGCCGAACCGCGCGAGATCGCCGAGGCGATCGCGTGGCTGCTCTCGCCTCGCTCGTCGTACGTCCACGGTGAAACGCTCACCGTCGACGGCGGCTTGATGCTCGACTGATGCCGCCGACCGTCGTCACCCCAGCGAAAGGGATCACCGCATGACCGACCGCTCGATCTCCCGGGGCCGCTTCGCGGCCGGTACCGCCGCTACGCTCGCGTCGATTGCGGTGATGCGCGCTCCGGCGCGAGCCGCGCAGCTCACCTACAAGTACGCGAGCAACGTCTCCGTCGACCACCCGCTCAACGTCCTCATGAAAGAGTGCTGGATCGCGGTCCGCAACGAGACCAAGGGCCGGCTCGACGTGCAGCTGTTCCCCAACAACCAGCTCGGCGGCGACACGCAGGCGCTGCAGCAGCTGCGCTCCGGCGCGCTGCAGTTCTTCACGCTCGACGGCGGGATCTTGCAGTCGGTCGTGCCGGTCGCCGGCATCCAAGCCGTCGGCTTCGCGTTCAAGGACTCGGCCGAAGCGTTCCGCGCGCTCGACGGCCCGCTCGGCGACTACGTCCGCGACGACATTCGCAAAGCGGGCCTGTACGTTCATCCCAAGATGTGGGAGAACGGGATGCGGCAGGTCACCTCGTCGAACAAGCCGATCCGTAGCGCGGCGGACCTCGACGGCTTCAAGATCCGCACCCCGCCCGGCGCGCTTTGGGTCGACCTCTTCAAGTCGCTGGGCGCGGCGCCGGCGCCGCTCAACTTCAGCGAAGTCTACACGGCGCTGCAGACCCACGTGTTCGACGGCCAGGAGAACCCGTACGCGATCATCGACACCGCCCGGCTGTACGAGGTGCAGAAGTACCTCAGCGTCACGAACCACATGTGGTCGGCCTACCACTTCCTGGGCAATCAGGATGCCTGGAAGGCGCTGCCGCCCGACGTGCAGGCCGTCGTCGAGAAGAACCTGACCAAGTACGCGCTGCTGCAGCGCCGCGATACGCAGCTGCGCAACGACTCGCTCTCGGAGAAGCTCGCCCGGCGCGGGCTGGCGATCAACCACGCCGACACAAGCGGCTTCCGCACGAAGCTCGCCAGCTCGGGCTTCTACGTGCGCTGGAAAGAGAAGTTCGGCGTGCCGGCCTGGGCGCTGCTGGAAAAGACGTCCGGGAAGCTGGCCTGACGCGACGAATGGGAGGGGACGTGAACCCGTCGCGTCTGATCCCGCTCGCGCTCCTCGCGCTCACCGCCTGCGTCTCGACCGCCCCGCGCATCGCGATTCCGAGCGCCGCCACTGCCAATTGCGAGAGCCGTTCGGTCAAGCAGACGGCAATCGGTTCGATCGTCGCCTCGACCGACGACATGGTGCGCGAAGGAACGTACCCCGGCGATGCCGTTCTGCGGAAGCTCGTGATGAGCGGCGGCGGCGTCTTCGCGTATTGGAAGAATCAGCCGCTGCTCGTCCCGCGCACGGCCAAATCCCTGGGCAGCACGGAGCGGTATCTGACGCTCACCCGGGCAGTCATCACCAACCAGGTCAACGTCGCCGAGCACTGGCGCCCGATCTGGCTGACGTTCGCGATGCCCAAAGGTCCCGTCACGGTGCTCGAGCGCGCCTACGACATCCAGGACGTCTGCATCGAAGGTCAGCGCGACGTGTGAGAGCGGCGCATGCTGCGTCGCAGGTCGTTCCCGATCAGCGCTTCGACCAGCAGCGCCGCGATCAGCATCCCGGTCTCGATGATCGTGAACGCGCGCATCGACGGCATCGCCGGCCGCGCGATCACGCCGGCCAGCACGAGCAATCCGGCTCCGGCGAAGAACCGTGCGACGCCGCGAACCAGCGAGCGCGTCTCGCGGGCGCCGAGCGCAACATCGTGCGCGAGCCGCAGCGGCGGCCGCGTCCCGACGTCCCACACGACGAACGCCAGCGCATCGAACAGAATCGCAAAAGCGAACCGCGCGACGACCAGCAAACTCAGGCTACGGCGCCTCGTCGGGCCAGGAGGCGATTTCGCCCAGCGCGGCGCTCTTGAGCACCTTGAGGCCGAGCATCGCGCACTTCATGCGGGTCGGGCTGATGCCGATCCCGACGTTCTCGAGCACCGCATCCTGCGGCAGCTTCGCGACGTCCTCGAGCTTCATTCCCTTGATCGACTCGGTGAGCATCGACGCCGAAGCCTGCGAGATGGCGCACCCTTTGCCGCTGAACCTCACGTCGGTCACTCGACGATCATCGTCGAGCGCAAGTTCCATCGTGATCATGTCCCCGCACAGCGGGTTCAGATCCTCAGCACGCGCATCAACGCGATCGAGATGCCCGAAATTCCGCGGATTCCGATAGTGGTCGAGAATATATTCTTTGTAGAAGTCGTCCATT
>CALEYW010000001.1 GCA_937927945.1 uncultured candidate division WPS-2 bacterium | reverse complement strand
ACGGCTCACGCGAGTCTCTTTTTTTGCGTGATACTTAGTAACACAGTAGTATTAGCCGCTGTGTCCGGAGCATCACCCGCGACACGTACACGACGCCGTAAAGACCCGTGAGGCCGAGCAACGCTGCGGCGTGTACCAGCGAGCGCCACGGCGCGCTGAGGATCGCTGAAACCAGCAACGCGACGCAGAAGTGCACGACGGTCGCCGTGCTGAACGTCGCTACCCCTTCGTGCGAGGTGCGTGAGCGGTCGCGGCGACCAAGGTGATGACGACGAACATCAACCCGGTCAAGGCGGCGGCCGACGAGCCGGTGATGACGTAGAAGTTCGACCATGCGGTGATGACCAACGACGCGGTGTCATGCATGCTCTGGTCCTTTCGGCATCCGCCTTGCGCGTTATCCGCAGTTCACCGCGCGGGTGGAAGATTGCTCTCGCTGACGGTGAGCTTGTCGACGACCAGCTCCTCGATGTGGACCTTCTTGATCGCCGCGCGTTTGATCGCGAGCGAGCCAATGGCGAGCGTCCCGATCGCCAGCGCGCCAATAGCGAGGACGCCCACCGCGACGGCGCCGATGGCGAGGGCGAGGCGTCTATGCATGTCGTAGCCTCCGCATGGTCACGTGTACGTTTGCCGTCGTTCCGGCGAGGCGCGCCGCAATCCAAGCGAGGGCCGTCTCGCTCGTTCATTACGCGTATGGCGTCAGAGCGTCTTCGCCACGTAGTTCTCTCGGTTTCCGATGGTCTGCGTAGCGAGCGCAGTACGCGCCGATCGCGCCCATGTCGAGTCGCACGTGCCGTCGGATTCGACGGCCGGCACCTCCGCGACGACCTCGTACATGTACTGCGTTTTCGCGAACTTCGCTTGTGAGACGATCGCGCCGGCATACATGTCTTGTATCGCTTGATGATCGCACGCGCGGAAGGTCGCCTTCGATTGCTTGAAATTGTCGAAGCTGTGGTCGTCGAACGCGGCGGCGATCCTGTCGGCCTTCGTCGTCCCGGCCGCGTTCATGCGGTCGACGAGTGCGGTGAGCGCTCCGTAGCCGAGCCAGTGGCGCTGCGAGATGGGACCGCGGATCGAACGGCGCAGCGTCCGCGTCAACCGTGCCGCGCCGTCGGAGACGTTTGGCGCCCAGAGCAGCGGGAACGTCGAGCCGGCCAGGTCGTCGAGCGGTACCGCGCCATGGTAGACGTCTTCGAGGCCGATGCCGGCGAGCTTCATGCGCTTGTTGAGACCGAACGCAACGAACTGCTTCGCAATGTTGGCCGCATCCAATCCGCTGTTGGTGAGGATCAAGACCTCGGCGTCGGAGTTCCGCACTTTGGTGAGCACCGAGGAAAAGTCCGACATTCCCAGCGGTACGACATCGAGCCCGGATTCCGTGCCGCCGGCCCGCTTCAAGACGTCGGAGAGTTGGGCGTAGGCGTCCTTGCCGAGCGCGTAGTCCGCCTGGACGAAGTACCACTTTCGGCCGAGCGCCAGCACGCGGCGGCCCAACGTTTTCGTTGCCATGCGCGCATTGGGTCCGTACCGATACGTCAACCGGCTCGCCTTCGCTCCGGTGATCGACGAGTCGAACGGCGCGAGGGTGAGGTTGAAAACGCCGCTTTCGAGCGCGATCGGACCGAGGGCCAGCGCGCTGCCGGACGACGTGCCGCCGAAGAGGACGTCGACGGATGCTTGCGCGATGAGCCGGCGCGCCTCGACCGTCGCGTTCGCCGGCTTCGACCCGTCGTCGCCGAAGGCGAACTCGTACTTCACGCGACCGCTGCGGTTGACGTCCTCGAGCGCGAGACCCGCGGCGAGCTTTTGGTATCCGGCGAGATCTGAAAAGACACCGCTGAACGAATCCAGGAACCCAATTTTCACCGTCGCCGCAGTACCGAGGGCGACCGCGTATCCGGGCGTCACGCCCAGGGCCGCGGCTGTGGCGGCGGATTGCGCGGAACGGATGAACGTCGATCTGTTCATGGTGGGCTATCCTCTCGCTGGTTCTTCGACGCTAGGGATCTGGTGCGAGAGGTGAATCTCGCTCTTCGTGCGCGACGACGCCATCAGCGCTGCGAGCACTTCGATCGTCGCCTCGCCCCAGCGCCCGTCGCGCAGCACGGGCTTTCCGTGGACGATCGCATCGTAGAGGTTCTCGAGCGCGGCGGCGCTGTAGTTCGTATCGTTGGCGACCGGGATCTCGTCGATCGCATCGTCGCGGTACACGGTAATGCCGTGCGGCGTCTGGCGAATGTCGCCGCGCTCGCAACTCACGACGGTGATCCCGAAGAGGACGTGCGGGTCGTTCGCGGCGTCCTCCGGGAGAGCCGCGTTGCCGAAACGCCACGACTCCTTCGCACCCTCCTCGGCGCCGCCATCGGTCATCGAGGCGAGGCGCTTGCGGGCATTGGCGTTCCACTCCGGCGTGCGCGGCATCTCGCCGACCCACGAGGTCAGCTCGGCCGTGTCGAAGTGCGCGTACCCGTTGTAGACGAGCGTTGCGGCGACCCCGTCCTCGAACTCCAAGAACGCGCTGTACGCTCCCTCGATCGGCCGGGCGGCGTCCCAGCTGCCGACCGTGCCGCGAACGCTGCGTACCATCCCGCCGCCGAGCAGCCTCACGATGTCGACCTGGTGCGCTCCTTGGTTGAAGACCACGTTACCGCCGTTGCCCGATGCGAACTCCCACGCCGCTCGCGGCCGGTACACCCAGTCATTGAAGTGCCAGGTCGAGATCATGCGCAACGCACCGAGTTCGCCCGACGCGACGAGCCGGCGCATCGCGCGCACCGCCGGTCCGTAGCTGTGGAGATGGCCGCAGGCGAGCAGGACGCCGCTTTCGGCGGCGGCGCGATTCATCGCCTCGCATTCCTCGATGCTCAGCGCCAGCGGCTTGTCGACTACGACGTGCTTTCCGCACGACGCGGCGAGGATCGCCTGACTCGCATGCTGCTGATTGGGCGTGGCGATGTAGACCAAATCGATCTCGGGATCGCGGCACAGCGCCTCGAAATCATCGTAGACCCGGCCGCCGAAGTCGCGGCGGAACGCGTCGAGCGCCGAGGGTCGCAGGTCCGCGGCCGCCGCGAACGCGATCCCGCTCTCGTGCCGAAGCGATGAGGCGATGTGGGTGAACGCGACGCCGAGGCCGCAGACGCCGACCTGCAGCGTCCGCGCGCCGATCGAACGGCTCACGACGGAATCGCGCGCGTCACCGTGCTGGCGCGACCGCGATCGCGTCGCGCCAATCCTGCGCCTGCGGGTAGACCGCTTGTCGCGCGCGGATCCGGTCGTACGGCAAGGTATGGTCCAGGCCGCTCGGCGTTTGGTCCGCCGCATACGCGCGTGCCGCCTCGATGAGGATGCGCCGGAAGCGCGTGATCGCAGCGTCGGCGGAGCCGAGATACTCTCGCGTGCGGTCTGCGATCGGCCCCATGCTCTCGATGATGGCGATGTCTTCATAGAGGATGTTGCGGAAGCCGGTCAAGTGGCCTTCTGCCATGCGCCGGCGGTCTTGCGTCCACAAGTTTGCCGGCGACGCGTTCTGGTGGAACGTCTCCCCGTTGTAGTCGAGCATCGACTGGAAACCGTGACCGACGCCGGTCTTGTCGATCGGATGCTCGAAGTTGTACATGATGTACCACTGGATCGTGTGCGTGTCGTCGACCGGCACTTGGCCCATCATGAGGCAGTCTTCATCCTCGGGCTGCGGGATGAACGTCCATGACGGCATCGCGAACTCGCTGACCCGAACGAACCGCTGCTCCTCGCCTACCCGGCGGATTGCCGCGGCCTGCAGGCCGTAGTCGGTGCGGTGGACCTCGTAGTGCGGCGCGAGATCCGCCATGAACAGCTTCTTGGTCAGCGCCGCTCCGCCGTCGTTGCGCAGGTACACGGTGTCGAGCGTGCTGCCATGCAGGTGGCCGACGTGCGAGGAATCGATCAAGCCTTCGACGCCCTGCACCCAGTTGCAGTCCACGGGGATCTTGAGGATCGTGACGTGCGACGGCGGGAGCGATTGAAATTCGAAGTCGGGAAACTGCGTCGGCTCACCCTCGCCGACGAACGCCCAAATGAGTCCGCCCACCTCGCGCGTCGAATGATGACGCACCTTCACCTTCGTCGCGAACCGTTCGCGCGATGCGCCCTCGGACGGCGCGTCGATGACGGTCCCCGCGACGTCGATCTTCCAGCCGTGGAAGAGGCAGGTGAGCGCGCAGTTCTCGTTGCGGGCGAGCAGTAGTGACGCGCGCCGGTGCGGACATCCCTCGTCGAGCAGTCCGACGCGACCGTCGTGTGCGCGGAACGCGGCGTAGTTCTCCCCGAAAAGGCGGACCCGGCGCGGTGCCCCGCCGGCTTCGAGCTCCTCCGATTTCAACACCGGGAACCAGTAGCGCGAGAGCAGCGCGCGCATCGGCGTTCCGGGGCCGACGCGCGTGATCAGGTCATTCTCTGCCGCTGTGAGCATACGTCACCTCGTGGAAGGGCGCGGGTTGCATCCACCAGGATGCGAATGCGAGACCGATCCCGGTCCCTGCAGGAGTCCGATAGATCGGAAGGTAGGTCGACCAGCCCGGGTGCCGGTCGCGCATCAGGCCGCCCAGGGCGATCCAATTGCGGATCTCCGACGTGCCTGCATTGAGCACGTGCGCCGGGATGGCACGCAGCGTGTGCGCCGTGCCGTTCTCGAGCGCGGCGAGGACTTGGCGATCGAGGACTTCGTCGGTCACGAAATGGCTCAGGCCGCCGGATGCGACGACCGCGACGCGGATGTCGCCGCCGGAACGTTCGATCGCCGAGCGCAGCGCCGCGCCGAAATCAAAGCAACGCGCCGCGGTCGGCTGATTCGGCGGATAGTACGTGTTGATCATGACCGGCACGATCGGTATGTTCCGGTCGCGCAGCAGCCGGGTGCGCACGAAGCCGTACGCATGGCCGAAGCCGGCTGTCGCCGGATCCGGCACGCCGGCGAGCGCGGCCACGTCGAACTGCAGCTCGACGAGCTGCTCGATGAGCTCGCGCGCGAGGCCGGCGTTCACCGGATACGAATGCTGCCGATCCATCGCGTAGCCGCGGGCGACGGTGTGCATCCACGCATAGTCGGGATCCAACGTGCGCGGATCGTGAGCGCGAGCGAACTCCCGGCTGATCGCGTTCTCGCCGTAGTAGATGGCAAACGCGGGCATGTTGGCCGACGAGAACAGCTCGTGTTCGTCGTCGCCGACCACGACGACGACGTCGGGTTCGGCCGCCTCGAGGTCGTCGGCAACTCGATCCAAGGCCCGTTGCGCCGCCGCCGCATCGGCGCCCCAGCGCTCCGGCGTCGCCTGCTCCGCGTAGCGGTCGCCGACCGCTTCCGCGAGCTCGGCATAGGTGCAGATCCGGCCGTTGCCGTCGACGAGCCGCTCGTTCGCGCGATCGTTCTTGGCACGCGCCTCCCAATCCGCGGCGTCCATCGAGAGCAGCGGCGTGTGAGACGTACCGCAGGCAAACACGATTTGTGCCATGGCTACGCCACTCCGGCCGCGACCGGCAGCGCGAGGCGGGTGAAGAGCGCGCGGGCGTTGCCTTCGAAGATGGCGTGGCGCTTTTGCGCGTCGAGACAGCTGAGACCGTCGATCACCGGACGGATGTCGTCGTAGTCACGTCCCGTCTTCGGGTCGGTCGCCGAGCCGCTGCCGGGCTTCTCCGTGCCGAACAGACAGCGGTCCCAGCCGATCTCCCTGAAGAGCATCTCCAGCGCGCTCGGCGTGTAGATGCACGTGTCGTACCACAACCGTCGCACCCGGGCGTCGAACGACTCCGCGTCGTCGGCTTTGCCCAGCTCTTTCAACCCGGAGAACTGCGCGCGCCAGCGTCCGATCTGAAATGGGACGGATCCGCCGGCGTGGGCGATCATGATCTTCAGCGCCGGGAAATCGCGGAAGACGGTCGATCGAGCGAGCGCCGTGACCGCGAGCGTCTCCTCGCTCGCGAAGTGCTCGTAATAATACTCGCGCCCGTTGTAGCAGCCGGCGCCGTGAACGAGCGCCGGCAGGTCGTACTGCACGAGCTTTTCGTAGAGCGGGTACCAGTATTCGTCATCGAGGCGCGGCGGAGAGCCGGTCCCCTCGCTCGGGTCCGGGTTGACGAGGACGCCGACGAAGCCGAGGGCGACGCATCGCTCCAGCTCCTCGAAGGCGATCGAGACCGGCTGCCCCGGCATCTGCGGCAGCGCCGCGACGCCGGCGAAGCGCGACGGAGCGAGACGCACCGTTCTCGCGATCACGTCGTTGTTGGCGGCGACCCACGCTTCGACGAACGTTCGCGGCCCGCGCGAGTGCAGCAGCGTGAACGGCCGCGGCGAGAGCAGCTGGACGTCGGTACCGACAGAGTCCATCACCGCGAGATTGCGGCGCGCGCATGCTTGGACGTCGTCGTCCGAAGCTTTGACCGGGATGCGCCCATGGCCGCCCTGGGCCGCGAGGGAAACCATCCCGTTCGCGTACAGGGAATCCGGCGTCACGAGGTGGGCGTGTGCATCGATGACGATGGCACGGTCCTCCGAAGTGGCTTCCTGAGGAAGATATATCCGTCTTGCCACGATACTGCGGTCGGACACTGGTGTCAATTGCTTTCGCGAAAATGATCGTATCGGCAGTCTCGTCCTCGGCGCCCGTCGAAACGCCGGCGTATGAGGCGCGAGAAGCGAAGCGCGAACGGCGAGCGGGATTCAGTCGATCGCTTGGCCGCGGCATGGGAGGCCGCGGTGCCGGCGTTCTCCACCAACTCGCTGCACGTGTTCGGACGGATCCAGCACTTGGCGCGCTTCTACGAGGACGCGCTCGCCCACGTTGCGCGCCGGCACGGTCTGATCCCGAGCGACGTATATGTTCTGCTCGCGCTCCGCCGCGCACCGCACCGGCTCAACCCGGCGGAGCTGATCCAAGAACTTTCCGTGACGTCGGGCGCGGTGACGAAGCGGATCGATCGACTGGCATCGCTGCGCCTGGTCGAACGGCATCCCGATGAGACGGACGGGAGAGGCGTGAAGATCGGCTTGACTGCGCGTGGGCGCAAAATCGTCGATGACGAGATCCTCTTCTCGGAAGAGTTTCCGTTCGACGCCGTCTACGCGCTCTCCAAAGATGATCGAGCGGGCCTTACCGCGCTGTTGCGCCGGCTGCTGTCGTCGATGGAGCGCGAGGCGGGCAGTTACGTCGGACCCAAGGGTGCCCTGCGCCTGCACGACGGATCTCACGTCGAGCGCGCGAAGTAAAACGTATCAGTCTTCCCGGGCCTGAAGAGTATGGTAGGCGAAGCGCCGGCGCGCTTCGTCGAGCCGGGCGCCGTCGCGAACGGCGGCACGGATGCGATCCTCGACTTCGGCGATCGACTCGGCCGTCGCGAGCACGGCCTCCTCCGCGTGATGAGGGATGCGTACGACGCCGTCCGCGTCGCCGCGCAACAGATCGCCGGGCTCGACCCGAACGCCCCCGATCGTGACGGAGACGTTCGTCGCCTCGAGTTGGACGCGATCTTTTCCCGTGCGCATCCAGTGTCCGGCGCTGAATACGGGATACCCGAGCTCCACGCAGAGCGAGATGTCGCGACAGATACCGTCGATGACCGTCGCCGCGATCGACCGCCGATGCGCCAGTTCGGTCAAGATGTCTCCCCACACCGTGCCGTCGGTGCGGCCTGCATTGTCCAGCACGAGGACCGTGCCGGGCGGGACGTCGTCGAGGTAGTCCCCGACGGTCCCGGGCGGGTTCGCGGCGACTGTGTAGCGCAGCGTATACGCGCGGCCGGCGAAACGGAACCGCGCGTCGATCGGCATGATCCCTCGGCACTGGCCGTCGATGCCGTGCCGATCGAGCGCGTCGCTGATCGTCGCCGTGTCGAGCCGGGCGGCGCGGGTGACGGCGGGATCGCCGACGTGCTCATCGGTGCTCATTCGGAGAGCATCGTTTCGTACCGTGCACCCATCACCGCGCTCACCTGCTGTCCGCTTCGCAACGCCCGCGCCATCGCGGCCTCGCGCGCCGCGATGCGCTCAGCCGTCGCGAGGACGCGTTCGATCGCGGCCGATGGGACGAAGACGATGCCGCTGTTGTCGGCGAGGGCATAGTCGCCCGCTTCCACGGTGACGTCGCCGATCCGCACGCTGACGTTGGTCGCGGCCTCCGCGACGCGACCTCGCGCGGTGAACGCGGTCAGCGCCCGCGCAAAGATCGGAAGGTCGTACAGGCGCGCTTCGTCGATGTCGCGCACCGGGCCGTCCGCGATCACGCCCTCGATGTTGCGGATCGTGGCTGCGAGCGAGAGAATCCCTCCCCACGAGCCGGCGTCGATCCCGGTGCGCTGCTCGATCACGATGATCGTTCCGGGGCCGGCCGCCTCCACTGCGGCCGAGCCGAGATGACGGGGCGGCCCCTGCGGCTTTGGCGCTTCCGCTGCCGCGACGAGCTTCACGGTCAAGCAGCGGCCCGTGATGCGTCCGCGGCCGGAGCGTTGCGGAATCCCGGATACCGTGCCCTGCATCCCGAGCGCATCGAGCGCGTCGGAGAGCGAGCACGCATCGAGCCGCGCGAGGCGCTCGACGAGCGCCCAGTCGACCTCGAAGGAGACGCGTTCCACCGTCACGGCCGGTCGCGCCCTTCCGTCACGGCGAACGCTTCCACTTGCAGCACGATGTTGCCGCCGAAGTGATCGTAGCGCGTCACGTGACGAGCGGGCCGGGACGCTGCGTCGGGAAACATGAAGAGCCATTCTTCGTTGATCGCCGCCCGCACGTCGAACGTGCGAACGGCGATCGCGAGCTTGACGACGTCGTCCGGACTCGCGCCCGCGGCCGCGAGAATGCGGCGCAGATTCGCGAACGCATGCGCGACCTGCAGCTGCGCGTCGTCGGGGACGACGCCGCTCGCGGGGTCGCCCCCAGCGATGCCTCCCGTCATGATGACGTTGCCGACCCGGCAGGCGGCCGGTATCGGGTTCGGCCCGTGGCTCAGGTGTTCGACGTCGATGCTGCGGCGCGCCATGGTTCAATCTCCTCTGTTTTGGAGGGTACCCGTCCGAACCGATGAACGTCAAAGCGTCCGGCGCAATTATTGATGCGCTGCACGCATTGGATGATGGACTGGCACGACCTCGAGCACTTCCGAGCCGCGGCGCGGAGCGAGCACTTGGGGCACGCGGCTGATGAGCTTGGCGTGTCTCAGTCGACTTTGACGCGGACCGTCGCGCGACTCGAGCAGCGCTACAAGGTGCGGCTCTTCGACCGAATCGGCCGGAGCGTACGTCTGAATCCGTACGGGCGCGTCCTCTTGGAGCGCGTGGAGCACGCCTTGTTGGAACTCGAGAACGCCGATCGCGAGCTTGCGCAGCTGGCAGGCCGGGCTGAAGCGACCGTGGCGCTGGGATTCCTCGCGACGTTCGGGATGACGGTCGTGCCACGCTTGATCCAGGAGTTTCGCGCGCAGCAGCCGGCAGCGGAGTTTCGCCTTTTCCAAGGCGCGGCGCCGGTGCTTCGCGAGCACGTCCGTTCCGGCGACATCGATCTGTGCCTCACCTCGCCCCGCTTTCTCGACACGGAGCTGAGTTGGGAGCCGCTGTGGGAAGAAGATCTCGTGGCGATCGTGCCGCCGGATCATCGCTTGCGCGATGCGGGCGAGATCGCATTGGCCGACCTCGCAAACGATCCGATGGTCGCCTTAAAGCCAGGATACGGGCTGCGGCATTACCTCGATCGATTCGCCGGCGAGGCCGGGTTCGCACCTCGCGTCGTCTTTGAGGGCGACGAAGTTGCGACGCTGGTCGGCTTGGTCGGCGCCGGCTTCGGCGTCAGCCTCGTCCCGAAGAGCGTCGAAACCGTGCCCAGCGTCGCCGTTGCGTTGCGGATTCGGATACCCCGATGCGCGCGAACGGTCGGCCTCGCGTGGCGAACGGAACGCTACGCCACACCGCTCGTTGCGGCATTCCGCGATCACACGATCGCCCGGCTCCGACGCGACCGCGCAGGAGGGCAGGGCTCCGCTCGGTTGGCGTGAGTCGGTGCGGACGAAGAGAAAGCCCCGGGGCCACGGGGCCTTTTCGTGTCTTTCGGCGGAGGGGATCTTAGGCGACCGTTGCGTTACGACCGGTCGTACGCGCCCCGCAGCGTCTCGATGTCGAGCTTCGCCATCTTGAGCATCGCCTGCATGACCGCGTCCGACTTCTCGTCGTCGTCATCCTTCAGCAGCTCGGGCAACACCGACGGCACGACTTCCCACGATACGCCGTACTTGTCTTGGAGCCGGCCGCACCGGCCGGGTTGGCCGCCTTCGGAAAGGCACTCCCAGAAGCGGTCGACCTCCGCTTGCGTTTTGCAGTCGATGAGGAACGAAACGGCCGGCGTGAACGTCTAGTGCGGACCGCCGTTCAGCGCCGTCCCCTCAGGCCCCGGCGAGTCCTCCGCGTATCGGCTGACGTTCAAGATCTTCGCGTTATCGAAAATTGAAACGTAGAAGTTCGCTGCCTCTTCGGCTTTGCCGTCGAACCACAAAAACGGCGTGATCTTTCCCATTACGGCACCACCACCATCCACTCGGTACCGAACTTGTCGATGACCATGCCGAACCGGCCGCCCCAGAACGCCGTGTCGATCGGCATCGCGACCTTGCCACCAGCCGCGAGCGCGTTGAAGATGCGCTCACCGCGCGTTCCGTCGTCGAATGAGAGTGAGAGCGAGATGTTGCCGGCGTCGGGATCGACGGGCTTGACGTCGCGGCCGTCGGACGCCATGAACTTGGCGTCGTCCGAGGTGAACGACGCGTGCATCACGCGGTTTCCCGAGTCGGGCGGCATGTCGCTTGCGACCGGAGTGTCTGCGACGCGCATCAGCTCGTAGCTCCCGCCGAAGACGCTCTTGTAAAACTCGAGCGCTTCTTCGCAACGCCCGTACAGGAAGATGTAGGGTACCAATTGTGTCGCCATGGTCGTTCCTCCGGTAATCACCCGCGAGCAGGTGTCGCGGTTTGGGTTTCATGGGTGGAATGAGCAGCCCGATCGGCCTGGGGCGTGGGCTTCTGTACGAACAGCGGAGCAAAGCTCGAGCGATACTGCCTCGCGACGATGGCCCACAGCGCAGCGACGATCGCCGCCACCGGCAGTCCCATCTGCGCCATCGTGAGGTGGAAGACGATGATGTTGGCGATGACCGCGGCGAGCACCGCCAGGGCCAGGGGCACGTACCGGTTCGCCAGCAGCAAGATTCCGGCGAGGAGCTCGACGCCATTGACGAACAGCACCCAGTACGACCGGAAGAAGACGTCTTGAAACTGACCAGCCAAACCCGGCGGCGCAGCCGGCGGGTGCGAGATCAGCAGAAACCCGCTGAGCCCGGCAGCGAAAAAGATCAGTCCGAGCAAGATCCGAGCGACGGTGGCCGTGGTTTTCATAGCGGTCGTTCCTTTGGGTCGAGCCGAGGGTGAGTCGATTCTAGCAAAGCGTACTTTCCAAATGCAAGTACTATGCGAAGAAGAAAGTTTATGGTATTCTGACAAGCGTGAAGACCCGCGTCTATGGCCAGTACTGCGGCTTCGCCCGCGCCCTCGAGGTGGTCGGCGAGCGCTGGGCCCTTCTCATCGTGCGGGATCTGCTCGTCGGTCCGAAGCGCTTCACCGATCTACTCCGCGGGCTTCCCGGGATCCCGAGCAACGTCTTGACCGCTCGCCTCAAGGAGCTGGAAAACGCCGGAGTCGCGCGGCGCCGGGTGCTGCCGCGACCAGCCCGCGCTGTGGTTTACGAGCTCACCGAGTATGGCTCGGAGCTCGAAGCGGTGGTCGTCGAGCTCGGCCGTTGGGGCGCGAAGAACCTCGGCGATCCGCGCGCCGACGAGACGATCACGGTCGATTCGCTGATCACGGCGTTGCGCTCGACGTTCCACCCTGAGGCGGCACGTGGGCTTCGCGCCGGCTACGAGTTGCGCCTGGGCGAGATCGTGCTGCACGCGCGCGTCGACGGCGGGCGCGTCGAGGTGGCCGAAGGTTCGCTGCCCGGCGCCGATCTCGCGATCGAAGCGGGCCCCGGGATCCGAGCCCTCATGGCCGGCGAGCTGAGCCCCGCCCGCGCGATCGAGAACGGGACCGTGCACGTGACCGGTGATCCCGAACTCCTGACACGATTCGCGGAGATCTTCCGCATCGAGCCGATGCCGCCGGCCCGTTCGAACTAGCGCGTCCTAGCGTCTGGTTGCGACGATCAGCGTGTAATAGCCAGCAGATCGAGAATTCCTACGACGGCCGCGAGGAATAGAAGAAACTGCGCGCCGCGCTTTCGGCTGGCGAACCATCCGTGCGTATGCGGATTACGGAAGCTAGCGGCTGACACGGCTGCGATTCCGGCGGCCGATGCTAAGACCGTCAGCGCCGCGATCTGCATCCATGCGTTCGGCGAGCGTAAGAGCAGAATGGCGTTGACCGCGAATGACAATGCCGTCCGCCGCCACGCGAGGGACGTGCGCTCTCGTGCCGCGCCGGGCGGCGCCGGCGCGGCATTCATCGGAGCGCTAAGGAAATCGCGGCAACGAGGGAACCGATGCCGAGAATCACGGTGAGCGCCAGCGGAATCCACGAGCTCGGCAACGGTCCATCTCGCCGCATCGCCTGCTGCACCGATCGCCACCGCAAGAAGCCGGCGAACAGTGTCCCGAGGCCGCCGAGGACGAGCAGGATGCCCACGATCTCGCGGCCGCGTTGGCTTCCGACCTTGGTCAGGAACTGCACCACCGCGAGCCCTGCGCCGTCGAGCGCGAGCGCGGTCCTGACGTACGCCAAAAACGTGCGTTCGTTCGCAAGCGTGAAGCGGTAGTCGGGTTCCGAATCTATCACGAAATCGGCTATGCCTCCTATTGACCTATATTGACTCATATTGTATCATCCGAAAAAAAATTCCTCTGGGGAGCGTACCATGGCGATCGATCGAGCAGCTTCGCAGCCGGTGTACGAGCAGATCGCCGGCAATCTGCGCCGGCAAATCATGGAGGGTCTGCTCGCACCGTTCGTTCGCCTCGAAACCGAGGCGCAGTTGATGCGGCGCTACGGCGTAAGCCGCGTAACCGCCACCAAAGCGATGCATCTGTTGCTCAAAGAGGGCCTCATCGTCCGTCGTCGCGCCAAAGGGACGTTCGTCGCTGGGCCGCAGGTGCGCCACGATTTGAGCAAGCTCGCCGGCTTCTACGAGACGTTGGTCGCCCAGGGCGTTCCGCTGGAGACGAAGCTGCGTGAGTTCCGCTTGGTGGATGCCGACGAACGGGTCCGCGCTGCGCTGCAGTGTGAAACCGCAATGCGCTTGGAACGCAGCTACAGTGTTTCCGGGACGCCGATCGCGCTCTCGCGCATTCACATCATTCCCGAGGCGCGCCAGGTTTCGCACGCACAGGCCGAGCGGCTGCCGTGCTACGGAATCTTGCGCGAGCTCCTCGGCCACACGATCGCTCGGGCCGACGTCGCGATCCGCGCTCAACGCGCTGACGCCGAAACGGCACGACTTCTCGGCCTCGCGGCCGGGGAAGCGCTGCTCGTGCTGGACCGGGTGTCGTACGACGAACACGACGTCCCGCTCGAAATCAGCCAGTTTTGCGTTCGCCCGGAAGCGTACGAATTCACGTTCAGCGCACGCGACGGCATTTCCGTCACGCAGACCCTTCGCTCGCGCGCATAGCGCCAAAACCCAAGGCGGTGACAGCTCTTGAACATCCGTGTTTGGTCGGTCGTTTTGGTCGGCGGCTTGGTCTTCATGTCGAACTATGTCGACAAGGCCGTCATCGGCGTGATCGGACCCCAACTTCTCAAGACGACGGACATCACGAAGATCCAGCTCGGCTTGATCTTCACGATCTTCGGACTTTCCTACACGTTCGCGCAGCCGCTGCTTGCCTCGCTCGCAGACCGTAGTGGTGCGCGAGGCGTGGTTGCCGGCCTGGTCGGCGTGTACGGTCTTTTCACTTTGGCCACCGGGTTTGTCACCAATTCGTTTGGGGCGTTGCTCGGCGCTCGGCTCGTCACCGGTGCAGGTGAATCGGCATCGATGCCGGCCGTTACCGGAGGTTTGCGGGCGTGGGTGCCGCGCGAAAAGCGGGCGTACGTCCAGGGCGTGCTGCACGCATTCACCCGCGTCGGCGCTGCGCTCACGGTGCCGATTACCGTCGTCGCACTCGCACGGTATGGTATTCACGGACCGTTCGTCCTTTTCGGGACCGCGACGCTCGCGGTTGCGGCGCTGTGGCTCGTCGTTTTTCGCGACACACCCAATGGTGCGCCACGCAAGCCGACGATGGTTCGCTCAGCGTGGAGTGCCGTGCTTCGTAGCCGTACGATGTGGGCGCTCTCGCTCGCCGACTTCTGTTACTTCTACACGCTGACGATCTACCTCACCTGGCTTCCGACATTCCTCATCGAGGAGCGTCACTTCACGCTGCTCAAGGTCGGCATCTTCGGCGCGCTGCCGTTCATCGGCGGGGGGCTCGGCGGCCTCCTCGGCGGTTGGATCAGCGACGTCCTCGGCAAACGCACCGGCGACATGCGCTTCTGGCGGAGGATCGTTCCATTCGTCGGAATGGTGGGCTCGGTCGCGTTGTCTCTGCCGGCGGCTTTCGCAACGGACCAAACGATGACCATCGTCCTCTTTACGGCTTCGTTCTTCATGCTGGACGCGACGGTGTCGGTGTTCTGGGCGATTGCTATGGACGTCGGGGGAGAAATCGCGTCGACGAGCGCCGGTTGGATGAATACCTGGGCGAACGTCGGCGGGATCGTCTCACCGCTCGTCTTCGGTGCGCTCGTGCAGCTGACGAAGAGCTGGACGATTCCCTTCATTGTCGCCAGCGTGCTGATGCTCGTCGGCGCAGGTCTCGTGTGGCTTATCGATCCCGATGAACGTTTGGTCGCGGATCCCGAAAGCCCGCTCGAGCGAGTCCCACCCCACGTTCGCCCCGCGGAGATATCGTAAGCATGCTATTAAACGACGAAGAGAAGGCCATCGCCGAGGGCGCGCAAGGTGAAGCGGCGCGCATGTGCATCGAACAGCAAATCGAGGTCGGTGACTTCTTCGGCGCCGAGCGGTTCGTGCCGGTCAGCAACGTGCACATGATGGGCGACTACGAGGTGATGGGCAACGCAGGTCAGTCGTTCTTGCAGCGCCTGCTCGATGCCGGTGGCAAAGTCCGCGTCGGGACGTCCCGCAACGCGCAGTGCGTCGAGTACGAATACTCCCAGCGTCTGCGCCAATCGGTCGAACTCGTGTCGCACGAAAAGGACGTTCGCAAGCTGTTGGGAGCGCTGGGAATTTGGACCGTCGATACGTGCATCGGGTATCAGACGCTCTACGTCCCCCGTTTCGGCGAACACATCGCGTGGGGCGACACCGGAACGGTCGCATACGCGAACTCGGTGCTTGGAGCCCGCACCAATTACGAATCGGGTCCGGCTGCCATCGCCTCGGCGATCACCGGCCGTACGCCGGCATACGGATTTCATCTCGATGAGGTGCGCCGGCCGACCGCGCGCATCGTCCTCGAGGCCCCGCTCGATGACGTGGCGGACTGGGGGGCGCTCGGCGGCATCATCGGCGACCGCGTTCGTGATTACTGGTCGGTCCCCGCGATCGTTCTCGCTCCCGGTGTTCGCGGGCCGTCTCCCGACGAACTCAAGCATCTTGGCGCCGCACTCGCAAGTCACGGTTCGCTGGCGATGTTCCACCTCGTCGGTGTCACGCCGGAAGCGCGCTCCGAACGGGAGCTTGGCACGAAGCCGCTGCGTGACGAGTTCAGTGTCACGCGGGCGGATCTCGAATCGTTCTACGAGCGAACCACTCCGGCAGATCCCGCCGTGCGCCTGGTGGTGTTTAGTGCGCCGCAGCTCTCACTGAGCGAGATCGAGACGATCGCTGATGCATTCGCCGGCCGTCGCATCGCGGAGGACATGACCGTGCTCATCACCACCAACGCCATGGTCAAGGCGGCTGCTGCCTCGACCGGGATCGAAGGCCGAATCGCAGCCACCGGAGCGATGTTGCTGCAAGGAACGTGCTGGTACATCATGGATCCTGCGGAGATGCAGCGACAATTCGGCTGGACGCGCGTCGTCACGAACTCCGCCAAGCTGGCAAATATCATCAAGGCTCATGGCTACGAGCCGATCTTGCGGCCGACGCAAGTGTGCGTCGACGCTGCCGTCACCGGAGCCGTGAGATGAGCGAACGAATCTTCACGTGCGAGCGCGCGCTCGGGCCTGCAACAGAAGCGACGGTTCTGGTGTCGATGCGTACGTTCAGCCCACGATACGATCTCGACCGCGAAAACGGCATATTCTCGCGGTCCGACCATCCGCTGCAGGGCCAACGTATCGCCGGTACGATTTTGGTCTCGCCCGGAGTGCAAGGTGGGATCGCGGGCGGTTGGGCATTCATGATGATGCGCGGCCGCGGCGTCGGCTTCGCCGGCCTCGTGTTCGGGAAAGTCAATCCCGTGATGGTGCAGGGCGCGGCGGCAGCGGGGATTCCCATCTTGGCCGGCGTCGACCCGGCGATCTTCGAGGTGCTGCGCAACGGCGATCACGTCCGGCTGGAACCCGCAGCGCGACGCGTCGTGGTGCTTCCGGGGCCCTCTTACGGATAGCAGTATGAATCGGAGGACGCATCTCCGCCTTGGAGCCGGACTTGGTGAGCGCGATGGCCGTCGAATTCCACGAAGAACGTCGGATCGAATGCAATTCCGCCGTTCGGATCGACGTCGAGTTTTACCATCCAGCTCGAAAGACCCCGATGGTAGAACTGGTCATCCCATGCGCGATAGAGCGAGTTCGTGAAGTACACGCGATGCCCGTCCCGACTCACTTCGACCATTTGCGGTCCACCGGTGCGTGGAGTCGACGGCTGTTTGGGATGCGGCGTGCTTTTCGCGATACCGCCAATTCGTACCGACCCCACGAGCCGCGGACTGAAGGGATCGCTGACGTCGTATTGACGCATCTCGCCGGTTCCCCAAGCGGACACATACAAGAACCGGTCGTCGAGCGAGAGGTCGATATCCGTCACCAACGGCGGCACTGCCGAAAACGACTTCAGCATCTCGGGCAACTGCTCCGGTTCGGCCGGTTCCGCGGGGATCTCGATGACCTTGCGCACCTTCCACGTGCCGCCCTCGCGGTGCCAAACCCAAACGGAGCTCGAGAGATCCTTCAGCGAGATGACGACACCGACGAACCCATAGGCTTTCGTCGGGTCATGGGACGGGCGCAGTTCGAGCACCATCTGCTGCTCGGCACCGAGATCGACGCTCTGAAGATGTTTGCGCCGTCGTAGGTCCCAAAAATGCAGCTGGTGCCCGTACTTACCTTGTAAGAGCAGGTTGGGATCGAGCCCCGCCTCGATCATGTTCGGCGTCCCCCACTCGCTCGACACCATCACGTCGTACCCCAGATGCCACCAGAAGTCGTACGCGAAGAATTGCGGACCACGATCGACTTCCCAACGCCCCAAGACGTCGAACGTATAGTGGTCCATGACGAAGATGCCGCCCGGCCCGTCGCCGTTCGCCGACCCGAGCGCGCTCATGTAGATGTCATCCGGGCCGCAGTGGGTGGTGTGCGGCCGCGTGTACCCGGTGCGGTTCACGAGGTCCTGGGGTTCGATCACGCGGACGATCCGAGGCTGTGCCGGATCGGGCTTGGTGTCGATGATGTGAATGCGCGATGAGCGAAGACCCGGGACGATCAAGTAGCGGCGCTCGATGTGCGGGTGCGGTGCATACGGGCAGAGCGCCGCGCTGCACGCGTTCCAGCCAAAATGGTGCAATTCGTCGCCTGCGTTCGGCATGTCGAGGCGTCCGGTCACCGAGCCATACGTGCCCGAAGCGGTATCGACATCTACGACGGCGAGCGCGTCTCGGCCGTCGGCCTTCGGATTGAGGAGCGCCACGTAAGCCAATCGCTCCGGCGGCGCCTGCATCGCGAGCTTCGCGGAAGGATAAAACGTCGGGTCGGGCATCATCAACATGTGCAACCCTACTTTCTGCCGCCTCGTGGTTCACGTCGCCAGCGCGATCAATCCGGCGGCGATCAGGACGACCGCCCAAACCAGGTCTATATTGAACCACGCCGTGCGGAGAAGCTTCAACCCGAACCGACGGTAAACGAGAAATGCGACGACCGTTGTGACGAGCAGATAACCGAGCGAATGCACGCAGACGATCAACACCCCCATCTCGACACCGGCTGAAACGCCATGGGCCGCCAGCGGCATCGGCATCGACGCGTCCATCGCCATCGGCGACGCCGGCAGGACGAACGGAAGCAGCATCAATCCCGCGCCATGGGCGCTCGCCATGAGAAAGCCCCACAGGACGAGCCCGCCGAATCCCACGCGCATACCAAGCCAGCGTGGGTGCCGTGCGCGCACCAGTCGATAGACGCCGAAGCCCACCAACAGCAATGCTGCTATGACGCGAACCGCAGGTTGGGGGAATGTCCCTGCTGCGGTGAGCGCGACCGACACGACGACGGCCACGGACGCAATGTGGCCGATCGCGATGGGAACGATCGCGGCCGCCACCGCGCGTGTGCTTCGCTCCTGCAAACCGAGGGCGACGGCAAAAAGCCAGCCCATTGCCGGATTGATGCCGTGATAGCACCCGAGCAAGAAAAGGACGACCCACATGCGGCCAACCCCCGCTTCGTTACGAGGCGGGGTGGTGTTCGCGATGGATTTGTCACCCGCTCTTTTCTGACGATTCGTCCGACTTGCTCGCGGGCGGCGATGACTGCGTGGACGTCGCGAGGAGTCATCGTTCTGGCCGCGGCGCGACGTGCCGGGTTCGCTGCACGAGTACGACACGTGCCACGGGATCGCGTCCGTGAACACCCGCAAATGATGCAGACGGCCGGCGTTGAATTGCCCTCCTGCCAGCCGGCGTGGGGGCGCTCAGCAGAAGCGGAGGCGAAGATGATTTCGCGAGGGTTTTTCGGACGCCGGCGACCGGCAGAGGTGGAAAACCGCCTCCCACCGGGCCAGTATCTCGTCACGGATTTCCCCGTTCTTTCGGCGGGACCGACGCCGCACACGCCGCTCGATCGGTGGTCGTTCACGTTGGAGGGTCTCGTAGGGTCGCCGGTGAGCTGGTCCTGGGACTCGTTTCTCAAACTGCCCAGTCAGGCATTCACCGTCGACATCAGCTGCGTCACGAAGTGGACCAAGCTCGGCACCAAATGGCTCGGGGTCTCTGTCGACACACTGCTCCAAAGCGTCCACGTCGACGGAACCGCTCGCTACGTCATGGCCTTCAGCGACGGTGGGTACACCACGAACGTTCCGCTCGCTGAGATGGTGAACGGGCAGGCCTTTATCGCCTACCAGTTCGACGATAAACCGCTTGCGGCCGTGCATGGCGGGCCGGCTCGGCTCGTGGTACCACATCTCTATTTCTGGAAGAGCGCCAAGTGGGTGCGCGGCCTCCGATTCATCGACCACGACGAGCCAGGCTTCTGGGAGTCGCTCGGCTATAACATGCACGGCGATCCCTGGAAAGAAGAGCGATACAGCGGAGATTGACCGTGCAGCCCGCTCTGGAATGGCAGGTCGGTGAAGTGACCCGAGTCAGAACCGAGACGCCGCGAACAAAAACGTTGACGCTGGCGCTTCCCAAATGGATGGCGCACCGGCCGGGTCAGCATTACGACGTGAGCCTAACGGCACCTGACGGCTACCGGACTGAGCGCAGCTACTCCGCTGCCTCCGAGCCCGAGCGCGCCGGCGAGGTCGATTTGACCGTTGAACGGATCGACGACGGTGAGGTCTCGCCATATTTGGATGACGTCCTCATGCCCGGCGATCAACTCGAGGTACGCGGGCCCATCGGCGGATACTTCGTTTGGGACGTGTCGCTCGGCGGCCCGTTGCTGCTCATCGGCGGCGGCTCCGGAGTGGTGCCGCTCATGGCGATGCTGCGACACCGCGCAGCGCAGAAAGCGCCGATTCCAGCTCGGCTTCTGTATAGCAGTCGAAGCGCGCAGGAGGTTATCTACAGAACCGAATTCGAGCGGCTCGCGGATGGCGACGGTGAGTTGGAGGTGGTCTTCACATTCACTCGGCACGCTCCGCCGGGCTGGACCGGGTATCAGCGTCGAATCGACCCGGCGATGCTCGATGAGGTCATGCAATCGCTTGGAAATGGTGTTCGCTCGTATGTGTGCGGGCCCACGCTCTTGGTCGAGGCCGTGTCGAACGCGCTCGTTGCGATGGGGCTGCCGGCCGGACGCGTTCGTACGGAGCGATTCGGCCCGACTGGAACGTGAGGAGACGTAAACGTGGACGACGAGGTGGCCGACATGAATATGGCCCTGATGGTGGACGGGAACGCGGTCGCCGGGGAGCTGCAGCAGATCTTCGGCCGGGACATGACGACTGCCGTTGCACGATGTGCCGGCTGTGCAAGCGATGCAGAGATGGGTGCGTTACTCGCTTTTACGCGCGGGCCGGGCGTGGTGCTGCGCTGCCCAACGTGCAGGGCGGCAATTGCGCGGATCGTGGAGACCACCACCGCCATCTATCTGGACGCCCGCGGCGCCGCATACGTCCGGATGGGATCGCGACCTTAGGGAACCGGTGCTCTACTGAGCGCCGACACGATCGCGTTGGAATTGCCGCCAGCGCACCAGTGTTGCGCCCTGCCATCCGTGGAACGCGCGCTTAAACGAGTTCAATGGTAGCTCGTCTCCTGTTCTGTAGGCGTCGTTGAAGGGTGCGAGGGCTCATACGCATCGCCGCGGCAACCTTTTCGACGCTGGGGCGCTCGCCGCTCATGCTGCGTCGAAGAACGCTCTTCACATCGTCTGCGAGGGTAGACGAGCCGAGGTGCTCGTGCAAAGCCGCCTCGAGCTCGGGCAGCAGAACCTCGTACAAGTCGGCGCTCCGCGTGAGGAGGCGTCGAACGCGACCTCACACGCGAAGTGACGCGTTTCCGCGAAATCGACCGAGCCTTCGAAGTCCGTCGACCGGCTGAGCGTCTCCCACCGAGCGTCTTCCTCGGCGCGCTGCTGGGCGTACAGGTGGGCGAGGAAAACGGCGTCGGAACCCAGGAGTAGGCGGACGGGCGGCTGCTTTTCCATGCTCAGTCGGTGAATCGTTCGTCTCGAACTGCGTGCGGAAGTCGTTCTCGGCCACGTCCTCGATCGAGTTGATGTTCGCATAGCCGGCGTTGTTCACGGTCGGCCGAGTCCGCGCGAGCTTCCGGTGATGAGCCAAAGCTTCGACATGGGTCAACTGTGCGCGTCCGTGGGCGAATTGAGCTAATCAGATCGCGCCAAGAAATCGTCAGATCGCGCCACCTGCGGAACGACGGCCGTGGGCGCGTGATCCCGTGCCGTCAACGGCAGCGGCCTCGGCCATGCCTGCTTGGCTTGCGCAGTCCGTGGGTATCTGGCACCCATATTCGTAGGACGATAGGAGGCCCGTCGATGCTCCGTGCAGAGCGGTTCGATCTGTTCCTGTTGCTCGCGGTCTGTCTCGCCGCGGCCGGCTGCGGTGGCGGCGCGGCGACCAGGAGCGCGCCGCCGGTTCCGCTCGCCGCCGACAGCGGCGTTCGCAGCACCGATGCGGTCGCAACGAGCGCGATCCGGCGGCTTCGGAGCTACGACATCGACCCCGCGAAAGTGTTCGTCGCGGGAATCTCCTCGGGAGGCTTCTTCGGCGTGCAGATGTACGTGGCGCACTCCAGGACGTTCAAGGGCGCCGCGATCTACGCCGGCGGCGTCTACTACTGCGCGCTCGGCAACGTCGCGACGGCGCTGGCGGACTGCGGCGGCGAAGGCCTCTATCAGAGCACGCTGGTGGAGTCCGAGAGCTACCTCGACCTGCAATCGGCGGCCGGTACGATCGACAACGACGAGAACCTGCGGGGACAGCCGGTCTATCTGTGGTCGGGGACGCAAGACACGGTCGTCAAGCAAGCGGAGATGAACGATCTCGAGACCGAGTACCAGCACTACGGTGCGAACGTCGTCAAGTATGACAACGCGTTTCCGGCCGAACACGGCTGGGAGTCGCCCGACGGCGAGCTGCCGTGCGGGACGGTCGGCAGCCCCTACATGATCTCGTGCGGTTCCGGCTCGAACGCCTACGACTCCGAGCGGACGTGGCTGACGGCGTTCTTCGGGCGCCTCGAACCACGCAACGACCACCGGCTCAAAGGTCAGCTCGTAAACTTCGATCAGACCGAGTTCGGCGCCGCAGCGAGCAACTCGATGGACACGAACGGCTACTACTTCGTCCCGCAACGCTGCTCCGAGCGGCACCCCTGCGGCCTCGTCGTCGCCTTCCACGGCTGCCTGCAGACGCAGGCCGACATCGGAACGAAGTTCATCACCGAGTCAGGGATCGACGAATGGGCCGACACGAACGACATCATCGTCCTCTATCCGTATGCGGTGAAGTCGTCGACCGTGCCGTTCAATCCGCAGGGCTGCTGGGATTGGTGGGGTTACGACGACCCGAACTACGCGCTCAAGAGCGGGACCCAAACGACGATCGTCTACAAGATGGTCCAGCGCCTCATCGAGCGGTAGCCGCCGGCGGTGCTTACATCGGTTCCCGAGCCGCTGAGCCAGGCCGGCACGGTCATGGGAACGCCGGCATCGGTCATCAGGTCACCGCGCGCGTTTGACTTGGTCGGGTGTCACGATCGGCGCGTTGTTTCCCCACGACGTTCGTTCGTGATCGATGATCGCCGCGATCTCGTTGTCCGACAACTGCGAGAATGACGGCATCTGGCTCGAGTACGATGTGCCGCCGATCGCCTTGCCGTGCAAGCCCTTGAGCATGATGGTGATGTGGTCGGCGGGGTTCGCGGCGGTGACCACGGGATCGTGAGCGAGCGGCGGGAACGCGCCAGGGGCGCCTGCGCCGGCGGCGCCGTGACACGCCGCGCAGTTTTGCGTGTAGAGCTGCGACCCGGCCGCAGAGGAATCGGTCGACGGCGCGTGCGCCGCGGCAACGGGGTGAGCTTCGTTGTACGTGATGGGAGGCGCGGTGACGACGGTATGCGGCGCCGCGAGCGGGACCCGCGGCCCCATGTGCGCTGCTAGGTACGCGACGACCGCGGCTTCGTTCGCTTTGGGGAGCGGTGCGCCGAAGCGGCGCATCTTGTCGACCTCGGCCTTCCAGGTCGCCGCCGAGAGGCGCTGTTGCGTTACGAGTCCGAACGAGTGACACGCTTGACACGAGCTCTGGAGCACAGCCAGCTCGGGGCCGGCGGGCAGCGTCGCGCCACCGACGGCGAGCGACGTCGCCCGCACCGCTGGAGTCGGTGCTGCGGCAGTCGCCGTTGAACGCTTGGCTCCGCAATCCACGAGGGTCCCAATCGCGAGCGCGAGCAGCGTGACCGCGAAAGCGTTACGAACGGGTCACCTCCACGTCGACGCGCTGGATCGCGTTCCACAAGTAGCCACCGGGATTCCACGGCGACACCTTCGGCTGCACGGCACCGCGATCATCATGGGCGCGCGCGAGAACGCTCACCGTGCCGGCTGCGGGCGTCCAACGGTGCGTGAACGTACGCCATGAGTAGCGACCCGGGCTCGTTCCCAGCTCGGCGTCGCGCCATGTCCGACCGGCGTCGACCGAGACCTCGACGCGCGTAACCTGCGCACCGTCGCCGGACCAAGCGACGCCGCGGACGGTGCTCGGCGTGCCGGCGCGCAGCCGCGTGGTCGCGACCGGCGCCGTTATGAGCGACTTCACGTTCAGCGCCGTCACCGGGTGCTCGTCTTGCGGCGCGACGCCCTTGCCCGGTGGACCGAGACGGTTCGGATAGCGGTACCCGACGGCGGTCCAGAAATCCGTCGTCAACGTTTGCGCGATCGTCATGTGCGCGATCCACTTCACGCAGTGGTCTCCCGCCCAGCCGGGGACGAGGAGACGCGCCGGATAGCCGTGCTCGTACGGAAGCGGGTCGCCGTTCATCTCGTAGGCGAGGATCGTGTCCGGATCGAGCAGCTTCTCGACTTCGATCCCGCGCACGAACTTCGGCGTCGTCGGGAACAGCGGGTTGTCGAGCCCGCTGTTCGTCGCAAAGCGCGCGCCGGGTCGCACACCGGCGCGGGCGAGAACGTCGCGCACGCGCACGCCGCCCCAGCGCGCGTTTCCGACGCCGCCGTACGTCCACTGCGCGCCCGCCGGGTGCGAGACCGTCGCGAAGGCCTCGCCGAAGAAGTAACGCCCGTTCCCCGAACACTGCAAAACGGCGGGGATCTCGACCTTTTCCATCTTGCGCAGGTCATCGAGACCGAGGCTTAGCGGATGTGCGACAAGGCCGTCGACGACGAGGCGCCATGAGCGTACGTCGATCGATGCGGGAGGGCCCATGTGACTGCGAATGAAGAACGTGCGAGTCGCGGTGTACCCGGTTGGCGCGAGCTCCTCGAGCGGCGTTTCATAGTCGTACGGACGCGAATTGACGACGATCATCGTATTCGCGGCGGCCGCGAGCGCGCGAGACGGCAGAGCACCGGCAGCGGCCGTTCCGCCGAGCGCGGTTAGAAACTGCAAGCGAGTTCGCATCGCCCTCTCCGACGTCACCCTGGCCAGGTAGCCCGAGGCTACGTCAGGATGCCCACGAAGTCAAGGCGGCGTTGCGCGTCGCCGAACGAGCCGCCGGGCGTTTGTCTGCCGACCTATCTATGAGTGCGATAGCGGCATGTCGGCGATCGTTCGCGCTCCCATAAGGACAACTTCACGCGCACCGAGAAAAATCTGTTGGACACGCGGCTCGGGACGTAAAGTCGACCCATGAAACGACTCATGGGTTCCGCCCTGATGGTAGCGGCGCTCGTCCTCCCCGTTGCTGCCCGCGCCGACACGGCAAGCGATGCGACGCGGATCGGCGCGGAGACGCTCAGGGGCGTGATCAACTCGATTGAGGGCAAACACCGGTTGACCTTGCGCGACAACCGTGGCTCGGTCGACAGCGTGACGTTGCACAGGAGCGCGATCATCAATCCGACCGGATTGCAGCTCAAGCCGGGAACGCGCGTGACGATCGCCGGACAGGCGGACGGTGGCACATACGATGCCAACACGATCGATGCGCCTCTCGAGCCCGCGAATCGGTCGACCCGGACCCTCGACCCAGGGCTTCCTGCGGAAGCGCCAGTACCGGTAGAGATTTCGTCAGGGACGTTCCAGACCAACGGGCCGAATGCCGAGGGCGGCGGCTGAACAGGGCTCGAAGGAGCCGACGGAATCACGGCGATCGATACGTTGACCAATAAGGTCATCGCCACGAGCCCCATCGGTCAGGCCGCGCAAGCGGTAGCGTATGTACCGGGCGCGGTGCCGAGCGGAACAGGCACCGAAGGACTACAGCCGCTCGGCATCGCCGGTGAGGCGACGCACTTCACTCTCGCGTCACGTGCGAGCGGCGCTGCCGCAAATGGAAATTCTTCGACCCGCTTGTCGCTCTTCGATCAGGGGATCGTGCGGATTCTTGAAGCCGCAGTGACGGGCCTCCGGCCGAATCGGCAGTATGTTCTTGCCCTTTCGCGTCAGCCCGACGGCGGCGGAACGATGGAACCACTCTCAGCGTTCACGACGAATGCGGCCGGGTCCCAAGTCGTCAACGCGACCGGTCCCATTCGACAAGTCGTTCGCGGCGAAGTCGAATACCCGCGCCGCTCCTTCGTGATCGCCCCCGCTACGGTGAGCCACTTCGGTATCCCGGTCCAGGTTCAAGCGCCATGAGCCGGCGAGGATTCAGCCGCTGAGATCGTCTCGACGAAGCGCGCGGCCAATGGTGAGAGCGTGCGCTCGCGCAAGCGCAGGACGTGAAACGCGCGCCGTAGATCGACGTCCGCGATTCGCACTGCGCGCACTCGCCCGGCTGCCACCGCTCGTTCGACCACCAGGCGTGAGAGGATCGCGACGCCAAGTCCCGATTCGACCGCGCGCGTGACGCCCTCGCCGCTTGGAACCGTCAGCACGACGTTGGGCTCGATGCCGGCGGCGCGCAGCGCTACCTCAGCGATGCTGCGCGTTCCCGATCCTTCCTCGCGCGAGACGAACTCGCTCCCGGCCAGATCGCGCGCGGCGATCGTTTCGATGTCCGAGAGGGCGTGCCCGCGCGACGGAACGATCAAGACGAGCTCGTCGTCGGCGTACGGGGTGACCTCGAGTGCGCGATCATCGACGTGGCCTTCAACGAGAGCGAGGGCGAGCCGGCGATCCTTGATTGCCGCGACCAGCGCGGCCGTGTTGGCGACGGTGAGACGAATCGAAACGCCGGGATGCGCAGCTCGAAAGGCGGCCAGCGCAGGCAGCATCGCATAGTTCCCGATCGTCAGCGTCGCGCCGAGGTCAAGCGTTCCGGAACGTGCGTCGGCGTACTCGCGCATCTCTCGTTCCAGGGTGGCAAACCCCGACAGGAGCTCACCCGCGCGCTGGGCTAAAAACGTTCCCGCGTCGGTCAGGACCGGCCGGCGGCCGACCATATCGAACAGCGGCGTTCCGAAATGCTCGGCAAGTGCTTTGACCTGCTGCGTGACGGCCGGCTGTGTCAGATACAACTCCTCCGCGGTCCGGGTGAAGTTGCCGATCTCGGCGAGCCGCGAGAACGTCTCGAGCTGGGTGATCGTTAGCGGCATCGTTCGTCCTCCATAAGCGCGACTTCGCCCGCACCGAGAAAAATCTGTTTGGACGCGGGGCCTCCTGGGCCGTACGCTTGACGCATGATCACGGTGCTGCAGCTGGCGCGCTCGAACGTCGCCCCGATTTGGTTCACGAGCGTGATGGGGACCGGTATTTTGGCCGTGACGATCGCCGGCTCACCGATCGCGCTTCCCGAGCAGGCGGCGCTCGCGACGACGCTGTGGCTCTTGGCGTCGAGCGCGCTCGCGGCTCTGGTCGCCCTGCTCGTCGCGAGCCTGGTCGACGATCCATCGCGGCTGTTCGGCACCTATTTGGATCCCTCGGCAATGCAGGCGTGGGGTGCGCCGCCGATGGCCTGCTTCACCGTTGCGGTCGGCGCGCTGACAATCGGCCGCCACATCATCGCTCCCGCGCTGGCCGTGCATCTGGCGCAAGGTCTCTTCATCCTCGCTGTGATTGGCGCCGTCGGCCTTGCATTTCTGATCCCGTTCCTCATGTTCACCCGTCATCAACTCGCATCTGAAGCGACTTCGGCGACGTGGCTCTTGCCGATCGTTCCGCTGATCGTGGCGTCGGTTCCGAGCGCCCTGCTGATTCCGAGCTGGCCTTCCGCGCTGCAGTCGGCGATGCTCGCGCTCGGCTATGCAATGTGGGGCTGCGGGATCACGCTGGCTGCGATCGTGATCGTGCTGCACTACGCGCGGTTAGTCGAGTATCGCGTCCCGGACGGCGCGCTCGTCACGTCGGTGTGGCTCGTCGTCGGTCCGCTCGGGCAGTCGATCGCGGGGCTCAATGCCCTCGATGGCGTCGCGCCGGCCGTGTGGCCGGCGCCCGCGCCGATGCTGGCCGGCATCGGTCTGGCCTACGGCGTCGCGATCTGGGGCTTCGCAGCGTACTGGCTCGTCATGGCACTCGCGCTAACGCTGCGGACCGCGCGAAGCGGTCTCCCCTTTGCGCTCGGCTGGTGGGCGTTCACCTTCCCGGTCGGCGTTCTCACCGCCGGTACCTACAGCCTCGCCACGCTGACGGGGAGCGCGTTCTTCCGGGCGGCGGGTATCGTCCTCTTGAGCCTGCTGACGCTGGCCTGGGTGGTGGTCGCTATCGCAACCGCGCGGTCCGCGTTCGCGGTTGCTGCGCGCGCCGGCGCCTATCGCGACGACGGCTCGATCGTAGTGTACCGGCCATGACGGAGGCATCGCACGACTCAATTCCCGCGTCCGTCACCCGACCGTTTTCCGAAGGCGTACGCGGAAGCGCTCGCGACCCTTCTCCGGTTCGAGCTCGGTCGTGCCGGACCAATGAGGCCAGCTCCCAGAGCGCGATTTTGCGATCTATGTTGTCCTCTGCGCTGAGCGTCAGCCATTTTGCGCACGCCTTTAAGGCGGAATACCGAGTGTCGCCGTATCACTACATCATCGCCCGGCGGATCGAGCGGGACAAGGCGCTGTTGCGAACGACCGACGACACCATCGCGAGCATCGTACAATGCGCAAGGCTTTCCGAGCCAATCGAAATTCAGTGAGAGCTTTGGGAAGATCGCCGGCGTTACGCCATCGGCGTACCGCCGCGCCAGCTCGCTTACGAAGACCAGACTCTCGACCCGACCGGGTCGTCGTCCCCCGTCGAGCTGCGGCTTTGATGGGGTAGATGGCAATACCTGAGGACGTCCCGCAGAAGGAGCAGACGTACGACAATGCCGATCGCACAGCAGCTCGTCGAGCGCGCGCTGCAGATTCCCGAACTGGACCCGGCCGCCGACCTCATTGCGGGCTTCGCCAGCCGGGCATACGACGCGGCCGGTCCCGCAAGGCGTCCGCTGAAGGACGCACTGAACGGTACCTGGCTCGGACACGCTCTCCATCCGGCCCTCACCGACGTCCCGATCGGCGCCTGGACTGCGGCACTTGCGATGGATCTGATGGGCGAACGTCGCGGCGCGAAAGTCGCCGTCGGTATCGGGCTGCTCGGCGCGGTAGCGGCCGCGGTGACGGGATTGACGGATTGGACCGACACCTACGGTAAGCCCCGGCGGCTCGGCGTCGTGCATGCAGCGCTGAACGTGACCGCGACCCTCCTCTACGGGGCGTCGTGGTTCGCGCGCGGGAAAGCCGGCGGAGGGGGATTTGTCTTATCTACCGTCGGCTACGGTATCGTGTCGCTCTCCGCGCTCTACGGTGGGACCATGTCCCTGGATCTTCAAATTGGCGTGAACCACGCGCATGCGACCGAGCCGCCCGTCGAGGAGATCGACGTCGCTGCCCTGGCCGACGTTCCCGACGGCGGCATGAAACGTGTCGACGCCGGCGGTTATCCTGTCCTGCTGGTGCGCCGCGGCGAACAGATCGACGCGATCGGCGCGATCTGTGCGCACCAGGGCGGTCCACTGGAACAGGGAACGCTCGAGGACGGCGTGGTGACCTGCCCATGGCACCGGTCGAAGTTCCGCGTTCGGGATGGAAGCATCGTGACCGGCCCGACGACGTATCCGGAACCAGCGTTTTCCGTTCGCGTGATCGAAGGCCGCGTGCGCATCGCGGCGAGCAACGGGAGCTAACCTGGTATGGTGCCGCCGTCGATGACGTATTCGCTGCCCGTGATCGATGCCGCGCGGTCGGACGCAAGGAACGCTACGAGTTCTGCGACCTCCTCTGGGAAGGCCGGACGGCCGACAGGAATGCCCCCGAGTGAGTCCATCAGTCCCTGCCGTGCCGTTTCGCGATCGCTGCCGGTTTGCGCGCCAAGCCGATCGATCAAGCCCGTCGCTCCCGCCGTTTCGATGAGGCCCGGCGCGACACTGACGACGCGGACACCCTTCGGGCCGACCTCGTTCGAGAGTCCCTTGCTGTACGTCGTCAGCGCCGCCTTGGCCGCTGCATAGGCCAACGTCGCCTCATACAGCGGCATGCGGCGCTGAATCGAAGAGATATGGATGATGACGCCGGACCTTCGCTCGATCATGCCCGTACCAGTTCTCGTCGTTGAGCAGGGCGAAGCCGCCGCTCAGCGCGGATGAGCCCCCGACATTGTCGACGAGAAGATCGACGGCGCCCAGGCGTTCCGCGACCGCTCGGACGACGCGCTCCACGCCTTCGGCGGTGCTGACGTCGGCATCAACGAACACATCGGGGTACTGTCCGTCAGGCAATGGAGAGCGAGCCGTCGTCGCCACCGTCGCGCCGGCAGCGGCAAGTCGTCTCGCGATCGCCTTCCCCGTGCCCTTGGTGCCGCCCGTGATCAGGACGCGCTTGCCCGCGAACTCCCGCGCGTCCACGGGAAACTGAGGTGCGCCTGCCATCACGTGATTTCGAGACGCGTGGCGTCCTCGTCGAACGGCGCCAGCATGGCGTCGACGTCGTGCTCCTTCATGGATGCCTCGTGGTAAGAAAAATGACGCTGATGAATTGAGGCGCGGTCAGTTGCGGGGAACGGTCCGAAAAACCGGCCAGCAGATCTCGGTTCGCAGTTGCGTCTCGTCCGCCGTGTCGTCGGATGTCACGAGATAATGCTCGCGAATCGGGCCCTCGACTCCGAGCGCTCGTTCTGCCACGTGCTTCCTGAGAGCACCGTAGGTCCGGTCGGCACCGTTGAGCGAACCCTGATGCAGCGCGAACGCGAGTTCGACCGGGGGAAGCTCGACGATCCGGACACGGCCTGACGGTTCGAGCGGGTCTGCGACCGGGACGAAGACGACGGCCTCTCCAACTTCGTCGGCGAACAACTCGGTCGGGTAGAGCCCGCCTGCGGGTCCGGCGGGGCTGACGCCGGCGCACGGAGCGCGCAGAGATCTCGGCGAACGCATCCAACCACCAAGATTCGATCTCGCCGAGCTTCACGACGTTCGCGATCGATGCAGCGCGAAGCCGAGGAACGGAGCGGTACTCGACCACGATGTGCGTCGGCGCCGGTTCGAGCAGCGTGCGCAGCGACGACACGGTGGACTGGACCCCCTCGAGCTGCGACTCCATCCGCCTGCGATGGCTCATGATCAGCGCGTTGCGTTCGGCAAGGTCGGGCGCATCGAGGACCGCCTTGACCTGCTCCACCGGCATCCCCAGCTCGCGGAAGCGACGGATCACCTGTGCTGTCGGAACCTGGGCGGTGTCATATGAGCGGTAGCCGGTATGCGGATCCACGTCCGCCGGTTCCAGTAATCCGAGCTCGTGATAATGGCGCAAGGCTTTGATGCTCAGATGCGTCATCCGCGAGAAGTCGCCGATCGACAACTGCATGAGCGTAGTCTGCACCCTCCCCTTAGGGAAGAGTCAACCGCTTTTTCGGCCAGCGGCGGCGAGTCTTTGAACCATACGACGCGCAACCCGTCGTTCGCGACGTGGATGTCGCCGTCTCGCGACAATTGTGGTACGTCGTAGTGCTCGAAGGCGACTCGCTCAGGCCGAGTGTGTCCCCGTAGAACGTCCGGGCCGCTCGTAGATCCTTGACCGCAACGGTGGCGATCGCGTCGTTGTCTCCCAGCATCCCCAGGTACCCTGCATCATAGCAAACACGGTTTGACGGACATCCCAAGCAGGCGGAGAATCGGTTCTCGCCATGATGCGTCCTCAAGCCGGCGCCGCGCGCTATCCGCTTGTTCTGTGGGCTTTGTTTCTCGTTCCGGCGCTGACGGTCGTGCTCGGGGTCGTCCTCATCGTTGCGGTATTCCGGGAGTCGCCGCACGACAGTGCCGCGGCGCGGGCGTTCGCCGGTGACCGCAGCTGCGGCTCCGATCTTACGACCGTGCCGCCGATCGGGGACGGGAACTGCACCGTCGTCGACGCGGCCGTCGTGCGCGCCGACCTCTCCGCGTCGTCCCGTACCGGCACCCGCGCCATGAGCATGACGCCGCACGTCGTGCTCCGGCTCGCGACCGGAACGCAGCTTGCAGCGAACCTCCCCGGCGCGGACGGCCGCACCTTCGTTAATCGCGTGTATCCTGGGACGACGGCGCGGGCGCAGTTGTTCGCCGGACGCCTCGTCCGCGTCTGGGAGAACGGTCTCACGGCTGAGACGGACTTGGCCCCGGACGTCATGGCAGCGAGCGACGCGACGCTACCGTGGGTCGGCGGCGGCATGGTGGTCTTCGGTGTGCTCGCCGGCCTGCTCGTGAGGTGGAACGTGCGACGGTTCAGCGGCGCGTCGTAGCCTAGCAGCGCGGCCTGCCACGCGAGCGACGGCAAGAAGCGTGGGGAGCCGCGAAGAACAGAAGAGCGCTTGCTTTTCTCCTGCGGGAAGTTGGGTCTGACTGTGCGTCGATTCGCCATGTCCTTCGGGGTCACGGCGTTCGCTCTCGCGAGCGGCCTCGTATTCGCAAAGGCCGCACCGGCGGGGACGCCGGCCGAAATGGTCGTCGCCCGGCTGCAGAAGAGCTACGGCGTCCCGGGTGTCCAATTCGCCGCCGCGGTCGGCGGCAAGATCGTCGACGCCAAGAGCTTCGGCTACGCCGACGTTGCAGCCAAGAAGCCGGTGACCAACGATTCGCTCTTCGCGCTCGCCAGTGGTTCGAAACCCATCACCGCGATCGCGATCTTCAAGCTGATCGACAACGGGAAAATCTCACTCGACACGACGGCCTTTGCGTACCTCGGCCTCCACGCGAAGGACAAGCGCTCCGCGCGGATCACGATCGCCCACTTGTTGAATCATTCGTCCGGGCTGAGCGACAACATCCGCGTGGCGACGAACGATCCGCTCGACGTCGCCAAAGCCGCGGCCGCGGTGAAGCTGCTCTTCATGCCGGGCAAAAAGCAAGTCTACTCGAACACGGGGTTCAACGTGCTCGGCGCCGTCATCGAGAAGGCGAGCGGTGAAGACTACACCACGTACGTACGGGAAAACGTCTTCGCTCCGGCGGGCGTAACGGACGCCGTCGCGCTCGATCTCGCGAAACCCATCCCGGGTCAGGTCAAGCAGTACGACAAGTCCAACCGGGCAACGGTCAACACGATCCCGCTCGCTGGAACGCCCGCCGGGGGCTGGGTCATGTCGGCCACCGACATCGTGAAGATCCTCATCGCGCTCGATGGCGGGAAGCTCGTCTCCGCAAAAAGTCGCGCGGCGATGTTCGGGCCGCTGCCCAAGCCGCTCAAGGCGCGCTCGAACGGCGCGTACTACGGCGGCGGTTGGGACGTTGTCTATCGCGACGGGTCGGGCCGGCTCGTCTACGGCAAGAACGGCGGCACGACCGGCGCCTATTCGTGGATGGAACACGACGCGAACGGCGCGGTCTTCGCAGAGCTCTTCAACGGCGGCACGAGTGGTCAGGACGCGCAGTGGAGCACCGCCAAGCCGATTGAAAAGGCGCTGGCGAAGAACTGAACCGTAGTCTGCTTCCCTCTCGCGGGGCCCGAGCCGATTTGCGCTACATGCTTGCCAAGCTGGTGCTTTCCCGTCGCGGGGCACGCGGATGGGGCCGGCTCACCGTGGTCGCCGGGCCGTTCTGCAGCACGTAGATCGTCGAGAACACGATGTGCCCTTCGTCGTGGATCCGCCAGCAATCCATCCCGATCGCCGGCCGCTCGCGCTTCATGCCCACTGCGTGAAGCTCGGCGTCGGTGTGCAGATCGATCTCGACCTTGATCCGATGTCCGGCAATCGCGATACGCCCCTGCCCGTCGTCCCAGGGGTACGCGACATTCTTGAGACCCTGGTCGTCCACCAGCTCGAAGATCTCGCAACGTCCGGTGAGCGGAGCGGCGAACACGAGGTGCACCGTCGCGCCGCCTGGCACGGTTATGGCCGCCGGTTTCGAAAGCGGAGCTTTCGCGGACGTGAAATCATAGCCGCGCAGCGGGAAGGTGGCGTGCGGAGCTCCATGCTGAAGCGCGTGTGGGTCGACCGGGCTCATCAGCATCACGAGTCCCGCTGCGGCGACGGAGGCGAATGGCATAATCTTTTCCTGTATTGAGGGTGTACGTCGAGCGATTGGACCACAGCGAGCGCGGGTGCGTCATTCGGCGATTGCTCAACATGGTACGACCGATCGTGCCCGCTCTGCCAAGTCGATGTTTGCGCTCGCTTGCAGGATGTTTCGTCAGAGCGCGTGCTGGAAATCACACGGCGATCGCGCGTACTCCGGATCATCGAGCCGGCGGTGGTTGAAAGCCCGGCAGCACGCCGGCACGTTCGAGCTCGCGCGCGATCTCGATGAGGCGCATCTCCGACCACAACGGCCCGACGATCTGCAGGCCGATCGGCAAGCCCCCGTCGTCGAGGCCGGCCGGAACCGACAGCGCCGGCGACCCGGTGAGATTCCACGGCGTCGCCAGCCCGGCTTGCTGCCAGTAGTCGATCGTCGCACCGTCCACAATGACCGGTGTGCCGGGCTCCCGGTGCGTGAACGCGCTGGTCATGCCGGTCGGGAGCACGAGGGCGTCGACCTCACCGAAGAACTGCTCGGTCGCCGTGATGAACCGGTCCCGTTTCTCCAGCGCGCCGAAGTACCACCGCAACGTATGCCGCTCGTCGGATGGATCGCCGCCGGGATCGAACACGCCGGTGATCGTCGCGACGAGGTCGCCGAACAGCGGATGCAGCGCCTCCCAGTCGAGGGAGGGTGCACGCCTCTCAAGCTGCGCGCCCGCGTCGGCAGCCGCCGTCGCGATGTGCTCGAGTCGATCGCGAATCGCGCGGCTGACGACGGTGCCGGGAAGTGCCGCTACAACGGCGAGCCGCAACGCCGCGAGCGGCCGCCGATCGCCGCGAACGAGCGGCACCGGGGGAACGTCGGTGTCGCGCCCGTCCGGTCCGGCAATGATGGAAAGGGCGAGCTGGAGGTCTTTGAGCGTGCGCGCCATCGGTCCGAGGCAGTTGAGGATCCGCACCGAGCGCGGCACACCGGGAGGCTGACGAAAGAACCCGGTCTGCGGCACCCGATGCTCGGTCGTCTTCAGGCCGTAAACACCGCAGAAGTGCGCCGGTAGGCGAATCGAGCCCGCCATGTCGGAGCCGACCTCGAGCGGTGTCATTCCGGCCGCGAGCGCCGCTGCCGCGCCGCCGCTCGATCCGCCCGGAACGCGCTGGGGGTCCCACGGGTTCGCGGTACGTCCGAAGATCGGATTCACGCTCTGCGCGAAGTCGCCCAGGAACGCGGCCACGTTCGTGTGTCCCGTAATGACCGCACCAGCAGCGCGCAGTCGGGCGGCGACCGCGCCGTCCTCGGTCGCGACTCGGTCGAACAGCGGGCTACCGACAGTGGTACGTAGCCCGGCGACGTCGTGCGCGTCCTTGAGGGTCATCGGCACACCGTGCAGCGGTCCCACGGCGTCGCCGCGGCGAAGCGCCGCGTCGGCGGCGTCGGCCTGCGCGCGGGCGCGGACGGGGTCGAGCGACACGACGGCGTTCAGCGCGCCGTTACGCTCGGCGATGCGGGCGAGATGCGCCTCGACCGCGTCGCGCGCGCTCAGCTCGCGCCGCTGCAGCCTGCGCGCCAGCTCCGTCGCCGGCAGATCGCAAGGTGATTCGCTCGTTTGGTCGGCCATCGTTCGGCGGATGGTCATGTCAGCGGCCTCCGATTCGCGTTTTCTGGACTAGGGCGCGTCAGCCTGCGGTAGCGTCGGGCTCCGTCGAGCGCCGCTTACGCCACATGATCCCAACGATGGCGACGCCGAGCAGCATTCCCAGCGGCGGTGCGGTCAAGTAGACCCACCAGTTGGCGAAGCCGCCCGCTGCAACGATCGGTCCGAGCGTGCGTGCCGGGTTCATCGAGCCGCTCGAGACGTGTCCGCCGATCCACCGGTCGAGCACGGTCGTTCCGCCGTTCGCGATCGCCGCTTCCGCGCCGATGAAGCGCGCGACGTTCGCGGTCGAGAGCGCGACGACGATCAGGATCGCGGTGAGCACGATCTCGAGCCAAAAGGCGGGCCACGCTCCGAGCGCCATTTCGGGGAGCAGCGCGCCGCGCGCAGGATGCAGGATGCCCAGGACCAGCTCGCCCGCGCAGAACGCACCAAGGAACTGCGCCGCGATGTACTCGGGTACGCGCTTCCAATCGAAGTCGCCGAAGAGCGCGAACGCGACGGTCGTGCACGGGTTGGTGTGCGCGCCCGAGACGTACCGCAGCGAGTAGATCACCACCATCGTCCCAACGCCGGTCGTCCCGGTTTCCACCGCGTAACCGAGATGGATACCGAGCCCGCGCGCGATCGCGGCTGGGCCGACGGTCGCTAGCGTGACGACGATCGTCCCGACGAACTCCGCCGTGATGCTCGCGATGTGCCCGCGCGGTTCGCGCTCCTGGCCGAACGGCTCTCCCTCACCGGCTTCCATAGAGCTCGGCTACCCGGCCGTCGTCAACATGAAAAGCCCCGTCGTCCTGTGCGCGGGCAAGCGGGACGGCCGCGGCACGGATTCCTATTGGACGGCTTCGATCATGCCTTCGCGCAGGGCGACGTAGACTGCGCTGAGGTCGTGGCCGCCGAATCGTTCGACCGCGCGCGACCATAGCGCATCGATGGTGTTGAGCGCCGGCAGCTGCGCGCGCTTCTCGCCCGCGGCAGAGAGCGCAAGACGCACGTCCTTGTCGGCCCAACGAAGCGGAAAATCGGTTTCGGCCGTCCTGCCTTGGGTGATTTTCTTCATCTTTGCGAGCGCCCACGGTGGAACGAGCGGTCCACCCGCCACGAGCGCCTCGAAGCGCTGCAGCTCGACGCCGAGCGCGTCGGCCAGGATGGCGAGCTCCGCGACACCTTCCATGACGATCGCAATCCAAGCATTGAACAGCAGCTTCATGCGCGTTCCTTGCCCGGCTTCGCCAAGCCACTGCGTCGTGCCGAGCGCGTCGAAAAAGCGCTGGACGGCACCGGCGCGGTCGCGATCGCCCGACGCGAGGATCAGGAGTTTCCCTTGCTCGGCGACGGCTCTGCTGCCTGAGACCGGCGCGTCGATCAACGAGACGTCGCTGCGCGTCGCGGCGAGACGCAGCGCGCGCTCCGTTCCTTCAACGCCGATCGTCGACATCTGCACCCAACTCGCGCCCGATCGCATCGCGGCGAACGCGCCCTGCCCCTCCATCACGTTCATCACGGCGTCCGCATCCGCAACCATCGTCACGACGACGTCTGCTCCCGCGGCGGCGTCTCCCGCCGTTTTGGCTGCGCGGAGTCCGCCAGATGCCAGCGCTGCGGCACGTTCAGGCGTGCGGTCCCAGCACACTACCTGCATTCCGCCGCTGGCTGCAGTGCGTGCGATCGCAGAACCCATGATACCGAGCCCGATGATCGCGATCTTCGCCGAGGTGTCGTCACTCATCGCCGGCGTCGTACACCATTCTCATCGGGATTCGCTCGCCGTAGCGCATCATGGATGAGGTCACGTGGAACGTTGTTTGCGTCTCCATGCGGCCCATGTACCCGAAACCCGCGCGGCGCCGCGGCCCGCCGTATCTCAGCGGCAGCCAAAGAGGGGCTAGCTCGTCCCCTCGAGCGACTATAGCCGAGAAAAGGTCAGCGGTTCGCGTATTTCAGAAGTCCCGAACCAGCGTACCGAAATGCTGCTCATGTGTTCTCGATAAGACGAAGGGCCGATGCGAATGGAACGAAAGACAGCCTCCGATTTCCCACAGGAACTCCTGGATCTCTTTCACCTGTACGTGCACGGCGACATCGATCGGTGCACGTTTCTGAGCGGCGCCGGAAAGTTCGCCGTCGGTGGACTGACGGCGGCCGGTATTCTCGCGATGCTAAAGCCCAACTATGCATGGGCACAGCAGGTTCCCAAGGACGACACGCGGATTCGAACGGAGTACGTGACGGTACCGTCGCCGCAAGGCAACGGCTCGATCAAAGGGTACCTCGTGCGGCCGGCCGGAGCGCAGGGAAAAGTTCCGGCGGTACTGGTCGTGCACGAGAACCGCGGTCTGAATCCGTACATCGAAGACGTCGCACGAAGGCTGGGCACCGCGAACTTCATGGCGTTTGCTCCGGACGGACTGACATCGGTCGGCGGCTATCCCGGCGACGACGAGAAAGGCGGGCAGTTGTTCGCCAAGGTGGACCAGCAGAAGATGACGGAGGACTTCATCGCCGCGGCCGCTTGGCTGAAGGCGCGCCCGGAGGGCACCGGCCGGCTGGGCGTCGTCGGATTCTGCTTCGGCGGAGGCATCGCGAATACGCTGGCGGTCCGCATGCCGGACCTCGCGGCAGCCGTTCCTTTCTACGGTGCTCCGCCCGCGGCGGCAGACGTGCCCAAGATCAAGGCGGCGATTCTCGTTCACCACGCCGGGCTCGACACGCGTCTCGCGTCGACGTGGCCCGCGTACGACGCGGAGCTGACGGCCGCCAAGATCCCGCATGCCGGCTACATCTATGCCAACGTGAATCACGGCTTCCACAACGACACGACACCTCGCTATGACGAAGCCGCCGCGAAGCTCGCATGGCAGCGCACGCTGGATTGGTTCAACAAGTATCTATGAACCGGCGCGCACCGCGCACACCAACGGTCGACCGATGGGCTACGCCGCGGCGCGAATCCGCGGAGCGAAGTCTCCAACCCGGTCCCGAAGCGGAGGGGAGACATGGAACTCCAGGATAGAGCGTTCGTCGTTACCGGAGGCACCGGTGTGCTCGGCACCGCCGTGGTCGGCGCCTTGCTTGCAGCCGGCGCACGCTGCCGGGTTCCGTACAGGAGCGACGCCGAGGCGGCTCGGCGCCGGTACCAGCGCGTATGCCGCCGGCAGGCCGCGGTCGCTACGCTCACGCTGGGACTTGCGGCCGAACTCGCGGGGCCGAACATCCTCGTCAACGCCCGTACCCTACAGCGGCGGCAGTCCGAGGTGGTCGCGCAGATGCGGGCCGCTATAGTCGCGGCGGAACAGACCGCGGCGCTGCAGCTCCGGGACGACGCCCTCGACGAACCGTTCGAGTGAATCGGGCAGGAACGCCGGCGAGATGACGAAGCCGTCGGCGGCGCCGGCGCTCACGATCGATTCCAGATAATCGGCGACGTCGCTCGCCGTTCCGGCGATCTGCGGCACGAGCACGCTGCGGCCGTACAGCGTCCCGACGTCCGAGAGGCTCAGCGCTTCGTCGCGCGTGATCCGCATGACCGTTTCGAACATCCCCTGCGTGCCGCGCGAGACCGCGTCGCGAAGCGGCTGGTCGAGCGGAAGCGTCGAGAAGTCGAAATTCGAGTGGCTCGCAAGCGTCGAGAGACCGACGAGCGGATGGATCATCGCGTTGTGTGCATCGCGGTCCGCTTCGGCCTGGGCGACGGTATCGGCGACGAACGGCATGACCGCCGTGAGGATCTTACAGCTCTCCGGCGCGCGCTCGAACGTGGCGAGCGACGCTCGCACGTCGTCGCTGAAGCGCTTCATCAGTTCGGGCGTCTGCTGGATGGTGAAGACGACCTCCGCCCAGCGCGCCGCGAACTTCTTGCCGCGACCCGACGATCCGGCCTGAATGATGACCGGCCGCCCTTGCGGCGAACGGGGGATGTTGAGCGGACCGCGCGAGCTGAACCATGCGCCCTCGTGGCGCACGTAGTGGACCCGCTCGGGATCGGCGTACACGCCGCTCTCGCGATCGAGCACCAACGCTCCGGGCTCCCAACTGTTCCACAGCTCGAAGGCCAACTCGACGAATTCGTCGGCGCGGTCGTAGCGTTCGTCATGCTCGAGGTGCTGAGCGACGCCGAAGTTCAGCGCCTCGCCGTCGTTCATCGACGTGACGACGTTCCAAGCCGCACGTCCGCCCGAGAGATGGTCGAGCGTCGCGAACTCGCGCGCGACGTGATACGGCTGATCGTAGCTCGTCGAACGCGTCGCGCCGAGCCCGATGTGCGTGGTGTTCGCCGCGATCGCGCCGAGCAGCGGTACGGGGTCCAGCCGCGTCGCGTCCTGATCGCCGTAGCGGATGCCGACTTCCATGTCGCCGCCGAATCGATCCGAGATGCCGAGGCGGTCGGCGAAGAAGAGGAAGTCGAACTTTCCTCGTTCGAGCGTCTCCGCGATGCGGCGATAGTGCGCCAGCGTGAGAAAACCCGGCTCGTGGTTCGGATTTCGCCACTGCGCGTGGCTGTGTCCGACGGGACCCGCGATCAAAAAGGCGCACAGATGCATTACGTCCCTCCCAGGTACGCAGTGTGGAGCAGCTCGGAGGCGGCCAGCTCGGAAGCCTCACCGGCGAAGCGTATGCGGCCCGCAACCAACAGATACGCGCGATCGGCGACGGCCAGCGCGAGCGCGGCGTTCTGTTCGACCAGCGCGATCGTCATGCCGTCGTCGCGCAAACGGACGATCGTGGCGAAGATCTGCTCGACCAGCAGCGGTGCGAGTCCCAGACTCGGCTCGTCGAGCAGCAAGACGCGCGGACGTGCCATGAGCGCGCGCCCGATCGCGAGCATCTGCTGCTCGCCGCCGGAAAGCGTGCCGGCAAGCTGGCGCAACCGCTCGCGCAACACCGGGAACATCTCGAGCACGGAGTCCATCGCGTCGAGATCGCCGCGCGTGTAGGCGCCGACGCGCAGGTTCTCTTCGACGGTGAACTCGGGGAACACGTGGCGGCCCTCGGGGCAGTGCACGATCCCGCGCCGGACGATCGCGGCGGGATCGGCATGCGTCACGTTTTCGCCGTCGGCGACGATGCGCCCGCGCCGCGGCCGAACGATGCCCGAGATCGTCTTGAGCAGCGTCGATTTCCCCGCGCCGTTGGGCCCGAGCACGGCGACGATCGAGCGGTGCGGGATCTCGACGTGCACGTCGTGCAGCGCCGGAACGCGCCCGTACGCGACGTCGAGGTTCTGCACGCTCACCATGCGTGCTCGACCGCCTTGCCGCCCAGGTAGCTGCGAATCACGGCCGGATCGCGACGCACCGCCTCGGGCGGCCCTTCGGAGATCGTTCGACCGAAATCGAGCACGGTGACGCGCTCGGCGAGGTCGAGCACGAGCTCGAGGTGGTGCTCGATCATCAAGACCGCGCGCTCGCGCGCTGCGTCTCGGATCGCGGCCAGCAACGTCGGGATCTCGGCGGCCGTGACGCCGGCGAGCGGCTCGTCGAGCAGCAGAAGCTTGGGCTCGGAGACGAGCGCACGCGCGAGATCGACCAGCTTCTGGTACCCGTGCGACAGCGTCCCAGCGGCGACGTGCGCCACGCCGCCGAGCCCGAGCGCCTCAAGCATTCCGATCGCGCGCACCCGCGCAGCGCGCTCAGGCAGGTGACGATGGTCGAGTCCCACCAGCACGTTGTCGAGCGCACTCAGCCCGACGAACAGTTCCGCCTTCTGAAAGCTGCGCGCGATTCCGGCGTCGAGCAGCGCGCTCGGCTCGAGCGCGAGCAGATCGCGATCGGCGAACCGCACGCTGCCCGCAGCCGGCGTCACCAGACGCGAGATCACGTTGAGCAGCGTTGTCTTGCCCGCACCGTTCGGGCCGACGACCAGGAACAGACCGCGTTCGGGGACGTGCAGGTCGACACCGTCGAGCGGTACCAGACCGCCGAAACGCATCGTCACGCCGCTGCAACGGAGCATCAGCGCGAACCCTCGCCGCCGCGCCAGAGCGACTTGAGTCCGGCCGGCCGGAACAGCGCGACGCCGACGATCGCCGCGCCGATCAACGTCAGCGACAGCCCGCCGACCGTCGCGGCGGCCTGGGAGACTCCCTCGAGCACGAGCGCGCCGAGCAGCGTACCGGCAGTCGACGCCGTTCCGCCGACCACGACCATCGCGAAGAACAGCAACGACTGGCCGATCCCGAAATCCTCCGGTGCGACGAACCCGGTCAGCGCCGCATAGAGTGCGCCCGCCCCGCCCGCGATGGCGGCGCTGATGACGAACGCCAGCACCTTGGTGCGCGCGACCGAGATCCCCATCGCGGCGGCGGCGATCTCGCTGTCGCGAACGGCCCCAAACGCGCGCCCTAAACGCGTGCGCGGCAGGCGCGCCACGAACGCGGTGACCGCACCGAGCGCGACGAACACGACCGCGTAGACGTGCAGCGGTGAGCTCAGCACGGTGCCGGCCAGGTGGATAGCGTGCGTATGCACCCCTTCGTCGCCGTTGGTCAACGCCGTCCACTTGAGTGCGATCTGCGCGACCGCGACGCCGAATCCCAGCGTGACGATGCCCAAATAGTGTCCGCTCAACCGTGTCGCGGGCAGCCCGACGATCAGGCTCCCCAGCGCCGCCAGCGCGGCGCCGGCGATCACGCCCACGAGCAGGTCGACGTCGTAGCGCACGCTCAGAATCGCCGCCGCGTACGCGCCCAGCGCGAAAAAGCCGGCGTGGCCGAGCGAGATCTGACCGCTGCGCCCCATCAGCACGTCCAAGCTCAGCGCGACCATCGCGAACACCGCGAACTGCGTTGCGATGAAGAGCGGATACGTGCGAAAGCCGCACGCAATCGGAAACGCGACCACGAGCGCAAGCGTGAGGAGCGCGGCGCGCTCAGACCTTGCGAACAACAGCACGACCGAATAAACCGTTAGGACGCAAGTAGAGTGCGAGCAATAAGAGCGCGAAGACGACCGACAAGCTCAGCTCGGGTGAAAGATACGTTTTGATGAGATTGTCCACCACACCGAGCAGCAATCCGCCGACGATGGCCCCGGAGACCGTTCCGAACCCGCCGAAGACCGCTGCGACGAAACCGTAGATCACGAGCGTGTCCATCGTCGTGGGCGTCAGCGTCGTGTTCGGCACGGCGAGGATCCCCGCCGTGCCGGCGAGCGCGACGCCGATCCCCCAGGTGAGCGAGAGTACGCGCGTGAGCGAGATTCCGGCGAGACGCGCCGCGAAGAGGTCCTGGCCGAGCGCGCGCATCCCGAGGCCGAGCTTCGTCTTGCGCAGCAGCACCATCAGTCCCACAACGAGCACGATCAACACCGCGACGTCGAACACGTCCGACGGCACGAGGATCACCGGACCGAGCGCGACCGAGGGCAGCGTGACGAGCTCGGGCAGCGAACGCGGATCGTGCCCAAAGATCATTCCCACCAGGCCCGTGAGCAGCATCAACAGACCGAGCGTCACCACGATCTGCGTGAGCGGCTGTGCATCCGCGACGCGGCGCAGCACGAGCATTTCCGTCGCCATGCCCAGTGCGAACGCCGCGCAGAGCGCGAGCGCGACCGCCAGCGGGTATGGGACGTGCGCGCCGTTGAGCAGAGCCCAGGTCACGTACGCCGTCACAACCGCCATCGCGCCTTGGGCGAAATTGACGACGCCGCCCGCGTTGAAGATCAGCACGATGCCGAGCGCCGCGAGCGCATAGAGGCTGCCCTGTGCGAGCCCTGAGAGGACGATCTGCGGCAGAATCTCCAACGCGTTAGGGCTCGACCTTCGAGTTCGGAACCGTCAGCCAGCGCCCGTTCTTGGCCTGCCAGATGAACTGGCTGCCGATGCCGCGATGGCTCTGCGAGCTGTAGCTCAGATCGCCGCCGATCGTGTGAAAGCCCTTGATCGATTCCAGCGCGGCGACGTATGCCTGACGCGTGATCGGGCCGCGGGTGCGGCGCAAGCCTTCGACCGCGACCTGTCCGGCGAGCCAACCCCAGGCCGAATAGATCTCCGCCGGGTGCCCTGGTTCGTAGCGCGCCATCGCGTTCGTGAACGCTTCCCACTGTGGGTCCTTGCCCTCGGGCGTCGGCAGGAAAGCGGCGCAGTACGCGCCCTCCAGGCTCGGGATCGTCTTGAAGATCTCCGAGTACCCGCACGCCGACCCGGTCAGCACGCGCACCGGCGCGTAGTTGAATTTCGGCAGCTCGTTGAGAATCTGCGCGGCCGGCGCTGCGATCGTCGCGAGCACGAGCGCGTCGACGCCGGCGGCTTTGAGCTTGACGACGGCGCTGCTGAAGTCGACTTGTCCGGGCGAGTACGGGATTTCTTCGACGTGGCCGAGCACCGACTCGACGGCGGCGAGAATCGGCTTGCCGAACGAGTCGTCCTGGTAGATGACGCCGACTTTCTTGCCCTCGAAGTGCGTTTTGAGGAACGACGCCATCGCTTTGCCGTCGGTCGTGTAGAGCGGCCAGGCCGGGAAGACGTATTTCCGCGTGGGCTCGTAGAAGATCGGACTGCCCGTCGCCATCCCGACGAGCGGGACGCCGAGATCGTTGAGCGCCGGTGCGACCGCTGCGGTCGTTGGGCTGCCTACGCCGCCCACGATCGCGAAGACGCCGTCTTGGAAGACCAGCTTCTTGACCAGCGCCGCCGTCTGTGCGGGCTTATAGCCGTCGTCGTAGCTGATCAGCCGCAATTTTTTTCCGCGCACGCCGCCTTGCGCGTTGACGGCCTGCAGGTATGCGTCGAGGCCGTACCGCGCCGCGCCGATCGCGGCGTTGGGCCCGGATTGGTCGGCATACTGACCGAACGTGACCGTTTCGCCGGTGACGGTTCCGCCGGGTGCATCCTCCGCAAACGCCGGTGCTAGGATGCCCGAGACGACCAGGAGCGTGGCGGCGACGCCGGCGAGCCGCGAGCGAGATCTCACAATGTCTCCGTTTTCGAGGGAAGCAGCAATAAAGAAAGCCCCCTACCGTTCGGTAGAGGGCTCGCGACGACGGATGAAGTCGATGCTATGCGAGGAGGAGCCTCTTCCGAACCGGCGAGGACGAGCGCAAACACAGCATCTCGCTAAAAAGCATCGCGTTGATCCTATCGTCCGGCAGACTGCTTGTCAACGTGCGCGTCGCGCCTTATCGAGCCCTCGTCGTCTCCGGCGCGGGGCGAAGTCGCAAAGCGGCGCGTTCCGTCAAATGTCGCAGGGGCTCAGGGCTGCAAACTGATTGGCGTTCGATCGTGTTACGGGCGACGATGCAACGTCAGTCCTCTTCCGTCTTGTTCACGCCGTTCGACCTCGGCCGCTCGCGGCTTCGGAATCGCATCGTCATGGCACCGCTGACGCGCGATCGCGCGACGCCCGGAACCGATGCGCCCAACGCCCTCAACGTCGAGTACTATCGGCAGCGCGCGAGCGCCGGCTTGATCATCGCTGAAGCGACGCAGATCTCCCCGTACGGCAAAGGCTACGCTTTCACGCCGGGGATCTACTCGCCCGAGCAGGTCGCGGGCTGGAAGCGCGTCACGGGCGCCGTTCACGCCGAAGGCGGAACGATCTACCTGCAGCTGTGGCACGTCGGCCGCTTCTCGCACCCCTCGCTGCAGCCCGGCGGCATTCTGCCCGTCGCGCCGTCGGCGATCGCGCCGCGCGACTCCCGCACGTTCATCGAGAACGGTGAATTCGTAGAAGTCGGGACGCCGCGTGCGCTCGAGCTGGTCGAGCTGCCCGGACTCCTCGACGATTACGCCGCTGCGGCGACGAAGGCAATCGCCGCAGGCTTCGACGGCATCGAGATCCACGCCGCCAACGGTTATCTGCTCGACCAGTTCATGCGCGACGGCAGCAACCACCGCACCGATCGGTACGGCGGCTCCGTCGCGAACCGCATCCGGCTGACGCTCGAAGTAACCGAAGCCGTCGCCGGTGCGGTCGGCGCCGATCGCACCGGGATCCGCATCTCGCCGGTCTCGCCGTCGGCGGGCGCGTTCGACAGCGATCCGGAGAGCGTGTTCTTTCCGCTCGTCCGCGAGCTCAACCGGTTCGGCCTCGCGTATGCCCACGTGATCGAAGGCCACACGCAGGGCCCGCGTGAGTTCCACGGCTTCGACTTCGCGAAGCTCCGCGAGGCCTTCGCGGGTCCGTGGATGGTGAACAACGGCTATACGCGCGAGCTCGCGACCGAAGTCGTCTCATCCGGCCAGGCCGATCTGGTTGCCTTCGGCCGCGCGTACGTTGCGAACCCCGACCTCGTCGAACGGCTCCGCACCGGCGCTCCGCTCAACGACGTCGACTGGGATCACACGTTCGGCGGAGACGAACGCGGCTACACCGACTACCCGACGCTCGAAACGGCGAACCTCCGCTAGCGCACGATCGCGGCGAGACAGGGACGGCGATGGGCATCAGCGATGGCGGCCGTTGTCGCCCCGCGGATGCCCGTCGCCCCCGCGCCGGTCGGAATGCGGGACGTACCCGCCGCGCTCACGGGGAGCGACGTAGTCGCGGCCGTGCCAGACGCCGCCGTAGTCGGGGCGCCGATAGTAGCCGCCGCGCCACCAGTCCCCACCCTGGAAGAAGAAGCCCAGAGAGATGCTGGGACCGTAGTCGTACCACGGGCGCCCCGCGTAGTACGGGACCGGGCCGTACAACGCGTACGGCGTGTCGATCTCGTTGGCCGAGAAGTACGAGCCCGCGTTGTAGCCGTTGACCGAGACGACCATCCCCGAAGCGAGAGTCAGGCCGGTTGGGTTGATGACGGTTCCTTGATGCAGGCGAATGTTGTCGACGTAGCCGTTATCGTCGCGGACTTGGACGGCGTAGCCGCCGTCGAAGCCGAGAATGCGGCCATGGATCTGCTGATCCTGCGTGCCGTAGCTCGGTACGGCGGGCTGAGCGTACGACGGCGTGTCCTGCGCCGAGGCGCCCAGCGGCGTGATGAGTGCGAAACTCGCTCCGAGTGCGGCGAGAAGTCGGAAGGTCATGTTCTCATGGTATATCCGGCAGTTTCAAGAAAGCTGGGGACCGGACGGCTGTGCGATCGGCGCGGCGATGGCCCGTTCGTACGCGGCGCCCACGGCGAGCAGCATCGCTTCGGCGTAGCGCGGTCCGACGATCTGCAGACCGACCGGCATCCCCGCCGCACGCAAGCGTGTCGGGATCGTGAGCGCGGGCAGTCCGGTCAGATTGAACGGAAACGTGAACGGCGACCAGCCGAGATGTTCGTCGACGGTGACACCGTCGATCTGCGTCACGCCGATCTCGCCGGCTGCGAACGCCACGATCGGAACCGTCGGCAGCACCAGCACGTCGACGCGTTCGAAGAGCGCTTGCATCGCGCGCCAGAGCATCGTTCGCTGCGCCGTCGCGCGCACGTAGTCGATCGCGCTCCATGCCGGCGTTGTCGCGAGAACGCGTATCAGCGAGGGGTCGAGCCGAGCCCGTTCCTCCGGCGTGTCGTCCGCGCGCGACGCCGCGAGTTCGGAGAGACCGATGGTCCGTACCGCATCGAGTGCTCCGCGCAAATCCGGAGCGTCCTCGAGAACGGTGAGCTCGACGGCGCGAAGAGTTTCGACGGCGTCGCGAATCGCTGCCGCAACGGCAGGGTCGACGGGCGCGTCGCCGAGACTTGGCGTGAAGCCGATCCGCAGCGCTCGCACGTCGATCTCGGCATACGTGGACGGCGCTTGAAACGTCGCGGGCAGCGCAATCGACGCGCGGTCGCGATTGTCGGGCCCGGCGAGGACGTCGAGCAACATCGCAACGTCGTCGATCGTGCGTCCCATCGGTCCCGTGTGCGCGAGCGAATCCCACGATGGCGGTAAGCCGGGTGCGCGCGGCACGAGCCCGTACGTCGGTTTGAGACCGATGACGCCGCAGAACGCCGCCGGTACGCGAATCGAACCCACGGCATCCGTCCCGAGCGCGAGCGGACCGAAGCCCGCCGCGAGTCCCGCCGCCGCGCCGCCGCTCGATCCGCCGCTCGTTCGCTTGCGATCGTGCGGATTGCGCGTGAGGCCGAACAGCGCCGAGTCGCCGGTGAGCTTGTGACCGAATTCGCACGTCGTCGTTTTCCCGACGATCACGGCGCCGGCCGCGCGCACGCGCTCGACAGCAGCCGAATCGGCCGGCGGCACGTACCCTTCATAGAGACGCGAACCGCCGGTCGTGCGCAGCCCGCGCGTGGCGATCAAATCTTTGACGGTGAGTGGAATTCCGCACAGCGGATGCGCGTCCCCGCGGCCCAGGCGTTCGCCCGCCGCGGTCGCCGCCTCGCGCGCGCCCGCGCCATCGAGCGTCGCGAACGCATTGATCCCGCCCTCGAGCGACGTGACGCGTTCGAGGATCGCATCGAGCGCCTCGAGCGGAGTGAAGGCAGCCGCGCGATATCCGCGGGCGAGTTCGCGGGCAGACAACGACCAAATCTCCATCTGCCTCCATTCGCACGGGAACGCTGCCCCCGTCGAATGCAAATGTCGAGGCGAACGTCGCGCCGATTAACGCATTGGCCGGATGCGACCGGCCTCGCAGCCCGTACGTAAACCGCCCTGGCCGCGCTGAGGAGAACCGCGTGAACATCAACCGAACGGAATTTTTGAGCGGGGCTCTCGGTGCCGCCGTCACGGTCGCGTATCCGCGTGCGGCGCGTGCAGCCGACGTGCGGACCGTCAAGATCGGGACGCTCAAGCTCATCCACTCGATGACGCCGCAGTTCTACGAACAATTCCTTCCGTCCGGCGTTCGCGTCGAAGTCATTCCGTTCGATAGCCCGCCCGACGGCAAGAATGGGCTCGTGTCCAGCGCGGTCGACTTCGGAAATTTCGGTCTTGCGGCAGCGACGCTCGGTGCGGCAGCCGGCGAGCCGGTCGTGGTCATCGCGGCAACGTGCAACAAAGGCATGGGCATCGTCGTCGGCAAGGACAGCGGGATCGCGACGATCGCGCAACTCAAAGGAAAGAAGGTCGCCTACCAGCCCGGATCAACCCAGGAAGTCGTGTTTCGCGAAGTCTTGCGCAAAGCGAACCTGGCGATGCAGACGGACGTGCAGCTCATTCGCTTGAGCTTCGGCGATATGGCAAACGCGCTCGCGCGCGGCGACGTCGACGCGTACGTCGGCGCCGAACCCGGACCGTCGATCAGCGTCATCAGCGGAAAGGGGAAGATTTTGAGCTTCCCGTACGACACGCCCGTCGGCTCGGTCAACATGGTCTTCTCGACGCGACCGGAGCTGCTCAAGAACGAGTTGCCGCTCGTCAAGTCGATCGTGAAGATGCACGCGCAGGCGACCGCTCACGCCGCCAATCCGAAGAACAAGGCCGAGTTCATCGAAAAGACCGTCAAGACGCTGGGCATCGCGGCCAACGTCGTCGACTACGCTCTACCCAACGTCGATCTCGAATGGCGAATCGATGATCCGTACCGCAAGCGCGCGGAATACTACGGGTCGCAGATGCTCGAACTCAAGCAGATCGCGAAGCTGCCCAACTACAGCAGCTTCATCGACACATCGGTCCTCGGTTCGGTCGGGAAGGTGTAATGCCGCGGCTGCCGCGCTGGCTGCTCGCGTTGCCGCTCCCGATCGTACTCGTCGGGCTCTGGCAATTCGCCGTCGCGCGCAGCACGTTCTCGCTCATACCGCCGCCCTCGACGGTAGCGCTGACCGCGTGGGATTTCGCATTCGGCGGAATCTACGATTACGCGTATTCGCACACGCTCCTGGGCCATGCGCTGGCGAGCATCTCGCGCGTTTTTAGCGGCTTTCTGCTCGCCGCGATCGTCGCGGTGCCGCTCGGCATCGTTCTCGGGCGAAGCGCCGTGCTCGCGCGGTTCGTCGATCCGACCTTGCAATTTCTGCGCCCCGTTCCGGTGACCGCATGGCTGCCGCTTGCGATGATCCTGTTCGGGGTAGGACCGAAAGCCGCCGTCGCACTGATCTTCATCGGTACGTTTTTCCCGATCCTCATCAACACGGTCGACGGCGTGAAATATGTCGAGCCGCGCTTGATCGAAGCCGCCGAAATGCTCGGCACCGCGCGTACCGCCATCCTCACGAAGATCGTCATGCCGGCCGCGTTGCCCTCGATCTTCACGGGCTTGCGGATCAGTCTGGGTTTTGCGTGGGTGCTCGTCGTCGTCGGCGAGATGACCGGGGTACCGCAAGGGCTCGGTGCGGCGATCATGGACGCGCGAAACCTGAGCCGTACGGACCTGGTGATCGCCGGAATGTTCTTCATCGGCATCCTCGGTTTTACGAGCGACCGAATCGTCGTCGCGATCGGGCGGCGAGCGCTGTGGTGGAATCCCAATGCTCGCGCGTGAAGCCGAGGTAGCCGAGGCGCCGCCGCCGGCGCTCGCCGTGCGAGCGCTTGAAAAAACATACGTCTCGCGCACCCGCGACGGCACGACCGTCGAAACGGCCGCACTGCGCGGGATCGACCTGACGGTCGAGCCGGGCGAGTTCGTATGCATCATCGGCGCGAGCGGATGCGGCAAGAGCACGCTGCTGCGCATCATCGCCGGTTTTGAGACGGCGACGAGTGGAGCAGTCGACGTCGCGGGCGTCTCGGTCGCGGGACCGGGTCGTGACCGCGGCATGGTTTTTCAAGACTACGCGCTCTTTCCGTGGCTCAGCGTCGCGCAAAACGTCGCGTACGGGCCAACGCAAGCCCGACGCCCGAAAGCCGAGATCGCCGAACGCGTCGCCCACTACCTTGCGATGGTCGGCCTACGTGATTTCGCCGACCGCTATCCGCACGAGCTTTCCGGCGGCATGAAGCAGCGGGTCGCAATTGCCCGCGTGCTCGCGAACGATCCGGCCGTCATCTTGATGGATGAACCCTTCGGCGCGCTCGATGCGCTCACGCGCAGCGCGCTGCAGAAGCGATTGCTCGACATTTGGACGACCGATCGCAAGACGATTCTGTTCGTCACGCACAGCGTCGAAGAAGCCGTCTATCTCGCCGACCGGGTCGTCGTGCTCAGCCCGCATCCCGGACGCATCGCGCTGCAAATGCGCGTGGACGTCTCCCGGCCGCGCGACGTCGCCTCGATTCCCTTCAATCGCGCAAAGCGGTTGCTGCTCGACGCGATAGCGCCGGACGCGCACGCGGAGGATATGTAATCATTATCGCGCGACCGGTGGGTGTTCGCGATAGCGGGTCCCGTGCGCGGAGAGCTCGTCTACGACGCGGCTGCCCACTCGGTACGCGGCCTCGAGCGCTTCGCGATAGGCCGATTCTCCGTTCTTACTCGCGTCTTGTTCGAGGAGGCTCGCGGCGTCCTCGCGGTCGCCCGGCGCTGAGTAGTCGCTCGCCGTGCGCAATACGAGGACGCGATGCGTGTCGACGCGATGGGCCCCAGCGAGGAACGTCAGCGATTGCATGATACCGGCGTCCTCTTCGGCGGTCATCGCGAACGTGCCCCGGCCGCCGGTCCAGTACGCTACCCAACGTTCGGCCCAGGCGTTCATGGACGGTCCCACCCAGTACCGGTCGCCGCACAGGCTATCGCCTCGCAGGACGAACGGCGGTCGACGCGCGTTCGGAAAGCTCGCGTAGGACGCGCGGATCTGGCGTAGGTTTGCGTCGTCGGCGAGCGGCGTCGCAGCAGTGAGCTGATACGCCCAGTTCACGAGTTCCGGGTTGAGCTGGTAGGCTTCCACTCCATGCATCGAGTCGGCAGCGGGGGCCGGTCGCGCATACGGTGTCTTGCGGTCGAAAGGAACGATGCCCGTCGTCCACGACCGCGGCATATCGCGCGCGTCGACCTCGAACGCGAGATCGGCATTCACGACCCAATTCGCCCACGCAGCCGACCCGACCGACGCCGCATTCGGATCGACGCCCGCGATCCCCGCGATCACCCAGTAGGCCTTCGAAAGATCGAAGCGAGGATCGGAGCCGAGCGCCATGATCGAGGCGGCGCCGCGCTCCGCGCCTTCACCCGTTACGATGCCGAGCTCGCCCCGAGCGGCGTTGTAACGAAGATCTCGATAGCCCTGCGGAAACGCGAGGGTCTCAGATAGGGGCAGTCGCTCGACCCAGTATTGGAACTCGCCCGGAGTGTCGCCGCTGTCGGCTCCCGGCTCGAACGTCGTGACGACGACAACGCGAATCGGAATCGCCATGACCTCGCCGCGTGCCGAAGTCCACGGTGTGATGACCGCGAGAAATACGACCGCTGCTACCGCGATTGCACGGCACGCCGCGCGGTTGTCAAGAAACCTGGGGATCACCGAGCGTTCTTCGCATCGAGTTGCACGATCGCGTTGGCCAATCGCATAACCGCCGTCGCCCTGAGTTCGCTCCTTGTCACAGCTCCCGGCCGGCACGATCCTACCCCGCCGGGCGGACCGGTTGCGGGTAAGAACGCAGGCGAGGAGACTCGTCATGGACCGCCCTTTCCGACTCGCGACGGCCGCGTTCGCGGTCTTCGTAACGTTCGCGGCTCCGCCGGCCGCGCCGTCCGCCACGTTCACCCCGGCGCCGACGCCACCGCCGAATCAGCGCGTCACATACACGTACAAGACGTTTCTCGACCCAGCGACCGTCGATTACTTCAAGATTCGCAAATTCAACGTGGACTTCGGGACGCTGATACTGACGTTCAATCCCGAGGGGACGATCCAGGGAACGTACAAGCCGGACTTCAGCAACCCCGTGACCCTCGCCGGCCGCTTGACCGGCGGGGGAAACCTGTGGCTGCAGATCGGCAACCGGCATTTCACCGGTCGGTTCACACCGCGCGGCATTGCGGTTGTCACCACGCCGGCGGCATCCCCATCGAGCCGGCGGCTCTGGGGACAGTTCGTGCACGCGTAGAACCCACGGGACCGGGAATGCCGCCGCACGAGACGAAGCGGCACGATCAATGGCGTCGCGGCAATCTGAAAAGTGAACAAACGATTCGTCGCGATGGTCGGGATCGCTCTCGTGCTCATCGGGAACGCCGCGGTTGCGCAGCCGAGCGAGGCCCCGTCGCCGTCGCCGTCCCCTTCGTCGCTGCCGGCGGGAGTGATTCCGTCGAGCATCTCGCTCGACGTTACCGGTTCACCCGCCGCCGATGCCCCGTTCCTCGATGCACAAATTCGCGTTGCGCTGGATCGGCAGATTCGGCCGACGCTCCGTCCCGGCGCCTCCGTCGGCTACGGACCGATCGCTCCGTGGCCCTTGCTCCCGCTCGCGTCGGGGTCGCGCGCCGCCGTGAATGTGACGGTGACGATCGTGGCTGATACGGGCGACGCTGCGGTGACCGGCATCACGACCGTAACGCTCAACAGTGTGGTCGTTGCCCCGGCCGCGCCCGCTGTCCTGTTCTTGAGTGACGACCCGGAGTATCTTCAAAGCGAAGGAGTGATCTTTCGCGGCACCGTCGCGGCCGACCGGCCGGCGCGGCTGTACTACTACCACTCGGATATCGGCTTGCCGCACGATCTCGACGTCGTGTTGACCGCGACGGCCCCTTCGCGCGTGCAGCTGATAGCGTCCGATGCGGGTCCGGATCTCGACGTCATGAGTGTCGGCCACACCGTGACACGTGACTTCTTGCGATTCCAGCTGAATAACGAAGGGGCCGTCGTCGACATCGTACCGGGGAAGCCGTTCATCGTGCGGCACGGCTTGATTCTGCAGGGCGAGCTCGTCGCTGGTGCCCTCGACGTTCACGTGGTGAGCGGCGGCGCCGTCACCCTCTCCGTCGTGAGTTCCTCCGCGGGCAGTCGCCCCGAGGCGTATTTCGAGGGACCGCGCGTGCCGTTCGACGGTCACCGGCGGCACGGTACGTTCGACCTCACAGGTTTCGGTGCGATCTCGCAAGCGTATATCGTCGGCGGACCGGCCGCGACCGTCCAATATGGCGGACGGGCGCCGACGCCCCGCAATCTCGGCCCCAGCGATGATGGTCGGGACTTCGGCGACTACGGCGTCGTTCATCGCATCACGTTCGCGCTCGCCAATCCGACCGACGATCCGCACCTCGTGTACTTCTACGAAAAGCCGCTGGGCGGTCCCGTGCGCAGCAGCTTTATCGTCGACGGCCAGTTCAAGGAACTCGGCTGCGTCCGCCTGCCTCAGCCGTACTGGATCACGACGTACCAGCTGCCCGCACATTCGTCCGGTTCCTCGACGACGGTGACGATGACGGACGGAGGATCGTTCTACCCGCTCGAGTTCGGCGTGACCGACACGCAGCCGCTGCCGTATACGCCGCCCGTCGGCTCGCAGGACGGCTGTTCCCCCAAGACGCCTTCTTTCCCGGAACCCGTGCGGTAGGCAGCGGGACGTGCGGCGGCTGCGAAGACGGTGCTGACGACGCGCGGCGCGTAAGCGATGTTGGAAACGCAGATTGGATTGGTCGTTGGTTTGCTGGCTGTGACGATCCCACTCGTCGTGCTGGCACGCCGCGCCAACATTCCGTATCCGATCGTGCTCGTTCTGGCCGGCCTCGCGCTCGGATTCATCCCAGGTCTGCCAAGCGTGCACCTCGATCCGAACCTCGTGCTGCTGATCTTCTTGCCGCCGTTGCTGTACTGGGAAGCCGTCACCGCTCCGACGGACGTCATGTGGGCGAACCGCACGCAGATCGGCATGCTCGCGATCGGCCTCGTGCTGGTCACCACATTCGCCGTCGCGGCGACCGCGCACGCGCTCGTCCCGAACCTGACGTGGGCCGTCGCATTCGTCCTGGGCGCTATCGTGGCGCCCACCGACGAGTTGGCGGCAGTGCCGGTCCTGGAGCGATTCCGGATGCCGCGGCACCTCATCGCGATCGTCGAGGGCGAAAGCCTCGTCAACGATGCGTTGTCTCTCGTTCTTTACGCGGTAGCCGTGAACGCGGCGGTGACGGGGATCTTCGACCTCGGGAGCATGCCGGTATCCCTGGGCATCGCTGCGGTCGGTGCGATCGTCATCGGATTGGCCGCCGGTCGAGCAGCAGTCGAAGGGTGGCGCCGCGTCAGGGATACGGAGCTGCAATCCTTCATCTCCCTCCTGTTACCGTTCGTCGCGTACGTTCCCGCCGTGTGGGTTGGCGCCTCGGGAGTCCTCGGCGTCGTCACCGCGGGGGTCTACGTCAACCAGCGTACTCCGACCGTCATGACACCGGAGACGCGGCTGCAGTTGAGCGGCTTCTGGGAGACGTTCGTCTTCGTCGCCAACGCGCTGCTCTTTCTGCTCGTAGGATTGCAGCTGCACGACATCGCCGCCCGTGTGTTCGAGCGCTACTCATGGCAAAACGTACTCTGGTATACGCTCGCGATCAACCTCGTTGTCGTCTTCGTTCGCTTCGCCTCGATAGTGGCGATCGAGTATCTCCCATTCGTCGGCGGTGCCTCGGAGCACTCGGCCCCGAACTGGAAGCACGCCGTGATTGCGTCCTGGTCGGGCTTGCGCGGCGCCGTCTCACTTGCCGCCGCACTCGCGATTCCCCTCACCGTCTCGGGCGGCGCGCAATTTCCGCATCGCGATCTCATCGTCTTCCTTACGTTCACGGTCATCGTCGTCACGTTGGTCGGCGGGGGACTCACGCTTCCGGCGGCCGTCGCGCGGCTCCACGTTACCGATACCGGCAGCGAGGAAGATGAGGACCTGAAGCGTGCGTTGTCAGCTGTCTCCCAAGCTGCGCTCGAGCGCATCAGCGCGCTGGAGCGTGAAGGCCGCATCGATCCGGAGCACGCGAAAGTCCTTCGTCGCCGTTACGAACATCTGCGTCAGCGCGCGGAACGTGCGCCCGATCCCACGAGTCGCGAAGCTGCGCGACGCCAATCCAGCGCGGAACACGAAGTGATCGAGGCCGAGCGTCAGGCGCTCATCGCGCTGCGCGAACGCGGTGAAATCGACAATGTCGTTCTGCGCCGAATCCAACGCGCGCTCGACCTGGAGCACTCACGGATCAAGCATTGACGCCCTTCGGAGTGGATGCGGCTCGTCGGGACCTTGTTGCCCCGGCGAAAGCCCGAAGGCCCTTGCGCTTCCGGTGGCGCCGGCGCTAGCATCGACGATCTTCACGCGGGAGGGTTCGCCGATGTTTCGCCTTGCGCTCGTTGCTCTCACATGCGCCTCGCTCGCGACGGTCCCTGTGCTCGGCTCGCCGACGGCGACGCCGATCCCGGGGGGCGCCAACCAGGTCACCGGCGTCGCCGGCAAGGTCGGCGACCAACTGTTCAACGGGATCGTTCGTCTGCAAGTCCTCGAGGTGCGGGACGCAACGCCGGCCGATCATCCCGAGACGATGATGGTGCCGGCCGATCAGCGTGTCATGGTGATGACGACGGTCGTGCGCAACGGTCTCCATCGCAACTTCATCGATCTCATCACCTACTCGCTCGCCGACAAAGACGACATCGCGTATGTGATCGCGGATCACTGGATCAAACCCAACCCGCTCAACCTCCCGCAGGGGGCGGCGGCCCGGCAGACCGCGATGTTTCCTGTCGATAAGAACTACGTGCCCGTCAAAATGCTCGTGCAATGCGCGACGTGCAACGCTCAAACGCACTTTGTCGCGTTCCGCGTCGCGCTGCCGCCCCCGTCCGCGACATCGCCCGCACCGTAGCGCCGGCTACCGACCCGTCGAGCATCCGCGACGCGAAACAGGCCGCAAAGACGCCGCTCGAGGCGGCGACCTAGCCCTAGCAGGTTGCTGAAAACCCCCCGGCACCGTCTCGAACCCGCCTGTTCCGCCGAAAGCTTCGTCGCTCGTCGGTCACAACGCTACGGCGTTGCTCCCTCATCGCTCCTCGTTTCGACGAAACATTCGAGCCCGATCCGGACACCGCGGGTTTTTCAGCAACCTAGGAGCCTGTAGGGCTTGATGCCGAGAGCATGTGAGTCAACTGCTTTGCGAA